>QCDK01000001.1 GCA_003278765.1 Prochlorococcus sp. AG-355-G23
ATTTTCTGGAGTTATTCCATATCTATGCTTTCCATTCCCTCCCAATTTTAAATTTTTATTATTAATTTGATTAGATTGTTTTAAAGCTATTTCTATTGATATTTCTAAAGATTTAATAACTTCACTAATTAGATCTCCTGGTATAGTCATGAATTGATCGAAAATTGGTTTATATTTTTGTCCCTTAAAATTATAAAATTCGTTTGATACGAATGGTACTGTTATAGTTTTATTTTCAATTGAACGTTGGATTAGCATCATAATACTATTTGTAAAAAACCAATCGGTCCTAGTTAGTAAAATAATTTGTTCGCTAAGATCGTTTTTTTCTTTTTTAAGATCGCATAAAATTTCGTATTTTTGTCTAATCAAATTCAACCAAATATTATTATATTTATGACTGTTGAATTTTATTGATGTTACGTCTTTATCATATTTTAATAGACCTAATCTTTGGAGGATTTTGGATCTATTATTTGATTTATATTTACTATCCAAAAAAGACATTATATATCTACTTTCCACTTCAAAATTATAGATGCTATTTTGATTAAAAACTTTATTTCTTGATTTGATACCTTTGATAATTGATCTTGGTTCTCCAGTAAAACAAAAAATAATTTTTTTATTTTCCTTGAAATTATTATTCATATATTTATTCTAGCTAGGGATGATTTTAAATTATAAAATATAATTAACTTTAAAGATTTTTATTCTTAGCCAATACTTAGTAAGTTAATTCCTTTATTATTAATTTTAGGTCTTTCAAAAATTGTAAAATATTTTAGGCTTTGATTGAATATGTTTTTGTCTAAATTTGAATTTGCAAAAGTAGTATCATGTAGTCCACTCGTATCCATAGATATTTGTATCTTAAAGGGTAGAGAGCTACTACTAGGAAAAAGAATAAATTCTCCCGCTAAGAACTTTTTTTTTGTTCCTGGGGGTAGAATTCTAAAGTCTGAATTAATTAATAATGCCTTAAGAAGAATATTAAAGGACGAATTGGGACTTTCAATAAAAAAAAATCATAATAATTCAAAACAATATCTAGGTACTTATGAGCACTTTTATGATGATAATTTTCTAGATAATAAAGAATTTGGGACTCATTATATAGTTCTTGCTTATTTGTTACCTTATGAATCTCTAGAAACCTCGAGAGAGGAAATAATTAGTCAGCAGCATTCAAAATATATTTGGCTGGATATCGATAAATTTAAAGATAATTCTCTAGAAATTCATTGTTATACATTGGATTATTTGAAAAATCAAATTTTAATTAATTATCTTTTCTAAGAGTTTATACGAAGATTATAATTGCTTAATTAAGGTAAAATTTAGTATCAATTTAAAAAACGATACTTCATTAGCTAAATTTTCAAAAACTTATCCTTTCATCGAATAAATATGATAGGTGTGGGAATTTAGGTTCAGTAGTCCAAATACCTATTTTTTTTATAAAAGATTCTTTTTTACATAACCTTGAATTAATAACCCATTTTTTATTTGGGTTAAGTTGAAACATTATCTGATTTGCGTAAATATTTTTTTTTGGTATCCCATCTCTATGACAACATATAGTTGGATTAAAACCATAAACTCTATCCCCTTTACCCTTAAATGTTATAGTTTTTTTTGAAGAAGATATTTTTCTAAAATTATTAATATTTTTGCTATCAATTTTGTTTATCACTTCTAGAGGACCTGAATCATCATTTATATCTAATGGAATAAATATTTTAAGCATATTGCTGCTATTAGGCTTATCAAAGTGCCATCTATATGAGTAAGGTTGCTTTAAAGTTGAGACTTCCCTAAGTTTAGGAGGTATGAATTTGCGCTCATAAAAAATTATAAAGTCAATAGAAAAATTAAAGCCTGTTATTTCAGTAATTTTATTTCTTATATCTTTTGTAAAAATTTGCGTTATAAAATTATTTATTTGATTAATATTCAAGTTTTTAATATTTAGGAATTCATTTACTTTTGTTAATTCAAGAGTATCCTTTTTTTCTATAAGAATATCTTTATTAAGTGATAATTTAAAAATCCCTTTTTTATGGAAATCTGCTTGAGTAGGTTTTATTTTGATGAATATATCTTCATAAATGGTTGTTATTGTCTGATAAATTTTGCAGATAGTCTTATAGATCTTTTTTGCAATTATTAATCTTAGTCTAAAATTTAAAATCATAAATTATCCTCAAAATATCATCTAACTAATTAAGAGTATTTGGGTAAGAAACTTTTTATGCATGGTTTGATAGATATTAAGTTATTAAATTAGGATAATCCGTGCAAATTCCAGCTAATTGTTTATTTTTAAGATTGGAAAGTTTATTTATTGAAGTTGTCTGCTCTGGCATTACCCATATAGAATTTACACTTAAAAGTTCTCCTGGATAAGTCCAAATATAACCTTTACTGGTAAGGGTATATTTGTCATTTTCATGCCAAAAATAATTATACAATTCTCCAAATTGCTTAAAATAATTTATTGCCTCTAAATTTTTACAGTGTATCCAGCATATTTCTTTTAATTCAAATATTTCTTTTTCTGTTATTTTTTCTTCTGGACAGTCATGTCCTAAAAAAAGACTATTTTTTATTACTCTAATGTCTATCTCAACATCATATCCTAATTCAATACATTTTCTTATTTGTGATAAGCGATTCTCATTGGAAGAATTACTTCCATTAATATTAGCTCTATGGGCAATAATTTTCATTTATAAACTTTTAAGTATTTAAATTCTTACGCTGATAAATAATCTTACTATCTAGTATATAATTTAATTGCTAAAATTAAATTTTTATAATTAACTTTTTAAAATATTATTAGGAGATTTGAGTGGTAAAACTTGTAATTTTTGATCTCGATGGTGTTTTAATTGACAGTAAAGAATATCATTATGAAGCCTTAAATCTTGCTTTAGGAGATGATTATAAAATAAGCAAAGAAGAGCATATAAGAAATTATGATGGATTACCGACTAGTGAAAAATTAAAACTTCTATCTGAAACTAAAGGTTTATCTCCAAGTAAATTTGATCAGATTTGGAAGGATAAACAAGAAAATACTTTAAATATCTTTAAAAATTCCATATCTAAAGATTATGAATTGATGAATTATTTTCAACAATTAGCTGATGAGAATTACAAGATAGCAGTAGCTTCTAATAGCATAAGAAATACAGTAAAAATTATTCTTTTAAGATTAGGCATCCTTGAATTCGTTGATATTTATATATCAAATGAAGATATTGTAAGGAACAAACCATATCCAGAGATGTATTGGAAATGCATGATTGCTTTAGGAGCACTCCCTGATCAAACAGTTATCGTTGAAGATAGTGTAGTTGGAATTCAAGGGGCATTAGATAGTAAATGTAATTTGATAACTGTTCAAAATAGATCAGATCTAAATCAATCAAAAATAGATAATATTAAAAAAATACTTAATATCAAAAAGAAAAAAAGTTCTTGGGAAAATAGAACTATGAATGTTCTGATTCCCATGGCTGGAAGAGGTAGTAGATTTGAAAGTCAAGGATATACTTTTCCAAAACCATTGATAGAGGTTAAGGGTAAACCAATGATTCAGGTTGTAGTGGATAATTTAAATATAAAAGCAAATTATACTTTCATTGTCCAAAAGGAGCATTATGAAAAATATAATCTTCAATATCTATTAAATTTAATTTCGCCAAATTGTAATATTGTCCAAGTTGATGGGATTACAGAGGGAGCTGCTTGTACCACTCTTTTAGCTAAAAGATTTATTGATAATGATCAACCTTTGCTTATGGCTAATTCTGATCAATTTGTTGAATGGGACTCTAGTAAAATCCTTTATGCTTTCTCTAACGGGTCATCTGATGGAGGTATTTTAACCTTTCCAGCATCACACCCTAAATGGAGTTATGCCAGATTAGATAAAGAAGGATATGTTTCAGAAGTAGCGGAGAAGAAGCCCATATCTAATAATGCAACAGTTGGTATTTACTGGTGGAGAAAAGGTTCTGATTATGTAAAGTATGCCGAACAGATGATAAAAAAAGATATTAGAACAAATAATGAATTTTATGTATGTCCTGTATTTAATGAGGCTATTCAGGACGGTAAAAAAATTTCAATTAAAGAGATTGAAAAAGATGGAATGTGGGGAATAGGTACACCAGAAGATTTAAATTATTTTCTTAAAAACTATAGTGGAGAAGTTTAATAATCCTATACTTTTGAAAATTTAATCTTATAAACCTTTTTACAAATTTTATAGTTTTATAAAATTTAATTTTCTTTGAGTAAATACCAATCATCAAATTTAGATACTTTCTCAAGAACTCTTTCATAGCCATTTTTTTTAAGAAGTTTAAAAATCATATCTCTCTTACTTTTTACATTATTATGTTCTATACAAATTGATTTTATTTTATAATTTTTAAAGTTATATCCCTCAAGAATATCAAGCTCACTACCTTCAGTATCTATTGATAAAAATTGAATTTCATAAGGTGCTTTGTATTTTTCAAGTAAATCTTGAAGTGATAATGTCTCAACTTTATATTTTTTAGAGTTATCATATCTAATATTTTTGGCCCAGTCATTATTATCCGCAAATTTTTCTAAAGTAGATAATGAAGGAGAGCTTTCTTTTGAGTTAAAAACTTCTAAAAATTCATAAATTTCACCACTCTTTTTAGCTATACACTTGGTCTCAATATTGCAATTTCTATTAGAGTTTAAACTTTTATGCCAAACTTTAGCTGGTTCAACTAAGATCCCATCCCATCCTAATTTTTTTTCTAATAGCCAAGTGTTACTACCATCTAAGCCATCGGTAGCTCCAAATTCAACAAAATACCCTGGTTCTTTTGAATAGTTAAACGCTAATGCAAATAAATCTTGTGCTAGCTGTGATTTGGAAAATGGCAGAAAAGGAGCAATTAACTCTCTTTGTTTCTTATTAAGTTGACTATATAAAAGAGAACAATTATCTAAATCCCTAAAAAATTCTAATTCTTCTTTTCTAGCTAACTGGAGAGAAATACCTCCAATTCTCAATAATTTATTTATGATTCTTCTTAAAAACATAGTCTTAATTTCAATTTAATATTTTAAAGTTGGTTTGAAAAGCATTTTATTAGGTGAAATTTTATAAATCAGTCAAATTCATTTACATTTAAAAATTTCATTTTTAAATTTTCTGCTGCTTCTTTATCCCTCCATGAGTCGCCAATTAAGAGAGATTTTGTTAAATCTATATTTCTCTCGTATGAGGCTTTTAGGAACATTCCAGGAAGTGGTTTTCTGCAAAAACAATTAATCTTAAGTTCTTTAATCTCTTCTTTGAAACCCATATGATTATGATGAGGGCAAAGGTAAAATGCCGCGATATTTAAATTATGATCCTGACATAAACGTATAATTTCACCATTTATCATTATTACTTTTTCCCAGGATACTTTTCCCATTGCAATTTGAGGTTGATTAGTTATTAGGATAACTAAATCAAACTTATTTGCTATCTTACTAATTATTTTGACTCTGTTTGTAAGTAAATTTATTTGATCAAAATCTAAAATATATTCCCCATTTTTACACTTAATTATTGTGTTATCTCTATCAAGAAATAGAGCCTTTTGTCTCTTTAAGTATGAAAGACTTTTTACTTTACCTTTTTTAATATCATTTTTAACATTTAATAATCTTTTTGGAGTCCCCATATCTTTCAGATATTCTGAAGTGTTGTAGCTAAAAGTTCTTAATTTTTGATTATGGCAGTTTATTATAATATCCTTAAATAAGGATAATTCTTTGTTTGTTTTTATAAAACTTTTATCAATAATTTTAATCGCTTTTTTTGATAAAACTGACAAACCAGAATTACCTAAGTAAAATCCCTTTACATCATTTTTCTCATTTTTAAATTTATATTTATTAATAGATAAATTGGGACTTTCAATAATGCAATCTGAATCTTCGGGATGATTTGTTAGATGAGTTACAAAAGTAATTTGAGATTTGTTTAAGTTGTGAAATTTGTGAAGTCTTTTTATGTCAATATCGAAAATAATATCCCCATTTAAAAAAATGAATTCCTCATCAAGTTTATCTACTAAATCAAAAAGGGAGCCCGCTTCGCCTTTTTTTACTTTTTCTTTATGGATGAAAATTTTAATTTGATAACAACTTAAAAGTTGTTTTGCTTCTTTCAAAAAAAATTCATGCTGATAATTTGTAATCCAAATAAATTTTGTTATACCTTGCTCATAAAGTACTTTTATTGAGCGTTCTAAAGTATGTAATCCATCAATTTTAAAAAGTGGTTTTGGCACCCCCATTGTTATTTCATTTAATCTCGATCCTGTGCCACCTAGAGTAATTACAGCTTGATTGATTTGATTGTCTATATTACCCATGTTTTGCAACCTTCATAATCAATAGGGACTTGTTTAATAAATATATTTTGTTTGACTAATTTTTTTAGGCTTTTATCTATATCACTACCTTGATATTTGGCAAGAAAATATCCTCCTCCTCCTGCCCCTAATATTTTTATTACCTTAAACCCTTCTTCAAACAAGATATCTTGTATTTGTAATAATTGAGTATTCATAACACCTTTCATATCTTTTTTTATTTCCCAAGATTTACTTATTGCAATATCTAATTTATTTATTATTAAATCTATATCAGACAAATTTTTTGCTTCAGATATGAATTCTTCAGCTATATAAAGGATCTTTTCTATTAAATTAAAGGATTCTGGATCATTTTTTATAATTGAGAGTTGCAAAGATGCAGAACGAGAGATAGATGAATTGATAATATAAAGACTTTCTGCGTACTTAGAAATTGCCTTTGAAACTAATGGATAAGAATTATTTTTTACAATGCCGTTTTTCTTGAAAGACAGGTAATTTATTCCTCCTAATGCACACATATATTGATCTTGTCTCCCAATTTTATCTTTAGCTTCCTGAAGTTCGATCTCACAAGCTAATTCAGCTATTTTTTCATTTGGAATATCAAGATTTATGTTATGTAATTTTTTAATTGATTTTACTAATGCAACTATAAATGATGATGAACTCGCTAAACCCCCTCCAAGAAAAGATTCTCCAAAAGAAGCTAATTCAATTGGTTGATTTACAGAAAGTACCTGGAAGCATTTTCTTATAATTGGATGAGATATCGAATCAATAGATATATATTCTTCTCTTGAACTATAGTTTAATAAGCCCCTTGAAGAGTTTTCTCCTCTATACCCTATTATTACTCTTGAATAACTTGCGACTGCAAAACCTATTGAAAAGCCTTTACCCTTCTTTTCTACAAACCAATCTAGGTCAGAGCTACCACCAATTAAGGATATTCGACATGGACATCTTGAAATAACAATCATGCTATCAAATCTTCATTAACTCTCTTATTGTATTTGGAATTGTTATTTTTATTTTTGTCTAATTTTTTTTGAAGATTTTGTTTAATGTAGTGAAATATAGCCATTTGGGAATCTTCAGCAATCTCCATATCATTCATTTTGACATGTATTGGGATATCTACTAATTTTTTTAAAGCCCCTCCTGTATAACCTACAATTGCAGCTGTTTTTATATTTTTTTTTAACGCACTTCTAGCAGCTTTAATCAAATTCATTGAATTGCCGCTACCAGATAAAAATATAAGTAAATCTTTACTATTTACTTTTGTATTTATAAGAATTTCATAAACTTCTGAGTAATCAATATCGTTTGAAAGTGCAGTTATGTAGCATGAATTATCCGAAAGAGAAATAATATTAATAGATTTACCCAATACAGCAAATGTCTTTGAATAGTCACCCACAATATGATGTGCATTAGCAGCACTTCCTCCATTTCCTACCAAAAATATATTAGAAGAACCACCAATTCTCTTTGAAATTTCATCTTCCAAATTATCTACGAAAGATTGATCTATTTCATCAATCGCGTTTGAAAGACTTCTTCCATAATCTTTAAGGCTTATGTAATTCAGGCCCAAAAAAAAATTCTACTTCTATTATAGTCTATGAAGTTCATCAATTTTTTTTTGGGATAATTATCTACTTTTTAAAAATATTTATAAATAATTTTATTTTAGATTTTATTTTGAAAGGTATCAATCTTAAAAAGGGCCTCTTTAAAATATTTAGTAATTTATCAAAATAAATTTTGATTTCCCAAGGTAAATCTCTTATAAAATTATTCAATATATAAAATAAAGATTTTTTTCTTTCTTCTAGGCAAATACTATTAAATATTTTCATTACATTTGCAGGCTCGTAATCTTTATAGGCATTCCATGAATTTTGTTTATTAATTGTTTCTGGTAATAATTCAAAAATTTTATTTAACTCATTTTCATTGCTATAAAGTATTGCTTTATCTTTTAAGATTTTAAGGTGCTCTTTGTCTTTTGATTTTTTAAATGTTATTACTGGTTTATTTGCGGCAGAGAATTCAGCTATTGCTAATCCAAAGGTTTCTCCATGATATCTAGCATGTATCATTGCATCACAAGTGCTTATAAACTTTAAGACTTTATCATCAGTAAAATTTTCAAGAAAAATTACTCTTTCATGATTAATAAATTGTTCAGTATTAAGAAATAGGAAAAAAATATTATTTTTTGTATTGATATAGTTTTTGATTACTCGTTTTACAAAATTGATATCAAAAGTATCTTTACCGCCATGCCTACCAATTACAATTGAATCTTTTGGAATATTTAGTTCTTCTCTTAGATTTTCTGAGAATTTATGTTTTCTTACTATAGGAGGGAGAACTGGGAGGTTTTTTAAAAAACGTTTATTCAAATAACTCCCGACTACACATCTTTCACTAGATCCTTGTCTGGCCATAGGCCCAAAAGCACAATGATAAATAGTTCTGCAATTGTTCCAAATTTTAGAATTATTGAATTTAAAAATATCTTTATAAAATCCGTGAGATTGGGTGTAAAAGTGAGTAATATTATTAATTTCTAAAATTTGTTTTATTTCAAAAATACTTTCTATTTCAAAAACTTGAAATCTTTCAAAATATTTTTTCTTAATAAAATCTTTACTTGCAATATAATTATTTTTTTTAATGATATTTTCATTAAAACAAATTATAAAAGATTTATTACCAAGAATTATTTCATTAAAATCTGCATAATCATAAGTTGTTTTTTCTGTACCTCTTTCGCAAAAATGTTTAGTAAAAAAAGCTACCCTATATTCCATAAAACCCTTTTTTTTTATAATAAAGTAATAGAGAAGGTTTTTAAAAAAAATGTAGAATTAGTTATCTAAATTAATTAGCTTCATTCATTAAGATAAATAAAATAATTTCTTTCAGATTTACCTTGATTCATTAATTAATTTTATTAAATATTTTGCCCTTTCTTTTTCTGTATGATTTTCACTGACAATTTTGTAACTATTAGAGGCAATCTTTTTATATAATTCCGGCTTAATTTTTAATCTTATTAAATTAAAAATTAAGTTGAAAAAATTATCATAGTATATAGCAGAGACGTTATGAGCAAAAATCGTTTCTATTTGTGTATGTGAAGGCAACCTATTTGTGACTATACAACATTCGCAAGCCGCGGCCTCAAATATTCTCCTCGTTATTTCATCCCATCTAGCATACTGGAATACGATTTTACTTTTTTGGTAAATAATTGCATTTTTTTCTGGACTACATCTTTGATTTATATATGAATTGCCTAATAAAAATTTAAGTAAAAAATGATATTTTCTTAATCCCATACTAGTTCCAACAAATTTTTGTTTCTTCATTTTTTCATTTTTTTTATATATTGTTGAGTCTGCCCAATGATTAAACCATACTGCTTTATATCCTTGATTTTGCCAATATAGGGAACTTCTATAGTCTGGAGTTAGGCATAAATCTGAAATCTCTGCTCTCTTTGAGTTAAAAATTAAAGTTTGAGGTTCATCCCCTAATTCACATACTATAAAAATATTTAATTCTTTTTTAATTCTTGATAAATTTTCCTCTAGTATTTTGCAATGGCCTGCGCAGAAGGAAATTATTACTTTGATTTCGTTTTCGATAAAATATTTATTTGAGGGAAAATTAAAATCAAGAGGATTAGCATATGTAAATTCAAAAACTTTAATGCCTAGTTTTTTTAACGCTGCTGAAAACCCCTTTGGTGTTGACCAGATATTAGGATTAACGGAATGGTAAATAAAAAACCATTTTTTATTTTCAAAAGAATTATCATCCCTAGTCATTTTATAATTTTATTATGTTGCTTTATATAAATAATAATCTAATAACTCAGACTAATACTAATTAACATTGGATAATTTATCTAATTGAGGATTTAAATAATTTTTCTGAGCCATGAATAAATGCTGGTGGGACAGCCCAAGCAACTTTTAGTTTATTTTTAATGAAAAGGTTTTGGTACTTCCAATCAATTGGTAATGAGATTGGAAATAGGCCATTAGATAATAATTTTGCTGTTTTTGGATTTAAAATATAAGCAGCTGTTGTCCTGCTCCTGGGGATATCAAGACATGTAAATCTTTTATCATTTTTATAGGGATTATCTGCATGAAATAAGGGTAAATTGCACCCACCACCAAGGTCTATGTAATCAAAATTTTCATAACATAATTTTGATGCTTTATTTAATAGATCCTTAGTATTAGTATCTAGAAGAACATCATCTTCTATTATTAATCCTGGTTCATTGGATAATTCGATTTTTTTTAAAGCTATATAGTGTTTTAGGGATAGGCTTATTTCAGCAGGATTTAATTTTCTAAATTTAAAGGATTTCGGAAAAAATAGATTTTTTGAATTTTTTATTAAATACCAGTAAATTTTGCTTTTAATAGAAATATTTTTATTGTAAATTATGTTATTAATTAGAACATCTTTAATCTCCTTAATCTCTTTAATCCATATATATGGGGATTGTAAAAATTTTTTATCTTTGAGATCTAATTTTTCTTTGTCAAATTTAGTTATAAATTCTGCTTCCAAGTTCAATTCTTTTAATAAAATTTCAATATTTCTTCTTCTATCAAATAAAGGGGTGTAGTGTATTACATAAGTTTTCATAATTATTTAGATAATAAATTTCTTAATCAATAAAATTATTATTTGAAAATAATTAATTTTTGTATTAAGTATGACCATGCGGCTATTAAAGGCAAGCTAATAATAGCTGATAAATTTTTAGGAACATATAAATCAAATGTTAAAAAATTGATAATTATCCAATTTAAATTCCATGAAGTAAATGCGGTGATAATATAAAAAACTTTTTTATTTTTTGAGATATATTTTTTTCTGAAAACCTTTTTTTTATAGATGAAAAAGCCAAAAAGTAAATTAAAAATTTGAGCAATTAGTGTAGCAAAATAAACTTTGGAAAAAAAGAGAAGAATTTGAAGTATCAAATTAGTTATAAGGGTGTTAAAAAAACCGTAATATAAAAATCTTATTTTTTCTGATCTGTATAATTCTTTAAAGAAATATTTTTTTTTGTACCAATAAAGCATTTTTAAATTTTAGATAAGTCTATAACCCTGTTGCAACTAAATAATGTACTTGGTCTATGAGTAATTATTATTATTGTTAACTCTGAAGATAAATTATCAATTGTTTCTATTATTTCCCCTTCTGTTTTGATATCAAGTGCACTTGTTGCTTCATCTAATATTAGTATATTTCCTCCCTTATAAATTGCTCTCGCAATCCCTATTCTTTGTCTTTGACCCCCACTTAGTTGTATCCCTCTTTCTCCAACTTTTGTATTAAAGGCCTCATTAGGATCTTTTATCAATTTTGATAAACTAGCAGAATGGATGGCTTTTAATAGTTTCTTTTTATTTATTCTCTCTGGAGGTATTCCAAAAGCGATATTTTCAGCAATATTTGTGTCAGATAAGTAAATGTCTTGAGGAACATGAGATATATTTCTAAACCAATCTTCTTTAGAGAAGAAATTATTACTGTGTAAATCAACACCGTCAATTTCAATTCTTCCATGTGTAGGCTTTATAAGGCCCATTATGATGTCTGCTATAGTACTTTTCCCTGAACCAGATGGACCTATGATTCCAATAATTTCACCTTTTTTTATTTCAAGATTAAAATTTGAAAATAAATTCTTTGAATAATGAGAGTAAGAAAAAGATATGTTTATCAGTTTAATTTTATCCTCAAGAATTATTGACTGATTTTTATTTAAGTATTTATTATCAGATTGGTTTAAGAGACTTATAAGGTTTAATGCTGAATCAGTATTTACAGAAATACTTACCCAAGCAGCATAACCACTTTGAAATATAGGAAGTAATCTCTGCAAACAAAGAACTATTGATCCTAATAAAGGGACTATATTTGTAATTCCAAAGTATTGACTATAAATATAAGTTATTAAAACGATAATATAAATAGTAATTAATTCAAAAATATATCTTGGCGATGAAGATAAGAAAGCACTTTTTGCATTAATAAAACGAAGAGGTTTATCACTGCTGCTAAAAATCTTTGTATATAAATTTTGATTATTATCCAGAATTATATCTCTTATTGAACCAAGCCCTTCTTGGAGTGCTTTAGTCTGCAATATTGTAAGATTTGCTTTTTTTTTGCTTATTCTATTAATTCTTCTCTTTAATATTTTTCCAAGAATCAAATATAAAGAAGTGAAGAGAAATACTATTAAAAAAGATAAAGACCAATTAATTAAAAATAAACTTGCTATTAAAGCAACTCCAATTACAATTGCTACAGAAAGTTGCAATATAGAGTCAATTATAGTTACTGTTCTTTCTGAATTTTGAATAATTGATGAAATTATTTCGCTACTATTCCTTTTTATATGAACACTATAAGGTTGGATTAAGGACAAACGATAAGCTTTGATACTGAAATCGCTCCCAATAGCTGCCGAAAAGTAATTTGAGCAAAGTAATGTTAAAAGCCTTAATATCGCAGACAACGATATAAAAACCAAAAAAGTGGTAATTAATAATAAAAAAGGATCTATTAAGTCTAAACCAGAAAATAATTTATTTAGATTTTCAATTAAGGGAAAATTTATATTTTCTGAATTGCCTGATAATGCATTTAAAAATGGTATGACAGATGCGATAGAAAAAATTTCAGATACCCCTGCAATAGATATAAGAATAGGAAGTATTATCAATTGTTTCCTTCTTCTTTTAGATAGATGTTTCCAAATACCACTTAATAGAATAAGTTTTAACTTTTTAGGTTTATCTTGCATAAATTTATTTTTAATTAATTGTATTTACTTTTTTAGGGGATGTTAAAATTAGATTATTTAAAATAATTAAACATCTTCAAATTTGATTTTATAATTAACAAAGAAAATTTTAATGCCAACTAAACAACATGATATCAATTTATGAGTGAATTTAACCCTCAAAAACTAGAAATCAAAAGAAAGGTAGCAATTGTTATTCCATGTTATAAAGCAAGTGATAGTATTGATTTAGTGGTTAATAGTTGTCTTTCTTATTTAAAAGAACTTGATAAATTAATCATTTATAAGATCATAGTTATAAATGATGCTTGTCCAGATGAAAGTTGCAAAAATATTAAAGAAAGTGCCTTTATTAAGTTGATTCATAATAAAAAGAATTTAGGAGTAGGTGCATCTACTATTAAAGGAATAAAATATGCTTTAGAAAAAAAATTTGATATTTTTATAAAATTAGATGCTGATGGCCAACATCCTCCAAAATATCTTGTTGATTTAATACCATTTATAGAAAGATTACCTAAATTTCAACTTTTTCTAACCAAAGGGACAAGATATAAAATAAGAATTTCTAACAATAAAGTCCCCTTTTCAAGAAAAATTGGAACCTTATTTCTAGATCCTATAGCTAGATCAGCTTTGAACTATAGAGGTTTATCTGATGTTACCAATGGTTTTTTAGGAATGGATTCAAATACTGCAAAGCTTTTGATTTATAGTAAGAGATCTGATATTGAACCAAGATACCTATTCGAGAGTAGTTTGCTAGCTAAATGTAGTGAATTAGAAATAGGATTAAATGAGTTCTATATGATTCCTTATTATGGAGTTAATTGGAATTCTTCTATGAATGCTTTATCAATGGTATTCCCTTTATTTTATTTTTGGCTAAAAACTACCTTTAGAAGAATATTTAGAAAATATTTAATATCATTTAATTTAGGCACACTTTTACTTCTAATAACTACTTCTAGCTCATCTATATCCTTAATATTATTTTTTAATAAAATTTTACCTGAAATTAAGAAAGATATTTTTGTTACTGCAGGGACTTCCTCTGCTTTTACAAGTTCTGGTGTTTTGGCAATCATATCACTAGCTCTCTTTTTCTTTTATGATTATGCTTCTGCAATAAAAGTAAAAACAGTTTTTTTTGAAGCAATTAATAATGATTGATAAAATTTTTAAGTTTAAGAAATCATTTCTTTTTCAATTATCGGTATTCATTTTCGCTAGATTTATTTCCTGTACCCTTATTTTTTTATATCTCCCTTTATATGATCCTAGATTTTTTACTTTTAAAGATTTAGAGTTTTATAAAGAAGTTTCCGCGGGGATATTTACACCTAACTTTTTATATGCATATTTAATAAAATTTATAGGATATAACTCTAGTAATATTCATTCATATAGTTCTTTAATTATTTCTTTCATAATTTCAATTATCATATTTTCACCTTGGATTTTTATTTCTAGAAAAATACTGAAAAGTAATTTAGCAATTTTATATTCTATATTTTTGGGTTTACATCCATATTTGTCTCTTTATTCGTTGAAATTTGATTCAACTACTTTTGCAGTTTTGCCAGTAGCCTTTTTTGCTTTACAAAGATTTTTGCCTTCTAAAAAATTTAATATAGTGCCTTTATTTACAACAACAATTAGTTCATTTTTTAGGTCTCAAATTCTATTATTAGCCTGGGCTCAACTATTTCAAATATCAATTAATAAAAACTCGGGATTTCTTAGAAAAATTGAATTAAAAAAATTTCTTATTCTAATATTGTTAGTTTTTTGTAGCCTAATTCAATTTGGATATGGAGCAGATATTTTAACTCAAAATTTTGGATGCTACACTTTACCTAATATAAAAAACTTCTTTTTGGAAAAAGGGTTTTTTGAACCAATTTCTATCTTTCTGGCATACCTATTTACTCCAATAATCCATTTGATTTTATTATTAAGTGCTAGAGAATCTATAGCGATTTATTGTATAAATTTGCCAAAACAACTAGCAAGTTTTTGGCAACTAAATATTTTTAGTACTATTTCTTTTTTATCTTTCCATGCCTATTGTTTATTTAAAATGCTTAAGTGGATATTTTTCAATAATAAATATAAGGATTATTTTTTACTAATTCCCTTCATATTGATCTTACCTAATTTATATGGGATGTCTCATATGCGATATTTTATATGTTTTATTCCTTATGTAATGCTGTTCTTGTTTGATATAAAAAATCTTAGAAATATTTGATATAAAAATAATCTTTAAATAAGGAAATATTTTCAAGAATTAAATTAGTTTTATTTTATCGTCTGTATTTATTTTTCATTAATTGTAGTAATTGTAGTAATCTATATTTATGTACTTTGTAATAGGATGCAAGGGTTTGTTATTGGTATCGTAGTTACATATTTCTTTCTAAAGGTTTCTATACCTTTTCTTCTTGTACTTGCGCCTGATAAACCAAATAAAAGAAGTTCACATAACACCATTACGCCAGGATCAGGAGGGGTTTCATTTGTTTTTACAACATTATTATTAGCCTTAATTCAGGGAGAATTTCAATGGTTTTTGTGTTTACCTATTGCTGTTGTTGGTTTAATTGATGATCGTATAAAATTATCCGCTTCAATAAGGTATTTAGCTCAACTTTTAACAGTTTATTTAATAGTTAATAATACTATTTATCAAGATTATCAAATAGTAGGGTTTGCAGATTATTTAAATATTGCTTTTTTATTATTTTTTGGAACAGCCATTATTAACTTTGTTAATTTCATGGACGGTGTAGATGGGCTAGTTGCAGGCTGTTTTTTTATAATAACTTTATTTGCTTCTATTTATTCGCAATCTTTTCTCATAGTTTTGGCAGCCTCCTTACTAGCTTTTTTATTTTTTAATTGGCAACCCGCCAAAGTTTTTATGGGCGATGTAGGAAGTACTTACTTAGGTTCTATTTTTGTAATGCTTGTTTATGGACAGAACAATATACAAGAAGCTATAAGATATTTATTGTTAGCATCGCCAATATTTCTTGATGCTGCAAGTACTGTATTAATAAGATACAGATTAAATCAAAATATTTTTAAGGCGCATAAATCTCATCTTTTTCAAAGACTATATGACGCTGGATGGAGTCACTCAAAAATTTCATTAATTTACATATTTTTTACTTTGCTAACTACTTTTTCAGTGATTATAAATAATTACCCAATAATATTTATTACTATTTTTTTTACTATCATTTCTGGAATATTCTTAAATCACAAATACGCTACTCCATTTGAAAAAAGTATTTAGTTATTTTCTTAAAAATCTATAAATTAAAAAAAGAATTTTTTTTGGTAAAAAACTTCTTGTTATGAATAAAATTGAAAATGATATGCAGTATGTTAATTTATTAATTAATTTTAATTCAAGAAGAATTACTAAACATTTATTTATTTCTTCAAAATATCTTTTTCCATGTCTTCTTCTTATGAAATCTTGACCTGTGAAAACTTTTACTAATTCTACATCTGAAATAGAAATTTTAAGTTCTTTCTTTAATATTTTACCCATTAATACCCAATCCTCAGCAACTCTTAAATTGGCGTATCCACCTATCTCCAAAAATGACTTCTTTTTTATTGCCATAGTAACGTTATTAAATGGATTTCTAAAACCGATTATTCTTTTTGCTCTTAAATATGTAGATGATCCCTTTCTTATTGATTCTCTCCCTGAGGGAGATATTTCTCTGATATTACCAAATGAAACATCATCTTTTTTAAGACTTTTAATTTGTATCTTGGCTCTGTTTGACACAGATTGATCTCCACAGTCTAGAAAAAGGATATATTCGCTTTTGGAGAATAGCACCCCTTTATTTCTTGCAATTCCAGGTCCATTATTAATTCCACAATAGATAAATTTAAGCTTTTTGAAGAACTTTTTTGGAAAAATAATTTCTTTATTAAATGATTCATATCCATCAAATACTATAAGAATTTCTTGAATTAGAGGATCTTCAGGGATTAAAGAATTGATGCTAGATTCTAATTCCTCTACAGAAGATTTTTCCCAGATTGGGATTATGTAGCTTACTAATTTGCTTTCCAAAATATATTGCTTACTTTTTTAAGAGTATGCCAAAAGTATAAAAAGATTTCAGCGACGCCAAAAAATTTGTAAATAATTTTTATATTTTCAATGTTCTTAGAAATTCTTGATTTTGAACTTAAACCATATTTAGATTCAAATTCAATAAAAATACTTTCTTGGAAACTTTGTAAAAGGTTTTGCTTAGTTAAGTTATAATTTTTTATGTATTTTAGAAAGTGATAATAGTCTGCTGATATTTTGTAATTACTTTCGTATTTACTTCCATCATTTAAATATGCAATTGCATTGTGGCAGTAGGGCATACCACTAAAAATACTTCTTATTTTCCTTATATATTTATTATCCATTGAATTAGACAACTTGTATGGAAAAAATATTATATTATTTTCTGGGCATTCAATAGAGCTTCTTATCTTTATAAAAATGTCTCCTGCTCCAATTACTATATAATACGAATTAATAGGAATCAGATTTAATGCTTCATTAATAGCGGAATATATACCTGCAGATTTTGATTTAATAAATTTATTAAAGTAAGAAGTTTTGTTTTGTTTAATTGGGCAATCAGTTTTATATTTCTTTATCATCTTTGAACATGATTTATCATAAATAATAAGTTGTAAAATATTGAAATTTGTTTTTTTATTAGATAAACTTTTGATGGTTTTTTTTAATAATTTCAGATTATTATCTTTGAAAGGTGTAATTATATAGAGCTTATGAAGTAATTTTTTTTTATCAGGCATTTCAATTCACTAATTTAAAATTTTTAAATAGAGATCAATATATTTTTTAGAAATAGCTTCATAGGACCATAGTTTTAATGCTCTTTTTCTACAAGCTACTTTGAATTGATTTATTTTTGAATCATTTTTTAGAAGTTTTATTATAGATTTCCCTAAATTAACATAGTCGTATGGTTCTACCAAAAAGCCAGTTTCATCATTTTTTATTACATCTTTAAGTCCTGTACAATCGAAAGCAATTGCTGGCGTACCACAACTAATTGATTCGCTTGCGATTTGACCAAATGATTCTATTCTTGAAGGCACAATTGTAATATCTGCCGCAGAATATAGCATTGCTAATGATTGAGGATCATTTAATTTCCCAACATAAATTATAGGCATGTTAATTTCTGAAGAATGATCACTATCAGATTGTCCAAAGATAACTGATATTGCATCTGGTATTTTTTGAGCAACTATTTTTAATGCCTTTGACAACAAATCCCATCCTTTATTTTTATTATTAGTGCCATCCATTGAGCCAAATAAAATAATTTTTTTGTCCTTTGGGAGATTGAATAATTCTCTTGCTATTTTCATATCAAATGGTTTAAATATTTCAACATCTAAAGGATTAGGAATTACATTAACTGGCCATGATTTCATTAAT
The DNA here is from genome assembly GCA_003278765.1 of Prochlorococcus sp. AG-355-G23. Lineage (GTDB taxonomy): Bacteria > Cyanobacteriota > Cyanobacteriia > PCC-6307 > Cyanobiaceae > Prochlorococcus_A. The sequence goes on from QCDK01000001.1 coordinate 18,803, forward strand.
GCTGATTGCTTTACACAATTTGCAAGCCATTCGCTAGGACAAACGATGGGAATCTCTTTAACCCAGTTCTTTTTTTTTCTTTCCCAGCACCAGCGATCAAAATCAAACAATTTATGCCCCTTTGGTTTATTACTCTTTAGATAACCTTCTCTATATCTAATATCAGATTCATTTAGCGGCAAATGCTCACTGCCTAAGAAAGCCCAATTATCATGTAGAGTCCAAACTAAAGGTTTATTTATTCTCCCAATTGATTCTATTGAGAGCATTTCTCCTTGTACCCAATGTAAATGCACAAGATCAAAAGAACTTCTATTAATAAATTTTTCAAGTCTGCTGGGAATAAAAGATATGGAGTGAAGTACATTATTTTCAGTTAGCTGTAATTTAGTTACTTTTGCACCAATGCCAGTTTTTATTAATGCATACAATTTTGTAATATTATTTTTATAACTAAATACTTTTGGTTGGTCACTAATTTTTTTTGCAACAAACATCGAGCTATCAATATTTGAAGTATTTAAAGATTGATGAATTCTAAACGCTGCTATTGCGGCCCCACCGCCTCCATCAGAACTAGAAATATGAAGAATCTTCATTAATTTATTAACATTTTGATTTTGGGTAAATGGTATTATAGATTTTCATAATTTAAATTTTTTTTTTTAGTAATTTTTTCCTATTTATTAAAAAAAATTTAAACTTTGAAGTTAATTTATTAGCATTTTTTTTAAAACCTTTTAATGAAAATTTTGGGTATCCTGAATAAGTAAGAAACTCGATTTTTTCATCAGCTGATTTTGATATTGTTATTTGTTGCGGATGTATTAGGGGAAAAATTCCACTTTCTTCTAATTCTAATTCTTTATTTTTTGTAAAATATGAATCATTTTTTGTATGGGTAGCTTCTGAATCAAAACCAATATTATGTATTAAATTTATATTAGGTATTATTGTTAAACCAGAATTTATAAAACATAGATAACTCCATTGGTAGTCCCATGTATTTGGTTTTGATTTATAGTAGATATTATCAAAAATTCTTTCCCAAAATCTAATAATCTCCTTTTTATAGAAAATATTATTTAAAATTTTCCCCTTTTTTATTTCAGGCCAATTTTTTATGTAGGGATCATACAATTTCCAACATCTTCTCCAACTAGCCCAACCCCAACAATGACTATATCTACTGAAATAGTAGGAGCCATTTCCTTGTTTTTCTCCACCTTGATTATTATGAGCACTTATGCACCATATTCGTGAATCATTCTTATATTTTTCTAATAAAATGGAGCAAAAGTTAAAAAAATCTTTGTGGGGAATGCAGTCGTCCTCGAGAATTATACCTTTTTCTTCATTTTTGAAAAACCAAGTTATTGCTTTGCTTACCCCAATCTTGCAACCATTGTTAGTATCGCTATAAAGTCTGTTTATTTCACAATGCCAGTCTATTTCGTTATTAAGAATTTTTCTAGTTTGCAAAACTTTTTCTTTATTAACTGGATCATTTTTTATAGGACCGTCGCAAGCAAGGTATATTTTTGTGGGAGAAATTTTTCTTATTTCATTTAAAACCTTTAATGTTTTTTGTGGTCTTTTCCAGCTAATTAGTAATATCGGCGTTTGAAACATAAGAAAATAGCTGAGTAATTATTTGCGTATAGAAGTGATTGATTTTAAAAGAAAATCTTTGATGGAATTTAGTTTAGGAATACTTTTTAGTAATGGTTCATTTGCTAATTTTGCTAAATGACTATAATCTTTTTTTACTTCCGACAAATATTTTGATAGATCTTGAAATTCTAAATAATCATACATATTAATAAAAGATTCTTTTCTAAAATCATTATGCACATGATAGTCAGCAAAATATATAGGAATACAACCTGCTATCTTTGCATGAAAACATTTTTCTGTATAGTAACCAGGGAATAGGGAGTTTTCTGGACAAAAATTAAATTTGAAATTAGTCATCTTTTCTATCTTTGATTGGTAGTCTGAATATACAGGGAAAAATTTATTAATAAAACTTTTATTTGTTTTTGGACCTAAAGGATTATGAAATAAAGTTCCATATTTTTCAACGTACATTATTTTTTCAAGTTCTTTAAGCATATCCATTCTTGACCCTTCTGGATTATTAAAAATTGTTATACAGTCTTTTCTATTTGCAATATCATCAGCTGTTAATTGACCATAATTTATTAATTTTTTCTCAATTTCATCAACCTTAATTATTCCAATATTGGTTCTGAACCAATCAATCTCAAAGTACCAAAGAGGCAATCTCATATTAGTCCCTCCATAGCTATTAAAGTCAGATGTTAATGAAAAGGGGACTTTATATTTATTAGGTCTAATATTTTCTCCTAAGAATAAAATACATTTTTCGTTATATTTTTCAATTACTTTTTTATGTTTTTTTCCACAAATAGATACAAAACAAACGTCTGCTTTATTGGGTTTAGTGAATAAAATTTCTGAGTTAAAAAGTTCATTAAGAATATTGGTGATTAAATTATTTTTCTCATTAAAATCAATCCAGAAATCAGTAAATGAAATTTTTAGCATAAATCTTTAATTTGCTTTGCCAACTGTCCAAACATTAATCCCCAAAGATATTAACTTTTGTAAGTTGATTATTCCCCTAGTATCGAAAAGCCATGCTGGTTTTCTCATTAAAGGTACTAATTTATCCCAATTAATTTTTTTGAATTCTTCCCACTCAGTTAAGATTATTATTGCATCAGCATGCTCTACAGATTCTTGGATTGTGGAAGCAACACAAACTCTTGAATTGTCATCGCCATTTTTGAAAAGATCATTTTGGATTTGATTTATTTCAACTTTTGGATCATATATTGATAAAAAAGCCCCTTCCAATAATAAATCTTTGCAAATAGAGATAGCAGGTGATTCTCTCGTATCATTTGTATCGGCTTTAAATGCAAAACCAAGTATTGCTAACCTCTTATTGAACAAATTCCCGAATAATTTACTAATAATTATTTTAGAAATTCTTTTTTGCTGCCAATTGTTCAATTCTAAAACCTTTTCCCAATAACTACCAACTTCTTCTAAACCATAAAAATTACATAGATATACTAAATTTAAGATGTCTTTTTTAAAACAACTACCTCCAAATCCTGGTCCGGAATTTAAGAATTTAGAACCTATCCTTTTATCCATTCCTATCGCCTTTGAGACTTCTTCAATATCAGCACCAGTTTCTTCGCATAAAGAAGAGATTGAATTAATAGAACTGATCCTTTGAGCTAAAAAGGCGTTTGCGGTTAATTTTGATAATTCTGAGCTCCATAAATTCGTTCTAAGAATTTTCTTCTTATCAACCCAATTTAAATAAACCTTTTCTAATGCGATAATGGCATCATTATCATCTCCTCCAATTAATACTCTATCAGGATTTTCAAGGTCATTTATTGCAGATCCCTCAGCTAAGAATTCGGGACTTGATAAAACATAAAAATTATTAATCTCTTTTTTTAAATTATTTTTTGAATATTTTTTAGAGGACTCAAGTATTGTTTTAATAGTTTCAGCAGTTTTTACTGGTAAAGTACTTTTTTCTACAACTATGGTTGTGCCTTTAGCATTCTCTGAAATTCTTCGTGCAGATGCCTCCACCCATTTTAAATCACTAGCCTGACCAGCTCCAATTCCTTTCTCTTTAGTAGGGGTATTGACTGAGATAAAAATCATATCGGCTTTTGAAATTTCATCATCAACATTTGTTGAAAAATGAAGATTTCTATTTCTACATTCTTTAATAATTTCTTTTAAACCTGGTTCATAAATTGGTAACTTATTAAGATCTTTATCATTCCACAAAGATATTCTTTCCTTATTTATATCAACCACATTAACTTGTATATGATCGCAATGTTTGGCAATTACCGCCATTGTTGGCCCACCTACATAACCAGCACCGATACAACAGATATTCTTTATATTGAAATTTTCAATCACAGAATTTTAAATTACTCAGCCTTTTTAATTAAATATATATTACTCCAATGCAAAAAATATGTCTTAAGAGTTTTTTTTAAACTTCTAAAAATTAATAAAAAATATTTATTTTGAATTTTAAAATTTAAAATACCTTTATCTATTTAAATTAGGGATTAATATTAAAAAGAATTGAAAACCACAAAGAATAGAAATCTAGTAACTGGCGGCGCTGGCTTCCTAGGTTCCCATTTAATTGATAAATTAATGGAGAGTGGGGAAGATGTTATTTGTCTTGATAATTACTTTACAGGAAGAAAAAGTAATATTTTTAAATGGATAAGTAATCCAAATTTTGAATTAATTAGACATGATGTTACTAATACAATTAATTTAGAAGTTGATAATATATGGCATTTGGCTTGTCCTGCTTCTCCTATTCATTATCAGCTAAATCCAATAAAAACAGCAAAAACAAGTTTCTTGGGAACAATTAATATGCTTGGGTTAGCAAAAAGAACAGGAGCTAAGATTTTGTTGGCTAGCACAAGCGAAGTATATGGAGACCCAGAAGTTCATCCTCAGCCAGAAGAATATAGAGGTTGTGTAAATAGCATTGGGATTAGAAGTTGTTACGATGAAGGGAAAAGGATAGCAGAAACACTTTGTTTCGACTATCAAAGAATGCATAATGTAGATATAAAAGTAATGAGAATTTTTAATACATATGGTCCAAGAATGGTTCCAAATGATGGAAGAGTAGTTAGCAACTTTATTTGTCAAGCACTTCAAGGTAAGTCACTATCAATTTATGGAGATGGTTCCCAAACTAGATCTTTTTGTTAGGTTGATGATCTTATTAAAGGAATGATGCTATTGATGGAATCAGATCAGCATGGACCCATAAATTTCGGAAATCCAGATGAATTTACTATCAGGAATCTTGCAGAATTAATAATTCAGAAAATTGATCCAAAATTAGAGTTATTATTTGAACCATTACCCCAAGATGATCCTTTGCAGAGGAAACCTGTCATTGATAAGGCAAAGGCTAAACTAAAATGGGAGCCAAAAATAGGAATAAATGATGGTTTGGATAAAACAATAAGTTACTTTAAAAGAGTTTTAAATTAACTTTTTTTTATATAATTTTAAAATTTTTCGTAGATTTTATAACTCTTTATTTTTTACACTTTCTCTGAGGATATTTCTTAAACCTCCTAGTAAGATCCAAAAAACCAATCCTATTCTTATATCAAAAAATTGTAAATCAAACATATGACAAAAGAAAATAATAGTAGCTGAAACCCACCATGCTTTGTCATAGTCAGCATAATTTTTAAATTTAAAGATCCTTTTTCTGGAATAATAAAGAATAAAAATTATTAGGATTATAATTAAAAAAGCTGTTGGAATTCCAAAACTTAAGGCTATTTCTAAAGGTAAATTATGTGTGTGAAAAAATTTTTCATCTAAATCGCTTCTGAATAATTGTGGGAAAGATGATGATCCCCATCCAATTAATGGTCTTTGTGAAATTAAATTTATTGAGGAATTCCATATTTGAACTCTTATAAATGAAGAGAAATTTTCAAAACCTAAACCACCAAATTGATGAAAAATTATTCCAGGGATAAATTTCTTAGTAACATCTAATAAAGGATTGTTTGGAAAGATTCCAAGACCAATTAAAACTGGAGTTATTAATAAACTTAAAACAGGTATTAGCCATTTTAGACTTCTAAAGCCAAGTATTAAAATAGTCGATAGTACAATACCTAACCAAGAATTTCTAGAAAAGGTTAATAGGGTACCTATAAAAATTGAAACTAGAAGTAGTGAAGATATAGTCCTTTTACTTGAGGTTTTTAAACTATCTCTAAAAAAAACAATTGAAAATGGCCAAATAATATTTAGCCACATACCTAAATAATTTGAATTGTTAAATAATCCTGTCATACCATCCCCAGGGTGAATCTCCCTGGAATACCAAGTTATAAACCCATTTAAAAAAACAAAAGGACCATGAAATTTAAAAAAATATTGTAAAAATCCTGAAATAATTACTGGGATACTGCCTAATAAAAAAATAATAATTATTTTTTTTCTTGTGCTTGGATTTTTTGAATAACTCTGAAATATCCAAAAAATCCAGAAATATGGCAGCCAATTGGATATTCCAATCCAGAGTTGTTCGATTTCGTATTCACCTTTATAAAAATTGGCTGGCGAAATTGTATTTAAAATGCAACTTACTAGAATAAGTATGCTGCTTAAAATTAGGGGATAATTATACTTATCTTCTAAATATGATTCCTTTTTTAAGGTTAAATAAATAAATGATATAAAAAGAAAAATAGATGATATTGAAGGTAGAGAAGGAAGAAGAAATAATCCTATATAAAATATCTTGGTATCTAATTTTTTTTTATTTAAATTTATAAAAACATTTTCTAAAAACATATTTTTCGTTATTTAAAGTTGAAATATGAATTATAAATTGAACAAAATTTTTTTAAAAATAATTTTTTAAAATTTACGCTTCCTGCAGGATTCGAACCTGCGGCCCACTGCTTAGAAGGCAGTTGCTCTATCCAGCTGAGCTAAGGAAGCATCTTTTTATTATATCCGACACTATAGGCCTAAACAATCAAAGTAAATTCTTTTTATGATTTAGTAAATATCCTTTTTTTTTTATTCTCTTTCCAGAATAAATTACATAAAATTAGAGAATGAGGCAATGTGAATTTTGAACAAAAGACTGACTGAAAAACAAAAAGAAGAGATATTGAAAAGTTTTAAATCTGGTGTATCTATTGATGTTTTGTCACGAACGTATAATTTTACTAATTCAACTATTACTAGAAATCTAAAAAAAATTCTTGGAGAATTTGAATATATGGAGTTATTAAATAAAAGTAAACCTTTAAAAAATAAATCTAAAATTTATAAAAAGCATAAAAAAGATTTAAAAAAAACAAAATTTGATATTGAAGAATTTAATAATGATGGCAATGAACTTAACATTCTAAATGAAAATATAGATGTTTCGAATTTTACGCCGAGTGATTCTTTTTTTGAAATTGCTCCAATAGATTATACGATTGATAATTTATCTCGCAAAGAACTTAGTTCAGTTCCCTTATCAAAAGTAGATTTCCCTAAAGTTGTTTATATGATTGTTGATAAGAAAATTGAGTTACAAATAAAACTATTAAAAGATTTCCCAGAATGGGAATTTTTACCTCATGATGATTTGAATAGAAAAACTTTAGAAATATTCTTTGATTTAAATCTTGCAAAAAAATCTTGTAATAAAGAGCAAAAGGTACTTAAAGTCCCAAATACTGATGTATTTAGAATTGCAGCACCTATTCTTATTGAGAGAGGGATTTCAAGAATTGTCTGCCCTGAAAATCTAATAGCTCTTTGAGCTGTAGTTATTCATTGTTGAAAACTAAAAAGGTTCCCAAAATAGAACCTAATATAAAACTTGAGCCAACTATAAAACTAATTGGGAGTTCAATAGTTTCCTCTATTAATAAATCTACTTTGCGTTTGTTTGAACTATTTTGTATCCCAATAAATAGGACTAAAAGTAAACAAAAGTTGAAAATTGATGACAAGAATAATTTTTTAACTAGTAAGTTCATTTAAATTAGTCTTATATTTTAAATTTTAGATCATATTATAAATTTCGCTTTTTTTAAATCCATTTTTCTTCGCTAGGTATTTAGAAGCTGCTGATAAGCTTAATCCTGCATTTATTAAATCATTAAGATCTTTTTTTATAATTAATTTATCGTGATTTAAATCTCTTTTCTTATTTATCCCTTTTAACACTATTGTAATTTCACCAATAATATCTTTATCTTTTAATAATTCTATAACTTCATTAATATTATTCCCAACATGTTCTTCGAATTTCTTAGTTAATTCTCTGGCTACCATAATTTCTCGATCTCCTCCGCAGAATTCAAGTAATTCCTTTAGTAATTTACAAAGTCGCTTAGGTGATTCATAAATTATAGTGGTTTTTTCATTTTTACTTATCTTTAATAAAATTTTTTCTCTATCGCTCTGCTTTCTAGGAAGAAAACCTTCAAATACAAAACTAGAGGAGGGCAGACCACTTGAAACAAGAGCTGTTATTGCAGCACATGCTCCTGGAACGCAAATTATATCAATACCTTCTAATTTTACACTTTTAGTAATATCTTCCCCTGGATCGCAGATCCCTGGCATTCCAGCATCACTAACAATTGCTATAGATTTTCCTTCTTTGAGGGCTTTTACAATTTTTGGAATTTTTATTGCAGAATTATGTTTATTAAAACTTATAAGTTTATTTGAAATATTAAACTTGCTCATTATTTTTTTTGTTTGTCTTGTATCTTCACAAGCAACTATAGAAACCTTTTTGAGGATGTTTAATGCTCTTTGGGAAATATCATTTAAATTACCAATTGGCGTTCCAACTATATATAAAACTCCATTTTCAGGTTCTTCTTTTCTGTGGGATAATAAGGAATTATTATTCATTTAATGATTAAATTACCTTCTGGTGTAAATATTAATAATCTTATCGATGATATAAGAATTTTAAGCTGGGAAGTAGCAGATATTTTGCTTTATTACACTAAATTGTTAGATGATTCGAATGTTAGTCAAAATATTTTAAAAAATACTAATGCAGATGACCCTGTTACTTTAGCTGATTTAAAAGTAAATGAAATTATTATCAAAAGAATAAATGAAAAATATAAAAATATTAACTGGGATATTTTGAGCGAAGAAAATTTTAAAACTTCAAAAACCTTTGTTACTAAGAATGATTGGCTATGGGTTCTTGATCCTCTTGATGGAACAAAAGATTTCATCCAAGGCACAGGTAATTATGCAATGCATTTGGCATTGAACTTTAAACAAAAACCATATATAGGTTTTGTTTTAATTCCAGATAAAAATCAATTGTGGATTACAGATGGAAAAACAACTTGGTGTGAAAAAAGAGATGGCACAAAATGTAAACCGACTCTATTAAATAATAAGAATCTTCAAGAAATGACTTTAGTAACAAGTAAAAATCATGGAAATCAAGTTTTGAGAAATTTAATTCAGAAAATTAATTTTTGCAAAGTACAAATAATGGGTAGTATTGGATGCAAAATAGCATCTATAGTTCAGGGAGAAAGTGATATTTATATATGTCTAAGTTTGCCCGGTAAAAGCTCACCAAAAGATTGGGATTTTGCTGCCCCTGATTCAATTTTGAAAGCAGCTGGTGGAGCAATTACAAATTTAGATAATCAAGAATTGTCTTACGGGAAAACTAATTTTGAGCAAGGAGGTATTATAGTTGCCACAAATGACAAGAAAAATCACAAATGTATTTGCCTTGAAATAAAGAAAATTATTCAGAAAAATAGAATTTATCCCACTTAGTTCTTAATTAAGAGGTGCAACTGGAGTAGGCGTTGGTTCGGGGTAAGACATCCCATTATTTTGTCCTACACCTCTTAAAGTAAGATTAATTCTCCCCCTGCTATCTATCTCTCTAACTCGCACGGTTACTTCATCACCTTGTCTTACTACATCTTCGACTCTTTCAACCCTTGCTTCAGATAACTGTGAAATGTGAACCATCCCCTCTTTGCCAGGTAATATTTCTACGAAAGCACCTATAGGAATTATTCTTGTAACAACTCCGGAAAAGATTTCACCTTCATGAACCTTGCGGGTTAATCCTTCTATTATCTTTTGAGCTTCTTCTGCAGCAGCTCCGTCATGAGATGCAATAGTTACAATCCCTCCATCTTCTATATCTATTTTTGTATTGGTCCTTTCTGTGATGCCTTTTATAGTTCTACCACCAGGTCCAATAACTGTTCCTATAAGCTCAGGGTCAATTCTAAAGCTTAAAAGTCTGGGAGCATGTGGAGAAAGGGATTCTTGAGGTTTATCTATTGCCGCTTGCATCTTTTCTAGTATGTGTAATCTTGCAGGTCGAGCTTTTTTAATTGCATCAGAAATAATAGAGACAGGCAGACCTGTAATTTTCATATCCATTTGTAACGCTGTAATTCCTTTATCAGTACCAGCGACTTTAAAGTCCATATCTCCAAGAAAGTCTTCAATTCCTTGAATATCTGTAAGAATTCGAACTTCTTTACCATCTTTGATTAAACCCATAGCAGTACCACTTACAGGTGCTTTTAGAGGAACGCCTGCATCTAATAATGAAAGCGTGCTTCCACATACTGAACCCATTGAAGTTGATCCGTTAGAACTTAAAACTTCACTTACTACTCTTAAAACATAAGGAAATGTTTCTTTCCCAGGCAGCACGGGTATTATTGCTCTTTCAGCTAGTGCTCCATGGCCAATTTCTCTTCTGCCAGGAGTTCTCATAGGCCTAGTTTCACCAACTGAATAAGGCGGAAAGTTGTAGTGATGCAAATATGTTTTTTCAGTACTTGGATTTAAATCATCCATCTCTTGAGCATCGCTTGGTGTACCAAGAGTAGTAGTAGATAAGACTTGAGTCAGACCTCTTTGGAAAAGTGCAGAGCCATGAACTCTTTTTGGAAGAATGCCAGCAGAGGCCGTTATTTTTCTAACTTCATCAAGTTCTCTGCCATCAACTCTTTTCCCATCGTTTATGATTTGCGACCTCATTAATTTTTTTGTTAATTTTTTAAAGTCGGAATGTATTAATTTTTCATTTGCAGAAGTTAGAACTTTTACTTGATTATCATCTTTAAGTGAATCAATTTTGCTTTGAGTTTCAGTTTTAATTTTTTCGAGTTCTAGATCTCTCTCTTCCTTTGAAAGGTCAAATTTCTTTAAAACTAACTCAATAGGTTTTGTGCAATTTTTCTCTAAATAAGAGGGCAATGTCTTATCTTCTTCAGGGTCAGATGGCTTAATTTGTTTTATGCCTAAATCTTGAAGTAAATCTTCTTGCGATTTAATAAGTTCAGTAACCGCCTCATATCCGAAATCTATAGCTTCGATTGTATCTTGCTCAGATAATTGATTTGCACCTGCTTCAATCATGACGATACCGTCTTGTGATCCTGCAACAACAATGTCTAAATCTCCTTTCTCAATCTCTCTATAGCTAGGATTTAAGATGAAATCATCCCCTATAAGCCCAACTCTTACCGCAGCCATTGGTCCATAGAATGGAATCTCTCCAACTAAAGTTGCTATTGAAGCACCCGTGACAGCTAAAATATCTGCTGGAACTCTTTCATCTAAAGAAAGGCATGATGCGACTATTTGAATCTCATCCCTCATCCATGTGGGGAAAAGTGGCCTCATTGGTCTATCAATTAATCTCGCAATTAAAGTCGCTCTTTCTGGTGGGCGACCTTCTCTCCTCATAAAACCCCCAGGAATTCTCCCTGCAGCATAAAGTTTTTCTTCATAGTCGCATATCAGAGGTAGAAAGTCTGATGGTTCTTTTTTTGCAGTTTTTGTCGCTGTAACTAATAGTGAGGTATCACCACACTCAATCATTACTGATCCACTTGCTTGAGGAGCATAAAGTCCTGTAGTTAGTCGTATCTCTCGTCCGTCAAACGTGATCGACTTATTTTGTCCTTCCACTTTTAAATTATAAATCTATACAAAGTCTATTCTTACATTTAATAGGGACATATTGAGTAAATTATTTGGATAAGCTATAAAAATTTTTAAAAATGTTCTAAAAATGAGTTTAGTTTCTAAAAGTATTATTTTTTCTTGAGAAATATATTACTTCAGTTAAAAAATTCCACTACCAACTTGATTTAACTACTCCAGGAAGTTCACCGTTATGAGCTCTTTGCCTTAACTGATTCCTGCAAAGACCAAAATCTCTATATACTCCTCTAGGTTTACCAGTTGCCCAACACCTATTTCTTACTCTATTCGGTGCAGAATTCCTTGGCAGACCTTGAATCTTTCTATGAATTTCTAACCTTTCCATTGGATCTTTTGCGGCATTAAATTCATCTAATAATGATTTCCTTTTTGCGGCATATTTTTGTACAAGCTTTTTGCGTTTAACTTCTCTCGCAATCATGGACTTTTTTTGCCATTTAATCAAAATATTTAAAACTAATAATTATATTAACAGCTTGGAGAACAGTTTTTAAAAATTTATTTATTGGTTTAATAATCTTTGGACGATTAATAGTTGACTAGTATCTCTGATAATAAGCAGAACGCTTAGTCCAACTAAAAGAAAAAAACTGGACTGAGTAACAACCATTTGTACCTTGACTGGAACAGGTTTCCCTCTGAAACCTTCAATTATAGTGAAAACAAGTTGTCCACCATCCAACAATGGTAAAGGTAATGAATTAAGTACTGCTAAATTAATAGAAATTAAAGCCGCAAATAATAATATTCCTGTTCCACCTTGTTGAGATAATTGTGCCCCGATTTCAACAATTTTTACCGGCCCACTTAATTGTTGAGCTGTTGAAGAGAAATTTGTTATTAAACCTTTATAACCTTGAATTGTTTTTACCAAAAGTGATGAAAATTCATTATTAGTGTATTTAAAAAGTTCGAAAACGTTTGTTGTCTTTTTAGTTTCTTTTCTTATATTCGGTTGCAATTGAGCACCTATTGTTCCTTTCCCATCAATATTTTTTGGTACCAAAGTCAAATCTTTGAAACTCCCATCCCTTTCAATTTTTATTGAAATTGGTTCGTCTGATGAATTTTGGATTTTTTTTACTAAAGTGGAAACAGCTCGATCTCCAACTCCTAAAGTTATGGTTTCGATTTCTAATATTTTATCCCCTGGTTTTAAACCAGAGAGAGAGGCCGCCTTCTCAGGTTGAGTAGCCAAAACTAAAATGCCTGGTTCTGGATCAAATGGAATACCAACTGTAGTTACATTTATAATCAAGATTGAGTAAGCAAGTATTAAGTTGGCAAATACTCCAGCGGAAATTACAATAACTCTTTGAAGTATTGGCCTATTTTTTAAAAGATTTGGATCTTTAGGGTCAATATTATTTAGTTCTTCATCAGGGAAGGATACAAAGCCTCCAAGAGGAAAGGCTCTGAATGAATAAGTAATATCTTTAAATTTTTTTTTGAATAATTGAGGGCCCAAATCCGATTGAAAATCCATCAACATAAATACCTTGTAAAATTGCCGCAAGAAAATGCCCCATCTCATGAAAAAATATGAGGAATCCAAGTACTGTTATTGAGGTTAAAACATTCATTTTTTTATATTAAGCAGTTTTTAAAAAAATTTGATCCAAAATATGGAACCAGAGCATCTGGAATCTTAACGCTACCATCTGTTTGTTGGCCATTTTCAAGAATTGCTGCCATTGTCCTTCCAATAGCAAGACCACTTCCATTAAGGGTATGAAGATATGTATTTTTTTTATCAATTTTTGATCTTATTGATGATCTACGTGCTTGAAAGTCAAGGCAATTACTGCAACTTGAAATTTCTCTATAACATTTACTACTGGGTAGCCAAACTTCAAGATCAAAAGTTCTACTAGAAGAAAAGCCTAAATCTCCAGTACAAATATCTACTAATCTGTAGGGTAAGTTGAGCTTTTTTAAAATGCTTTCTGCATCAGAAGTAATCTTTTTATGAGCTTCTAAAGATTTACTTGGCTCACAAAACCAATAAAGCTCAACTTTATTAAATTGATGAAGTCTTATTAAACCTTTAGTATCCCTTCCATAACTTCCAGCTTCTCTCCTAAAACATGGACTATATGCAACGTATTTAATAGGTAACAGCTTGGGATCAATAAGCTCGTTTCTATGAAAAGCAGTTAGTGGAACTTCAGCTGTTGGAGAAAGCCATAAATCGTCATCGGAACACTTAAAACTTTCATTTGAAAATTTAGGTAATTGTCCAGATCCCCTCAGACTTTCTGAATTCACTAAAGCTGGCGGCATTAACTCCAAGTAACCATTTTTAGTATGCATATCGAGCATAAAATTTATTAATGCCCTCTCTAATCTGGCACCATCACCTGTAAGAGTGATAAAACGACTTTTTGATATTTTTGTTGATTTGACAGAGTCAAAAAGATTAAGACTTTCGCCTATTTCCCAGTGAGATTTAAGATTTTCTGTTACAAATGGATCTCCCCAAGTTTTTACTTGGACATTATGACTTTCATTTTTTCCAATAGGAGCATCTTTGCTAGGTAAATTTGGTAAATTGCAAATTTCATTATGTATATTTTGATCTAAGGTTCTTTTTCTCTCTTCAAATTCTGAAATTTTGGTTCTGTATTCATTTCCTTTTTTCTTTAAGTTATTTACTTCTGGAGAATCATAGTTTTTAGATTTGCTGATTTCTTGACCTATTAATTTACTTAACTTTTTACTCTCAGATTGGAGAGTTGATATTTCTATATCAATTTCCTTTTTTTGAAGAGTTAATTCTTGTATCTGGGAAATATTAAAAACTTTTCCTCTTAAGGATAAACTTTCTTCAACTGAAGTTGGATTTTCTCTTATTAATTTTTGATCTAACACTATTTTTTTTTTATATCTTATTAAAGTAGTTATTCTAAATTCAATATTAGGGATTTTTGACTAAAAATTAACTAAATTAATGATTCCTAACTTACGTATTATTTTTAAATAAAAGATTTATAGCTACGATGCAGATCTAGCCCTCCCTGTAGATGACCATTCTTTTAGTAAATTAATTTGCTCCTTGGCGGTTCTGGATAAGGGAACTAATTCAGAAACTGCTTTTATTAAATCTTTCTCCATAAGTTCTCTATTTTCAGAGAATGAAATATGCATCGCCTCTATCACTGCTTGTTCAAGTTCTGCCCCAGAGAACCCATCTGTTCTATCTATGATGGTGGAAAGAGGAAAACTGTAACTTGGTCTTCTCTTTTTTAAGTGCAAATCCAGAATACTTAATCTTTCTTCAGAATTTGGTAAATCAAGAAAAAATATCTCATCAAATCTACCTTTTCTTAATAATTCAGCAGGAAGCTTATCTATCGCATTAGCAGTAGCTATAACAAATACGGCGGATTCTTTTTCAGCCATCCAAGTTAGCAAACTTGCCAAAACCCTTTGACTTGTCCCTCCATCACTTCTGGCATCGCCCCCAAAGCCCTTGTCAATTTCATCGATCCACAGGATACAAGGAGACATGGCCTCAGCTCTCGATATTGTTTCTCTTGTTCTTGCTTCGCTTGAACCAACAAGACTAGAAAATAGCCTTCCAACATCTAACCTAAGCAAAGGCATCGACCAACTCTTAGAAATTGATTTTGCAGTTAGTGATTTCCCTGTCCCTTGAGCTCCAACGAGTAAGACTCCCTTGGGAATAGGTAATCCATAGTCTCTAGCTTCTTTAGAAAAGGCTCTGTATCTTTGATTAAGCCACACTTTTAAAACACTTAAACCACCAATATCATCTTGACTTGATTTAGCTTCGAAAAATTCTAAAATCTCACTTCTAGCGATTACTTGTTTTTTCTCTTCAAGAATATCTTTAATATCTTCTTTACTTATTTTTCCTCTTTGGGCAAGAGCCTTAGCAGTGACTTGCTTGACTTTTATTTCAGTAAGTCCACTCGAAGCTATAGAAAGTTCATTTAAGTCTTGTTCATCAAGATTTGAATTGGTATTGATAGCAATTTTTTTTATTAGATTTTTTAATTCTTTTTGATCAGGTAAGGGTAAATTCAAAATTGCCATTAATTCATCCAACTCTTCTGATGATGGAAATAAATGAGAACTAATAATTAAATTATGACTAGTTTTTTTAAGCACCGAAGATAGTTCTTTAATAGTTCTATTGATAGATGGATCATCATAAAATTTATGAAAATCTTTAACTAATAAAACTGTTGAAAGTTCAGAACGTTGTTCTTTAAGCCAATTAAGTACTCCTAACGGGTTGTTAGAAAATTTACCTTCTTCATTCATTAATCCTTTTATACCGCTAACACAATCCCAGGAAAGGAATCTTTTTATATTTAGTCTTTCACAAGAGAAATTAACTAATTTTTCTAGTCTTTCCTCTTCTTTACTCCTGATCCATATTAGTGAGGTTCTTGATTTTATGAGTAATTCTAAATTTCTACACCAAGAATTCATTATTTAAGATTAAGACTATTTTTTTACTGTTAGGTTCGAAAGGTAATCTTTTTTTCTGAAATAGTTGAAGCAGAAGTAGTTATCACTTCATTTTTTGCCAATAATTGTTGATCCAAAATTTTCTGTAAATTCTCTGGAAGAGCTTCTTTATTTAGCAGAAAAGTCTGAAATGCCTGGAAAATATTAGCAACAACCATGTATAGCAAGACTCCAGCTGGTAGTGGGAAAAACAAAAACATCCCAGTTATCATAACTGGGGTAATTTTGTTTGCTGTTGATTGCTGTGGATTTGCAGGCATCCCCTGACTGGATAAAACCTGAGAAAGAAGTAGGGTTAATCCAAAGGCACCTACTAATGCAGCAATATCCCAATTAATTGCCCCATCTACATAAAAACCAACTTGACCAAGAGCTTTAATAAATAAAAAACCACTCTTAGCAGCTAAACCTGGGATTTTCGCCTCAATTGTTGCATCGCCAGGTTTAATTGCTGTTACTACGCCGTCTTGGGAAACTTTAAGATTTTCGGATCCTTTTGATACCTTCCAAGTAGGAAGAAATTTTGAACCATTATCGTATTTAGATAAAACTTCCGAATAGCTATTACCATTTGTTGTTTGTAAATTTACTTTTATAGATTCTTCTGTTCCCAATTTTGTTCCACTAGGTATAGTGGCTACAACAGGAAAATGTGATTTTTCTGTAATAAATATAGAGTGTCGTGGGGATTTGTAGGGTTTTGGATCAATGGCTGCAACTTGATCCTGTGGGACTACCTTGAGATTTATGTTGTAAGGGACATCAGCGAATGGAGAGCCCCTTAGGGTTGCAAACAATGCGAATAACACGGGCATTTGGACAATCAGGGGGGAGGCAACCTGCGAGGGGACTGCCAAACTCATTCATTAATTTTCCAAGTTCTTCTTGCTGTTTTTTTGGATCACCTGAAAACTTAGATTTTATTTCTGCTTGCCTTTTTTGCATTACTGGTTGGGCAATCTTCATTCTTCTTGCACTTCTAATAGAACCAGCGCTTAGAGGGAAAAGTGCAATTCTAATAACAACTGTTAATGCAACAATCGCTAAACCATAACTAGGGACTAAACCGTAGAAAAAATCTAGAATAGGGATAAGTAGTTTTTCAGAAATGAACCCTATCACGATATTAAAAAGAGTGTAATTTTACTAGACATTTTATTTTACAGGAAAAAGAGATTTTTGTAATTAATTTATTTAGGATTTAGTAGCAAAACCTTCTACCTCGTTAAGATTTGAGATTTGTGATCTTTTATTTATATTTTCTTCAATAAATTTTTGCTTTTCTCGGAATAAAGGTAATGATTTCATCTCAACCTTTGATCCATCGTTAAGGATAAGAACCATATCACCATATGAACCAAATCCCCTTGGTATAGATCTGATTTCTTCAATGTTACTTAATGAGACCTGTGTTTTGTTTTTACCAAACCAACCACCATCTATTGTAATTCTTTTGTTTGTGATTTTATATCTTAACCACAATGCTCTAACTATTGCGGCAAAGGTAAATGGCAAACCAAGTATAGTTATCCCTGCTAAAAGGTTAATTATTAAATCACTTTTAGCAGGACCACCTTCATAAAAGGTTTCTTCATTCATGTTAATCATTTGATTAGACGAGATTTGAACATTAAGTTTTGAAATTCCTCCAAAAGTCTATTTTTATCATTGCAGAAATCTCCAAATTTAAGGTTAACAAGTAACCAATAAGGTTTGTGGTTATTAATTTTTTGAATGTTTGATAATAACCACTCTTGCAGAATTCTTCTTAATTTATTCCTTTCGACAGCTTTTTTTGAAACTTTTTTGCTTACAGCAATTGCAACCCTAAATTTGTTTGAGTTATTTGTGAATTTATGGGTTAAGAGTATTTCTGGATTTGATCTCGCAACTTTAAAAGTCATTAATTCCCCATGATATATTTTGGAATTTTTATGAATATAGTTAAAAGTCCTATGACCTTTTAAACGCATATCCTTTGGTAAGGCCATTTAAATTTGAATTTATACAGCTATCCTTTCTCTACCTTTTTGTCTTCTGCTTTTAATAACTCTTCTACCTGTATGAGAACGCATTCTTACTCTAAAACCAGATACACGTTTTCTTTTTCTTGAAGTCCCACCAAAAGTTCTTTTAGTCATTTGTTTAAATATCCTTATTTAATTTATCACTTAATCGATCACTATAGTCCAGCTTCCTAAATAACTTGAAAATGATTTCCCTTTAGGTTGACCAAATGAATGAAATTGATATAAACCTGATTTTTTTGGATTAAAGACTTTTAAGACGATTGCATAACTTTCTTTATTAGAGGGTATTGGGCTGTAAGGGTAAATATCTAGTGACCGTAAGCCTGATTCATCAGTATTGATTTCTAAATCAGCTGGAATATCTTCTAAGCATTTAGTTCTACCCTCAAAACCACCTATTTTGACTTTGCAAAAACTAATTTTTTCGTTTTTTAAAGTGGATTTAAAGGTCTTAGGAATTGCTAGATTAATTTTTAAGAGATCAGTTCTTCTATCAGATGGCCTTAAGAAAAAATAAATTGTATTTCTAAATTTCCTTCTATTTTCTTTTTGAAACCACTTTAATCTTCTAAAAACTATCGTCTTGATCCCACTGGAATTCCAAACCCGCTTTAGCATCTTGGATGTTATTAAAAAAAGGAGTTAGAACTAAAATTGTAGGGATAATAAAAAATCTTAAAATTTTAAGATTTAAAATATTTCTATTTGTGATTTTTAACATTGAAAAAAAATGTAATTTAAAGGTTGGGTTAGTGCTATCTAAATTTAGAGCAGAATAATTTCACTAAGGTTAACATCTATCTGCTCTTAATTTTGCAGCTCCTCTTAAATAAGGGTGCTTTATTGCATAATTTGGTGGCAATAAAACTTGAGCCATTATTCTTATACAAAAATCAACATCATTTGAAACGTACATTTGTTGGCAGTCTAAAAAGGCAACTGAATCAAGTCCATTAAATTTCCTTGCAATTGAAGCGGGGAAACATGCATTTAAATCTTTTGTCGCTGTGAAAGTAATGGAAAGTATGTTTGTTTTTATTAAATTGTTTCGTGAAATTAATTCATCAATTAATTCCACTACGGCAACTTCTATTTCCTGAATAGAATTCCCAGATGCTGTTGTAGCTCCACGAATAAATGTAATTTTATAATCATCTTTCATTTTTTCATACATATACATTTATGGCTTGTATAACCAAAGTACTTTATTAGATGAGTCAAACTCAAAAAAGATATTATTGATAATTTTATCAATCATTCTACTTCCAGGAATTAGTCCAAGTATTTTTTTCTTCTTTTTCCCGAATGTTAGGGGCTGAATTTTTGGATCAATATTAACCATTTCTGCAGCTAGCTCCCTTGCAACAAATTCATCTCCAACCTTATCAACAAGACCAAGTTCGAGTGCTTGTGTTCCAGTGAAAATTCTTCCATCAGCAAATTTTCTTACTTCTTCAACAGGCAAATTCCTTCCATCAGCAACAGCTTCAGTAAATTGTTTATAACTTTCATCTATAAGTCCTTGGAGTAGACCTCTACCTTCCTCACTTAAAGGTTTATCTGGAGAAAGTATGTCTTTAAATACACCGCTTTTAACAGTCTCAAATTTAATGCCGATTTTATCTAATAATTCAGATAAATTATTTCCTCTTATAATCACACCAATAGATCCTGTAATTGTGCCTGGATTAGCAACTATTTTGTCAGATGCAACACCAATGTAAACTCCTCCTGATGCTGAGATGTTCCCAAAACTAGCGATGACTTTACATCCTTTATCTTTTAGTCTTTTAATAGCAGAGTATATTTCTTGGCTATCCCCAACAGTACCCCCTGGAGAATCAATTCTCACGATTAAAGCAGGAAATTCTCTATCCTCAATTTGTTTAAGAGCTTTAAGGACTGAAACTCTTGTTGAACTTGTAATAGGCTCATCAATTACTATACGAGCTATTCTTTTTTTTGACTTTCGTCTAAAAGGCCAAATCATTCTTTTAAGGTAAATTCATAAAACTACTTTAAAAAGATTATCAGCAGACCTAATGAATTCAATCCTAAATTGGTTTTTAATGATACTCCCTTTTGCACTTTGGGGGACTTCAATGGCGGCAATGACTCCTTTAGTATCTAGTGCTGGGCCAGAGTTTGTGGCTTCTTTAAGATTACTTCCTGCAGGGATTCTTGTTCTAATAACAACATATTTGTTTAAAAGAGATTTAAAAATTTATAAGTGCGATTTGAAGTGGTTTTTTGTTTTTACGATTGTAGATGCTACTTTTTTTCAGTTGTTTTTAACTTATGGTATTGAAAAAACTGGAGCAGGTTTAGGTTCTGTCTTAATTGATTCTCAACCGCTTTTGGTAGCTATCTTAGCTAGGGCAATTTTTGGGAATTTAATTAATCCAATAGGATGGTTAGGTCTCCTTTTTGGCTTAGGAGGAATAGTATTTTTAGGAGTTCCACAAGAAATTTTAGGAAATTGGTGGTTGATGTCTGATAAGTCTATAAATGATGTCGCTTTTAACTTTGGAGAACTTTGGATGCTTGCAGCTTCTCTTGCTATGGCATTAGGAACAATTTTAATTAGATTCACCTGCACTAAAAGTGATCCAGTAGCAGTTACAGGTTGGCATATGGTTTTAGGGAGTTTGCCCTTAATTATTAAGCACTGCTTACAATCAAATTTCACAAAAATTCCAGATTGGTCAATATTTGATTGGGGACTTATGTCATTTGCAAGTATTTTTGGAGGAGCAATAGCGTATGGATTGTTTTTCTACTTTGCTAATAATAAAGAAATAACTGGATTTAGCACTCTTGCATTTTTAACACCTGTATTTGCTCTTATAAGTGGAGGTGTTTGGCTAGATGAAAGACTCACTATTCTGCAGTGGATAGGAGTGGTATTTGTTCTTATCTCAGTATTTTTTGTTTGCCAGAGAAAGAGTTTATGGGAAAAAAATTTTTCTGATACTACTATTTAATTAGTTTCTTTTTGAGAAAAGTCCAATAATGCGAATAGTTTTGATTAGTACTCCAATAGGGTTCTTAGGGAGTGGTAAAGGTGGTGGAGTTGAATTAACTTTAAATTCTTTAGTTTCAGGTTTAATTTCTTTAGGTCATTCTGTTGATGTTGTAGCTCCAAAAAATTCTAAGTTACTTGAAAGTAATGTAAAAGCAACACTACATTTTGTGGAGGGTGAAGATCAAATTAGCTGGCAGCATCAAAATTATAATTCTCCTGTAATTATCCCAGACAATTCTCTTTTAACCGGAATGCTTGAAAAGGGAATAGATATCGCTAAACATTCAGATGTATTGTTAAACATGTCCTATGATTGGTTGCCTATCTGGATGACTCTAAATTTAGAGATACCCATTGCACATATTATTAGTATGGGTTCTGAAAGTTCAGTAATTAGTAATTTAATCTCTAGGGTATATGCTAAATATCCAAATAATTTTGCTTTTCATTCGAAAATGCAAGCTAATGATTATCCATTCATAAAAAAAACCAACAATTATTGGGAATGGGTTTAATTTAGATAATTATATTTTTCAAGACTCAGTTAAGGGACCCTTAGCATGGGTTGGAAGAGTGGCTCCTGAGAAAGGTTTGGAGGATGCAGTTTATGTAGCAGATCAACTTGGTGAAAAATTAAAAGTTTGGGGAGTTATAGAAGATGAGATGTATGCCTCAAAGATAGAAAAATCATTCCCTCAAGGAGCTATAGATTGGATGGGGTTTTTATCAACCGATGAATTACAAAAAGAACTTGGCAAATGCAGAGGGTTGCTAAATACGCCGAAGTGGAATGAGGCGTATGGGAACGTTATTGTTGAAGCATTAGCCTGTGGGGTGCCTGTTGTAGCTTATAAAAGGGGAGGGCCAAGTGAAATTATTCAGCATGGCCAAACAGGTTATCTTGCTGATCCTGATGATAAAAAAAATATGCTTTCTTATGTTGAGATTATTGATAAAATAAATCGTCGGAAATGTAGAGAATGGGTAGAAAAAAATGCCTCCGCAGATATATTTGCTAACAAGGTTGTGAACTGGCTTAATAAGGTAATGCATGAATATAAATAGTATTAAATGATTATTCTTAACTCACAAAAAAGGCTTATAACCATACTGATAGTTTTAGTTTGTGGGATTATTATATTTATTTTAGGTTTAGGTACTACAGGGCTGGTGGATGAAACGCCCCCTTTATTTGCCGCTGCGGCAAGGGCAATGAGTGAATCTGGTGATTGGATAACTCCAAAGGTTAATGGAATATTCCGTTTTGATAAGCCTCCACTAATATATTGGCTAATGGGTTTTTTTTACTCATTACCGAAAAACGAGATCTGGGATAGTTACGGGACACTCTCAGCAAGACTGCCTTCAGCTTTGGGATCATTATTTTTAATGTTGGTGATTGCAGATACTTTGTTTTGTTGGCCACAAAAGAGTGATAGGCAATTTCTCACTCCAATAGTTGCATCATTAGGCTTTGCTTTGTCTCCACTAATAATTATCTGGAGTAGAACTGCCGTGAGTGATGCTCTTTTGACTGGAACCTTGGGGATTAGCCTTCTTTTGTTTTGGAGAAGAATGGCAAGTGAAAATAATGACCAATGTATTTCAGCTTGGGTATTTTTAGGATTCGCAATTTTAACTAAAGGACCTGTTGCATTTGTCCTAGCATTATTGACTATTACATCGTTCTTTTTTAGTCAGAAGGATTGGAAAACATTGCTCTGTAAGATAAATCCTAAGAAAGGTTTTTTAATAACATTACTTATAAGTGTTCCATGGTACATATTGGAACTCATAAAAGAGGGAAAGCCTTTTTGGGACAATTTTTTTGGTTACCATAATTTTCAAAGATATACCTCAGTTGTAAATAATCATGCCGAACCATTCTGGTTTTTTCTTTACATAATGGTATTGGCTTCATTACCATTTACTCCTTTTTTGTATCACGGGATATTCAAAGCCTTTAAGGATTTCTTGAAAAGTTCAAAACAAAGTTGCAATGTCACTGAGACCCTTTATACCTATTCTCTATGTTGGTTAATATCAGTTTTAATTTTCTTTAGCCTTTCTGCAACGAAGCTACCAAGCTATTGGCTGCCAGCAATTCCAGCAGCGGCAATCTTAATTAGCAATAGCTTTGTAAACTTAAAAAATTCAAGTAAAAAATATATTTATTTATGGATTTTTAATATTCTAATTTTGTTCGGTGTTTCAATAGCATTCTTTTTCTCAAATATTTGGTTAAGTTCAATAAATGATCCAGAAATGCCTAAGCTTGCAACTGAATTAATAAGCTCTGGGATAATTTTTAAAACTAAATTATTCTTCTCTTCATTTACACTGCTTGCAATAATTTTATTTTCTTTAAAATCCAGAAATATCCTTCTTTATCTACAAATTTTACTTTTAATTGGACAATCCTTTTTGATGTCGCCAATTAGAAAATTAGCAGATACTTCTAGGCAATTACCTTTGAGGAATATATCAAAATTAATTTCAGATATTCGCAAGGAGAGGGAAACCTTAGCAATGATTGGTATAAGAAAGCCTTCATTGCATTTTTATTCAAGGCAAATAGTTTTTTATGAACCAAGCACTGAAGAAGGATTAATTAATCTGTCAGATAGGCTTAATACTGATAAGAGAGAAAATTATGAGGATCAACCCGATTATGAAAACAAATCTCTATTGGTCGTCATAGATGAATACTCTTCCCGCCAAAAGCAATGGTCAAAAATTAATCATCAAAAATTGGGCAAATTTGGGATTTATAATTTATGGCGTATTCAAAAAAGTGATTTAAATAAGTATTCGAAATTTTTAGTGAATAGTGGTTACAAATCCGACTGGAAAAATAGAAAAGTTGAAAAAATTTTAACAAAGGCGTTTTTTAAGAAGAGCTTTTTTTAGATCATCAAGGCTGCACTTGCTGGGGATATTGATGTTAGTTAAATCTTCCATTAATTCGAGATCGATGACAGAATCTTCGGCTAAAAAACTAAAAACTTCATTAATACTTATCCCCATATCTTGAGCCATTTCAGAGATAAGCCGTAGAGTATCCCTTCTCACAGAAATCCTAAGATCTAAAGGAATATATTCATTTTCAGGGTTTGCTGACTTCATAACCTAAATCTTAAGACATTATTTAGTTATCAGGATAAAATCTTTACAATATTCATTAATCATGCTCATAAAAGTTCTCTTTGAAGTTACTTAAATAAATGAACTCATAAATATTTTTAAAAGAGGAATTGTAATTATTGAAATTAAAGTTGTAGTAAAAAGAATTTTTGAAGCTATTTTTTGTTTCACACCATAAGCCTCTGCCATTAATATTGTAGATATTGCTGTTGGTGTTGCCGCCTGAAGAATTACTGCAGATGATTGATAGAAGTTAAAATTTAAGAATTTACATACTAAAAAAATAATAAAGGGAAGAATAAATAACTTTAAAAAAAATTGAAAATTTAATTTCTTCATTTAGATCCAAAATCCTTTCATTTTGATTTGTGATTATTCCAAGTCTTGTTCCCACAATTATTATTGCCAAAGCAATAACTATTCTTGCAGGAATCCAAAGATAATTGCCTAAAATTTTATCTATTTGAAAAAGATATGCGAGAAATACACCAATGATCCCTCTTGATGCAGGGCTATTTATCAATGCATTAAATAGTCCTTTGATGTTTGGGATGTTATTGATGTTGGATTTTTCTTGAAGAAAAAAAGGTCCAAATATCCAAGCGAAAAGTGTTGTTCCTAAATCAAATCCAATAGTGAAATTTATAGTTGTTGAGGGCAGAAGAGCTAGCGCAATTGGTATTCCAAGAAATGATGTATTTCCTATTAGGCCTGCTAGCTGCAATGTGTAATTTGGAAGCCTCTTCTTAAATATTGGGATTATATTTATTAAAGTTATTAAAAATCCAATTACAGAGAATGCTAAAAATGCACTTTTAATTAGGTTTATATCTATACCTTCCTTTAAAAGGAGACCCATTACGCTTAATGGAATGCCAAATCTTATTAGGGGTCTTGCTATGTATTTTGAAATCTTTGGATTCTTTTTCCCCAGAATAAAACCAAAAATTAAAAAAGGGATAATATTTATAAAAAGAGAGTAGATGGTATTAATTCAATATTTATTAAAGCAATATTAACTCGCCGTAGTGCAGTCAAAAAGTTTTTTATTATTAATTGAGAATTTAAATTATTTTCCAGATTGCCTTGTCAGGAATTAGAGGAGATTTATATAAATTTTCTGGTTCTTTAGTCAAAACTCTCCATGTAGGAACCCGACAAGTTACGTATGCAGGACTTTCTATTAAAACTCCTGGGTTCTCATCAAAAGTACATGTAAAACCTTCTTTCCAATATCCGCCATTGTTAAGGCTTCCTTTAAACCAAACCCAGCATTTTGAAGTTTTCAAGATCAGTAAATTCTTTGTACTATTTTAATCAAGATTTAAGTAATAAATCTAAAGTTTATTACTTTTAAAAAATTTTTACTTATTTAAGATTTTTGAAAAATATATTTTAGAGATTAATATCAATAAATTTAAGATCAGGGTAATTGAATTTGCTATCAATATTGGTGTAGAAGAAATTTTAAAACCGTAAATAATCCAAGACAAAACACCGATAATAAACATTATTAATGTTGTCAAAGAAACATCATCGGCCTTTTTTGTTTTTAAAGTTTTTATCAATTGAGGTAGAAATGCTGCTGTTGTTAATATCGCTGCAAAATATCCAAATATATCTACATTCATATAAATAATTTAAAAACTATTCTTTAATTAAATCATTCAAAAATCCTAAGGGATCCCTCATGTTTGATGAATATCCAAGTATATCGTTTGAAAAAAATTTATAAATAATTTGATTTTTATTATTTAATAGAAAAGTAGCACCTCTGTGAGGAAGGTATTTTTCATTAAGAATATAATCGCTCCAATTTTGAATTATTTCATTCATATTATTTAATCTAAATGTTGCTAATTCAAATGGTCTCAAATAACCATCCCCGAAAACCTTTTTAAAAGAATTACCCGAAAATTTTAAAAATTTTAAAACATCAATTTTGTCAAATTCTGAATAGATTTGCTTTGCGTTTCGGTCGCCGGTATAACCTCTAATAACTTCTTTAATCGTTTTAAAAGAATTTATGCCTGATAACATCAAAAGCATATTGATCCATCCTCCTAAACCAATATCTAATCCTCTCGAGACTTTTAGATTTTTATGAATTTGATTATCAGAAACAACTATTAAATTTTCTTTGCGAAAGCCAGTAAATTTACAGAATTTTTCTTTCCCATTTTGGTTTCCAATAGCAATTGCAAAAATATCTAAATTTTTATCTTGATTCTTATTGATGTAATTTTTCAAATTTATTGCATATTCAAAGCTATCAAAATCTCCTAATAAACCAAATAAAATAATTAATTTAAACTTTTTCTGCCCATTAAATTTGTATTCATCAATGATTTTATTTAGATTGTTATCAGAAGTTTTACTATTCATGCTTAAAGATTTTTGAGTAGATTATTTTTAAAAGCTTTTTCTTACCTTTATTAGTATAAAATTTAACTTGAAAAAGTCTTTTTTGGAGAAATTTTTCGTTTGTTTGTTTCTATTATTTTAAAGAAAACAATTTAAATTTATGACAGTAGGAATTTATTACGCAACTACAACTGGAAAAACTGAAGATGTCGCAGATCGTCTTCACAACTTTATTCCTTCAGCAGAATCACCAAAAGATGTATCAGATGTTGATGATCTTTCAGAATTTGAAAATCTTGAAGGTATTATTTGTGGCCTGCCAACTTGGAATACTGGAGCGGACGAGGAGAGATCTGGAACTTCGTGGGATTCAATATTAGAAGATATAGGCAAACTAAATTTATCAGGAAAAAAAGTAGCAATTTTTGGTTTAGGAGATTCTTCTACCTATACTGAAAATTATTGTGATGCAATGGAAGAACTTCATAGCTACTTCACAAAAGCAGGCGCTGAAATGGTCGGTTACGTAGATAAATCTTCTTATACATTTGATGAATCTAAAAGTGTTATAGGGGAAAGCTTTTGTGGATTACCTCTTGATGAGGATAGTGAATCTGATTTGACCGATTCGCGTCTTGAGGCATGGGCTTCTCAGCTTAAAGGTGAAATCCCCTCTTTGGCTTAAATTTTTGACAAAAAACCTAAAAAAATAGTCAATTTAATAAATTAAAACTTTCTATCCCAATTAGAGATGCCTTTTTGTATGATTGCTTGTAAATCTTAAAAATAATGAAAAATTTAAAAGAACAGAGTTGCAAAGATATTTTTAAAAATGCTTATGAAAAAAGATATACATGGAATACTGATTTCAAAGGCTATAAAGGCAAGTGTACTTATTTATTTGAAGATAATTCTTATGAGGGTGAGTTCTTATTAGGTGAAGACTTTAAACCTGAGATTAAAAATATAGATGAAGAAAACATAAAGAAAGGTATTGCTTCTCAATTGTTTGAAGTGTGTATTCACAGGGTAAAAAGAGAATTTAATTCAGTTCATTCAGAAAATAATTTTAATTTACTTAAAAGTTCTGAAAATGGGATTGAAATGAATGTTTCTGGGAGAAATGAAGGAGATAAGTATAGGGTTAAAGATGATTGTATTAATATGGTTTATAGAAAAATTCATGGAACAATTATTGAGATTTTTGTTGAGGAATTTTTTGATACTGGAGTTGGTTTTCTTAGTAAGAAATATACTAGTCAACAAATTAATCCAAAAACCCTAGAATCAAATTCTCAAAAAATTGAATACCAAGATGAATTTATAAATATAGGTAAAAAAGATTATTGGATTTTAAATTCGAGATCAATAAAATATTTAAACCAAAATCAAGAAGAAGAAATACAAAAGTTTGTTTTCGAGGATTTAAGTTTATTGAAATAAGTTTTTTATTCAACCAATCTAAATCCTTTATCAAGTAGTTTTTGATAAAGAAGTCTTGCTCTGAAGGCTAAAATTTGTTCTTCATTTTCATTACTAATTACATGAAAATAATTATTGTCTAATTTGTTTTTGCTAAAACACACGTTTGCTTCACCTAATCTTAAAGTCCAGTTTTCTTCTTTAGCTAAGTGTTGATTAGGTCCTAGATCCCAAGGGCATTTTTCAGGATATTTTTCTCTTTTAGAGCCCATATTTTTAATATTATCTATCCAATATTAGTAAAAATTTAAAAGTATGGCTATAGATCTTTGTTCAAAGCTTTATCTGAAATGCAGTAAAGGTATTATTTACTTTTTACTTGCAATCAAGCAATAAAATGGGTCTTTACTAAAAAAATTGAAGATATTTTGGACTGGTTCATTAAACTTTTTAATTATTCTTGGCTCATTAAATCCGTTTGATATTAAGACTTTTCTTACATATTTAATTCTCTCTTCTTCAGTGGATGAAGTCCAAATGTTGGGAGCCTTATGCCAAAATGCTCTATTTGAAAAAGATATTATAAACTTGCCATCATTACTCAAAATTCTTACGATTTCTCTAGATAAATTTTCTGGGTATTGTAAATATTGCCAAGCTGCGACCATTAAACAGAAATCAACACTTTCATTACCTAAAGGAATTTCTTGATTTAAATTGAAATTTTGTATCCAATAAGTATCAAAAATTTTATTTTTCTCAAGTTCTTGTTTGTTTAATCCATGCCCAATAACTTTTTTATATTTTTTTCTCTTGAGGTAAGTAACTATCCCAGCTGGACATTAAATCTAGGACAGTTGAATTGTCTGAAATTTCTTTTTTATAAACATTTGATAGATATTGCCTGAAGTTCGCATCTAAATGATAAACAAATTTTGGGTCAGAATAAAATTCTTCATCATTGCTCTCATCAAGTTTTTTTCTTTGATAATTATTTAGAACTTCCAAAACGATTATTAAGTGATCTAATTCAAATTTAATAAATAGTTATTCATATTGTGATTCAGAAATATATTTTGCATTTAATTAATTAAAGATTTTTAAAAAAGCTAGACATCTATTAAAAAAAAGTTAAATTAATAATTAATAATTTTGTAAAAATGATTGAATTCAAAAGGAGCAAAAAAAGTAGATCTAAAAATGCCCTTTTTAATCCCTATAAAAACGGAATAAGTCAATACGATATGGCATATCTTTCATCAAAAAAAAGTTTTAAAAAATAAAACTTTTAATCTACAAAATGATTTTCAAAAAGATAATTTAGCTGCATAAATATGCCTTATATTAATGTTTCTACTTCAGCAAAAATAGAGGATAAGAAGAAATTACTTGAAGAAATTTCAATATTAGTCGCGTCTTTAACAAATAAATCAAAAAGATTTGTTATGGCTAAGTTAGATGATAATTTAGAAATGTATTTTGATGATGAAAGACCTTGTTGTTTTTTAGAAATTAAGTCGATAGGCTCTTTAAATCCTTCAGAGATGGCAAAGCAAATATCTAATTTTGTTTATGAAAAAATTGGAATTCCAATAGATAAAATTTATATTTCTTTCGAGGATGTGCCCGCTTCATTATGGGCTTGGAATGGAAGAACCTTTGGTTAATAATTTATTATTTTAGGTACTAATTTAATGGAAATAAATAAATTAGCTGATTTAAACAGTCTTAGAACTGCTCCTCATTTAAGCAGTAGTCAAGAAAAAAAACTATTAATAGAATTAGAAACTAATATTTATAATGCCGATTGGATAACAATAGGAATAATGGCAGCTTCTGATACCAAAGCTATTGAAGCACTGAAATCAATTTCTAATAAATATTCCTCAATAAAATTTGGTAATTTAGATTCGCTTCATGCTGATGGATATGTTTTTTTAAAAGGCAACCAAAAAACTGGTAATGTTTTTGTTAGATCTGAGAATGGTCTGGGAGAAGGAATTTTAATAACTTGCCAATATGATGAAGATGCAGAAGAATCTAATACTTTTGGACCTTTGCCATTAGATTTTTTTTCATGATTAATTTCTAATTTATGTTTATATTGGATTAAGTTTTATGCTATCCAAATACCAGATAATGCTTCTCAGAAATTAGAGTTAAAAATATTTTTTGTTTTAAGCTTTGTTATTATGTTTAATGGCATTGATCTAAATTCTAAACTTCTTAAAATTTGATGTTTTTTCAGGATATAATTCAAAATTTAAATAATTTTTGGTCCAAAGAGGGTTGTTTAATTATGCAGCCATATGATACTGAAAAGGGTGCTGGTACAATGAGTCCTCATACTTTTTTGAGGGCAATTGGACCCGAACCTTGGTCTGTTGCATATGCTGAGCCCTGTAGAAGACCCACAGACGGAAGATTTGGTGATAACCCTAATCGTGCACAACATTATTTTCAATATCAAGTAATAATTAAGCCTTCCCCAGATGGGATCCAAGAAAAATATTTGAAATCTCTGGAATCTCTTGGAATAGAGGCTAAAAATCATGACATAAGATTTGTTGAAGATAATTGGGAGTCGCCAACTCTTGGAGCTTGGGGCGTAGGTTGGGAAGTATGGCTAGACGGAATGGAAGTTACTCAATTCACTTATTTTCAACAATGCGGGGGAGTTGATTGTCAACCAATACCAATTGAAATTACATACGGTTTAGAGAGAATTGCAATGTTTTTGCAGGATAAAGAAAGTATCTGGGACTTAAATTGGAATAAAGATCTGAAATACAGCGATATTTGGCTTGAATTTGAAAAAGGTCAATGTTCATATAATTTCTCTGAATCAAATCCTGAAAATCTCAGAAAATTATTTGAGATATATCAAGATGAAGCAAATTCATTAATTGAAAAGAAGCTAACTTACCCCGCGCTTGATTATGTTTTAAAGTGTAGTCATAGCTTTAATTTGCTTGATGCTAGAGGCGTAATATCAGTAACTGATCGTGCCCAGTATATAGAAAAAATCAGAAAGTTAGCTAGAGAAGTCGCGTCTTCATGGATACTAGAGAGGGAACGCATGGGCTTTCCCTTAGTAAAGTAAGATTTATATCTCGAAAGTATCAGAATGTTATTTCCTAAGGTAAAGAAATATACATGACAAAGTGATTTTTTATTTTTGGATTATTTCTACCAAATTTTTGTTGTAAGGTAACAAAAATAACAATTTTAATAAATGAAATTAAAGAATTATTTAAAAAAGCTATTTTTTGCTTCAGTGACATTATCGCTACTTCTAAATAATCAACCTGTAAATTCTGCAGAGAAAGAGGTTAGGTTATTTTCTGGTAGACATTACAATACAGATAAAGAGGTTTATCAAAAATTTCAAGAACAAACTGGCATCAAAGTTAGATATATAGAAACAGATGGAAAAGCTATAATTGAGCGCTTAAAAAGAGAGGGTAAAAATTCTCAGGCTGATTTAGTAATTCTTGTTGATGCAGCAAGAATTGAAAATGCATCAAAGGCAAATTTATTTCAAAAAATTAATTCAAATATTCTAGAAAATAGTGTTCCAAATAATTTAAGAGATCCTAGAAATAAATGGTTTGGCCTTACTAGGCGATTAAGGGTAATCATCACAAATCCGGATATTGTGGATATTACAAAAATCAAAAATTTTGAGGATCTAACCAATCCTTCTTTTAAAGGAAAAGTATGTCTAAGAAATAGAAAAAGTCCTTATAATCAATCTTTGGTTTCTAATCAAATAGCAAAGAAAGGCGTTGGCCAAACAAAAATTTGGCTTAAGGGTTTGATATCAAATGTCTCCACTCCCTATTTTTCTGGAGATTCTTCATTAATAAGAGCTGTAGGGCAGGGAACGTGCGGTATTGGAATCGTTAATCATTATTATGTCGCAAGGATGCTTGATGGAGTTAAAGGCCCAAGAGATGCTTCTTTAGCAGAAAAAATAAAATTAATAATACCCAATCCTGCGCATGTAAATATAACTGCTGGGGGCGTATATAAATATGCAGAAAACAAGACTGAGGCTATTAAACTTCTTGAATATTTAGCTTCTAGTGAAGGTAGTCAAGGTTTAGCTAATAAAACTTATGAGCACCCTTTAAAGGAATCAAGTCAAAATAGAATTGTTAGTAAATTTGGAGATTTCACTCCAGATAAAGTGACTATAAAAGAAATTGGCAAATTCAATAGTAAGGCAATAGAAATAATGAAAGAAACTGGTTGGAATTAACAAAAATCTAAATATATTTTTAGTATAAATTTTTTAATTTATATTTTAAATATGGGAGAGGTGGCTGAGTGGTCGAAAGCGAACGACTCGAAATCGTTTAATAGGTAACTATTCGTGGGTTCGAATCCCACCCTCTCCGTTAATTTATCGTTTCTGGAAGTCCCAATAATAAAATAAGAGGGCATTTATTTGCCCTCTTCGAGTCTTATGCACCTCGCTGTCCACAAAGTCGATGAAGTGCTTTTGACTCCTGAATTATTTCTACTCCTACTTAATTAGAAAAGATAGTAGCGACAACCGCAAAGCACTAATACTCGGGTATTAATACTCTATTAATTTCATATGAATAAGAGGATAATAAAGGAGTAGAGATATAGGAGGTTTTATGAGACTCACCACTCCATTCACTGCCCTTAGAAATGCGACTTCAGATATTTGGAGAATGCATGATTTTAATTATCAACTGCCAAAAGATTCAAGACAAGATTATTGGGAGAAAGAGTGCATAGATCACCCAACAAGTTCTCATTGCAAAGTTTACTAAAGGTAATATAAATTCAAGACATTAAAAAGACCCTTTTGAGGGTCTTTTCTTCTGAGTAAGTAGGTATTCTTTTATTATAGAACTAAAGAAAATATGGCTTTTAATAATTTAATATCTAAATATGATTGGCAATATCTTGTAACAGGATTTTTTTTAATTTCAATTTTTATTTTTACAGATTTAATTGGCGTTATTGATAAAGAATATTTTTACTTTGTACCAAGATTAATTAGTGATCAACCCCATAGGATTTTCACATCAATTCTAATCCACGCAGATTTAAATCATTTACTAAGTAATCTTGGAGGAATAATTATCACCAGATATTTTTTGATGAGACTTGGAATTACAAGCAGATTTTTTTATTTGAAATTTATTTTTATTTGTTCTTTTTTAAATTTTTTTATAATCTGGGTTTACGAAAAGATCTTATCCTACTTTAATATCTTTCCCAACTATGTTGCTTTAGGATTTAGTGGAATAATTTATGCTTTATTTGGATTCTTACTATTTACTTCTTTTTATGGAAAGAAATATTTTTTAGGTAAAGAAATCGGTTTGAAGTCCAATTATGAAGTTCAAAAAATGTCAAAGACAATATGCATTATAGGTTTTATCTTCTCTTTTTTGCCAGGGGTAAGTTTATTAGGTCATTTAAGTGGATTTATTGCTGGGTGTTTTTTAATCTTAATCTAGTTAAGATTAATTATTATTTGATCAAATTAATAACTTTATTTGAAATAGTTGAACTTATATGAGTAAAAAAGAAAAAAATTTAAAATCAGTAATTCTTAAAATCTTTTTTACCTATTTATTTGTATATATTTTGGCATTAGTATTCAGATATAACAATGATGTTGAATCTGTATTAAATAATATTCAATACAGATATTTGATAGTTTTGAACTTAATCTCTATCTTTTTAGGTTTACCTTTATCGATTATATTTGATTTTATATTAATAAAGCTATTTGGGTTATATTATGTTTTATTTTTTTCTCCTTCTTTAACTATTTTGAGTTTTGTTCAAGTTCTTATTATGAGAAAAATTAATTTAAAACTCTTAAATAGAACATATTTTTTTAAAAAAATAGAAAATAATTATCTTTTAAAATTATTTAAAAACATTACTTTTAGATCTTCTTATATTTTAATTTTAAGGTCATTCCCAATTTTGCCTCACATATTTGGTAGTTATATTATTGCCTCTTCACAAATCAAAAAAAATGAAATTTTAATATATACTTTTTTAGGTTCAGTTTTTTATTATATTTTTTTATATTTAATAATTTCGAATGTCTAGTAAAACTTATCCATGGATTCTCGAAAACTTAGCAAAATTCTATACAAGTTTTATCCCCTTATACGCAGGTGAATTTATAATATATAATTATTAAAATCTTTTTTACTACTGGTGAAATTATTTTCTAGGAAACATTGAGATTGATTAAATTTTTTCCCATTACTTATAATGAAAAAATTACTTTGACAATATAAGAAGTTTTTACATGAGGTTGATTTTTTACTTATTTTTGATTAGTCAATTATTAAATTATATTGGGGTATTTGCAGAAAAAACAAGAGAAGATTCGTCAGGATTAAATTCGATTAAATGGGAAAAGGTAAAGGAAAATAATTCTGAACCAGAAAAACAGATTATCTGGAGATCTTACAAGAATGATGAATCTTATTTTGAAAATAAAAAACAAAAAAGTTCAGTAAAAAATAGAAATTACTCTTCAAGCGAGGAAAAAATATTTGAATCCACAAAAAATTCAGGTTTTTTTACTACTCAAATAGAACCTTTTTTACCACTCAATAATTTTCATAAATATGGTAATTTCCAAACCTCCATAAGGTGGAAATCATCTTTTCAAGGAGGAGCAGCAGGTGGAACTGGGCAACAAAACCCTTCATTCGTTTTTGATTATGGGATTTCGGATACTGCCCTAATGACCATTTATTTTTCGGAGGCTGATGATGACTTATATAATTTGATTGATGGTCAAAAAGTAAATTACCATTGGCAAAATTATGCCTTTTCATTTAAGAAAGAACTATTAAATAATAATGAAAATAGCTTTGGAATATCAATAGTACCAACCTTTGAATATTGGCGGCACTCTAGCGGATCTAAGGATTCTAAAAGTATTTATAATCAACAAGATAGTTTAAATGGTAAAGATCAATTCGATAATTTGGTTGGATCCTTATCCTTACCAATATCAAAAGAATTAAGTGAAAAATTAACAGCTTTATTCGTTCCAGGAATTAATTTCTTGCCTGAAAAATTAGGTTCAAAAGGAATTGGTAAAAATGCGTATGGTAATAATTTCTATATTGGAAGTGGTCTTGTTTTTGATGTTGCGGAAGATTTTAATCTCCTTTTCTCTTACACAACCCCTTTAGGTCCAGGTTTTAATCATTTTGATAAAGACTTAAATTACACCAGAAAGCCCATATACAGCTTTGGCTTAGGGTGGGATATTAATCCTCAGATTGGAATTGAAGGGAAAATTACAAACTCATATGGGAGTACTCCGTCCACTGGATTACTAACTATTCCATCAGATAATTTGCC
Organism: Prochlorococcus sp. AG-355-G23; assembly: GCA_003278765.1. GTDB lineage: Bacteria > Cyanobacteriota > Cyanobacteriia > PCC-6307 > Cyanobiaceae > Prochlorococcus_A. Next base: position 54,293 of record QCDK01000001.1, read on the forward strand.
ACTATACTCGGCTAACATAATTTATAGGCCCTATCAAAAAGATACATATCTTACTTTGTTAAATGAGAGAGATAAATCAATAAGTAATGGAGGGATTACTGTGAATAATGCCTTAATTCCAAAAGCTGGAACCTCACAGGTTAACTTAAATTATGATGAGGGAGGAACTTTGTTTGGTTTTTATGGATATTCTTTATCAAATATTTTCCAAGTTGAGCTTCTAAATATAGGTAGTTTTGATGAATTAAATTTTGGAGGAGATAAGAACTCAAATTTATATTCAACTTATTTAAGTGATAATAATTTTAATTTCAGATTGGGAGGAAAACTATTATTATTTAGCCCACAAAAAAATGACCTTTTTTGGGTTTCACTAAGATCATCAGTCGGAAGAAATAATGATACTAATCAAGGTTATGTTTTCTCAGAATTTATAAATACTTTTAGAGTCAATAATTGGTTAGCCTTTAATGTTAGTCCAAAATACTTTTTTAGTGGGGTTGAAAGTTTCGGAGGGATAGGTTTCTCAAGTTACATAAATTTATTTGATAATTTAATGCTAATACCAGAAATAAATACTTCAATTAAAAATAACTCAGATTTAAATTCTACTATTGCATTAAGATATAGTTTTTCACCTGAAAAGTCATTAGATTTATATTATTCAAATGCTGCTGGAGTCCAAGATATTGGACAACTTATTAAAGTTGAAGATTATAGATTAGGATTTAGGTTTAATTTTTTATTATAAAAAAATTTAGATTTCCCAAAAAGGATCTGTAGTTAATGAAACCCTTAATGGACATTTTTTTTTATTTTTAATTTCACTGATACATGCCCTCACTGTTTCACCGTTTACATCTATTTCGCAGGCTCCACAACTTCCTGTAAGACAGCCAGTCGGTATTTCTAAACCTGCTTTTTCAGCAGAAGAGAACCAATCATCTCCCTCAGAAACAAATGTTTCATTATTATTTGACCATATAATTTTAATGTTTTTTTCTTTCAACTTAAAAATAATTTGAGATTTAAATGTTTATCGAATTCATTAGCAAGATTATTAATAATGGATTCTCTCTTTTTTTTATAAGATATTGATTCTCTATTTAATAATGGTAAATTTTTACTCTTCCTTATTAAATTAATATATTTATCTCTCCAACTATCATTTTCGAATATCCCATGAATATATGTTCCTGCAATAGTCCCACCCCCATTATTTTCTTTATACCAACCTAGATCCAAGTCTTTGAAGATAGGTTTTATATCGAAAGTTTTTTGAGTTATATCTAATTTTGTTTGTCCATTGTGAATCTCAAATCCATTAATTTTTGCTTGGCATGGCCATAAAGATTGGGAGTTGATTTGACGTGTTATTTTTTTTTCAAGAAAAGTGGTTTTTAATGGAAGTAATCCAATTCCTTTAGTTTTTTGTTCAGAATAATTTTTAGAACCCTCTTTTGAATAAGGATCCTCAAGTACTGTTCCTAACATTTGTAAACCTCCACAGATCCCAACTATATTTCCATTACTATTTGCATATTCTCTTATATCTTGAGAGAGCCCTGAATTCTCAAGATATATTTGATCTTTAATAGTCTGTTTACTCCCAGGAAGAATAATAAAGTCATACTTTCTCAAGTTTTGCGATTCTCTAATCCATTCAATTAATAATGATTTTTCATTTTCTAATGGATCAAAATCTGAAAAGTTACTTATAGATGGCAATTTTATAATTCCAACTTTGATCTCAGGATCTGAGAAAAGTGGTTTTTTTTCTATTAAATCTAAAGAATCTTCAGGAGGGAATGAATCATTTAACCATGGAATAATCCCAAGAACAGGTATTTTAGTTTTACTTTCTATCCATTTTTTCCCTTCTTCAAATAATGAAAAATCTCCTCTATATCTATTTATAATAATTCCTTTAATAAGCTTCTTTTCTTCGGGTTTCATTAATTCAAGAGTACCAATTATTTGTGCGAATACGCCTCCCCTTTCAATATCAGTGACCAAAATGCAATTTGCATTTAAATACTTAGCAACTCTTAAATTAGTCAGATCTCTATGTATTAAATTCATCTCTACCGGACTTCCAGCCCCTTCGATAATTAAACGGCAATGAGGATTTCTTTTATAAATAGAATTTAAACTTTTTTCAATTACTTTCCAGCCAGGGACAAACCAATCTTTATAGTAATTTTGTGCGGTTGTAGTACCTATGCTTTTGCCAAGGTGAATCACCTCGCTTGTTGAGTTTCCTTGTGGTTTTAATAAAATGGGATTCATCTCTGCAGAGGGATTAATACCACAAGCAAAAGCTTGAAGTGCTTGTGAATATGCCATCTCCCCACCTTCCCAATCAACCCAAGCATTGTTACTCATATTTTGTCCTTTAAAAGGTATTGGTTCTTCTCCTAAATTTTTAAGAATCCTGCAAATAGCAGTAACTGTTAAAGATTTCCCTGCGCCACTGGAAGTGCCTAAGACCATTATTGGTTTCCTTCTTTCATGTGATTTCACTTCTAAATCCATTAGTAATTTATATTAATTTTAAAATTTATTAATTATTAAATTGAATTATAATTTGATAAAAAATTTGTGTTAATTCTAGCTTCTGCTTCTCAATCTAGAAAGAAATTACTAGAAAATTGTCAAATTGAATTTATTCAAATATCAAGTGACTTTGATGAAACTACTATTAAAGAAAAGAATATATTTAATTTAGCTTTGGAACTATCTTTTCAAAAGGCTAATAGTTTATCTGAAAATATTCAAAACATATCATTTCCAGAAGAATTTAATTATGGTCCTTTGGAAATACTTGGCTGCGATTCAATTTTTGAATTTAAAGGAGAAGCTTATGGAAAACCAACTAATAAAGAGGAGGCATTTTTAAGATGGAAAAAAATGTCTGGAGAATTTGGATTTTTACATACTGGTCATACTCTAATAATTGGGAATTTTGATTCAACTTCCAAAATTTTTAAAATAGTTGAAATAATAAAAAAAACAGTAAGTTCAAAAGTTTATTTTTCTAAGTTGGAAGATTGGGAAATTAAGAGTTATGTAGATACAAATGAACCTTTATATTGCGCCGGAGGATTTGCCTTAGAAGGTATAGGCGGTAAATATATAGAAAAAATAGAGGGTTGCTTCAGTAATGTAATGGGTTTAAGTTTGCCATGGCTTAGAGAAAATTTATATAGATAATAAAATTGGCAAAAAAAAACCCTACCTTTATTTAGGTAGGGTTTTTTAATTAGAGATAGATATTAATCTAAATCTGGCATTTCTAGAGCTGGTTCACTCTTTCTGTCGATTCCTTTTTCGAAACCAGCAGCGGCTGCTCTAGCACGTCCAGCATGCCAAAGATGACCAATGAATGTAAACCATCCTAGGAAGAATTGAGCTGCAGCTAACCATTGTCTTAAATTAACGAAGTTAACAGCATTAGGCTCTGTGATGATTCCACCAACAGAGTTGATAGAAGCGTTAGGAGCATGAGTCATATATTCAGCTGCTCTTCTTACCTGCCAAGGCTGAATATCATTTTGGATTTTCTCAAGGCTCAAACCGTTAGGTCCTCTTAGAGGCTCTAACCATGGACCTCTGAAATCCCAAAATCTCATTGTTTCACCACCAAATATAATTTCACCAGTAGGAGATCTCATGAGATACTTACCCAGACCAGTTGGTCCCATTGTTGAACCTACGTTAGCCCCAATTCTTTGATCTCTCACGAGGAAAGTAAAGCTTTGAGCCTGTGAAGCCTCAGCGTTTGTTGGGCCATAAAATTCTGAAGGGTAAGCAGTGTTGTTAAACCAGATGAATGTTGAAGCAATAAAACTTGCTACACAAATTCCACCGAGAGCGTAACTTAATAGTCCTTCACCATTCCAGATGAATGCTCTTCTTGCCCATCCAAAAGGTTTGGTAAAGATGTGGAATATTCCTCCAATAATTGCAGTAATACCCACGTAGACATGTCCACCAACAATATCTTCAATGGAGTTAACACCGATTATTGAACCAGCTCCTCCCCATGGAGATCTAAACAGATAACCAAGAATAACTCTTGGATCTAAGGTTGGATTTACAAGTCTAACTTCACCACCACCTGGTGCCCATGTATCATATGCACCGCCAATAAAACACCAGTTTACTGACCATGCTAATGCACCTACACCTAAAACAATCAAATGATATCCAAGGATATTTGTCATTTGATTTTTATCTCTCCAATCGGTTGAGAAAAATGGAAAATCTTCTTCAAGTTTTTCTGGACCTGCTAATGAATGGTAGATACCACCAAAACCAAGAACAGCGGAAGCTATTAAGTGAACCACGCCTGCTTGGAAGAAAGGCATGATATCAGTAACTTCACCACCTGGGCCTATTCCATAGCCAAACATAGCGACGTGTGGCATACAGATTAAACCTTGCTCCCACATTGGTTTATCAAAAGTAAAATGATTAACCTCAAAGAGCATCATTGCTCCCGCCCAAAAGACTATAAGTCCAGAGTGAGCAATGTGAGCTCCTAATAAACGTCCAGATAAATTGATTAATCTAGCATTACCTACATACCAGGCGTAACCAGTTTCCTCAATACTTTGGTTTGGAGCTCTTAATAGATTATTAAAGGGCGTTTCCACGTGGAAGAACCTCCTCAGGGAATACAAAGTTTTCGTGTGGTTGATCCACAGAAGACATCCATGCTCGCATACCTTCGTTCAAAAGTATATTTTTTGTATAGAAAGTTTCAAATTCTGGATCTTCTGCTGCACGGATTTCTTGGCTTACGAAATCATAAGCTCTTAAGTTTAGTGCTAAGCCTACAATACCAATTGAAGATGTCCACATACCCATAACAGGTACAAATAGCATCAAGAAATGTAAGAAACGCTTGTTTGAGAAAGCAATACCGAAGATTTGACTCCAGAATCTATTCGCTGTAATCATTGAATAAGTTTCTTCTTCTTGTGTTGGATCAAAAGCTCTAAATGTAGAACTTTGAACCTTACCATCTGTATAAATACTTGTGTCTTCATACAGAGTGTTTTGTACTGTAGCTCCGTGTATAGCGCAAAGTAGAGCACCACCTAGAATTCCAGCAACACCCATCATGTGGAATGGATTTAAAGTAATATTGTGAAAACCTTGAATGAACAGAATGTAACGGAAGATTGCTGCTACACCGAATGAAGGTGCGAAGAACCAACTATGCTGTCCTAAAGGATAAATAAGGAAAATACTAGTGAATACTGCAATTACTGCTGAGAATGCTAAAGCGTTGTATGGTCTAATTCCAACAAGGCCGGCAATTTCAAACTGACGAAGCATAAAACCAATTAGGCCAAATACTCCATGTAATGCAACGAAATTCCAAAGTCCACCAAGCTGTAGCCATCTTACGAAGCTACCTTGGGCTTCAGGACCCCATAAAAATAGAAGACTGTGTCCCATGGCATCACCAGGGGTGCTTACAGCTGCTGTTAAAAAGTTACAACCTTCAAGGTATGAGCTTGCAACTCCATGTGTGTACCAAGAGGTAACAAATGTTGTTCCGACGAACCAACCACCTATAGCAAGATATGCACAAGGAAGTAAAAGTAGTCCGGACCAACCAATAAATACAAAGCGGTCGCGCTTCAACCAATCATCGAGGACATCAAACCATCCTCTTTGTGGGGCGCTGCCAACTGCGATCGTCATGAGAAATCGTTTTTTAGCTTCGGGATACGCAGTGACTGTAACAAAGATTGAGAGTAATGTGGGGAAATATTTGTATATCTGAAATGCCTTGTAAAGCTTTCCTGACTTTTTTATTAAAAATTAGGTAAGAATACTCGTTTAGTTTGTTAAATTATCTGAATTAGGCTTTAAAAAAGATAAAAATGAATTCAGACCTCACGTCATTCGATAAAATCGAACAAAAAATTGGTGGATCAAGAAAAATTTCAAATTATATTATTGGAGGAATGTTGACTATAGGAGGTATTGGTTTTCTTTTAGCCTCTATATCTAGCTACACAGGAAGGGATTTATTACCTTTAGGTAATCCTTCAACTTTGTTGTTTATCCCTCAAGGAATAATAATGGGAGCATATGGAGTAATAGCTAATTTATTAAATTTTTACTTGTGGTATTTGGTGTACATAAACTTTGGTTCAGGAAGTAATTATTTTGATAAATCCTCAAAATCTGTAGAAATAAAAAGAAAGGGATTATTTAAAGATGTTGAAGTTAAATTAAATTTTGATGAGATTAAATCTGTTAAGTTGGATATAAGTGAGGGATTTAATCCTAGAAGAAGAATTGCTTTAGTACTAAAAGGTAGAAAAAAACCTCTCCCTTTAAGCGGAGCAGGTGAACTTAAACCACTGCTTCAGGTTGAAGAAGAAGGAGCTCGTCTAGCTAAATTTTTAGATGTTAATTTGGAGGGCCTAAAATAAAAAAAAAATATTTTTTAAAAACATTATCTTTAATACAAGTTTTGTTTTTGGTTCAAGCTTGTAGTTATAAAAGTAAGATTGATTCAAATTATTACTGCCAAAAACATAAATTTAATTGTATTGAGAGTAATAAAATAGTTAATTTTAAAACTTCAAAAGGTGATTTTGAGGTAAAATTATATGGTAAAGATAACCCAGTAACTGTATCAAATTTTCTGGAAAACATAGACAATAATATTTATGAAAATAAAAAATTTTATAAAATAATAAATTATCCCCAAATAAGGTTTATACATGGCGGGGTTAATCCAGAAAATAAATCTTATATAGGACGAAAACAAAACCTGAATAAGACAAGTCCAACAATACCTTTAGAAATAAAATACAAAGAAGAAATAAAACCAAGATATAATTATCAAATAAAAAATCCTAGTGAATCAGTAAATTTAGTTAATACTTTTGAGAGTGGATCAATCGCTATGGTTAAAAGCGGTAAGAATAAGTCTTCATCTACTGAATTTTTTTTTGTAACTAGTAAGATCCCAGAACTAGATGGAAGATATTCAATTTTTGGAAAGATTATTAAAGGATTAGACGTACTTGAAAAAATTAATAAAGAAGACTACATCAAGGCAGTACAGATATCTAATTAAATTTCTAGAGAATACTTATTTATCTTTAACATTTCTGTATTAACTCCTGAAGAGCGTTTAAGAGCTACCTTGCCAGTCCTCGCTATTTCAAGGATGCCGTATGGCTCGAGTAATTTCTCTAGAGCAACTAACTTCCCAGGATCTCCAACTACCTCGAGAGTTAAGGCCATATCTGATACATCAACAACTTTTGCACGGAAAATCTGTACTATATCAAGGATATTACTCCTAGTGTCTTCTTTCGATGAAACTTTTAGTAACATCAATTCCCTTTCAACAGCTGCGAGATTAGTAAAATCTACAACTCCCAGAACATTAAATAACTTATTAAGTTGCTTAGTCATTTGTTGAAGAGTTTCATCATCACCCTCTACTACCATTGTTAACCTTGAAATCCCTTTAGATTCTGCAGGTCCTACTGCAAGACTATCTATGTTGAATCCCCTTCTGGCGAAGAGACCTGAGATTCTACTCAAGGCTCCTGATTCGTCTTCTACAAGAACTGATAATGTATGTTTCATATTTTTTAAAGGGTTTTTAAATCTCTAATCCATTCATAAGAAATTCTATTGAATACTGAAGGGTCTTCATCATGGATACAATGCCCTGAATTGGATACTATTTTTAATTTTACCCATCTATGGAAATTTGCAATCTTTTTACCAACAAACAAAGGTATGAAATTATCTTTTTCGCCCCAAATCAATAAAAAAGGGACTTTTTTTGAGGCGCTAAGTTTTCTCAAAAGGTGAGAAGCTTTAAATTTTTCATCTCTGGAAGACATTCCAATACACATTGCTCTTAATGATCTAGCTGAAGTTCTCCTTAAAACTGGTTTTGTTACCAAATCTATGAGTTCAGGATCAATATTATCTTTTTTGAAATAGGCAGAATTAATTCCCAATTTAATAACCCCTAATTTAGTTATTAAAAATAAAATAATCTCCAAAGGGAAAAACAAAAAAAATATTGTTATGAATCTATCTTGAAATTTCTTAAATGATGAATTTTTTGTTATGGACTTTTTATTTCCTTGAATTTGATCTGGCAAAGGCGATGCGATAACTGTTGCAATCTGATCCTCTAATAAAACAGCACATGTTAAAGCAACTAGTGATCCAAGGGAATTGCCAATAAGAATTACTTTCCCAGAATTCTTTGGTCTTATTACCTGTGCAATAAAGTCTTTCACTTGATCACACCAAATCTCATTATTTAATCTTCCAATTTGTCTAATCCCAGGTTGATCTGAATCCCCAAATCCTATTAAATCCAAAGAATAAGTGGCAAAATTCTTTTTCGCAAAATAATCTAAATTGTTTCTCCAATGTTTTCGACTTGCTCCAAATCCATGGAGAAAGATAATTGGAATCTCATTTTCTTCGCCTGTAACACTCCAACAAATTTTAAACCCATTCCAAATCCAGTATTTAGGAATGTTTTTATTTTTTTTAAAATAATTATTCATATTTAAAAATTTTCAAGATATTTGAATTATCTACATTTTTAACAAATTAATGTATTTTGATTGTAAATTATAGTAATCATTCAATTTTACTATGGCTAAAGAAATTTTTAGTATTGCAGCAGTTTTTTGGATACTGATACCAATAGGATTAGTTGGTGGTGCTTTGTTATTAAAGTTTCAGGGAGACTGATTCTCACGGATACATCACAATTTGAGTTATGGTCTTAAAGTTAAGTAAATCTTAAGTATGAAGATTCTTTTAGTAGGAGCAACAGGGACACTTGGTAGACAAATAGCAAAGCAAGCTATAGAGGAGGGACATGAAGTAAGATGTTTTGTAAGAAATCCAAGAAAAGCTTCCTTTCTACAAGAATGGGGTTGTGAGCTAACAAAAGGAAATTTATTAAATTCTGCTGATATCGAATATGCATTGCAAGATATTGAAGTAGTTATTGATGCAGCGACTAGTAGGCCGGATGATCCTAAAAGTATTTATGAAATTGATTGGGACGGAAAACTTAACTTATTCAATGCTTGCGAATCTCTAAACGTAAAAAGGGTAATATTCCTCTCTATCCTTCTAACAGAAAAGTTTAGGAATGTTCCTTTAATGGACATTAAATTTTGCACTGAAAAACTTCTTGAAAAATCTGATTTAGACTATACAATCTTCAAATGTGCAGCTTTTATGCAAGGAGTTATTGGTCAATTCGCAATCCCTATCTTGGATAGCCAAGCAGTGTGGATGAGTGGGACTCCAACTAAAATTGCTTATATGAATACTCAAGATATGGCGAAAGTTGTAGTAGCAGCAGTAAATAATCCAAAAACTCACAAAACATCTTTGCCATTAGTAGGTCCCAAAGCATGGGATTCAAATGAAGTTATATCCTTATGTGAAAAATTTAGTGAAAAAAAAGCGAAAATTTTTAGAGTTTCCCCCTTCCTCATTAGTGTCACTCAAAAAGTAGTTTCCTTTTTCCAAGATTCTCTTAATGTTGCTGAGCGATTGGCTTTTGCTGAAGTAACTAGTAGTGGTGAATCATTAGATGCTGACATGAGTAAAACTTACGAAATATTGGAACTTAAAAAAGAGGATATGACCTCACTAGAGAGTTACATAAAGGAGTACTATCAACAAATATTAAAAAGATTAAGGGAAATGGAAGCAGATCTTAATATTGAAGAAAAAAAGAGATTACCTTTTTAAGATTGCATTTTTTGAATTAGATAGTATATTTGTACTATTAACTTGTATTATTGACCTATGTCTGTTTCTAAGTCTAAAAACCTTGAACGAAAACTAGATAATTTTGCAAAAGAAGCAAAAAATGAATTGAATAATGTTTGCGGATCTTCATTATGGGAAAGTCTTGGGTTTATTTTTTTTGATCAATTAGAAGATTCTGAAAAAATTGCGAAAGCAAATTTTTACTATGGACAACTTCAAATAATTAATGAAATTAAATTTTCCATTTGAATTGAACTGCATATTTTTACGTATGTAATTTTTTTTAAATCAATATTGGCCAATCTTTTTCTGATAATATGTAGTTAGTAAAATATTAATTAATGATTGAAACTTCAGGTGTAATAGAAAAAGAGCAAGGGAATGGATTTTATTTGGTTACCTTAGAACAACCCGAAGGACATCAATGTTTATGTAGAGCGGCAGGTAAATTGACGAAATTTAGAATTAAATTATTAGCTGGAGACAAAGTTTTAGTTGAGATAAGTCCTTATGATCTTTCTAGAGGGAGGATAACTTATAGAGAGAGGAATGCAGGAGGTGCTAGACCTACTACTAATAAAAATAATCCCAAGAGAAATAATAAATAAAAAGTTACTTTAAATAATATTTTTTATCGCTTCTTTAAACTCACTTCTTTGTTTAACACCTTGCCATTGTTTTTTTAACAATTTTTCTTTAAAAAGTTGAACTGTTGGTGTGCCATTAATACCAGCTTGCTTTGCAATATCTTGATCTTTATCAATATCTATTTCAACGCCAAGAACTGCACCATCAAGTTCTTTAATTACCCTTTTTAACTGAGGTTTCAAAACATGACATGGACCGCAGCTAGGGGAACTAAAAATTACCAAGATAGGTTTTTTACTCTCGTGGTAAAGTTTCCTTAATGCATAACTGCCTTTTTGCCATTCAGAATTTGAATCGAAAGTATCTTCATTAACTTCTTCTTCATTAAAATCTGATGAATTAAGCTTTTTTTCTGGTTCTGGTGTTTCTCTGACTATAGTTTTTGCTAAGTTTTTCTCGGCCAACCATCTTTCGGTAGCTAATGCTGCCATGCATCCAGTTCCTGCAGCGGTAACTCCTTGTCTCCACTCAGAATCAACAACATCACCTGCAGCGAAGATGCCTTCAATAGATGTTTCTGGTCTTCCTGATTTGCAAGCAATATAGCCTTTATTATCTAAATCAATTTTGTTGGCCAAGAATTTCGTATTAGGTGTGTGCCCTATCGCGTAAAAAAGACCTTTTATATTGATTTCCCCTTTACCTTCTTGAGAGTTAATAGTTTCTATTCTCTCAAGCCATTCAGTACCATCCGCTTTATCAACTTTTGTATTCCAATGAATTTCTATCTTTGGATTAGCTTTTACTCTATCAACCATTGCTGCGCTAGCCCTTAATTTTTCTGATCGAACAATCAAATGCACTTTGCTTCCATACTTTGTGAGATATGCTGCTTCTTCACATGCAGAGTCTCCCCCTCCAATAACAGCTAACTCTTCATCTCTAAATTGTGGGGTGGCTCCATCACATATTGCACAAGCACTTATTCCTTTACTCCAGAATTTATCTTCATTAATAACCCCTAATCTATTTGCACTTGCTCCAGTTGCAATAATAATAGAGTTAGATTTTATAGTTCCTTCTAAAGTTTTTAATTCAAATGGATGTGAATCGGTATTAATTGAGACTACATCACTTTCGTATAAATTAGTGCCCCATCTTTCTGCTTGAGCCTTCATTAGATCCATTAATTCAGGTCCTAGTACTCCATCTGGGAAACCTGGATAATTTTCAACAAATGTTGTAGTCATTAATTGTCCACCAGGAATTCCACCAGAATTAAATCCTGTCACAAGTAATGGTTGAAGATTTGCTCGTGCGGCGTATATTGCAGCTGTGTAACCTGCAGGTCCCGAACCTATAATTACTACATTTTCTACGTTTGAGATCTTCTCTTTATTTTCCATTTATTTGCTAATTTCACTCTAATGATAATAAACTAACCCAAATAATGTAGGGCGGATATCACTCGATAGATTTATTACTCAATCGTTTACTTTTTGGTCTAATAGCTTTTTTAATTCCTTTGGGAAGTTTAAAACAGAATCTTTTAAATTTTCGTTCTTTTCTCCAATATGTAATATCCACTCTCTAAATTCTTCTGCGATTGCATAACTGTCTTCATACCTTTCTAAAGTGTCCATTGCAGAAATTCTATTGGTTGCCCAACAGGTAGATATATCGATCCTTTTTCTAATGAAATTGTCCATTGAAAGATTTAATTTGTATATAGATAAACACATCAGAGAGCCTGTGTATTGTCTAATAAGTTACAACTTTGTACTTCCAAACAATAATTTAATCTTTAATTTATATTTGAGCCAATTTTTGGGTGAATTATAAAGAAAATAGAAAGAAATAGAGTTAGACTGCTTCGCTGTGATTTGCAAGTAGCCTTTCAACTTCCTCATAACCCTCTTTAGCTGAATTTATTGCAAGTTCCTCGCTAACTTTTTCTTCTGATATTAATTTTGCGGATATTTTCTTTAAAAGAGTTTCTTTCTTTTCTCTTAGTGAAGTAACAATTTCTTCTTCAATAATAGATTTTATTGCTTTAGAAATTATTTTTTTATCACTTGCTTCCTCGAATGTGCCCTGAACTAATTCTTGAATAAATAATCGATGAACCTCACTACTCCTTAGAAAGCTTTCTGTGGCATTAATAATTCCTTCAACAAGAGTTTCATCGGGTTCAGAGTCATTTTCTGCCAGCTTAAATTCCCAATCTAAATGTCTTCTTTGCCAACCTGCCGAGTGGAGACTGGGCATGACTGTCTGTGAATAAGTATCAACTGACATTTCATAAATTCTCTCTGCTAATTTCTCGCACCAGTCTTTACCATGCTTTTCTAGATTTTTCTGCATAGCTTGCCTTGGAACAGCATGACCACCATGATGACTGTGGCACACTCCATCAGGACATTCGATTGCTTTTATACTCATTGGATTATTTAGTACTTATATATTCTAGATAGCTATTTTTTATAGAAAAGAAAATATATTTTTAACAAAAATCCAAGACTTTTGACTTTCTTCAATTTATATTTAGTATGTTAAAAAAATAAATAAATTGACAAAGATACTTATTCCTTCCGAAACAAGCTCTGGTGAAAGGAGAGTTTCAGCTACACCAGAAGCAGTAAAGAAATTAAAAAGCCTTGGATGTGATGTTTATATTGAAAGTTCAGCAGGCAAATTATCAGGATTTAGTGACTTATCATATGAAGAATCAGGCGGAACAATAATAAAAAACTTAGATCCAAAAATTTGGGGTGAAGCTGACTTAATATTTTGTGTTCAAACTCCATCAGAGGATAATTTAACTAAGTTAAAGAAAGGTGCAGTTCTTCTTGGTCTTCTTAACCCATATGGTAATAAGGAGCTTCTCAAGATTATAAATTGTAATAAGATTTCAGCTTTATCGCTAGAATTGCTTCCTAGGATTAGTAGAGCACAATCTTCTGATGTTCTTTCTTCACAGGCCAATATCGCTGGATATAAAGCAGTTCTTTTAGCTGCAAGTGAGTTAGATAGATATTTCCCAATGCTTATGACTGCAGCAGGCACAGTTCAACCTGCCAAAGTAGTGGTTCTTGGTGGTGGCGTTGCAGGATTGCAGGCAGTTGCGACAGCAAAAAGACTTGGTGCAATAGTATTTGTATCTGATATTAGACCTGCTGTTAAAGAACAAGTAGAGTCCCTCGGAGCAAGATTTATAGAACTTCCTGAAGTGGATGAAAAACCTGGAGAAGCTGGAGGTTATGCAAAAGCTGCAACACCCGAATTCCTATCAAAACAGAAGGCTACTTTAACTAAATATTTATCTGAAGCTGATGTTGCTATATGTACTGCGCAAGTTCTAGGTAAAAAGGCCCCTGTTTTAATCGACTCACCCATGATTGAAAAAATGAGGCCTGGAGCAGTAGTTATTGATTTAGCAGTTTCTCAGGGAGGGAACTGCGAAGGAACAAAATCAAATGAAACTATTATCAAAGATGGGGTAAAACTTATAGGAGCAGGCGAATTACCCTCTTCAGTTCCTTATGATGCAAGTTCACTTTATGCTAAGAACTTAACATCTTTGATTACACCATTTATAAAAGATGGTGTAATTAAATTAGATAAAGAGGATGAACTCATTTCTGGATGTTTATTAAGCGATGAAGGAGTTATTCTTCAAAATAAAGTTTTTGAAAATTGAGGTTTTAAAATTATGTCTTTTGTAAGTCTTCTTTGGGTTCTTTTACTGGGTAGTTTATTAGGTCTTGAGTTAATTGGAAAAGTTCCTCCTACACTTCACACACCTCTAATGAGTGGAGCAAATGCAATTTCAGGAATAACAATGCTTGCAGCCTTGACTTTAATTGTAAAAGCAGAAGGTAACTTACCACTTTTAATAATTGGTTCAGTTTCTCTTGGATTTGCTCTTTTCAACGTTGTAGGCGGTTTCTTCGTAACTGATCGAATGCTCGCGATGTTTAGTCGTAAACCATCAAATAAGAAGTAATTTTTAACATGAATCTACCTGTAACTATTAAATTCGTTATTGACCTTCTAGCAGTTCTTCTATTGGCTTTGGGAATAAAAGGATTGTCAAAAGTAAAATCAGCAAGGGATGCCAATAGATTAGCCGCATTTGCAATGTCGCTATCGGTATTAGGATTACTTTCTTATTATTTAGGCACTTCTGGAATTGCTATTCAGTCTTGGATTTGGATAATAATTGGATCAATCTTAGGTAGTTTAGTCGGAGCAATTCTTGCAAAAAAAGTACCTATGACCTCCATGCCTGAAACAGTGGCATTGTTCAATGGTTGTGGAGGAATGTCATCACTTTTAGTGGCCTTAGGTGTAGCTATTTTTCCTATATCTGGTGGCCAAGAAAATTTTGATTTTTTTAAGTCACTGATTAACGAAGTTTCAATATCTGTTTCTATCTTTGTTGGTGCCATTACTTTCACAGGTTCAATTGTGGCGATGGCAAAGTTACAGGGTTGGTTGTCAACTCCAGGATGGACTCAGAGCAAAGTTAGACATTTTGTAAATATTGTTTTTGCAGTTGCTTCCTTAATAGCCTTTTTTGATTTGATAAACGGGAATACAAGTTCTATTTGGCTTTTAGTTATAGTTTCTTCTTTATTAGGTATTGGAGTTACTTTACCAATTGGTGGAGCTGATATGCCAGTCGTTATATCTTTATTAAATAGCTATTCAGGGATTGCAGCAGCAGCAGCAGGTTTCGTTGTAGATAGTCAGCTTTTGATAGTAGCAGGAGCAATGGTTGGAGCAGCAGGCCTAATACTTACTCAAGTAATGTGCAAGGGTATGAATAGATCTTTGGTCTCAGTACTTTTTGGAGGATCTTTATCTGCACAAAGTACAACCTCTTCTGGTTCAGGAGAATATACAAATATAACTTCTTGCAGTGTTGAAGAATGTGCATTGACTTTAGAGGCAGCCAACAAGGTAATTATTGTTCCTGGTTATGGTCTAGCGGTAGCTCAAGCTCAACATACTTTAAGGGAAGTGACAAAAAAACTAGAGCAAAACGGTATTGAAGTTGTTTACGCGATTCATCCTGTAGCAGGGAGGATGCCTGGACATATGAATGTACTTTTAGCAGAAGCAGATGTTCCTTACGAACAACTTAAAGAGATGGACGTTGTAAATCCTGATTTTCCAGCAACGGATGTTGTTTTAGTTTTAGGAGCAAATGACGTGGTTAATCCTCAAGCTAAAAATGATAACTCTTCTCCTTTATATGGCATGCCAGTTCTTGATGTGCAGGAAGCAAGAACGGTATTTGTAATTAAACGTGGTATGAGTGCAGGTTACTCCGGAATAAAAAATGATTTATTTGATTTGCCAAATACCTCAATGGTCTTTGGTGATGCAAAAAAGGTACTGAATGATTTGATTGGAGAATTAAAGGATCTTGGGGTTGGAGAGAAATAACAGTATATCTTTTAGTTTTTCAGATTACGTAAAAAATAAGCCATTTCGAGAAGTTTTACCTTGGATAGGTGGCGACTTACAAACTTTGAGAGATACTTTTGTTATTGATTTTGGTAAATCAAAAAAAAATAAAAAAATATTCTTTCCGATTAATAAAATTCTTTCTAAAAAATTTGAATGTGATTATCTTCTAGGGTTTTTAGAATTACCTGAAAACTTTGACTCGCTTAGGGGTTTTGTAATCGTGACACATGGTTTAGGGGGGTCAACAAAACGGTTTGGTTTAAGAAGAATCTCTAGGAAATTAGCAAATAATGGTTTTGGAGTTCTTAAATTAAATCTAAGAGGATCTGGATCTGCGAGATATTTAGCTAAAGGAAATTATTGTGCTAGATGCTCCAGTGATGTTATTTCAGCAATTAATTATTTTAAAAAATTCATTAATTTGGAGTTTAAAGATCTTATCAAGATGAATAATCTTCCAATTTACGGAGTTGGATTATCTTTAGGCGGAACAATTCTTTTAAACGCCTGCTTAGATTACGATGAAAACAAAGGAGAAAAACTTTTAGATGGCCTAGCCTGTGTAAGTAGCCCTTTAGATTTATCATCATGCAGTCTATGTATTGAAAAATCTAGAAATTATATCTACCAAAAATGGTTACTTCATCGCTTAAAAAATCAGTTATGGGACGGATTTAATGATGAAGGCAAAATTCTTAATAATGAGAAATTAAGAATAAAAATTAGAAATTTAAAAAGTATAAGGGAATTTGATCAGAAATTTACAGCTCCAAGTTGGGGATTTGATTCTTTAGAAGATTATTATGTTAAAGCTTCACCAATATTTAGAATCCAAAACTCAATAAAAAAATTACCTCAAATGCTTTTTATTCATGCCAAGGATGATCCTTGGGTTCCATATAATGCAACTTTGAATTTAAGAGAAAAATTTATTGATAAATTTACTATTTTTATAACTGAAAAAGGAGGTCATAATGGTTTTCACTCTATTAATGGTTGCTGGTCAGACGAAGTAGTAAAGAACTGGTTTATTAGTATCTAGGACTATTTAAAAATGGTGTTTTTTTAAAAATCCATTTTTCTATTGGCTTGCCATTAATAATATGTGAGGTAAAAATTTCTGAAATTTTTTCTGGAGAAACTTTCTCGTACCAAATACCTTCAGGCCACACAAGAAGAATTGGGCCGTTCTTACATATCCTTAAACAGTCAGCTTTTGATCTTAATATATGAACGTTTTTTGTGCAGGGATCATTCTCAAATTTTTTTAAGGTCTTTTTCAGACATTCCCATGTTTTTTGACCTTCATTGCCTTTAAAGCATTTCTGTTTTGTGGGTGTTGCGCATAGTAGAAGATGTTTTTTTATATTCACTTTTATCCAATACTTACGTATTTTTTTCCTTTTTTAATTTCTTGCTCAACAAAAAGTCTGGCCCAATTGTCTACTTCAAGAATATCTTCTAATTCTGGACTCAAATTCAAATTCTCCATATGTGATTCACAAGCTTTACTTATAAATGTTGGAATTTCTTGAAAAGAAATTTTTTCTTTTAGGAATTGTTCAACAGCCATTTCATTAGCAGCATTTAAAACTGCGGGCATAGTCCCAGAAGATTTTCCTGCGGCATAGGCAAGTCCCATGCATGGATATTTAAACTCGTCTGGCTCTTTAAAAGTTAATTTCCCAATTTCACTTAGGTTTAATCTTTTCCAATTTGTTTTAAATCTCTCAGGCCAACTCATCGCATATAAAATGGGTAGTTTCATATCTGGCCAACCTAATTGAGCTAATACTGAAGAATCATCCATCTCAATCATTGAATGAATAATACTTTGAGGGTGGATAACTATTTCGATATTTTCGTAAGAGGTCCCAAATAAATAATGAGCTTCTATAACTTCTAATCCTTTATTCATAAGAGTTGCAGAATCTACAGTTATTTTTTTCCCCATATCCCAATTAGGATGCGAAGTAGCATCTTCCACTGTGACATGCTTTAAATCCTCAACGGCCCAATCTCTGAAAGCACCACCAGAAGCTGTTAAATTTATGGCTTTTAAACCTTTAGGTATCTCACCTGTTGAAAAATCTGCATTTTCATAATTTGGTAATCCTTGTAAACATTGAAAGATTGCAGAGTGTTCTGAATCAGCAGGTAAAAGCCTACTATTATTTTTCTTTAATGCTGGAATAACAATTGGCCCTGCCGCAATTAAAGTTTCTTTGTTAGCAAGTGCAATATTTTTCCCCGCATTAATTGCTGACATTGTTGGAATTAAGCCTGCACAGCCTACTATCCCTGTAACCACAGTATCTGCCTTATCCCATGCTGCAACTGCGTTAATCCCCTCCTTTCCACTCAAAACTAATGGAGCAATATCTAAATCTAAGTTATTAATATTATCTTTTAAATCTTCTATAAGATTTTCATCCTCAATCGCAACTACTTCTGGTTTATGTGTTTTAACTTGTTCGGTTAATAAATTAATATTTCTTCCTGCCGAAAGAGCTACGGCTTTAAACTTATCAGGCTGCTCACTAGCTATTTCGAGAGTTTGAGTCCCAATTGAACCAGTAGAACCGAGCACAGTAATGTATTTCAATTTTCTCTGATATTTCTAATATCTTCCCATTTAAAGGTGTATTTAAAAAACAAAAATTTCAAATTGGTTTTTTTCTTAAAATTTAGACCCTTATCCATGTTGTTATTTCCTTTGATTGATCAATAAGTTCAATACCTTTTTCTTTTAACAAATTCCTAATTTCATCGGCCTTCGTATAATTCTTTTCTTTTTTTGCTTTCAATCTTTCATTAATAAGCATTGATATTTCTTCTTCTTTTATTTTACTTTCTTTTACTAAAACCTCTTTTTTAAGACCAAGTACCTCAGTCAACTTTTCAAGAGTTTTAAAATTCTCAAGTAGAAAGAATTTTTCATTTAGGTCTATTTTAAAACCTTCGACCCTTTGAAATTGGTTTAAAAAGTTTTTTAATGGTTTTGCTAAATCGTAAATAATTGCAATAGCACCTGCTGTATTAAGGTCATTTCCAAGAGACTCAGAAAATTTAAGCTTTTTTTGAGATAATTCAAAACTTATTTTCTCTTTATATTCGTCTTCGATAGATTCATTCTTATCAATAGATTTAAAAGCATCCTTTGTAAGGTCCAAAAAAGAAAGGGCTACATTAATGTTTTTCCAAGCTTCTGAAGCACTCCTTAAAGCTTCTTCAGTAAAATCAAGTGGTTTTCTATAATTCACAGTCATAACAAAATATCGCAAAGTCATAGGGCTTACACCTGAGTTAATTAGTTCTCTGATAGTTTTAAAATTTTTAAGAGATTTACTCATCTTTTGTCCATTTACATTGACCATCCCATTGTGTAACCAATAGTTCGCTAGTTTTTTGCCATTGGCTGCTTCTGATTGGGCGATTTCATTCTCATGATGTGGAAAAATCAAATCAGAACCACCTAAATGGATATCAATAGTATCTCCTAATTCATCTTTAACCATCGCTGAACATTCAATATGCCATCCCGGCCTACCTTTTCCCCATGGCGAATCAAAAAATGGTTCATCATCTTTGGCTTTTTTCCATAGCGCAAAATCTTGCGGATTAAGTTTTTTACTATTTTCTTCAAAAACCATTCTTCCTTGCTGATTGATATTTTGTTCTTGTAAATTTTGATTACTTAGCTTTCCATAATTTTTATTTTTAAAAACAGAATAATAAACATCTCCATCCCTAGAGTATGCATAACCTTTGTCCTCAAGGATTGTTATGAAGGAGCAGATATTGCATATATGATTCGTTGCTCTTGGCATGCTATCCGGACGCATTATCCCTAAAGAATCCATATCTTTATGAAATTCAATAATATTTTTTTCAGATACTTCCTTCATTGAACTGCTTTCTTCTTTCGCTCTTTTTAAGATCTTGTCATCAATATCTGTAAAATTTTGAACATACTTCACTTTGAAATCACTGTAAATTAAGAATCTTCTCAATACATCCCAAGCGATATAACTTCTCGCATGACCAAGATGACATAAATCATAAACAGTTACCCCACAACAATAAATTTTTACTACATCATCAATAGGCTTAAAAACCTCAACTTTTTTGCTTAAAGTGTTAAAAAGTTTGATCATCTTAAATTAAGTATTTCATAAGATTTATTTTGTCTCCATCCAATTGTCTCCAATTCCAATATCAACTAAAAGAGGCACATTTAATTTTACACAATCTTCCATAGTCTTCTTTACTAATTTCGTCGTAATTTCCAGAGAATCTGGTTCAACTTCAAACAATAATTCATCATGTACTTGTAAAAGCATTTTTGCTGAAACATTCATTTCTATGAATTTTTTATTTAGTTGAACCATTGCAATTTTAATAATATCTGCACTTGAACCCTGAATTGGGGCATTGGCTGCGGCTCTTAGTGACTGTGCTTCCATGCCAGCTCTTCTTGCGGATTGCAAGTCAATTTCGTAAGGATCTTTTCCTATTAGTCTTCCAAGTCCATTTTTATCAAACTTAAATTCTCTTTTTCGACCAAAAATTGTTTTTACATAACCTTTTGATAAGGCAAGCCTTTCTTGAAGTTCAAGAAATTTGAAAATTTTTGAATATCTTTCTTTGTATTTTATTAGGAATTCTTTTGCTTCTGGAGTACTTACTCCTGTTGAACGGGCAAACTTTTTTATCCCCATACCATAGATAACTCCGAAATTTATTGTTTTCCCAACTCTCCTCTCATCAGAAGAAATTTCTTCTTTCTCAAAAATTAATCTTGCAGTCAAAGAATGAATGTCATCATTTTTATGAAATGCATTTATTAGTATTTCTTCATCCGCTAAGTGAGCGAGTATTCTTAATTCGATCTGAGAATAATCAGCTGATAAAAGTTTCCAATTTTTTTTAGGCAAGAATGCTTTTCTGATTCTCCTACTAAATTCAGTCCTAACCGGGATATTTTGAAGATTAGGATTGCTACTACTTAGTCTCCCAGTCGCTGTAGCAGCTTGATTAAAGTTTGTGTGAACTCTTCCTGTCTTTCCGTTAATAAGATTTGGAAGAGCATCAATATAGGTGCTAAGTAATTTGCTAAGAGTTCTATGTTTTATTAAATGTTGGATTATTTCATGTTCGTCGACTAATCTTTCCAGAACTACTGCATCTGTACTCCATCCTGTTTTTGTTTTACGTGATTTTTTCTTATCCAAATTTAATTTTTCAAACAAAATCTCACCAAGTTGTTTTGGTGAAGATAGATTGAAATTCTCCTCTGCTAACTCATAAACTTTACTTTCAATATCTTCTAAGGTACTTTTTAATTCTTTTGAGAGTTTATCCAAATAAGGGATGTCGATGGTTATGCCATTCATTTCCATTTGCGACAATACTGGCTCTAATGGCAGCTCGATTTCTTCGAACAATTTGATTAATTCATTTTTTTCAGTTGAGAATCTTTCTTTAAAAATTTTGACAATCTTAAAAGTTAGAAATACATCATAACCGCAGTAAATACTCGCTTCATCAATATCAACAAATGAAAAGTCTTTATTTTTCCCAACTGTTTCCTTAAATGAAGGAGGCTTAAATCCAAATAATCTAAAGCAAATTTCACTTAACCCATGCTTCTCCTGATTATTAAGTAGATAGTCTGCTAACAAAGTGTCAAAGGTTACGCCTTTAAGATCAAGTCCATGATTAAAAAATATTTGCCTATCAAATTTAGAATTTTGGAGTGCCTTTTCTTTTTTTGGATCTTCTATCCAAGTTCTTAGTTTTGAGAAAACATCTTCAATCGATAATTGATTGAGAGTATCTTTTTTTGTTTGATGACCAAGAGGTATATAAAATAAATCATCAGTTTCTTCTCCAAGACATAGCCCTATTCCAACAAGTTCTGCATCGATTGGATTTAAACTATTAGTCTCTGTATCTAAAGAAACTATCTCATTGGTCTTTTCTAGTCTTTGAATTAATTTATCAAGTAATTTAAAATCATTTACAACAGTTACGTTGATATTAGGGATTTTATTTTCACTATTTTCTAATTCATTATTGCCTGCGACTTTTGGTGCTTTCTCCTCCTCTTTAGCTACATTATTTTTATCAAAACCACCTTTGCTGAAAGTTGAATTGAAAATATCAATTTGTCTAAGTAGTGTTGATAGTTCTAATTTCTTCAGTGACTCTGAAAGTAGTTCTTGATTTATATTTTTTAATTCATAACCGTTACTTAAAATTAAAGGCACCTCAGTATTTATTTTTGCTAAATCCCTGGAAAGAAAAGCATTATGTTTATCGTTTCTGAGCTTTTCTATAACTGAACCTTTGATGAATCCTTTATATTTCTTATCGTTGTTCTGCTGAATCTTGTCCAAAGCCTGATAGATTCCATCAAGCGTATCGTTCTCTTTTAGTAGATTAATTGCAGTTTTTGGCCCTACTCCTTTAATACCTGGAATATTATCAGAACTATCACCAGTTAGGGCTTTGAGATCAACTACTCTTTCTGGCGCAACACCTAATTTTTCTTTTACTCCATTTTCATTCATAAGAGTTGGATTTCCACTTTTCGCATATGGACCACCACCCATATAAAGTACATAAATATCTTTTTGATCATCTACTAATTGAAATAAGTCCCTATCTCCAGAAAGAATATTCACGCACCATCCTTTAGAAGAAGCATCATTTGCAATTGTGCCTAGGAGATCATCTGCTTCGTATCCTGGAGATTTAAAAATTGGTAAATTAAGGCTTTCTTCTAAAATGATTTCTAGTTGTTCAATATCCTGAAAAAAAACATCTGGTGCTACATCTCTATTGGCCTTATAATTTGGATCTAATTCATGTCTGAAAGTAGGTTTTTCGGTATCAAACGTAATACAAACACCCTCAGGACTAATATTTTTACAATTATCCAGAAGGCTTTTTAGAAATCCATAAGTGACACTTGTTGGAAATCCCTCCTTGGTAGTTAAACCTCCATCAATCCCTTTGCTAAATGCATAGAAACTTCTAAAAGCAAGTGAGTGGCCATCTACTAAAAGTAAAATTGGTTTTTTAGAGTTTTCAGATTTTAAACTCATTTTCTCTTCTTAGCCCAAGGTGGAATATCAATAAAGATTTGCTCTCCAGGTTCTAATCCATCAATTACTGAAGTTTTATTTCCACTACTAATACCAATTTCGATTTTTTCAAATTTGGGAGAATTGTTTTTATCAACTTTCAAAATTCCTTTTTCACCTTTTTCAGTGACAATAGAAACTGTTGGTACTAAGATTTTTTCTTCATTGCCTTCGACTCTAAATTCAAGATCTGCAGTCATTCCAATTTTAATTTCTTCAGAAATATCTTTAAAATTTAAAGTTACTTCGAATGAGGTTACATTATTATCTTTTACAGCTCTTGTAGCTATTTTTTTAACTATGGCACTATATTTTTTTGAGGGATAAGCCTCAATTCTTACTGAGGCTTCTTGACCTTTTTTTATTCTTCCAATGTCACTCTCAGGAACTTTAGCAACAATTTCTAGGCCCTCTGATAGTTCAAAAATAAAGTTTTTGGTTTTAGGGTCTGAACTTAAGTTTGTACTTGGTGTGACATAAGATCCTATCTCAGCATATTTTGCAGTTATCTTTCCTCCATAAGGAGCTTTAATTAGATAGAAACTTTTTTCAGCTTTTGCATCATTAAGTTTTGCGCTACTAATGTTGTAGTTATTTTTATAACTTTCATAGTCTTCTTTACTAACTGCGCCTTCTTGATATAAATATTCCCTTCTTAAAAATTCAGATTTTTGTTTTTCTACATTTAATTCAAGTTCTTCAATTTTATAGATAAAATCTTCATCATCAAGAGAAGCTAAAACCTGATCTTTTTTTACAAGATCGCCCTCATCTACTTTGATTTCTTTTATTACGCCTTGCTTCCGAGGCCCAATATTGCTTGTCCTTATTGCTTTTACTTCACCACTAGTATTAATTGAATCTGAGAGGATACCTTTTTCGACTTGAACTACAAAATCAGAAATATCTTTTGATTTATTTTTCTTGAAGGAATTGGTTATAAAAACGAAAAATATAGCTAGAGAAAGCAATATAATTCCACTTCTTAGATTTATATTTTTTTTTATTAAATCAAACATTTCTTTTTAAAAGCAGAATTAGAGAATATTTAGGAACTAAATAAATAATCAAGACGATTATAATTAACTTATCCAAGATTGGTTAAGTAAATACTATATTACTAGAAGATGTTTTCTTGATAATTTTTCCATAAGTTTTTTCAAATGTTAAAAGCAGGTATTATTGGATTACCAAATGTTGGAAAATCAACTCTATTTAATGCACTTGTAGAAAATGCTAAGGCCCAAGCGGCTAATTTTCCCTTTTGTACTATAGAACCTAATAAAGGCATAGTTTCAGTCCCAGATCAAAGGTTGCAAGAGTTAGGTAATTTAAGTTCTAGCCAAAATATTATCCCAACAAAAATTGAATTTGTAGATATCGCAGGACTAGTAAAAGGAGCTAGTAAAGGCGAAGGTTTGGGAAATAAATTTTTATCAAATATTAGGGAGGTTGATGCAATAGTTCATGTTGTAAGGTGCTTTGAAGATAGTGATGTAATTCATGTCTCTGGAAAGGTCGATCCTCTGGATGACATTGAGATAATTAATCTGGAATTGAATTTAGCTGATTTATCTCAACTCCAAAAAAGAAGAGAAAGAATTAAAAAACAGGTTAGAACTAGTAAAGAGGCAGCTAAAGAAGATACCTTACTAGAAAAAATTGAAGAAGAGCTAGAGAAAGGCCTTTCAGTTAGATCAATATCTTTGAATGAAGAAGAAAATTTAATAATTAAGCAATTAGGCTTCCTTACTGCTAAACCAATTATTTACGCAACTAATTTGAATGAAAATGATTTAGCTGAAGGTAATGATTTTTCATCAACAGTTCAGAGTTTTGCAAGCAATGAAAATACAGAATGTATAAAAATATCAGCGCAAGTCGAATCTGAATTAATAGAGTTAGAACAAGAAGATAAAAAAGACTACCTTATTGGCTTAGGAGTAGAAGAAGGGGGATTAAGTTCATTAATTAGATCAACATATAAATTATTGGGATTAAAAACTTATTTCACTACAGGAGAAAAAGAGACAAAAGCTTGGACAATAAAAGATGGGATGACTGCGCCTCAGGCAGCAGGAGTAATTCATACTGATTTTGAAAAAGGATTTATAAGAGCTCAGACTATTTCGTATCAAAATTTAATTGATTCAGGTTCAATTGCCAATGCAAAAACTAAAGGTCTTTTAAGAAGTGAAGGTAAGGAATATATTGTTAAAGAAGGTGATGTAATGGAGTTCTTATTTAACGTTTAGTAAGTCTCTTAAGGCTTACTATTTTGCTTTTTGAATTTAAATTCAAAAAATGAAATTAATAAAATTAAGATACATCCTAAGCAACTTCCTATTAACCCAAAAACAATGGTTGTAAAGCCATCATCGTAGCCATATTGTAGTTGTGGTAAATGAGGAGGTATTGGCATTATTTTTCAACAGAATTTTCAATATCTTCCAGTAAATGTTTAGTTGATCTACTAAAACCATTAGTTTTTAAATAGTTTTGAGCCTCTCTAAATTTTTCAGCTACTCTTTTTGCATAAGGAGTATTCATGGAATTTTGAGTCATGTTGAAAATGCGACTCATTTTATAATCTGATTTAGGTAACCCCTTGATAAGTATTCAAAAATACAAGAATATAAAAATAGGATTTTTTACTTACTAAGAAATTTATTGTGAAAAGTTCTTGATTCTCCAAATAAAGTTTTTTCAAATTAGAAAAATTCACAATGACAAATATATTATTAATTCTTTTTTTTGTACTTTTATTTTTATTACTTTTTTATTCAAAACGAAATAGAGGGTTAGCCCAAAAAACAACAATTAGTCCAACTTATGTACCTTTCTTAAAACAACAAGAATTTAATCCTGACATAAGTACTGATAATTGGGATTTACACAAACTTAGATTAGATAAATTTAAAAGATCACAATATAAGGGATTAACTTTCTTCGTAAGTTCAGAAAATAAAATTTACTATCTTTCTGAAGAAGGGGATAAGGTTTATTGCTAACAGGTGAAATTAATTTTATAAATAAGAAAAGCCGATAGAAATTAATAATATTAATGAAGTATTTATTTTTATTATCAGAAAAGTTCTACAGGCTTATTCAATGGGAGTGGAATACCTTAAAAAATCTTAGAAGAACAAAAAGAAAGAATTATTTTTTAAGAGGTTCATTTGCTTTATTTAGTTTATTATCTATTCTTTTTTTAATATTTTCGCCTCCTATTACTTTCGGAATATTATTTGGAGAGGGATTAAAATTTAGTATTTTTTTTATTTGGATATGGATTTTAAATTTAAAGTTTTTTTGAAAATGTATAATTTACTTCCCAAGGTTATTTAAAATTAAGAATATAAAAAATTTATTTTATGCCAAAAATATTCAAACAAAATAAGTTCGCTTTGTTGGGAGCAAATATATTAATAATTTTACTTTGGGTAACTATATCTTCCTTTTTGATGAATTTATTTCAAAGTGAAAATGCCCCATTTTATATCTATAAAATTTCTTTTTTTATAAGATTCCTCCCTCCTATTTGGGTTACATGGTTCCTTTGGATAAAAAGAGGTGGTTTAAAAAGATAAATTACAAAAGCATTTCTACGGATTTACTATAAAAACAAATCAGTTAAGATCTGAAAGCTTACTTAAATTTTCATGTAAGAATTAGGTAATTGAGAGATTGTTTTTAGATAAGAAACAATCTCTTTTTTTTCAAATTTTTTTTCTCATTAAAAAGTGTTTGTCAGTATCCCTATTGACAAACACTCATGACGATCATTTTTTAAAAATTAAATAGGCAATCTATTATCAATTTCTACCACTCCAGAATCCATAAGACGGCCGATCTTAATAACTAAAGACATATCTAACCTTGAAAATTCAGATTGATGGTTAGTTATCCAATCAAGTTCAGAAAGAGTTATAACTCCCAAAGTATTTACTTTAAGAAAAAGTAAGCCTAAATTCATTTTAAAAAATTCCTGGAATTATCCATCCGAATAAGCCATAATTTACAACTAATGCAAATAAGCCCATCATTGCCATTCTTCCATTAGTTCTCTCGGCGTTTTGCCAATAAGTTGTTTTTGAATTTTCCATTTTTCTGATTTGTAGATTTTAAATAGTAGTTTTTTAAACGAAACCAGGAATTATTTGACCTGTTGTTAGGTATGCTCCAACAGCAGCAACTAATCCAAGCATTGCGAATCTGCCGTTAAGAGTTTCAGCAACAACTTTTTCTTTTTCGATTGTTTTGACTTTTGTGTTTGTGTTTTTCATTTGATAAGAAGATGAATAGTTTAAATTTTCGTTTTGAAATTGCTTGGTTAAATAAGCAACGAGGATGGCTGTAAAGAATACAATTACGGCTAAAAAACCTGAAAGTGGACTCATTAAAAAATGCCAGGAATAATTTGTCCGGTTGAAACGTAAGCACCTACTAACGCAACAAGCCCAATCATTGCCCAACGACCGTTAACTTTTTCTGCATTTTGTGGGTAGCTGTCGTAAGAAACAGACTCATCTATGTAAGGACGTGTCTCAGTAGGAAACATATTCTGTCTGCCACCTGATTCAGTAGTAACGTTTGAATTAGCCATTAAAGTTTTGTAATTGTTAATTAATGTAACACTACTATTAACAAATGTAAAGTATTAAGCCGAAATTAAGTTATTTTCAAGATATTTACTACATAACTGTCACAGTAACGTGACATATATATTTAAATAGTTGTTTTTTAGGCTTGCTACGCTTTACAGGTTGGCTCGAAAACTATTGAAAGTTCAATTTGTTGTTTAAGTATTTATTTTTAAATCCTTAGAAAGATATCAATTTGGTAGAAAAAACTACATCATTCTGAAATTTGAATAATTAGTTTTTAAATATAATTTATTTCACTTTATTATGGAATTCGCAAAAAAAATCATGACCGAAAAAGCTGAAAAGCTTAATGGTAAAGCAGCAATGCTTGGAATGTTTGCTCTGTTAGGAGCCTACTATTTTACTGGTCAAATTCTTCCAGGTATTTTCTAATAAAAATCCTTTTTAAATTTTTTCAGGGGCTTTATCAAGCCCTTTTTTACTGGATTATGCCCTTTTTAATTATCTAATAATTCAAATAATTTTCTTATTAGAAGCTTTCTTTTTGAAAAAGTTTTATCAATATATTTTTTATTTTCTTCTTTTAAAATTTCCTGACCATTTAAGCCTAATCCTTTAAGGACAAACTCTTTATCTTCTTTAATCCAGTTATTTATCATTCCCCCCGTCATCTCTATATGGAATTGTAATCCGTAAGAAAAATTACCAATCCTAAAAAACTGTTCCTTACAACGTGCACTACTAGCAATGAGTACTGCTTTATTAGGTAACAAAATCCTATCTCCATGCCAATGTAGTACATGAAAAGGATCTTCAAACAGTGCTTTAAAGTCTTTATTCGATTTGTCTATAAAAATTTGAGACCATCCAATTTCTGGTAATGCTTTTGGAGGTGATCCATATTTAAGAATTTCTACATCTCCCCCAGCAGCACTCGCAAGCAACTGAGCACCTAAGCAAACACCGACTATAGGTCTCTCATTTTCTAATTCTTTTTTTATAAAATCTCTTTCTAACTTGAGCCAGGGATATCTGTCGCTTCCAATATCTTTAACACCCATTGGTCCACCCATAATTAAAATTAAGTCACCTTTTTTTGTTTGCGGCAGAGCATTTTTATTATCTAAACGAATAATTTCTATTCTTAAATCTCTTTCTTTAGCAAATTGTTTAAAAAGACCAGGCCCCTCTATTTCTAAATGCTGCAAAACTAATAGGCGTTTTATTTCCTTCATTCACTTTCCATTATTTCAGCTGATTCAGAACAGACATTAACGCTAAACCATTTCATTGCCGACCAAGTATCTTCTTGGTATGTACCTGCTGCAATACTTACAAAACAATCATTTTCATACCAACTTCGATAACTGGGAGTTACTCCCGTTCCTTTTAATCTATTTTCTAAGCCTTTTCCATATTTTTTAATAACAAGATTTATTGCTTCATTCTCAATTTCTCTTTGCTTTTCATCAGCAAAACCTCCTAGTGGAGTAAAAAAAAGAATTGATGCAATAAGTAAACGTATCATTTAGTCTTTAGTTTATATGTAGCTGATTTCATATCGATTAATTAATTTTTTAAAATCATCTACTCTCTTTTGTCCATTTTTTAATGGTCTTGAGGAGTCAAGAACGGCTGCACAACATAATTGCCAGCAAGATTTTTCATCTAGTCCCAATTTCTTGCATATATTTTTTGGAGCTTTGATAACTGTATTTATTTCTGCAATATGTTGAGTGGTTTCCCATAATTCTCCTTCAAGAAAATCAATTTCAATACTTGATAATAATTCTGTAGCAACGTAATCCTTAATTAGCTCAGTTAATTCCACGATATTTTATTAAAGCAGATAAGTTAAATAATCTCTTAGTATTTTTATAGCAGGATAAAAAAAAAGAAACTAGTTTCTACCTCATCTTGAATATCCTGTTGATTTTTAGAGGCTACATCATTTCGTATTGATCAAGTTTGGTTTTTAATTTTGTTGCTTGTTTAATCAATGACAAAGCTTCTTTTCTGCCTGTTGAGTTATTAGCCTGGATTATAAGATCGGCGTATTTCTTTGCGATTTTTTTTTCCATAATTTAATATATAAATACCGTTTTTTGAATCTTGAAACTAGCGAGTCACAACTAGAAGTAAATAAGGAGTCAACGGTTAAAACCTCAGAGTCAACAAATTGGAACGGGTTAACTCGTGTTTTTAATTTATAATCAATTAATAAAAAAGCTGTTGGTATCTACGATTACATTGTTTTCAAACCCTGATTTAATTTATAGTTATCCATGAATTGGATTGAAAATTTTCAATCATTTTTTTAATGCAATTAATAAAAAAAGGGGGTTAAAAACCCCCTTTGGTTTATTAAAAGACCTAATTTACTAATTACCTAAACCTAGAGGAGCCCAAAGAGTTGCTTCAGAACCTATAACAGGAAAAACTCCTGTAGTTTTTGCATTAGAAACTTTATTTTTAACAATAGGAGTATCTTGTTCTCCTAAAGCTGCCCATAAAGTTGATTGATGAGCGATAACTGGTTGAACTTTTAATGGTTGAGATTGAAAAGAAGGCTTTTGGGTTCTTACAAGTTGTACTCCAAGAGAACCAACAATAAATGCTCCAAGAAAACCTGCAAATACAGCAGTAATATTGTTACTACTTACTGTGGTAGATACGTTATTAGACATAATAGTTATGTGACTAAATTTCATTTTTGACTGAAGTCCCCGTTCCTTGGCTTCAATCTTAATGCGGCTCGTTAAACGAGATGAACGTTTATGTAGTCTACGCTACATTTTTACTATAAGTATAATTTAATTTACAAGATGTTAATGGCAATACAAAAACTTATTAAAAAGAAATTAAATTTTAAAGTGAAGAAAATATATTTGAATTTTTTTGAGTAAAAAATAATTGATTATTTTCATAATTGTTTGCAGAATAACTCTCGGAAACAACAGTTCCGTGAGTTACCCCAAAAATAAAACCAAGTAAGATCGCTAAACGCATCCAAGAATATAAATTTAAGTTAATTTCACTCGAATTAAGAATATATGATGTTGTTATTTATACTAAATAATTTTTTATCCCCCAAGATATGACATTGATGGATGAATTTTTTGATTTTTGTCAGTTTTTTTCTCTAATACTTTAAATCGATCTTCACTATAGTTATCTTCTCTAGCTTCCCAAATGGTCTTGATTTTATTTTCCAATTCATGGAGATTAATTGGTAGAGACAACCATGGGTTTAGATTTATACCTTCATTAGAAAAAAGACATGTATAAGCATAACCATCGCTAGTTATCCTCAATCTATTACAGTCTGAACAAAAAGGATTACTTATTGAAGATATTGTACTTACAAAACTATTTGAATCACTCATGTACCATCTATTAGCAGTTTGTCCCTCCTTTCTTCCGTAGTCTTTTAATCGATGTTTCTTCTTTAGTAGCCTAATAATTCTTTCAGAGAAAAAAACATCTGATGGCTGCCAATTATTAGATATCCCTACGTCCATATACTCAATGAAACGAATTTCTATAGACCTTTTTTTTGCAAAATCAACTAATTCAAAAATTTGATTGTCATTAATCTCTTTTTTTATAACTGCATTTATTTTTAATTTCCCCGCCTTTGGATTAAATCCAGCATTAATTGCATGATCTATTCCTTCAAGGACAGTAAATAATTTTTCTTTGCCAATAATTTTATTTTCCTCTCCAATCATGTTTGAAAAAATATCAGGATCAATCGCATCTAAACTTACAGTTATGCGGTCTAAACCATTTTTAAAAAGCTCATTAGCTTTTTTCTTAGAGAGCAAATATCCATTTGTGGTTAGAGAAATATCCTGTAAATTAGCTACTGGATTTGATTCTTCTAATCTTTGCGATTTAATTTCATAAAGAAGTTCATCTAATTGAGAACTCAATAAAGGTTCTCCTCCAGTGATTCTTAAAGAATTTACCCCTAATCGGCAACTGACTAAAATTAACTTTTTAAATTGTTCAATATTTAAAACATCCAAACTATAGTTCTCAGGCTTACAGTAAATACACGAAAAATTGCAATTTTGTTTAAGAGATAACCTTAAAACTTTTAACTTTCTTTTTCTATTATCCTCCAATTGCTTAAATCCCATTATTCATATTTAAGAATTCTCTCTTGGAATTTATATTAATTAAATCTCCATTTTTTGCATAGAAATATTTATGGGGAATTTGATCAACCCATCCGAGAAAATTTTTCTTCCCAGAGGATAACTTTTTTTTTAATTTAAAATGATTTTCTTCATTGATGGGATAAATTCCGAATAATGGTTGTGTAAAAATTCCATCATGGGATATTAACGCAAAATTTTGATTTTCTTCCCATAATTTAAAAAGTGAATAAATTAATTTTGTATTCAAATTAGGCATATCGACTGGGACAATTAGGATATTTTTAGTAGTTTTTTTAAAAGATGAAAAAATTTGTTCTATGCAAGTTAATGGTCCATCAAAGGGTTGGGCATCTGAAATAAACTCAACATTATTGCTTTTATCAACTTCCTTTAAATGAGAAGTATGATTAGTTATTACAAAAGTCTCTAAATTAAGGTCATTTAATATTTTTATTTTGTGAGTTAGCCAATTTCCTCCTTCATGATGTTTAATTAGTGCTTTATCAGATCCCATCCTTGAACTCTTGCCACCAGCCAAAATGAATGCTTTAAATTTTTTAAGTTTTATTTCCATAACTTAGGCCATATTTTTCCAGGAGTACTTTATGTATCGGATAATACCAATAATCAGATTGCTAATTTTCCCCAATTTTGATTTTTTTAGTGCTGACTATTAATTCTAGCCTTTTAAAAAAGTTGCATTTCTTAAAAACAAGATTTCGTATTAAATAATACAAATGAATGCATTGATAAGAAATATAAATTGCTTAAAATTAATTTTCGAAAAAATTTTCATGTTAAGTGATGTTTGGTCTTTAAATGGCAGATATAGAACGCTTCACCTCACCTGGTTTGCCTTTTTCCTTACTTTTGTTGTTTGGTTTAACCTCGCACCTCTTGCAACTACTGTTAAAGCCGATTTAGGTTTATCTGTTGCTCAAATTAGAACAGTAGCAATATGTAATGTTGCTTTGACTATCCCTGCTAGAGTTTTGATTGGAATGTTATTGGATAAATTTGGCCCAAGAAAAACTTACTCAACAATTTTGATATTTTCTGTTGTGCCTTGTTTATTATTTGCAAGTGCTCAAGACTTCAATCAACTTGTTATTGCGAGATTGCTTTTATCAATAGTAGGAGCAGGTTTTGTTATTGGCATAAGAATGGTATCTGAGTGGTTCCCTCCGAAAGAAATTGGTTTGGCTGAGGGAATATATGGAGGATGGGGAAATTTTGGATCTGCTTTTTCTGCTCTTTCTCTTGTTGCAGTAGCTGGATTCTTGTCTTTTTCAGGAGGGTTTGAGTTGCCCACTGGAGCTGTACTTAATTGGAGGGGAGCTATTGCTCTTACAGGAATTATTTCTTTCGTTTATGGAATTATTTATTTCTTTAGTGTAACTGATACACCCCCAGGAAAACCTTATCAAAGGCCTGCAAAAACAGCTGGTTTAGAAGTAACGAGTATAAGAGATTTCTGGGGTTTAATTGGTATGAATGTCCCATTCGCAGCAATTCTTTCAGTCCTATGTTGGAGACTTCAAAAAGTAGGTTTTCTTACTTCATCTACTTATCCAATAGCCTTAATCGCAGTTTTAGCTTGGTTTATTTTCCAAACTTGGGGAATTATAAGAACGAATATTGAATTATTAAATGGAACTAAAATTTATCCTAAAGAAGATAGATATGAATTCAAACAAGTAGCGATCTTGGAATTAACTTACATTGTAAATTTTGGATCAGAATTGGCAGTAGTTTCAATGCTTCCTAGTTTCTTTGAATTTACATTTGATTTACCTAAAGCTATAGCCGGAATTCTTGCATCATGTTATGCATTTGTGAATTTAATAGCTAGACCTGCCGGAGGATTGATATCTGACAGAACAGGCAATAGAAAAAATACAATGGGATTCCTAACTATGGGATTAGGGTTTGGATATCTATTGATGTCTTTAATAAAACCTGGAACTTTTACAGGATCAGCAGGAATTCTTATGGCTGTATTTTTAACTATGCTTTGTTCATTTTTTGTACAATCAGGAGAAGGTTCAACTTTTGCTCTAGTTCCCTTAGTTAAAAAAAGAGTAACAGGACAAATAGCTGGATTGGTTGGGGCTTATGGAAATGTTGGTGCGGTAACTTATCTAAATATTTATAGCCTTTTACCTTTATGGATGGGTGGTGGTAAAGATCCTTCTCCAGAAATAATTGCTGCTTCAAATAGTGCCTTCTTCCAAGTTTTAGGTATAGCAGGATTAATAGTTGGATTCTTCTGTTATTTCTTTTTAAAGGAACCTCAAGGATCATTCGCGGATGCTTATGAAGGAGAAAAAGCTGAAAATTATGTTTAACCAATAACTATTTAGATATTTATAAAAGAAATTTTATGAATTTTACTAAAAGTCAATGCCCATATTGCGGTGTTGGTTGTGGTTTAAAAATGAAGCCTAAAAGTTTGGTTTCTGATGATAAATGGTTAGTAAGTGGAGATAGGAATAGTCCTTCAACTCAAGGTAAATTGTGCGTTAAAGGAGCAACAGTATGTGAGACTTTAAAAGACGGGAGACTAAAAGAACCACTTTATAGGAAAAATTTAAATGAAGAATTTAAAGAAATTTCCTGGGACGAATCTTACGAAATTTTGAAAGAGAATATTTTGAGTTCTATAAAAAATTATGGACCTGATTCAATAGCTATGTATGGCTCAGGTCAATTTCATACTGAAGATTATTACGTAGCCCAAAAGCTTCTTAAGGGAGCAATAGGCACAAATAATTTTGATGCTAATTCAAGACTATGTATGAGCTCAGCAGTAGCTGGATATAACAGAAGTTTTGGCTCTGATGGCCCACCTTGTTGTTACGAAGATATTGATCATTGCTCTTTAATTTTATTAATAGGGACAAATACAGCAGAATGTCATCCCGTTCTTTTTGATCGAATTAAAAAACGTAAAAGAAACGTAAATGATAATTTAAAAGTAATAGTAATTGATCCAAGAGAAACTGAAACCTCATCCATAGCAGATTTTTACTTACAAATTTCTTCTGGAACAGATCTATTTTTATTTATTGGGATTGCGAATTATCTTTATAAGAATCAATTAACTGATGAAAATTTCATTGATAAGTCTACCGAAAGCTATTTTGATTTTGTAAAACATATACAAAAATGGGATTTAAAAAAAATAAGTGAAATTTGCAATATATCCGAAAAAATAATTATTGATATTGCAAAATTATGGGGAGAAAGCAAAAATGTTCTAAGTCTTTGGTCGATGGGTTTGAATCAAAGGCAAGAGGGTACAGCAGCAGTAAATGGGCTAATAAATCTTCATCTAATGACTGGCCAAATAGGCAAAGAAGGTTCTGGTCCTTTTTCTTTAACTGGCCAACCAAACGCTATGGGTGGGAGAGAAGCAGGAGGACTATCGCACCTTCTTCCAGGATATAGGTTTGTAAAAAATAAAATAGATAGGAATGAAATTGAAAAAATATGGGGGTTCCCTGAGGGAAAGATATCTGCAAAACAGGGTCTATCTGCATTTGAACAAATAGAAGCTATAAAAAAAGGATCTGTGAAAATTTGGTGGATTGCAGCTACGAACCCTTTGGTTAGCATGCCTAATTTAAACTTTGTAAAAAAAGCACTTTTAAAATGTCCTTTAATTATCCTCAATGAATCTTATGAACAAAGTGAATCAATTAAATATGCTCATCTAGTATTGCCCGCAGCTCAATGGAGCGAAAAAGATGGTGTTATGACAAATTCAGAAAGAAGAGTAACCCTTTGCCCATCTTTCAGAGAATCGAATAAAAATTCAAAACCAGATTGGCAAATATTTGCTGAATTAGGACAGAAAATAGGTTATTTCAAACAATTTGAATATGAATCTTCATCGGAAGTTTATGACGAATTTTTAAAAACGACTACAAATAGATTATGCGATATGAGCGGATTATCATATCAATTATTAAAAAATCATGGTCCTCAACAATGGCCTTATCCTAAAGGCAGCGTACCTAGTACATCTTCAAAAAGATTATATGAAGATGGTTATTTCCCAACTGAGACTGGCAAAGCAAATTTTTGTATTGATGATCCTATAGGGTTGGCTGAACCCCCTTCAGATGAGTACCCACTAATTTTGACAATTGGAAGATATCTAAGTCAATGGCATACAATGACAAGAACTTCTAAAGTTCAAAAACTTACAAAAAAGAATCCAGAACCGTTTTTGGAAATTAATTCTAAAGATGCTTTATCTTTAAAAATCAAAAATGATGAAATAGTAAAAATTAAATCCAAAAGAGGGGAAGTTCAAGCAAAAGTTCAGATTTCTGACAAAATTAAAGCAGGTACTGTTTTTTTACCAATGCATTGGGGTTTTAGTCAAAAAAATATGTGTGAAGTAAACTCTTTGATGCATGAAAAGTCCTGCCCGATATCAAAACAACCGGAATTAAAAGCATGCTCAGTAATAATTGTTCCAAACTAGGCAATAATCTTATTTCAGAATCTCATCAAATGCCCTATCTAAATTGTTGTGTTCATGACTTGGTCTAACTAATTTGCAAAAAGCAAATCTATCTAATTCGTTTAAATTTCTCCATTTTTCAACTGAAATATCAATTCCCCTTGCTAGTGCCGATTTTAAAACTTGGTCAGGAACTTTATTTTTATTTTGCCAAGGTTGATTAATTGAAATTTCTATTTCTTTTGCTTCTCCATATTTTGAATTAGATGTAATTTCTTTTAAAAAAGTTTTTAAATCAATGAGATCTTTTTTTGAATCTGGCCAATCTACGATCTTATTTTTTTCAATTAAATTAAAATCTTGCCAATGAGTAAGTTTTAATTTTATTCCAATTAAATCAAGTTTCCTTCTTACACATAAAGGAATGCATCTTAAGTCTTTAATAAAATCATCCTCGAAATTAAAATAATGATTTGATTGACTGTTAACCAAAATTAAATTGATATTTTATTAATAAATTAATGCTAAGTATAAAAAATTGATATTAGCTTTATTAAAAATTTTATTTTTTGTATTATTGAATAAATTGCTAAATGGAAATGGATAAATCTTTAACTCATATTAATGAAAGGGGAGAAATGAACATAGTTGATATTTCAGATAAAGTAGAAACTAAAAGAGAGGCTTTAGCAGAAGGTTATATAAATTTAAACAAAGAAATATTAGAAAAAATAAAAAATGAAAAAATTAAAAAAGGTGATATTTTTGCGGCGGCTAGATTTTCTGCAATAAATGGTGCAAAAAAAACCTCAGAACTTATTCCTCTCTGTCATAATTTATCTTTGAATAAAATCACAATTGATTTTGAAATTTGTGAATCAATGAAAGCAATTAAAATTATTGCTTTTTGCAAATCTCATTCTAAAACAGGTGTTGAGATGGAGGCTCTTACCTCAGTTTCAATTGGTCTTCTAACTCTATATGACATGCTCAAAGCTTTAGATCCTTTTATGACTATTGATAATATTCGCCTTTTAGAAAAAAAAGGTGGTAAACATGGAATATTAAAAAGAAGTTAAGTACTCACAATAATGGGAATTGATATCGATAATCAGGGTCTTCATTTAAACGATGCTATTAAAAAAATCTTGGAAGAGATGGATACTTTAATAGTGAATAATGAAATTTTAGATAAGGAAGAGATCAATTTAGACGAGGCACTTGGAAAAGTTTCTATGGAGGAAATCTTATCTGAGGAAGATATGCCAGGTTATAGATCATCAGTTATGGATGGATATGCGTTAGGAGAATCAACTAAAGGGAATAAATGGAAAATTGTCGGAGAGTCTTTTCCCGGAAAGCCATTTAATGATCTTCTTAAAAAAGGTGAAGCTGTAACTATTAGCACAGGTTCATTTGTGCCAGATAATTGTTTTTCTGTGATACCTCAAGAACAAGTTTCTTTAGAATTTTTAAACGGAAATGAGTATATTGTTAAAAAAGAAACATCATCTAATAACTCTTGGATTAGAGAAAAAAATGATCAAGTATTTAAAGGTGAAATATTGATCAAAAAGGGGGTAAAGATTACACCCGGGATTTTAAGTAAATTAGCAAGTTGTGGGATAAAAACTATAAAAGTAAGTAAAATTTCTAAATTAGGTTTATTAATTACTGGAGATGAACTTATCAAATCAGGAACTGCAAGAAAGAAAGGAGAAATATGGGAAAGTAATAGTATTTTGATAAAATCAATTGCAAAAAATCTTGGATTTGAAATTAATGAAATTCATATAGAAAAAGATAATTATCAAAATATTAAAAATTCTCTTAGAAATATTTCTGAATTTAATGATGTGGTTATTTCAGTTGGTGGGATATCAGTGGGCAAAAAAGATTTTTTAAAAGATATTATTAACGAGATAGGAGAAATTAAATTTTGGAAACTATTTTTAAAGCCAGGAAAACCCTTTGCTTTTGGATTGATAAACAAAAAAATTCCTTATTTTGGATTGCCTGGGAATCCTGTTTCAGCAGCTATAACTTTTATCCAACTTGTTTGGCCCGCACTTCAGAAACTTGAAGGAATTACTAATATTGAATTCCCTCTTAGGATTAAGGTTAAGCTGAATTCTGATTTGAAAAGAAGAAAAGGGAGACCTGAATTGCTTAGAGGAAAACTTATCGTTAATGAAGAAGGTGAATTAATTGCAGATATTTCTGAAGAACAATCCTCATCAAAGATTAGTTCAATATCTAATTCAGATTTATTAATAGAAATACCTTCTGAAATTGATTTTTGTCAAAAAGGAAATTTATTATGGGCACAACTTTTAAAAAATAATTTTTTATAATTTAAATCCTAAGTCAGTATTCTTTTTTACCCATGAGGATCCTTTGAAAGTCCATTCTTTTTTCCAAAAAGGAACTTTATATTTTGTAAATTCAAGTATTTCTTGGAGATATTTATTTGCAATGCCTCTATGATTAGCACTTACTGCTATTAAAATAATAGGCTCGTTAGGGTAAATGAAACCTATCCTGTGCAAGAGAAAAATACATAAATCATCCTGTTTTTCAGAAATTTTCATTAAATATCTTTTAATATAATTTTCGGTCATTCCTTTATAATGAACAATTTCTAGTTTCTTTAAATCATTTCCAGATTGATCAAAGGGCCTTACTCTCCCAATAAAAAATGAGTTTGCTGAATTTTTATTTACCTTTTCCCAAAGTTCGAATTCTTTATAAGGATTAAAAGTCTCTTCTAGGATTTTAAATTTTATTCTTAAATTATCCACCGGTAAACATTGGCATAAATGCCACCTCATCATCGGGATTAATCATCGCATCCATATCTGTAATTTCTTGATTTATAGAAACGATAATATTATCTTGCGGTAAATTAGAATTAATTAAATTCCATACAGAAAAAACCTTCATTTGAGACCCTTCAATTGTAAGAAATTTTTCATTCCATCCTAGATCTTCAGCGATACTAGATAATAAAACCACCTTGATTTTGTTAGATTTTTCAGTTTCCATCTATAGTGATCTAGTAACTAATGGTTTAATTTTAAGTGGTTTCTATAGCTTTGCTTACTGTTTCTGATACTCGTAACACAAAAAATGATGAGAGTGGAAATTATCTCCTTCACGAGGCTGAGAGATCAGGACACAATGTCGTTGATAAGATAATTTGCAAAGATGATATTTATTTAATTAGAAAATATACGAGCGATTGGATCTCAGATCCAAATATTGATGTGATTATTACTACAGGTGGGACAGGAATTACAGCTAGGGACGTTACTCCTGAAGCTATTAGACCTTTATTAGATAAAGAGATTGATGGTTTTGGGGAGACTTTTAGATTTTTATCATTTAAAAAGATAGGAACTAGTACTTTACAAAGTAGGTGTATTGCGGGGTCTGCAAATGGTAAGTTTTTATTCGTTTTGCCAGGATCTATGGATGCTGTTATGACAGGTTGGCAAGATATAATTTCTTATCAACTTAATCAAAATACAAAACCTTGTAATTTAATAAATCTCATTGATAAGTTAAAAAAATAATTCTCTAGTTTATTTATTTATTAGAAATTGATTTGAGATCAATTTTTGATTTTTAATGCATTTAAGTAGAGAAGGATCTTTTATCTCATTTTCTAATTTTGATAACTGTTCAAAACTATTATCATTCCAAATGCTCCCTAAAGAAAAAATTGCATATTTAGCGATTTCTAATTCTTTATTTAAAGAATATTTATAAAGCAATTTACAAACTATTTCGCTTTCTCTTCTTTTTAAAATAGAGATTATCTTGTAGTTGATTTTGAAATCATCGTAAATTTTTATTTGATCAATAAAAGATAATAATATTTCATCAGTTAATTGATGAGCTTTGAAATGAAGAATATTAAGACCTGCAATCCAAAAATCTATTTCGCAAATATCGAATATTTCTCTAATTAATGTAAGTTCGATTTCTCCTCCCCAGGGCTCTAAAGCATTAATTATATGAATATTTAATATATTATTTTGATAGAGATTTTTTAGTAAAAGATCTTTTGCATCTTTTTCATTTGTTAGTTTAAGGGCCTCAATAAATTCAACTTTAAGGCCAAATTTTTTTATCATCTTTTCAAGTAAAAAATAGCCTTTCCTTTCTTGCATACCTATCTTTTCCGCAATAACTTTACGAATCTCAAAAGATAATTCCAATGAATAGTAGGAAAAAAGAATATCAAGATCTAATTTTTTTGAACCTAATCCATTTAAAACTTCTAATATTTCAGATTCACTTTTGCTCATTAATATATTTTAGGTTTTTAACTTTGCATTAAACTTGTTGATTAAAATTTCTTTTATTAAATTATAAATTTCATATTTACTAACTTTTTTAAATTCGGTTTCACCTAAAGTTTGCAGGTGATCTTGTCTACCTCCAATACTGACATTATATCCATCCTCAGTTCCACCTCCCTCTTTTTTTACCTTTGTACCGGTCATGCCAATACCACCCATATGAGCTTGTCCACAATTATTTGGACAACCTGTCCAATGGATTTTAACCTCCTCTGATAATTCAAGTTCTCGATCTAATTTTTCAGAAATATTCCTTGCTATATCTTTGGTATTTGCAAGAGCAAAGCTACAAAAACTACTCCCTGTACATGAAACGGTACTCGCTGAAAAATGGGATGGATTTAATTTGAATTTATTAATAATTTCTTCATCACCAAATTCTTCTAAAATATTATCTTTAAGGCCAACAATAATTAGATTTTGATCTTCGGTTAGTCTTACTTCACTCTGTCCATATTTTTCACTTAATCTTGCAATTTCTTGTATGTCATCTACACATAATCTTCCTACCGGAATGTGTAATCCAGCAAAGTAAAGATTATTCTGTTTTTGTTTATTAATTCCAAATAAACTTCTTTGTTTTTCGTTGAAGATTGAGCCTGGATCGTTCGATAAAGTTCCAAATTTTTCTTCTACAAGTTCTCTAAATTTTTCGATCCCTATAGAGTTTAAATAATATCTAAATCTTCCTTTATTTCTTAAAAATCTATCTCCATTATCTCGCCAAAGGGAACAAATAATTCCAGTTATTTTGCATATATCTTTTTCTTCTACCCAGACATCTAGAGGTAGAGCATAAGCATTTAAAGTTGCTGATAAAATTCCTCCTACCCAGACACCAAAGCCTAAAATTCCATTTTTAAAAACAGGATGAAAGATAAGATCATTATGTAGAAGAAAATTATCTTTTGCTCCTGCTACTGCAGTATTCCACTTCCTTGGTAAATTCGAGAATTCAGGGTTGCCATTACCAGAATTTGTTAAGTAATTTTCTAATTCAGAAGTATATTTTCTTGTATCTATGATTTCTTTAGGATCAATTCCCGCTAGTGGATTGCCAGTAACATTCCTTGGATTATCCATTCCAGACTGAACGGATGTAATATCAACCTCTCTAAGTCTCTTAATAATATCTGGTAGATCATTTATTAAAACCCCCCTTAATTGAATATTTTGCCTAGTTGTTATATCTGCAGAACCGTCTTCTCCATATCTAGCGACTACTGACGCAATTACTCTCAACTGATTAGAGTTTAAAATTCCATTGGGAACTCTGAGCCTCATCATAAATCTTCCAGGAGTTTTTGGTCTCCAAAAAAGGCCATACCACTTTAAGCGCATTTGCAAATCTACTTCATCCATCTCTTCCCACCCTTTAAGAGCATAATCATCTAACTCTTCAAAAATTTTCAGACCATCTTTCTCCGCTTTTTGCTTTTCAATCTTATTTAATTTTTTATCATTTAAATAATATTGCATATTAATTTTTATTCTTTTATTCTTATGAGATTTTAGACAATTTAATGTTTCCTCATATACAAATGTCAATAAATATTGATTTTTTATTTTTGAAACCGAATTCCATATTTTAGGAAACTCTTAAGCTCATAAAAATATAATGGCTTGATCACTTATCCGTAATTATGAGATACTTCTGTCCATCCTTTTTGGTGAAGTTCGTCCCACTTTTCCCAAGCTGAATCTATATTGAGTTTTTCAGAAGATTTGTACCCTCCAGGTTCTCCAAGGTGATTTGTGTAGAAAAGATGAGTATGAATTTTTAAATTAGGTTTAGGGGAATTTTTGCATTCTTCGAAAAAGATAATTCGGCTGCCTTCGGGATTTAGTAGACATCCGTTGGGTTTGCTAGTGCTACAACCAAATGAGTACTTAGGATCCATACTTTACCTTTAATCGGCCGGTTGTTTATTGATACGTTTGTACTATAAATTATATCCTCCTTGTTTTGCTGTCAATCCTTTTAAGGTTAAGTACTTATTTACTAATAATTATTTTGTTTTTTAATAAATAAGATAATTTCTTTTAGACTATGAATTACAGGGAAGATCTAGAAATCAAACTACAAAAAGTAACACTTGCAATGCAGGAAGTTGTAGATGATATCCATAAAACTGAACCTGAGAAGCAAAGAATAATTTCCAAACTTATTGAATTTAAAGAAGCAATCATTTCAAAGGGGATTGAACTTAACATTGAATTAGAGGCAGCCTAGAAATATTAAATATCTCATAAATGTTTAATCACTTTTAGAATAATGTTATAAACAAAGAAGGGTTATTTATCAGATGCAGCCTGGTGCTTTTGAATTATTGATCCTAGTATTTATCTTTTTAGGTCTTCAAGCCTGGTGGATTATCCCAATAGTTATTAAGAATAATAAATTAAATAATAGAGGTAAGGATTTAAGAGAGGAAATTAAGCAATTAGAAAAGTTATACAAAAAATAAATTAGTTTATTATTTTTGCAAACTACCTATTATTAGTGAAACTCAAATATCTAATGAAATTAAAAAAAATTATTCCAGTTTGCTTCCTTTTTATTGGGACTTTAGCTTTACCACAACTTTCTCTTGCAGAAGAAAAGATTGAAGTTGTACCTATTATTCAAAGTTCAAAAGGACTAAGTGGTAAAAATTTTAATTATCTCGAGGGTAAGCCTGAATTAAGACTCTTAAAAGTAAAAATTCCAGTTGG
Source organism: Prochlorococcus sp. AG-355-G23 (assembly GCA_003278765.1). GTDB lineage: Bacteria > Cyanobacteriota > Cyanobacteriia > PCC-6307 > Cyanobiaceae > Prochlorococcus_A. Next base: position 97,649 of record QCDK01000001.1, read on the forward strand.
CTTAAAAACTCCAATTCATACTCATCCTTCCCCAATGTTGATTCATGTCACCAGAGGAAGATTAAAGCATGTGAGGGGTGAAGAAATTAATTTCTTTAAAGCAGGTGATGCATTTATAGAGAGTAATAATGGGGGCCCCCACTATGTGAAAAATGTTGGGAAGAAGCCTGCCATACTTCATGTGGGAGTTGTATCAGTAGTTGGAATGCCTATGGCCATAAATAAATAAGATTTTCTCAAAGTTGTTCTATCAGTATGAGGATTAAATTTTTATGAAGAACAGCTGTAGTGAGATACTCCTCCATAGTTAAAATACTGGCTTGGCTTTAGTCGATTATATTTTTGATCTAATTCTGAGGATTGTTCTATATACGGATTGCTAAAGACATCCTGTAACTCTTTTATTTTTTTGTAATTTCCTTTTTCAGCTTCTTCATATGCGGGAACGACCATCCATTCGCGCCAAGTATAGACTGGATTAAGAGATTTCATTGATGCTGATTTTGCTTTAATATTTCCCTCTTTCTTCAAGATTGATTGCCAGTTTTGAAGCCATACTTCCCACCTATGGTTGAGGTTATCATCAATTGGAAAATAGAAACTGTCTTTTAAAGAATCTAAGTTATCAGGTATTTCAGAGAGTTTACGGAACAAAATTGTATAGTCTGCTTTTGAAATGACCATGAGATTAAAAAATTCATTTATTAGAGTTTCGTTGTAATGTTCTAAACCAAGCTTGTTTGCCCACATTTTCATCAATTCCTTATTCATTAATTCAGAAAAGTCTTTTTCGATTTGATCTAACTTTTCTTGATCTTGTTTGCTTTGTGAAAGTAACGGACTAAGAGATGAACAGAATGTTTTAAAGTTGATTGCCGCTGCAGAAGGCTGGTTAAAAAAAGAGAAATGTTCACCTCCACCTGTCCATGGTTGAAATCTTGGATCAAATAATTCACAGAATCCAAAGGGGCCATAATCCAAGGTGTAACCTCCAGCAGCACAATTATCACTATTGAAATTACCCTGGCAATAACCAACTCTCATCCAGTTAGCTATAAGTGATATGAGTCTTGATCTGTATAAAGATGCCAGTTTTATTACTTTACTTTCAATTGAAATCTCATATTCAATTTCATCTTTATAATTTCTATCAATTAGATGTTGAACTATCATCTTTAGTTCATTGAGCGCCTCATCATGCGCATTATTACGAACTCGTCTTGCAAAAAGTTCAATCTGGCCTACACGTAAAAAAGATGGAGCGACTCTCGTTGTAATTGCCGCTTGATTATCAATCATGATATCAGGTTCAAAATATCTGGACCCTTTGGAATACCACGGTCTTCTAACTATTTCTGAACGTGAGACATAAAGTGTTAAAGATCTTGAGGTAGGGATTCCCAATGCATCCATTAATTCCTGTGCGAGAAATTCTCGTACGCTAGACCTTAAGACAGCTCTGCCATCTGCTCCACGACAGTAGGGAGTTGGACCTCCTCCTTTAAGTTGCATTTCCATTCTTTTCCCATTGAATAAACCTTCAAAAACAGAAATTGCTCTGCCATCGCCATAACCATTGCCGGTGCCAAAGGGACATTGTTGGGTATATTCAGTTCCGTAAATTGATAATGCATAACCTGTTGCCCAACCAACAGGACTCATTGGATAATTAGCAACAGAAATATCACCTGAGAAAAAACGACAAAAATTTTCGTCTTTAGTAAGATCTGAGCTTAGCCTTAGTTCTTTAAAAAGTTTGTTGCTATGGGAAATATATTCTGGTTCTGGAATAGCAGTTGGCACAACTGGTACATAATGACCTGAATATATTGAACGCGGCTTGTGATCATTTCCATCTTTTGTTGATTGAGGATCTGCTTTAAGAGAATTCATAAAAGAATAGTCAGATAGTTGAGAAAATTCAGAAAAATTTTCTGTAAGCTTTCCTTTTAATGAATCAGATTTTGTTGACATCAAATTTGTTATCTATTCTTTTAAGCGCTCTAATTTTTTTAAATTAAACACCTAAATGTATCTTATATAGATTCTATTAGGGATGGTTTTTGGCGATACGTTTGAGATTAAATATAAGTTAAAAGTTAATACTTTATTAAAAAAAAAGGATCCGCGGTAAGACATTTTTTTTGGAAAAATTTTTTTTGCTTTTAAAAAATAAAAAAGAACTTCTCCAACATATCAACTTTTTAAACAAGAACGACTGCAAATACTAATATATTGACAAGTTTTTTTAAGCTTGCTTTCAAATAATGCTCAAAAAGTTTCACGATTTAATTTGTTGATCGAGTTATACCCCCCCCCCCCCTTATTTCCGCACTATATTACTTGTGAAATTTTTCTAACTTACCCAGCCTTTGAGCAAATCAAACACACTAATAAATAGTCCAAAACCAATAATTGGGGGCGCAACCCATCTTGTCATGAATTTCAAATAACGTGTCGTTTTGATTCCTACTTTTGAATCACTAAGTTCTTCATTAAACTTTCCAGGTACTACCCATCCCATAAAGAAAGTAACCAAGAATCCACCAAAGATAAGTAATACTCCTCCAAAAATCGAGTCAATGGTTCCTAGAATGTTTAAATTTAATGCAGAAGGAATACCTGCTAAAAATAGGAAAAGAGTTATCAGCCAAACAGATTTTTCTCTTTTAAAACCAAATTTATCCATTAATGAGGAAACTGGAACTTCCAATAATGAAACAGAGGAAGTTATTGCTGCAATATAAGCTAGTGCAAAAAATGCAACAGCTACAATTCTTCCAACCGCTCCATATGAACCAAGGCCCGTAGGTATTGATATAAATAATGCACCAACTGTTGATTCAGAAATAGCACCACTTAAACCAAATGATAAAACAATAGGAAAGGTAATAAGTCCTGCCATAAGACCCACCAAAGTATCCAATGATGCAACGCCAACACTTAGTTTTGGAAGATTACTTTTTTTATTTAGATAGGAAGCGTAAGTCACCATTACTCCAATTCCTAAACTTAAAGAAAAGAAAGCTTGAGTAAAAGCATTTCTTATGGTTTGAGGGTTCCTCAATTCATCAAAGTCAAACTTAAACAAAAATGTTTTGTATCCTTCCCATGCGCCTGAAAGTGAAGTGGCCCATATTGCTAGCGATACAAGAATTATAAAAAGTATAGGCATAAAGAATCGCGTCACCTTTTCGATTCCTTTTTTTATCCCTGATGAAACTATTATGGCTGTAAGAACAAGACTTAATAGGTGCCCCAATAAAACACTGCTACCACTACTAATTGAGCCAAAGAAAGCTTCTGCTTCACTTAAATTTTTTGGTAATCCAAAAAATAATGAATGGAACAAGGTATCTGCGGTCCACCCCATTATGACTGAATAATATGATGCTATTCCCAAGGGAGCTATAAAGAAAAGAATTCCTAATGGATACCAATTTTTTCCAGCTAACTTTACTGGTGCAAGCAATGTGCTGGCAGTAGCGTTTCTTCCTAAAGCCATTTCAGCAACAAATACCGGAAGGCATACAATTAAAACGATTAGTATGTATAAAAGTACAAAAGCTGCTCCTCCGCCTTGAGAGGCTCTGTAGGCGAAACCCCAAAGGTTACCAAGACCTACTGCGCTACCAGCAGCTGCAAGAATGAATCCCAACTTACTAGTCCATTGTTCTCTTGGAGAAATTTTTGAGTCCAAAATTAAAATCTGTTTTTTATAGTTGATTTATAACCCATAAATAAAAATTAGTTAATACACTGCTTAATAAAAACTAATCTTTATTGAATTATTTTTTTTGCTAAAAGATTTAAAATCTAAAAAACATTTCATTACTGCTATGACCATTGAAACGACTATTCTAGATTTTCAACTAAGTAATACGTTCGAACAATATGAATCTCATATGAATGCTGCGGAACAGCAGTCGATGTTTAAAGAAATGGGAGTTAAAACATTTTATATTGGTAAATCATTAGATGATCCTCAAAGGGTAACTGTAATTTTTCAAGGACCAGAAAATGTTCTATACGATATTTTTATGAATCCTGAAACAAAACCTATTGTTGAAGCTTCAGGGCATATTTATGCGGGTACAAAAATAACTCGATGGATTTCTTGAAAAATAAATCTTTTATGAATTATCAACTTTTAATTGAATCATATTCTTTTGGGACATCCCTTTCTGAGCAAGAAATAGAACTTTTAAGTCTGGAACTTGAAACTCAAATCATGAACATTAATATATCAACAGATTTTGGCTGTTTTAAATCGGCCCCCACCCATATTTGCGAAGGTCTAAATTTAAAAAAAGATACTTATTGGATTATGTGCCTTGCTGAAATATTAGATTTACATAAGCCCCCCAAATATGGGAAAACGAAAAGTGTGGAGGTTTTCGATTTACTTCTTGAAAAAGGACTTGTGATTGGTTAATTATTTAATTATTTGAGTATTAAAAATAAGTTGTTTTTTCTTTATTCTGATAGCATTAACCTACGGTCAGATAAATATAATGAAAGATTCTAATGAATTGATATTAAGAAACATTATTAAGCTATCTAGATCAAGTGAAAAGAAATTTAAACTAGGAAACTTTAAAGGGGCAATAGATGACAAAATGAAGGCTAATGCAATATTGAAATCCAAATCTTGTGATGAAAAAATTATTGAAAAATATAGAGAAGAATTATCTAGATTGTATTTCTCAAAATTTGATCTTATATTTGATCATAAGCTGAAAATTGATGAAATAAAGAGAAATGAAATAGTGAAAATGCTTGAACAAAAAAGTAAAGAAAAATTAAAAAGTCTTGATTATAAAGGCGCAATAAAAGCCTTTAGAAGGGCAGAAAAATATTTTTTAAATTAAAAAAATTAAAATCTTAGAGATTTTTTAAGACAAATTAAATTTATAAGTTTTAGAATAAAAATAATGAAGGGGTTGATTTTTTTTCAGAATTCGTTTCTTTGAAGATATATTATTTTTGGTACTACTCATGGTTATGCCCCAATCTACCTTGGAAAGTTTATTATTTTTTTTGATACTTTCTCTTCTTGCAACGTATATTGTTAATTTAAAGTATTCTTCGAAATTAAAAATACAGAAGTAGTTTTTTTATTTATCTTTTTTCTAAATTAGATTTATTTCCTTGGATCACTCCAAGTCTCTTTGTATAACCAGCTCAAAAAGGTAAGAGTAAGTATATTCCCAAATGCATAAGTTATTCCTAATAATGGGTCATAAATATTGGCAATAATCGTTGACATTATAAAGATTATTAACCCTGAAACAACCAAATCCTGAATAGGCAAATGGTTAAAATTCACCGAATTTATCATTAGATAATTTTTTTTAATAGATTAAATTAATTATAAAACCAACAAGTACCTTATTTTTTTATATGGCAATATCATTTAAGGTATGAATAATTTTAGGATTGCTAAAATAATTATAGTTTTTTCATCATTATCGTATTTGAGTGTTTCTTTTTTAAGAAATTATAATTCTCCAGAAAATATAGAAAAAAGGTGTATATTTAAATTCGAAAAAGATTTTAAAAATAATTTGGAAACATCTCATGAAGAATGGAATCAAATTTTAGATTTAGCTGATAACAATTATTTAAAATGTATGGGAATACCTCAGTTTTAAATATGGGAGAGGCAAAGAGAAGAAAAAATTTAGGGATTCCGCCTAGAGAAAAAACTGAAGATATAAAGTTGCCTCAACTTGATAAAAAAGCCATACAACAAAAAGTAAGGTCTACATTGTATAAATATCCAATTATCCCTTTTCTTTTTTATGGAGCTGCAATATTGATCCTAATCGGAGGTTTATTTTATGTTTTCAAATCCTTCAATATAGCTCAATTAAAAGGATTATTAATTTTGATATTTATGATTTTTTGGCTTCATCAATTAAAAAAACTTGAAGGATAATAAATGAGCAATTTTTATTGTGCAAAAATAATCAAAGAAGTAATATATGAGAATTATTTACAGTTGACACCATCATATGGTGTTGTAATTTTAGATTAAAGTAAAACTATTTATGAAGAAAATAAATAAAAAATATTATGAAATAATGCGTCAAGCTGATAATGCAGTTGGAAGAAAAGAAGTAGTTAGTTTATTAAAAAAAGCTGCAATAATTATGTCTAAATCTGAGGAAAACTTGGCTGCTTAAATTAAAAAACTATTTTATTAGGATAAATAAAACACCATAAAGAATGATTGATGAGGATGCAGCCATAATGATAAATGGTAATATCATGCCTGAGTTTAACCATCTTAAAAGTCTAATTTTTTTGTTAATTACTCTTGGCATCTTTTCTGATTCCCTTAATTGCAACCTAACAAGTAATTAAATGGTGTAAATGATTAATTAATCTTTTTAAATATCATTTTTTAGCTATTTTGGAATTAAATTTTTTAAAGAAAATTATTTTAATTGCATCTGGATTATTTATCTTAAGAAAAATTTTTAGGTAATTAATACCTTGTATTCTTCAAATTTCTTATGCAAGATTTAGAAACATTAGATTTCTAAATAATGATTAAAAATTTAAAAGAGGGCCCTGAAGATTTTAAAGATTATGATTCAGAACTGTTACTTAAGATTCTAAATAAGACATCACTGGAGAATGAAAAAGGTGATGATAAAGAACTATTTGTAGATGAAAATTGGAAAATTAATTCAAAAAATATAAGTAATATAATTCATTCAGATAATTCAAATTTGAAAAGAATATTATCAGATATTTTACCTAATAAAAAAATAGTGATTAAGAATAATAATGATGGGTCGCAAACAATTTTCTTATCCTAATTTAGGAAATATTAAAACCTTATTTATACAATCTATTCAATATTTATTTTTTTGAGAAAAATTTAGTAAAAATTACTCTCGCAGAATTTTTCTCAAGATGTTATTGTTGATTTACGTTCATCCAAGTTTATATTTCTGGACGCATGAAATGAGAGTAGGGAACGGGATTCTCATTAACTGCAAAAGACCATGAATAACCTCTTACAAATAAGAGAAAAAATCAAAAGAGCCAATAGGCTATATGAAGCCCAACTTATGGCTACTAAAAGTGGAGAAGTTACTCCATACAGAAGATCCGTCTTTGAAGAAAGAATCAGGGAAACACAAAAAGAAATGAAATTGCAAGACTCAAAAAATTAAATTCTTTTTTGAAACTGATCAATCAAGAGGGGGTTTTATCCCTCTCTTTTTTTATTTTTATAAAAAAAACGTAATTATTTATTTATTTTTTCGATTATAGATTATTAAAAAGAACATAATTTTGATGCTTTTACTATTGATTTAAATTATATAAATGGCAAATTTAATTCAGTATTTAAGAGCTAAATAGATATGTTTAAAAAGAAAAATAAACAAATTAAAACCGCACCCAATAAATCAAATTTAGATCAAGTTTTATGGTTTATAGAAAATTATTTGCCCCAAAAGAAAGATCGAGGTGTTCAAAAAAAATTGTATATGGATAATCTAGAAGTAGAGACTATTAAGATATTTTCTAAATTAGCCTCTACACGTTCTAAAACATTATTCCCAACTACAAAAAATACGACAATCTCTTTTACCTTTGGTAATTGGGCTTTGCCTTACCTGAAATTGCTTAAGAAAATAGGAATAGCTAAGTAAGAAAATTTAGAACGGCTAGAACTAGATTTATCCCGAAAATAAAAATAAATAAAGATTAAAAAGTTTCAGAAAGTTCTCTTCGAAATTTAAGGAGGAATACTTACTTTACATAAAAAATACAATTGCTAAGTTTAAAATAAGCGATCCATTGATTATGTTTCTAAATTATCTGCCTAGTGAAATGGTTGAAGTTGTTGGTTTGACAATGATTTTTTCATTTCTAGTTGGAACTATATTAATTTTGTTATTTACATCAGATCAGGCAAATACAAAGAATCTATATTTAAAAAAGGCTAAATAAATTTTAAATAATTTGTTTATCTATAAAGGACCTCTTTTTTAAATAAAGTTAACTCGCAGGTGTAGAACATAATTTTTAATATTGATACATAAACAAATTAAGATTATGGGCGAAGCTAAAAGAAGAGAAGAATTAGGATTACCACCTAGACAAAAAAAAATTGAATTAAATAAATCTGATAGATACTTTTCATGGCTTCCAATTACTAAATCAAGAATTAAGAAATACCCTTACATGGGTGTTGCAACAATGGCACTCGGAGCGATAATTTTCTTAGTAAGTGGTGGCGCAAATAGTATTAACTAATTAGATTTTGGCTTCGCTTAGAATATATCTAAGATTTTTTTTGTAATAGTTTAACGCCAGATATTATTGAGATTATTGAAGCTATACCTAGAAATATCGAGTAAAAAGGTTGCAAATTAATAATGCCAAAATTACCTGTATGCCATTTTATTAACCAAAAAGCATCTATTCCTAGTGGCTGAAGAATACTATAAATAGTCCCAGATACAATAGTAATTAGTAATGGTATTGCTGAAATTGTGGTTATTTTTCTGTGAATTTTTCTTTGATTTTTTTTTAATTTTTCCATTTATTTCCTCAAATAGATATGTAATTCTTTTTCGTTTTTGCATGGCATCCATTTATCTTGATTCTTATGTATTCCTTCACAACCAAGTTCTAAAGATCTATTTTCCGCGTCCTCTTCAGAAAGAAATGTACCCCTCATATGTGCATGCGAATAACTATGGAAATTTAGAGATAAGGAAAATAAAAAAATAAAAAATTTAAAATTTCTATAAAAAATATGCATTATTCAAATAAGAATTTTTATTAAGGAGAGATTTTATCAAATATTTTTGTTTTGCCAGTTTTATTAAATGAAACTACTTTATAGTTCTCATAATCATGAGAGTGCGATTCGTGAGAATGCATTTCCATCCCAGGAGAGCCAAGTGGCATGCCAGGAACTGCTATCCCATTAATATTTGGTTTTTCTCTAAAAAGTTTGTTGATTGATTCAATGGGGACATGTCCTTCAATCGTGTAGTTAGCTATTTGAGCAGAGTGACATGATCTCAGATTATTGGGAATTTGATATTGGTTTTTAATTACTGAAACATCTTCAACTATATTATCAACAACTTCTATTCCATTATCTCTTAAATGATTGATCCATTTTTTGCAGCAACCACATGATGCTGATCTGTAAGAAACAACTTTTGGGATATCTATATTGTCTTGCGTTGCTGCACTAATCCTATGAACGTTAATTGTATTTGCAAAAAGCATTCCAGAAGAAATTAGATAATTTAAAAATCTGGTTTCAATAAATAAGTTATTAATTGCCATACAAATTAAGACGATTAAATTAAATATTTAAATCAACAATAAATGAAAATTTATAAAAGTGCTATTTGATCAAAATCAAGACACTCATAATTGCCATTAAAAGATTTTCGATAAAACTAATAATTCCCAAAGGAGTTTTTGCATATCCACCTATACATGCACAATTTAATTTCAATTTATCCAAATAAACGGCCTTAAAGACTGAAATCATTCCAGAAATTCCTAAAACTAGAGCAATAAAAATAATTAGAGAAGGTGGAGAAGAATTCAGAAAACTTATCCCAATTATTAATTCAAAAAGAGGATAAATATATATCCAGCTATCAAATTGAGAGGATATTAAATCATATTTCTTATAACTTGTTCCAAAAGCTTCAATATCCATAAGCTTAAGCATCGCTAAAAGACAAATTGATATCCCCATAAAAATTTGGAAACTTTTAAGCAAAGTAATGGTGATTAGAAATGAAGTACCAAAGACTGCAATTAAGGGTGTAAATGACTTAATCTTCATTTTTAAATTTTAAGGATAGAGTCACAAATACTAGATGGGTTTGCTTGTTTGACTATTTTTAGTCTTTTGATAAGTTTGTCTCGATCTATTTGATGCTTTAAATATTTAATACATAAATTTTTTTCCTTATATACCTTCGCTATTGGAGTAATCTTTAAAGCAATTGCAAAAGTACCAACAACTAAAAGAATGTTTGTAGCAAGTCGAATGTTTGGTCGAAAATTTGATCTCATTCGTATTCTTTATTTCTGTCGATAACTTCCCTTAAATATATATCTTTTAGCTCGTCATTGTATCCATTTTCTTTTGCAAATTTCTCTATTTCCTTCAACTCTTTTTCTGTCATTAAGCAGATTTGGAGATGTTGTTTTTCATATCTTCAATTTGGTTGATTAATTCATCTAACCATTCTGTATTATTTTCGGATCTTTTCTGAAAATATGAAATTTTAGGTTGATTTATTTCTAGTGTCTCATAATCTCCACTCATAAATTACCTTTAAATTAATACTCTGCATAATTTATCTAGAGAGATTATGCACATCAATAGGTTCTATTACTTATTAAATATTTACCATTAGTAATAAGTAGCTTTTTAATAGTATAAATATCAAGGAATTTATCTTTAAAAAATATGGCAAGTAATGAAGAACTAGAAAAAAGAATTGAGACTTTGGAAAAAGAAGTACAACATCTAAAAGCTGTTTTGCAATATCAAATGAGAAATAAGAAAAAGTGATTTTATTGCATAGCAATAGCTTTTGGTCAGATAAGCATTCTCACTTGGTTGTTTTGGGTACCTAATGAAAAAGCTAAATATTAAAAATTATTCCATAATTAATCACTTTTTTAAAAAATAACTTTAGTCATTGATATTTAGAACATATTTGTTTTTATATATATAAAACCACTTGATATGATTCACTCAATAGCTATTACATTGTTATTATTAGGCTCTTTAGTCGCTTTAAAAAGACTCAAAAGAAAGAAACGGCAATTTCACGCACCACCTACAAATCAGCTTCCTAGTTGAAGATTAAATTCCATCTTCGTCTTCTCCAAAAGGATTAAATCTAATATCCCAGATAAGAACAACTGCTATAGATAAAAGCAATAGACCAAAAATAACTTGAGGAGGAGGAAATAACATCAATGAAATATAACAATTATCAATAAGCTTTGCTTATGAAAATTTTAAGGGGTAATCGATATTGTTTGGTTCTAAATGTTTCACATAACATGCTGTTGTGCAATCTACTCCCTCACTATTGATGCTACAAGAAGTTATACATTCAAAAAAACTTTCCAAAGCATCTGAACCTTTAATATTTGAATAAATGTCTTTTTTCATGATTAATCTTCCATTCTGAAGCTTATCTAGCAATTAATTTTTAATCATGTCAAATTTTAGGTAAAGTACTTATTCACAATTTTTAAAAAAAACTGTTGAATCGCAAAGTTTTTTTCCACCCTTCCTCTAATAGTTTTCTATATTCTTTTCTCGCTTCTTCGATAGATTCAACCCTAGAGCCTTTCATAACTGGTTTACTTGATCGCTTAAGCAAAAAACCATAAGAGATTAAAATTGCATTAATCATAGAAGGTTTTTAGAACTATCATCAAAAAGTTCAATTACTTTAATCCTCGATCTGGCTTTATTGATTAAAGTGAATTTCTCCATAAAAAAAGGGCGTTAGCTTCGCCCCAGTTAAAAAGCGGGATAATCCCCATCACCCAGCCTTTTTTGAATCTTAGCACTACATATGGTGTTTGTAAGTATTTAAAATTACCTATTGATGGGGTTGTTTGTTTCTGTATAATTTGTCATTATAGAAGTCCCCATCACCTAGGCTCGTAAGAGTCTTTTTTTTTTGCTATTTTTCCTTTTAGGCTAAAGCTCTTTAAATTTAATTAGTGTTTAAAGACTTTTTATTTAATTTTTAAATTCAATAATTAATAATTAAAAAAATTATTTTATTCATGCAAACTTACATCGTTCACTGGCAATTTCCAGATCAAGAAAGTCATATGCAAGGAGCCGAAGCTTTTGCTGGTTTTGTTGAAGGAGGATGCGAAGGTGATGAATTTGATGGATTTAAAGTTATTAATCGAGTAGTAAATCCTGAGGGAGCTAATGGTTGGGCAATAGTTGAATCTTCAAATCATCAGAACATTTGGAAATGGAGTAGTATCTGGGTCGATAATTTTGGCGTAGAAATAGAAGTCACACCAGTTCTAACGGATAAAGAATTTCTTTCCGTCCATAAAGAAATTGCAGCAGCTTCTAATTAATAGTTAATTCTTTGTGTGTTTGACTGCCGGTTTAATATAAAAGGATGGTACATATTTTTTATGGGAAAATTTTCTTCTGAAGAAATTGAAAGTCAATACAATTTAATAAAAATGCTTTTAGCTGAACCTGAAAAGTATAGAGATGCCATTAATGCAATAAAAAAAGATATTGCATATATGCCCATAGAGCTTAAAAAAAAACTTGAGGAAGAAAAAATTAACTTATGAATTAATCGCAGATCGCATTAATCATATTCGTCAATTTTTAAAAATTAGTAAATAGTCATTCTCGTAAACTAACCGAGAGAGTCTAAATCTCTACGATGGTGAACTGTATTTGTGCAATCTTGTGGAACTTTCTGTTCTCTCATTAAATCTGCAACTGTTGGATAATCTTTTGCATTATCAAGATCTCTTGCATTTTTATCTTGAATTGCGAATGGTGATCTTTTTAAATTCATAATTAATTTCCTCAGAATTTTTGTTGGATTCTGATTACAGATCCTGGATTGTCATGTACGTAAGTGTTGAATTCTCTCGCAAGCATTAGGCAATCGTATGCATTGCGCGCGTAAAAACCAACTTCATGTGTCTTATCTGTTGAATCTTTGTAACTCAACACATATTTATTACAAGATTTTATTGGTGTTGAAGGCATTTAGTTATTCTCTGTTACCAATAAGTTCTAACTAAGCATGCTTTTAATCGTTTAATAAAAATGTACGGTTTAAGGTACAAACATATACGGATAGAGGACCAACAACCTAATTTAAAAATAACTATAGTAATCAAATATATTTTGAAAAGAAAGACAATATTTCCTTTACCCTCATAAAATAATTTGTTGTAGTGCCATATTTTTTAAAAGCAACTTATTATAGATAAAGTTTTTATAAGCAAATCAACTATTTTGCTAAATAAGTTTGTTCGAGATTATAAATATATTTTTCTCCATCATCATCATCGCCATCGTCATCATCATGGAAGGAAGAGATTAAGACATAAACTCCTCCAAGTCCTAATAACATAGATAAATAAAATATAGGATCTGTCATAATTAAAGTTTGAAACATTCAAATCAAATTCGAGAAAGCTTTTCAATATCTATATTTTCTTTTAATTATTTGGATAACAAACTTTCTACGATCAAAAAATTGTTATTTATTTGAGAAAATTGAAACTAGATCTAAAATAAAGTAAATTTACTATTTTTTTTTAAGTGAGTTTTAAGAATATCTAAAAAATCAATGTGCGGAAGATTTGAGCTGAAAACTAAATTTGAGAAGTTGCCAAAGGTATTGAGACAAGACTATCCAATTGGACTTGATTCTCAATATGATACTCAAAGTTTAATAAGACCTAATGATCCTGTTCTTGTAATTAAAAACGAAGGAAGAATTAAAACTACTTTTATGACATGGGGTTTTATTTCTCCTTGGGCCAAAGATCCATTTGATAAAAAGAGACCAAGACCATTTAATGCAAGATCAGAAACCGTAGAAGAAAAAAAATTATTTAGTGGAAGTTGGAAACATAAAAGGTGCCTAATACCTGCGAGCGGTTTTTTTGAAAAAAAATATCGTGTTCGAAAATCGAATTATGAGACTTTTTGGTTGGGCGGAATTTGGAGTAAGTGGACTTCACTAGATGGAGCAGAACTTGAGAGTTGCTGCGTTTTAACAACTGAACCAAATGATTTAATTAAACCTTTACATAACCGTATGCCTGTGATTGTTCCTAATGGATATGAGGAACAATGGACAGAGCAAGTTAAAGATGCAGATGAATTAAGAGGATTATTTACAATCATGATGAGTTGGTCCCCTGATGGTTGGCTAGTAGAGGATGTAAAGAAAAAAGAAACTGATCAAATGAGTTTGTTTTAAATGGAACACTTCCTAATTCCAAGGTTAGATTAATGGCTAAATCTTATTGGTTGATTAATTCAAATAGATCAGAAGTTAAAAGATTTATGAAAAACGATAAGAGTATTGATGGAGTTTTTGAATATATGTTTATAGATACTGGAAAAATAGTGGGGGGATTAGGAAACAAACCACCAGTAATGACAAATACAGTTTCTGTTGAGATAGATTTAGCTAGAGAAATTTATGAAAGATTACTTTCTAAGGGATGGAGGAAAATTGAAAAAAATTGGAATTAAAATAAGAGTTAGATCTGTGCGGTATTAATTACTGATGAAAATAATCTGAAATTCAATAGAGAGAATATTAACAAAAATTGACACCCGATCTAAAATGTTAGGAGATTAGTAAATTATTTTTTTAGTGCAGATAAAAATGAAACATCCAAAATGGCTACCAGAATAAATAAATATTTAAGTGAAGTCGGTTATTGTTCTAGAAGAGAAGCAGATAGATTAATCCTAGAAGGAAAGGTAACCATTAATGGCAAAATTCCAGAAATTGGAACTAAAGTAGAAGGTAGTGACCAAGTTGAAGTTAAAGGTCAAAAAATAGAAAAATCAAAGAGACAAAAAAACATATACTTAGCCTTTAATAAACCTGTAGGAATTGTTTGCACAACAGATAGAAAAGCAGAACCCAATAATGTAATAGATTTCATTAAATATCCTAAAAGAATTTTCCCCATCGGAAGATTAGATAAGCTCAGTGAGGGATTGATTTTCTTAACTAATGATGGAGACATTGTAAATAAAATACTCAGGGCAAGAAATAATCATGAAAAAGAATATATTGTAAAAGTTAATCGTCCTATTAATAGCGACTTTGTTCAAAGTATGAGTAATGGAGTTGAAATATTAGACACAATAACTAAAAATTGTTTTGTAAAACAATTAGGTCCAAGAAATTTTAAAATAATCCTCACACAGGGACTTAATCGTCAGATTAGAAGAATGTGTGAGGCCTTAGGATATAGAGTAAGCTCATTAAAGCGTGTAAGAATTATGAATGTTAAGTTAGACGTGCCTAAAGGAAAATATAGAGAACTTAGTAAAGAAGAACTCTTAGAATTAAATAGATTACTCGAAAACTCCTCAAAAACATATAACTAATCAAAAACCAATAAAAGTAATTTGGAAGTTTAGGTAAATTGATTAGCAAAAATGCAAGATTTATACTTTTCGACTTTGGTAGAGATAATTTAAATAGTATGAAACGCTTACTACTTGAATCGCCATTGGTTAGTAATTGAATATTATTTAATCACCTGTAAGAATTAACAGTCTTAGCTTTCTTTTTTTCTCCAATCTTCCTCGGTTCTTCTCCAACCCTGAGCAATTAATTTTTTCCATTCTTCTCTAGCTCCTTCTTTCTTTAATTTTTTTCTGGTTGTCATGACAGGTGGTTCTTTGCTTCATGTAGAAGTAACTTTTCCAGAATCAACAGAAATATATTTAAAAATTGATCATTATTTTTTGTATTTTCTATAAACCTTTTTATCTTTAATCTATTTGACTTTACCAAACAATAAGACCTATCCATTACTTTTTTAAGGGTAAAAGTCTACTTTCCAACTCATCACGCAATAACCTAATGGGTTATATGCATTACAATTCCAGAAATTGAATAATTTTATGACGATATGGTGGAAATTAGCATCATTGAAAAATGCCCAGCCAAAATAAATAGCAAATGCAGTTACGACAAACGCAGCATATTGAAGCCAATGTGTTCCAGAATTATCTACACCATTTTTGTCAAAATTAGAATTACTCATTTAAAGGATTGGATAAGCTATCCATCCGAATAAGGTGTAGTTAATAATGACAGCCATGAAACCTATCATTGCAAGCCTTCCATTCGTTCTTTCAGCAATAAACCAATAGGAATTTGGCCATTCAAAATCGCCCCCCATATTGGATTTTTGATCTTTTGAAATTGGTTTCTCTTTAGGAGAATTGTCCTGGTCAAGATAATAATTACTATCTGGATAAAAACTTTCGCTTGAAAAGTTATCTTTAAACTTACTCATTATTAGTGGAAATTAATCTTACTTATACTAAAAAATAAAATGGCTAATTAGGTTAAGAAGGTATTCATCAACCAAAATTTTATTATCTTTTCCAGGCTAATGCATCGGAAAAAATCTACAAAGTGTTCCCAAAGCTCTAAATAGCTCAAGTACAACATAAGGTTTTCAAGCTATCGCTAATTTTTTGCTTAATTCTGCGTGATTCGTACTGACAATTTAAGCAAGATTTGACCAATTTTTGACCACTTTTTTAGGAGTGCAGCATTTCTTTAACAATATAAAGCTACTGTTTGATCTAAATCCGCACAAGGTTCAATAGTAAATTCCAATAATTCTCTCCAAGGACTCCACTGTTTCCAAATAGTTTCTAAAGAATCAGCATTTACAACAGAGTATCCATTGCCATGTTGAGGTAAGAAAATCCAAGATTTAACGTCATAACCCTCTGGTCTATTTTGAGGCCCTCCTTTGGCGTACCATTCTTTTAACATTTTGGATCCCTTGTCTTGGGCGTTTGCATCAGTGAATTTATAAGAAATTAGAAACAGCATGAAAAAAGGTACTAATTTCCTCTTATTTTAGTTTGCATTTCAATTAAAAGTAGCTTGAAATAACAGTTTAATCGTAAATATGGCCTGCACTCTTAATTAATGGTTTCACTAATGGATCTTCAAAAATGGGTAATTAAAACTATTTATTTTCAATAATTATTTTTTTTGCTAATAATAGAAAGCCAATAAAAATTAAAAAATAAAATGCTTTATGTTCAGCATTGGTCATTTAAGGCCGGATATCATCAAAAAGGTGCAGAAAAATTTCTTGGTGGTGGGGGAGATTATCCTGGAGTTGAGATGATTGGAAGATATCACGCACCCGGTTCTTTAGAGGGTTGGATAGTTTTAAAGACTGATGATCCAAAGGCAATATATCAACATGCCGCCGAATGGGGTGAATTTCTCAATTGGGAAACCACACCTGTATTTACTGATGAAGAAGCTGGTCCAATAGTTGCCAAAGTCTACTCATAGATAGAGATTGACAGTCGATCTACAATAAGGGGCAATTAGCTCCTTTTTTTATGAACACTCTCATAATTTCAACTTTTAGCTGTACATTTGACGAATTTAAAAATGATGTAACAACATTATTTCTTGAAGTAATGTGTAAGGAGTTTGTAACTGATTATGAGTTTGTAAAAGTTAATGAACACAAATCTCATTTATTAATGAACTGTACCGACTTAGAAAAGTTAGGGGCAGAGATGGAATCTCCTTTCGCAAAGGAATGGGATAAAAAAAATAATTGTAAGGATACCGTGTATTCGATCAAACTTGTTGCTTAAATAAAATGCTTACTAATTTTCTAGAACTCCCGCTACTTTTCTTTCCGCTAGTCGTTTTTTTAGAATTGAATAATTTTGTGAAGCCCATTTTCGAGAAATATCAAATTCAGCATCTAACTGCTCTCGAAGTAATTTGACAATTTTAAATACTTCTACGAAGCCTAGATAAATTATGACCAGCATCTTAGTTATGTTTACTGCTACAGCTGCTATCTTTTCAATTTTTTGATCTTGCATTTGAATTTATTGAAGCCCACTAAAATTACCAGTTGTAAGAAATTATGCAAATTAATTAGAGAAAAATCTTATGGGTGTTATTCTCATGTCATGGGGCATTGAATATGAAGTATTGAAGATATTTTTAAAGGAGCTTTGGCAGAATCATCACGATCCATTCCATTCAATTTATGGAATAGCTAGGTTAATAGTATTGTTGGTAATTTATAACCATTTACTAAATAAATATCAGTAACAAGAAACCCACCCAGAAATTCCAACTACTGAAAGGGTTATTAAATCGACTCGCAACTATATTGAATCAATTTATGTCTTGCAGCAAACGTAGAGTGTGCTGACGAGGTTTGGCCTCAATTAATTTATAGTAAAAAAATATCAAATAAACTTATTTAAACTTCCCAATTTATGTCATAGTTGTCATCCATATCTTTTTCATAAACCCTCGCAAGTTCTCGAAGTAAAGTTTTTACTTCCATATCTGTAGCTCCAGATTGGTCTTGGAACTTGGTGCAAATTGCCTTTAGTTCGCCATAAGCTTGTTCTAGTAATATTGTTTTTTGATCTGGATTTGCCATTTAATTTTTATCAACCACTTCTCCTCCATACTCTCTTGCTATTACATCTAAGCATCTAAGAATATCCTTGTTTTTTAAAAGATCTGTTTGCTCTAAATAATTAAGAAGAGTTCTTATTTGTTCGATAGTATTTTCTTCTAATTCCTTCATAAGTCTCTTTCTATTAACTCTATCTTATATCTAACAGGAGTTTTTCTGAATGCTAAGACTGTTGATCTTGTGGCATTTGTTTTTTCTTCAGTCTTTTGTATGCAACTATTAAAAATATCTCCTTTAAGGTCTTCTAAAAAATTGGCATTTTTAATGAAATTTGCTTTTATAAATGTAGAGTTATTTTTATTATGCAAATCTCATTTTTTGCAAAAGTAGTTTTGTTTTTAACTCTTTATTGTATTTCTGATTTATCAATTAAAAATAATCTTTTGAGAAAAGTTATGAATAGAGCTCATAGAGCTAAAAAAATTTAAACTTCCCAATCAATGGAATTTTTAACTAATTTTTGGAATAATCAACCCACTACAGTTATGGGAATAGGTGTAGCAATATTTGTATTATTAGGAATTTATATATCTTTATTCCAGACATATCAATAAATTAGTTAATTATTTTTTTAATTTTTTCTAGATTCCATTTATCAAATATTAATTTCATTTCTCTTTCGTAGTATCTTACTTTCTTCGCAAAAGGTAGTTGTTGAATAATTATCCCAAAGGGAAATTTAAAAAAAGAAGAGACATAAGCAATATAAAACTCTAGAAAAGAAGGTTTTGGTGGGAGAGGTAAATTTTTTATATATGCCCAATCAATGCAAGGTTTTAGTTGCTTATCACTAGCGACAATATTTTTTTTACATCTCCACCAAGAGAATAGATAAATGCAAATAAAAATCGGTAACGGAAGAAGTCGCAACATTAATTAAAAATGTATCTCTTTAGGGATTATTGATTCAGGATAACCAAGCCGAAATTAACCTGCGGTGCAAGTAGTAAGCGTTTCATTTATTCCCATGTGGTCATATCAGTAGTGCCTTGAGATCTTTGCATCCAAGAATACTTCCAAATACCATTTAAATTTTTAAAAATGCAAGTATAAGTTGAAAGATCTTTATTTTGATTTCCTTTATAACTGAAGATTTCATTTAAAGTAAAAACTGCGTAAGCTATCTCACCGTAAATTTCAATTTTGTGGGTTTTGATTAGTTCTGATGATTCTGCAACTAAGTCTTTACTATCAAACATTCCCACTAATCCCTTAGCAGATATTGGATTTCCACTCGGTCTTACAGCTAAAAAATCCTCAGTTACGTTTGGTATTAGAAAAGAAGAATCTTCACTGGTTGCATAACCATTAATTAAATCTTCTATGGCTTTAGTGCTTGACATTAAAAAAGGAGCTAATGCCCCTTATTTTAGATCGACTTTCAAAAAAATAAATTTTGGAGAACTGAAATTTTAAGACAATCTCAAATTGACATCAAATTGATATCAAGAATGTGATGTCATTTTCCCCATTAAAAAAGCGAGTCTGATTAACTCGTTAGTATTACTTGGGTTTTAAGAGCGGGGCAAGAGAATTCGAAAATGCGACTTAGTGCTCCCAAAGCACCAAAGCCCCTTTAGTGAGACAAAGGTATCTAAGCTATAACTAAAGTCATACTCTGAATAAGACTGCACACTTTGACATATATAGGTTGTAATTCCACGGATTTCCGTAGAAAATAGGACAGCACTAGGTTGTTTTATGTCTGCAACAGAAAGTTGGGTTAAAGAGTTTAGATACGCTATTAAGAGCAAGATTGGATCTGGTTGGCAAGTTTCAAACGATAGAGGAAATATGCGTCTTTTAGTAGGAAATAAGAAAGAAGGATTCCAATCAATAAACCTCCCTTTCGCTTGGCAAAAGGATCAATGGACAGAAGCTTATAAGTTTATTGAATTTGGTGCGGGAGCATATTTGGAAAGTGATAAGAAACTACCTTTAAAAACTGCCTTTAAATTAACTAAGCAATCTTCCACCGAAATCACACTTGATTGGGATAAAGCTTTGGTGAATTACAGAAGAGCAAACAAATACGCTATTGGAGAAGCTACTTGGAAGAAAAAGCACTTGCCTGTTTTAGAAGGAGTTATGGAATATATGAATCGAACTAAACACAAACCAGAAAATGCAAAGACTCTATATAAGAAAGTTCTTAATGAATATAAGCATGGGAAAGACAAACAATTAGTTGGTTGGAAGTGGGGTAGTCAAATGAGAAGGCATATGAGAATTTCTCTAAATAAGTTTTTAAATTATTGCGTTAGGGAGGAAGACTTCCCATCTTATTGGCTTCCTCCAGAATTATCTTTAGAAGAAAGGTTGAGCAATAACGAGGTCAAAAGAAACAAGAGAATAGGCTATCCATTAACTGATTTCCAAATAAATAGATTGGTTGAAGCTTTTCCAGATAATGAGCAAGCTCAAAAATGGAAGTTTGCTGTTCAACTTTGTGCAGTATTTGGTCTAAGACCAGAAGAGCTTAATCATTTAGTTCTTAGAAACAGTAAGACAGAACTTTGGTGTATTTATCAGAAGCAAAATTCTAGGGTTAGAGAAAGACAATTATTTGGTTTAAAAGTTCTAGATTTAGATGGAACAGTTTTAGATTGGTCTGAAGGATTAATCGGAAGATTAGCAGCGGGAGAAAAATTACCAGAAATACCAAAAGGAAGAGGAGGTCAGAATCTTGGTCAGTATTTAAGAAGAAGAGGTGTTAGTGATTGTTGGGAAGTTTTATGTTCAGAAGCTCAATCCGAAGGTCTTGAGTTAACTCCATATAGTTTCCGTCATAGATATGCTTATGTTTCACACACTAGACCGCAAGATGATGGAACAATGAGATCTCTAACTCAAATTGCGGAAGCAATGGGGCATGACCCAGATACAAACTTGAAATCTTACGCTAGATTCCAAAATAGAAATCTAGCCAAAGTATTTGATAGGGTCGGATAATGAGTACTTATTTAGAAGAAAGAATAAATTGGTATGACGAGAATTATCGAAATGGTAATGCTCTAATATCTGATGCTCAATTCGATCAATTAGAAAATAATTTAAAAAGAGTTAGTCCTAATTGTGATTACTTCACCAATAAAAAAGCTCTTCCACTTCCTTCACTTCCTAAAGATCAAATACAAGAATTTATAGAAGGATTACTTCCAGATACAAGATTAATTATTGAACCAAAGATTGATGGTTGTGCGATTGCTCTTCAATATAGAGATGGCATTTTAGAAAAAGCAATTAGTAGAAAAGGAACAGATTGCACTACAAAGATTTCTGCTGTTCCTGATGTTCCATCTAATATAAAAATCAAAGGTTTATTTCAAGTTAGAGGAGAACTTTTCAATCCTTCAGAATATGCAAGACCAACTTATTCTCAAAGACAGGCGGGTGGTTATCTTAGGGCTACTGATAGCAAAAGCGATCATCTTAGCTTTTGTTCTTTCCAGATAATTAATGGCAGATTAAATCAGCATGATTCTCTTAAATATTTAAAAAAATTAGGTTTTACGATTCTAGAATATAAGAGTCTAAATTTTACTTCTCAAGTTGAGATGTATAGAAAGCAATGGTCAGATAAAAAGCTATTTACTAACTATCCGACAGATGGAATAGTTGTAAAAATAAATTCTAGAAAATTACAATTAATTAGAGAAAAATCTTATGGTTGCTATCCTTATTGGCAAATGGCTATTAAGTACTAAATGATTGGATTTTTAAAGAACCTTTGGAAGACCCAACCAAATACAGTTATGGGTTTTGGTGCTTTACTTATACTAATTGGTTTTGTTTTTTCACTTAAAATGGAAAACGCTACATACAACAATCCAACTCCTCCAAGTGGTGTAAACAAAGAAATATTAGAAAAAAGAAATGCTACTCCAAAAACTTATAGATTAACTGCTCAAGAAGTTGTTGATAAGCATGAGCTAAAGATGAGATGGGCTTGTGAAGATGCAATTAAATCTCAATTAGTAGATCAAAGATCATATAAAGCGGTAAAGGTTAGATATACCCCACACAAGATGAACGAACACCCAGATGCAGTTGTAGATACACGAATAAGTTTTGATGCTAAAAATTCTTATGGTGGAAATTCTCCAAGTTTTGGTCGTTGTGCTTTTGACTCCAACGGAAATATGGTGCGTAGTCCTAATGTGATCTCTGGATATTAAGTATTAAAAATGGCACTTACAGAATTAAATAAAGAAACATACGAGGGAATAAAAGATTTAATTGATTATTGGAAAGATCAAGAGAATAAATCAAACGAAGATGTTCGAGAGATGTTGGATTCGATTTGTTTAAGTTATGGAGGAAGAGTCGTAGAAAGATGCGATATAAGTGAAAGTTAAAAATGATTGATAAAAAGAAAAATTATATGGAAGAAGAACTAGATGAAAATCTAGATTTAGATGATCTAGAAGGAGAAGAACTAGATGAAGATTTTGATATTGATTGGGAAGTTTAAAAGTAACTTCTAAAGATAGAAGTCTTCTTCCAACCTTCATCTAAAAGTTGCTTATATTCCTTTCTTGCAGCTTCAATAGTTTCTACTCTTGAACCTTTCATAACTGGCTTACTTGATCTTTTATATACGCAACCATAACTAATCATCATTGCATCAATACTTGGTGAAGGTTTAGATACATCTTCAAAAGGTTCAAACACTTTTATTCTGGATCTATCCTTATTTATTAACGTAAATTTCTCTAATTTATCCATATAAAAATTATAGAAAAATTAGCTTCTTTTTTTAATTACATTAGATTTTTTAAATTGAATATTTCCTGATATTTTTTCCGCAAGAGTTGGGAGATTTGGTCGTCTAAGGTGATAAAAATACTATGTTTGGAGATTCAGATGAAGAATATGAAATCTTAGATGCTGGTTATCGCGCCCATGGCTCATTACATGAAATGGAATTGCCCATGATTATTTACAATACAAATCTTGAAATTGATAAATTTAATGAATTGACTCATAACAAAGATTTGACAATTCATCTATGGGATAAATAATTTACTTAACCCTTACTTAACAAAGTTTTAATTACATTCAATCTAGAATATAAATCTATTCGCTTCTTTTTTATGTCTAGCTTAGTAACCTCTATTTTTACATTCAAAATTGAAAGTACTTTCGAAGAATGGGCAGCAATATTTGATAGTGCAGAAGCTGATAAAAGACATTCTGAATTTCTTATTAAGCCACTATTTAGAGGTGTAAGCAAAAAAGATCCTCAAAAAGTTATTGTCATTCATCAGGCTCCAGAGGGTAATGTTCAAAAGTTTGTTGAAGCTAATGGTGATTGGATGGCAACGCATAGAGTCGATCTTTCAACTATGGAAGAATCTTCTTGGACTTATGCAGAATCATAGAAAACTTATTGAGATTAAGAAATGAAACGTGGAATTGTCTACATCCCTTTGATTATTTTCATTTGGGGTTGTTCCAAGACTTCAATGACAGATTCGATCTCAATTTCAGAAACCCAAAGGCAGAGAGAAGTTTGTCTAGATTGGTATGGCTACAGAATTGATACCAAGAAGGCAATAAGCGATTTAAATCTTAAAGTCGAAACCGAGTCAGAATTGATAGCTTATTGCGATTTCTTTAAGAATGTAGCTGATACAAAAAAATAAATATTTAATATCTACATTTATTTAGTTATTTAATTTCTAACTTCTCCGCCTTCCTCAATATTTGATTCTTTAAAAAAACAAGCGCATCTAATTTTTCTTCTTTTTCTTCAATATTTACAAATTTCATTTCTGCAACTTCAATAATTGCTTTATTAACATTTTTAAGCTGTTTCTTAATAATTCTTTTTGGTTTTTTAATTGATTCCATTGGAATTATCATTTTCTTTATATTCCCTTTATTTTCTGAAAATGCAACTCTCTCACTCAAAAAATCTTCTAATTATTTAATTTGTAATTTGTTTTTATAGTTTTTTTTATTGAATCTTGTGGTTCTTCACTTGGGAAACAATTAATAATTCTATATTTTCCTCCTTTCTTATCAGTCTCTACAACTGTAAATTCCACATACTTACCTATTCCATCTATTAAATCCTTGACTTCTGTATTAATTATCTCTTCATTTTCATTTTCGATAATACGAGATATCCCACCGCAACTAATTAATGCATTTTCTTTGGTAAGAAAAATTCTTTATCATTACTGCATGAGGACAGAAAAGATAAAGAAAATACTATTAAAAGAATTTTTTTCATAGTCAAAAGTTTTTATAAATAATTAATTTATAAGGCAATTTTATTAAGTAGAAGTTAAACATTTTTTTGATTAAAATAATTAAAAAAATTTGAATGTCAATAAATTATTAAAAAAATTTTATTACGTATCTTTATTTACTAATGCTAATCAAAATTTATACTTTACTTAAATTCAATTTAACCCTAGAGAACAAATTTTTAAATTAGTTATCACTTTTATGTTATGGCTGATTTTAATGATGTAGTTTCAAGAAGAAAATTTTTGCAAGGTTCATTTGCTTTAGGCTCTGGAGCATTTATAGCTGCGACAATTGGTCCTGCGAAAGCAACTAATTTCTTAAGTGGTTTTAATGGTATAAGTTTTAATCCTGTGCCAGCTAATGGTAAGGATACAATTACTCTTCCAAAAGGATTTAGTTGGCATAAAGTTGCATCATGGGGTGATCCATTATGGAGTGGAGTTGATGATTTTGATCAAATAACACGAGGAACAGGAGAATCTCAGGAAGGGTCTTTTGGGGATAATAATGATGGCATGAGCCTCTTTGATATTGAGGGGAAATCAATTCTTGCAGTCAATAATGAATATTGCAATAGGAAAATAATTTATGGAAATAGAGCTAGCGGATTACCAGAAACATCTGATGACGTACGCAAAGGAATTGCTTCGCATGGAGTTTCTATTTTTGAAATAGAAAAGAAATTAGGAAAATGGAAAATAAAAAAAGATTCACTTTACAACAGGAAAATTACAGGTGATACCAAAATAGCTTTAGATGGACCAGCAGCTGGGTTCTATTTAATGAAAACTGATGAGGATCTAACCGGAAAAGTTGCAAAAGGTACTTTCAATAATTGTGGGAACGGAAGAACTCCATGGGGAACTTATCTAGCTTGCGAGGAAAATTTTCATGGTTACTTTTCTTCACCTTCCAATCCATCCGCCTCTATCCCCCCAGAACAAGCAAGATATGGTCTAAAGACAAAAGACAAAGGTTATAACTGGGTTATGAATCAAGATAGATTTGATTTAGTTAAGAATCCAAACGAAGTTAATAGGCACGGATACATAACTGAAATTGACCCTTCAAAGCCACAATCAATGCCAAGGAAACATACTGCAATGGGTAGGTTTAAGCATGAGAATTGTGAAGTATCTATTTCTAAAAATGGACAAGTTGTTGCTTATATGGGAGATGATGAACGAGGTGAGCATCTATATAAGTTCGTATCCAAAGGAAAATATAAAAAAGGTGCTTCTTCTAACTACGATTTATTAACTGAGGGAGAGTTATTTGTTGCTGTTTTTAATGATGATGGAACAGGTAAATGGATAAATCTAAAAGAATCTGGAATGAGTGAGCCTGAAATCGCAATTTTTACACGACTCGCAGCTACTAAAGTTGGAGCTACAACTATGGATAGACCTGAGTGGGTCGCTGTTAATCCAAAAAAAGTAGAAGCGTACTGTGCCTTAACCAATAACAAAAATAGAGGAGTTAAAGATAATCAACCAATTAACGCAGTAAATCCAAGGGAAAATAATCCTTACGGACAGATAGTTAGATGGACACCTAGCAATTCAGATCATGCATCAGTAGATTTCAAATGGGATCTTTTTGTAATGGCTGGAAACCCTGAAACAGCAGAAGGATTATACAAAGGTTCAAAAAATATAAATAAAGATAATATGTTTAATTCGCCTGATGGGATCGCCTTTGACTCTAAAGGCAATTTGTGGATTCAGACAGATGGTAAATATAGTAATTCTGGAAAATTTGCAGGAATGGGAAATAATCAAATGCTTTGTGCAAATCCAAGGACAGGAGAAATTAGTAGATTTCTTGTTGGTCCCAAGGAATGTGAAATTACTGGCATAACTTGGAGTTCTGATAAGAAGACAATGTTTGTAGGTGTACAACATCCTGGAGAAAAAAATCCAGATAGTTGTCATTTCCCTGATGGAGGTAATAGCGTTCCAAGGTCTACAGTTATTGCTATCACAAGAAATAATGGAAGAGCAATTGGATAATGTATAAAAACAAAACAATTAGGCAGAAAACATGAATATATTTGGTGTTGGAATTCCAGAAATTGCTGTAATTTTTGTTTTAGCTCTTTTAATATTTGGACCTAAAAAGCTACCAGAACTAGGACGTTCAATTGGAAAAACATTGAAAAGCTTGCAACAAGCTTCTGGAGAGTTCCAAAAAGAAATTGAGAAGGCAGTTAAAGAAACTGACGAAGAAGTAATAAATAATGGTTCTGAAAATCTTGCAAAAAAGAGTTTAATAACATCTAGTATTGACGAGGATGATGAGGATGATTAATAATCAAGTAGTTTTTTAAGATCTAGTCCCCCCAGAAAAATGTTTTTTATTGAGTGTAGGGAAAAAATCTTAAAAAATTGTTCTTAAGTGAAAGGATTTCAAATAGAAATTTTATCTAGAGGTAAAATTTCTTGGACCATGCTTGTGTCTGGATAGACTTCATTTTCTGTATCTTTATACAATCTTCTTGATTGTGGTGATTTAAGAGCGTTATTGTAATTTTCAATAAATTCCGAATCATCCAAAAAAGATTTATTTTCTCTTTTAAAACTTTCTTTATAAGAATATTTGATATGCCCTATTTCTTGGGCTTGATTTGAGTTTTTGGGAGAAGGTGAATTTTTTATAATCATTTATTATTTTTTTTATATGATTGTCTTCAATATTCAAGGCGTAAAAATATAGAAGACGGATTTAATTTAAAATAATTGGATTAAGAAGTTATTAAGTAAAAAATAAAATTTTTTAAATGGCTTAAATTTCTAAAATAGATTTTTGTTGTTATGTCTTAGCTTAATCAAAATTTAAATATGATTTAACAATAGGGATTTAGAAAATATATATGGATAAAAAACAACTTGTTAACTTTATCACTCTTTCGATTCTTCAAACTAAAAGAGTTGAAGATAGATTATTTAGAAAGGAAATCCAAAACTATCTTATTAAACTAAATAAAAGTCAATTAGAAGAAATTATTAGTGAATTTATCATCTAAAAAATCATGAAAAAGCTACTGGTTTTATTTATCCTTATTATTACTTCTTGCAGTACAAAAGATGAATTATCCATTACCCAAGATGATTTATCCATTACCCAAGATGATTTATCCATTACAAAAGATGAAATTTCGATCACGAAAGGTGAATCATCCTTTACTAATGAAAAAAAATTATTTTATGTAACTAAAGAAACTGCTGTTCGTCTTTGTGGAGGTAAATCCAGAATAATTGAAAGTGAAAATGAAGAAATCATCAAAATAGAAGTCAAAGATTTTTCAAGTGCTGAAAAAGAAAAATTTGTTCAATTTACTCTTGTTGAGACAGATAGAAAAGGCGGAAAATATAGAATTGTTAATTGTTATCCAAATAAAGATCCGAAAAAATCGGTAATTAAAACAATCAAGACTAACTACCAGTTAAATTAGTCTTAGGTTAACTAGATTAAATGAAAATATTTAAATGAGATTTAAAGCTGCTTTAAACTAAATAATCTATAAAAAAAAGAGTAGAAATAATTTTTATTATGCATCCAAGCAAAGTAGTCAAAGATCCAAAAATCAACGATACTTATTACGATCCAGATGTTGATAAGCTTTATCAATATGTAAAAATTGGTGACTTTCCGCCAGAATGGGTAGTGACAAATATAGATGAAGATGACGATTATTATTACGCTTCGATGGGATATTAGTTTTAATATCTATTATAAAATTTAATAAATTTGTCTCTTTAAAATTTTGTGTGAGGAAGATTAAAGAGACAATCTAAATATAGATAAAAGGGTTTAAGGGAAAATTAAAAATGAAATAAGATTAAATGAAAAAAATAATAATTCAATGTAAATTAATTATGAAATAATTAGATCAAATAATTTTGATTATATAAAATAAAATTGTTGGAACTTTAAATGGCTATTAAAGATCATAAAAGTTTGCAAGACTCAAGAATTCTTCTTGTAGAGGATGATAAGAGTATTAGGCTTACTGTCAGTGAAACCTTGATCAGCGAAGGTTTCAAAGTATCAAGTTTCAAAGACGGTTTAAGTGCCTTAGATTTTATTAATAATGATATTAAAAAAGATGTTGACCTAATAATTCTAGATTTAATGTTGCCAGGACTAAATGGATTAGAGTTATGTAGAAAAATAAGAAATGATGAAGACTATACACCCATACTAATTTTGAGTGCTAAAGATAATGAATCAGACAGGGTTCTTGGATTAGAGGTTGGTGCTGATGATTATTTAACAAAACCTTTTGGTTTAAATGAATTAATTGCTAGATCTAGAGCATTAATAAGAAGATCTAAGCGTAATAAAAAATATAAAGAAAACTCAAAAACTGTTCTCGAGTTTAATCATATAAAAATGTTCTTGGAAGAATGTAGGGTAACTTCTTTTGATAGAGAAATAACATTATCTCCAAAAGAATTTAAATTATTAGAGTTATTTATGAAAAATCCAAAAAGAGTATGGTCAAGGGATTTAATACTTGAAAAAATATGGGAAATTGACTTTATTGGTGATACTAAAACTGTAGATGTTCATGTTAGGTGGCTCAGAGAGAAATTAGAAGAAGATCCCTCAGCTCCAAAGTTTCTTAAAACTGTAAGAGGTTTTGGATATAAGTTTGGATGAAAATGAAAACACTACAAGAAGTATTATTTTTTTTACATCAGAAGTGGAAAATAAAAGTCAAGCATTTTTCTCAATCAAAAGAAAAAAAATTTGAAGTTGATAAAAATAAGTATAAAAAAACTATTGATTTCCCATTTGATAAAATTAAACCTCAAGAAGTGTTGTCTTGGTTAGATTATTCTTCGCAAGGGTGGATAATCTTATCATCTGATCTAACAATAAAATTTATCAATCAGAAAGCTTTATCTCTTATTAGGGTTATCAAATATAAAGATGTTATTGGAAAAGCAATTAATGATATTAATGAGCTTGAAGTACTTAGTAATAAAATTCTATATTTAAGAAAAAAAGATTTCCCATTCAACCTTGATTTCATAATTGCGGGAGTACCCATTTCGGTAAATATTGTTAGAGGAAGGAAAAAGAATTATTTAATATTATTGGAAAGTAAATTATCAATTGAATCGATAAAAAAACGACAAAATCAATTAATTAATGATGTGTCTCATGAACTGAAAACTCCTCTTACATCACTTATCTTAATTGGGGAAAGACTTGAATCAGTAGTATCAAAAAAGGATAGGTATCTTGTTAAAAGACTTAAGAAAGAGTCAAAAAGATTAAGAAAAATGGCCGAAGAGACTTTAGAGCTTTCTAAGCTAGAAAGTAACGAAGATTTTAATAAAAACAAAAAAATATCTATTTCAGATTTGATTATGGAATCTTGGCAAACACTAAAACCGCTTGCAGAAAAAAAGGATATAAAAATAAATTTATTTTCTCCAACAAAATATTATATATCTGGGGATATTGAAAATTTAAAAAGAGCATTTATAAATATTTTAGATAACGCTATTCGTTATTCCCCAACAAAAGAGGGCATACAAATTGAAATTTTTAAGAGAGCTAGCTCTGTTGTTATAAGAGTTAGAGATAAAGGTATTGGATTAGAAGAAAATGAATCAAATGACATTTTTTCTCGTTTTTATCGTGGGGATCCATCAAGGACTAAATTTAAGAAAAGTGGAAGTGGTTTAGGTCTTTCAATTACAAAAAAAATAATTAATAACAATAAAGGTTTTATAAAGGCATTTAATCATAAAGATGGTGGAGCGATTATTGAAACTATCTTTCCGTGTCTTAATACAGATTTATAGGGAAAATTTAAAAAATATTAGGACATGATTTTTCTGCAATAAATTTTTTTAAATTCAAAACCCCTTCTCTTGTAAAAAGAATGCTTCCTTCTTTGGAGTCATCTGCCCAATAAGAATCTCTTTTGCCAATAGCTAACCAAAGCCTATCAGGTAATGTTGGCATGTACATACTCTCGAAAGCAGATGTTCCAATGTCATTTTCTTCTTTCATATCTTTGCATGCTTCTATCATTAGTTTGGGTCGATTTAAATAATGCCTGACACCCTGCCAATAATATTTTGTTTCAGCTTTAACTGGGGCGATGAATAAAATAGTAAATATTAGGTATTTCATGATTTAACTTTTTTTAATTATAAAAACTGCAAAAAAAAGCCACCTTATATAAAAGGTGACTTTTATTAGTAGTTTTAACTAGATTTTTCCAATATTTAGGAAAAGAGTTTCACCAGTTGATTTCTTTCCAGTCCCGTCGTTGTCAGTTGAAATCCATGCTTGCCCTTCGCTTGTTATTGCTAAGCCTTCAACCTTTTCAAGGATAAAACCACCCGTAGATTGCATTACTGGTTTTAGATCAGTAACTAACTCTTTTTCAACTAAAGGATAAAGTCTGGGAGGAATATTAGTCTGAAGACCTTCGAAAATAACATCATCTAAATCTATTTTATATATAGCTTTCAATTTCGCTTTCTTTCCATAGAAACTATCTCTTTCGATTACATAAAGTGCCCCGTCATGGTAAGTCAATTCTGAAATGCCAACGCCACCTTTTTTGATCCTATCTAATTGATAATTTACGGCCCCCCACTGTTTGGTTTTTAAATTATAGGAAAGGATCTTAGTAGTATTGAAAGTATCATCACCCCAAGGCTTCTGTTGAGCAATATAAAGAATATCCCCATTCCTTGTTATGCCTTCAAAACCAGGATTTTTAGCATAATTAAGATATGAAAGTGGTGGAGTTATCTTCTCTAAAATTTCACCATCTGAGCTTACATGGTAGATTGCAGGAGGATGTTCATCTAGCTTTTTCTTGATACCTTCAGTAGAAATGTAGAATCCACCATTACCATCAGTAGTAATACCCTCTTGATCCATAAATAATGCAGTCTTACCATCTAGCTTTATATCTATAGCTCTTTCTAATAGTGCTGGGGAAGATGAAGGATCAATAACGTAAATTCTTGGCTGAGTTTTAAAAGTCCCATCATTTACAGCATAAATTTTACCGTCATCACCAGCCACCATTCCACTTATCGCACCCCAAGATACAAATTCAAGGCCATTTTCATTTGTTAAATGTGGGTATGAAGCAGGAGCATCTTGTAGTTGATAAATAGTCACATGAGAAGATAAACCAGGTTCTTTTTTGTTGTAGTCTTTTTCATTTGCTGAGGCAATTAATCCCCTCTCTGGAATTGCGACAAATCCCTCTGGTCCAATGCCTGATGGAAGTAATTGAGTAAGCAAAGGTTGATTTAGTTCTGTGATATCGTAAACAGCTACTATCCCAGCTCGTTCAGCACCAACAAATAAATAGGGCGTTCCATTAATTTTTGAATATGTAACTGACTCAGGTTCTACTCCCTTTTTACCTGCTCTCCCATCTTGGAAATGACCTATTTGTGCAATTGCTCTTTCTAGTCTATTTGCATCTTCATAAACTACTGTTCCATCTTTTTTAAAAATAGTCCAGGATCTTGAACCACCTCTTTTTGCCTGATTTGGATCAATATGCTTGTAATCGCCTTCATTTGCTGTTGCAAAATGGTCATTATCAATCCAAGTAAGACCATCGGGTTCTCTTCTTACATTCTTAAGTTTGCTTTTAAATTTATGTGCTCCATCTTTCTTTGTATCCATTCCTGCCATTTGTTTTACAACCCCTGCCGAGAAATGTGATATTACATTTCCATCTTTATCAATTACTGCAAGATGGTTGTTTTCTTGAAGAGAGACAACTGTTTCACCAAGATCATTAATAGCAACGAATTCTGGTTCGGGATCAAAAGGAGCTATTTCGGATAAGCCTGTTAAATCTACTTTTTTAATTGAGTTACATTGTATTTTTCCTCTATTGTTTAACTTCACAAGAGAAACATAACCTGCAGGATTAATTTGAATGCCATTGTCATCAATTTGAGGGATAAATCCATTTTTATATTCTTCATCCCTCTCATTTTCTATAGCGACAGCTAGAAATGTTCCGTCTGGTGAAACAAAAACGCTATCAGGCTGCCCACCTAAATCACATTCTTTTACTGCTTTTCTTGTTTCTAAATTGTATTGAACTATTGCTCCTGAAGGATTTGTATAACTTTCAGATGTATTTGAACCTATATAAGCATTGTTTCCAAGTGCTGCAATTCCAGTTGGTTCTGCTTCCAGTTCAACAATTCCCAATGCTTTTGGCCTTGCAGGATCTGAGATGTCAACTAGACCTACTACTCCTAAATCACTATCTGTATACATCAAAGTCTTACCATCTTCTGATGCTGTAATTACTTCAGAAGAAGTTTTGGTTGTAGATTTTGATCCCTTTGGTAAATTGTCACTTACATTGAAAGATGAAATTCTGTTGAAATTTTTTTCATTTGCCCAATATTTTGTATTCCAATTTGCAAATCCGCTACTTGTAGAGGAGGCGACAATTGCAAGTAATGCTGAAAAACTTGCAGCAGCTAGGTTTTTTTTCATTTAGTGCGTAAGAAGACACTTACTTATAGTCCCTTTAAAAAGTTAAGAAAAAAAAATAAATTTATTAAGAACACTTTAAGTTTTTAAAAAGAAAAAAAAAGACCTCCGATAAGGAGGTCTTTTTTGTCAGGTTATTCTGATTAGAATTTAAATGTTGTTGTTAGTCCAAGACCTGAACTATCGTCAGAACCATCAACTTCAGCGATGTATCCAAATGCAGTCATTGAAACTCCATCATTGATAGGGAAACTGTATGAAGCTTCATAAGCGTATACCTCATTAGATCCATCAGCTATCGCACCATTGGTACCAAAGCCAACTTCAAAAGTACCCTCACCAAGATCGGTTGCATATCCAACTTTGAATTGAGAAGTATCTTTGTTTGCACCTTGCTTGGTTCCAATTTCAACACCACCACTTAATGTTCCCATACCTTCTGGTGTGTAGTAAGCAGTAGCACCATAGTAAGTGGTATCACTATTAGCAGTTGCACCTCCATCAGCTAATGCATAACCGAAAGTAAATCCATAAGTATCATTTGAATAACCTAAAGCGGCTCCGAGACCATCTGTACTTTCTTTTGTAGCAAGACCACTTGTTCCGCTATCACCTGAAAAGCCGAAACCAAACTCCCAGCCATCTGCAAATTCTGTTCCTAAGCTTACAGAAACATCTCCACCAGCATCAACTGCATTTTTAGCTCCACAATCATCCATAGCATCGACAATTGTTCCTAATGCACAAGCATTTGGGAAATTCTTAGATAAGTCCATTGAATCTCCAACTGAAACATCCCATCTTCCTAATGGAAATGTGTAGTTAACGTCTTCAATTGTAAGAGCATCTTGAGATTCACCAAAACCAGTTAAGCCCTGCACAGTATTTGTACCAGCGGTATTACCGGCTGCAAACTCAATATTTAGTTTGTCATCACCAGTAAAACTAGTATTTAAATCCACTTCATAGTGATAAGCAAAAGTTGTTTGCTCTTCATTATTATTGTCTCCAACAATAGCTGCACCGTTTGAGCCAGCACCAATCTGCATTTCTACTTTACCTGACATAGAAGTCGTTTCAGAGAAACTACCAGCTTCAATGCCATTAACACGAGCTTCAAGTCCATCCACTCTTCCTTTCATAATTGCTAATTCAGAACCAAGCTCATCACTTAGCCTTTCTATTGCGGCTCCGTTCATTAAGCCTTCACCACCGGCAATTAATCTGTTTAATTCAGCTGCAGCTTCAATACGATGAACTGGGCTACCATTGAATCTTGGACTTTTTGAAAGATCTTTTAATGAATCATAAGCCCAGTCGCCTGGAACCAATAGATCTGATTTGAAATCGCCTGTTGATATAACTTCAGGGGATTTGGTGAAAGGGCTGAATTCAGGTTGATTGATTTCAGCAGCATTTACTGCAAGACCTGATGCCATTGAAATGATCGCAGGAGCAGCAATTAATTTTTGAAAAAGTTTCATAAACCTCAACACGTAAAAATGGATATTAATCCAATTGCATATGAACTAATCAAAGTTAAGAAAAGAGTAAGAAATTAGGTCAGAAGGAAATTTTAAAGAGAGTTTAAACTTTTCTTAAATCAAACAAAATAATTTCTTTATTTCTTGAATATTTTTTAAAGTAAGAATTTAAAATTGAATTTATTTATTTTCAAATATTTTCAAAACCAAACGTAAATAAGTTAAATTGATATTTAGTTTAAGAAGGGGTTAAGAACTAATTAACCACAGGATAAAATTTTAATTAATGAGTATTTGTGTATAAATTTGGTGCTATATATATGTAGTCTTTCATTTAATCATGACATCCATGAACATAGCTAAGAAAGCTTTGGTTCTCACTTCTGCAGTAGCCATTGCTGCTGGTACAAGTGTTCCTGGCACAAGTGTTTCTGCTAAAACAAGATTAAGTGGTGCTGGAGCATCATTCCCTGCCAAAATTTACACTCGTTGGTTCAAAGATTTAGCCTCTTCAGGAGGGCCAAGAGTAAACTATCAAGCTGTTGGTTCAGGCTCTGGAAGAAAAGCTTTTATTGATCAGACAGTAAACTTTGGTGCTTCTGATGATCCTATGAAGGATAAAGATATAGCCAAGGTAACAAGAGGATTAGTACAGATTCCTATGGTTGGAGGAACTATTGCTTTTGGTTATAACTATGATTGTGATTTGAAACTTACTCAAGAGCAAGCAGTAAGAGTTGCTATGGGTATGGTTAAAAACTGGAAAGAATTAGGCTGTAAACCTGGTAAATTAACTTGGGCACATCGTTCTGACGGATCAGGCACAACCAAAGCTTTTACTAACTCTATGGAAGCTTTTTCAAAAACTTGGACACTAGGAACAGGTAAATCAGTTAAGTGGCCAGCAGGCGTTGGAGCAAAAGGTAATTCAGGTGTAGCAGGTGTTATACAAAATACACCTGGTGCAATTGGTTATGTTAACCAGTCTTACATAAAAGGTAATGTCAAAGCTGCTGCACTTCAGAATCTTTCAGGTGAGTTTCTAAAACCATCTGTAGAAGCAGGAGCTAAGGCTCTTAATGGTATTACTCTAGATGAAAATCTTGCTGGTAAAAATCCTAACCCAACTGCAAAAGGAGCATACCCTATAGCTTCATTAACATGGATACTTGCTTATGAAGAGGGTAATGGTAGAAACACTAAAGCTATCAAACAAGCCTTTAATACATTGTTAAGTGATGAGTATCAAGATAAAGCTCCATCACTTGGATTTGTCCCCTTAAAAGGAGATATTCTTGAGAAGTCAAGAGCTGCTGTAAAAAGAATCGGTAAATAAACCGTAAGACAATATTTAAAAGGAGGAATTTATTTCCTCCTTTTTTTATGCAAACAAATATTTTGACAAGCCTAATATTAAAGAAAAAAGAATAAGTATGTATGTTGGAACTATTTTTAAAAAAGATAATAGTGTGGAGATTAAAACTATAAAAATAGAGCTAATTAAAAAGTATTTTGATGAAAAACTATCTTCAATTAAATTAAATCCAGAAAAAATAACTGCTCCTGGAATTGTATTGATTACTCCATCGATAAAGTAATTAATCGATTTAATTCTGTTTTTTATAAAGCCTTTTCCAAAAACAAAAATCAATAAAAAACTTGGTAAAAAAATTGCAAAAGTTGATATTAATGAATACTTTAAAGCTTCATTTATTCCTCCGACCGAAAACCCTGCTTTGTATCCAATAAAACTTGTAATTAATAAGACAGGACCAGGCGTTATTTGGCTAATCATTATTCCATCTATAAATTCATTATTTGTTAACCATCCTTGCGAGATAACATAATCACTCATAAGAGGAATGATTACTAATCCACCTCCAAAAATAAAAAGTCCCGATTTAAAGAAGAAAAAAAACAGATTAAGATAATCTACTAGAAACTTTAAGTTTATAGACTCTCTTAAAAAATAAAAAAAATTAGATATATCTAAAAAGACCGAGCTACTCAAAAATGAGGTTGTTGAAAATATAGATAAAGGGACCAAGCTATAAAAAATATCTTTGAATTTCTTTAAAAATATATTTATCAATCCTGCAATAGTAAGTATTGTAATTAGTGGAAATTGAATACTATTATATTTGGCAAATATAAGTAGAAATAATATTGAGCTAGAGAATAATATTCGATCAAACTTTAATCTTTTTTTTAATAGAACTAATGAGAATGAAAAAATTATTCCTGCAATAATAGGCGGATTAAAATAAATTAAATCTGTTAAGAATTTCGATCCAGAACCAATTTGCCAAAAAAAACTAAGAGCTATTACCGAAATGAATCCTGGGATAATGAAACTTATACCAGATACCAATCCACCAAGATAACCATTAATTTTAAGACCTATATATATTGCCAATTGAGTAGATATTGGTCCTGGAAGTATTTGACATAATCCAATACCTTTTTCAAAAGATTGAGTTGATATGAATTTTTTATTATTTATTAGTTCATCTTCGAATAAGGAAATATGAGCATAGGGTCCTCCAAAACTTAAAATACCAATTTTTAAGAAAGTTTTTGCGAGTTCAATTAAGGATATTTTTGCCATTAAAATATTCTAATTCCCAAAAATTAGTCTTTATGGAGCTGATAGGCTTTGTTTGAACGAGGGTAATTTAAGACTGGAAATCCAAGATAAGAATATTAAAAGTGATGAAAAATAAAGACAATATTGAAGACCAACACTTGCATTTCTCCCAATCATAAATAATAAGCCTGAGAGTAATGTTCCAATTAGTCTTCCAGCAGCATTTGCCATGTAATAGAAGCCAACATTTAAACTGACTTTTTCATTATCAGAGTAGGCCAAAATCATATAAGAATGTGTAGAGGAATTCATTGCAAAAACAAATCCAAAAATAGTGAGTCCTAAAATTATTGCTATCGATGGAGAACTTTCTCTCCATAATGCGATTCCTATCAAAGATGGTATGACCATTAATACGGCACTCCAAAATTGAATAGCTTTACGATCTGGACTTTCTTTTTGTCCCCACATCTTTCTAATTGCTGGAGCAGAAGCCTGAACAATTCCATAACCTATTACCCAGGCCCCAAGAAATAATCCTATTTCCATGTAGTCCCAACCAAATGCCATATCAAGGAATACTGGAAGAGCTACAACAAACCAAACATCTCTTGCTCCAAAAAGAAAGAATCTTGCTGCTGAAAGAATATTTATTGCATTTGATTTTGAAAAAAGATCATTAAAAGCTGGTTTGGTTTTCATCTTGCCAATTTCTCCAGGTAAAATTAATGTCAATAAAAAGGCTAAGCAGAGTCCAAAACCCATAATTCCTACAGCATTATTGAATCCAAATAACTTATATAAAAGTCCACCTAAGAAAAAACCAACTCCCTTAAGAGCATTTTTAGATCCAGTTAAAATAGCAACCCATTTAAAAAGTTGTTTTTGGCCAGTATCATTGCCATTATTTGTCTCTGGAACAACTGTCTTAACAGCGCTTTTAGCACTCATTTTGTTTAAATCTTTTGCTATCCCACTGACTGCTTGAGCAACCATAACGTATACGACACTAAATATTACTGGCCAATCCTCCTTAACTGGAATAAGCATGAAAAGAGCAATGATTTGCAGGATAGTCCCAATCCATAAAGTAAGCCTTAAACCATATCTTGCTCCTATCCAACCACCATATAAATTAGTAATTATTCCAAAAAACTCATAAAAAAGGAAAAGTAAAGCAATTTGTAGAGTTGTGTAACCTAGCTCATGAAAGTGACCAACAACTAATAATCTTAATGCGCCGTCAGTAAGCGTGAATGCCCAATAGTTTGCTGTTACAACACTATATTGTTGAATATTAGATAACTTCATAAAGACATAAATTAAATCTCTTTTTTGATTACATATTCAGTAAGATCTGCAAGTCTGCAGCTGTAACCCCACTCGTTGTCATACCAAGCGTATATCTTTAATAAATTTGAATTAACAACCATAGTTGATAAACTATCAACTATTGAACTTCTAGAGTCATTTACATAATCCGCAGAAACTAAAGGTCTTTCTTCGTAGCCAAGAATTCCTTTTAAATAAGTTTCTGAAGCTAACTTAAGTGCCAAATTTACTTGTTCAGTTGACACTTCATTATTTAATTCAAAAACTGCATCTGTTAAAGAACCATTAAGTAGAGGAACTCTTACTGCATGCCCATTTAATTTTCCTTTTAATTCTGGGAAGATCTCAGCGATAGCTTTAGCAGATCCAGTAGTAGTAGGTATTAAACTTTGCATACATCCTCTTGCTCTCCTCAAATCACTTTTATAAAAATCTACAGGAACTTGAGTGTTGGTAACATCGTGAATAGTTGTAATAGCGCCGTGTTTAATAGAAAAATTTTCATTAATTACCTTTACTATCGGAGCTAAACAATTTGTAGTGCAGGATGCTGCAGTTACTAATTTATGTTTGGTAGGGTCATAAAGACTTTGATTTATACCGTAAACAATATTCAGTGATTCAGCTTCTGCAACAATTCCTTTGACTGGACAAGCTACTATTACTCTTTTCATCCCAAGAGTATCAAAATAGGGATTTAGTTTGTCTGGCTTTTTATTCTTTCCTGTACATTCCAAAATAATATCTACAGAAGATTTTTCCCAAGGAACATCAAGGTAATTTTTAAAAGATGTGTAGGTTAATTTCTTTCCATCAATTATTATTTCTTCTTCTTTAACCTTTATATCTTTCACCCATCTACCATGGACTGAATCGAATTCGAGTAAATGCGCAGCGGCATTCGAATCTCCTGCTATCTCATTAATGTGAGTTATTTCTATATCAGCTCTATCCCATAATGCTCTGAAAACTAATCTACCAATTCTTCCAAAACCATTAATTCCAATTTTCATAACTTTGAAATTTTCTATATAAATTATACATCAAAATATTTTGATGTATCAAGATGTTTTGATTAATGATATCTTTTTTATTTAAGCTATATTGAAGAATATTTTATTTCCTCATTAATGTTAAAAGAGATTAGCAAAGTAAAAAAAGAAAATATATCTAAGTTGATGGTTTCATTTTCTGATCCTTTTAGGCTAGAAATAATTGACCTAATGATGGATGGAGAAGTTTGTGTATGCGATATTATGAAATTAACTAAGTTATCTCAATCAAGAATTTCATACCACATAAAAATTTTAAAGGAAGCTGGTCTTATCTCAGACAGACAAGAAGGTAGATGGGTCTACTACAGCCTAAATAAAGAATCTCTCTTTTTGATCAAGGAATGGATAACTTCTTTGACAGATTATTCTTCAAATAGAAAACGTTGCTGCGAATAAATTATATTTTAGATTTTATTAATTAACTTCTGATTCCCTGTCATAAGTCATTCCTGATTGTTCCATCCACTCAGCTTTAGTTTTGCAATTTTGTTTGTGATTAAAGATGTGAAAACCTTCAATAATAATCATTATGGATAGAAGCAAAACAGGAATAAAATATACAGGTGAAGATATTACTTCTTTATATTTGATTTGAGCTATGAATTCCCTGTATTTAAACATCTCCTTAGTTTATATTTAATAAATAATATTCACCTATGGTTAAGTAAAGTTAAAGAAAAAATCTTTTTAAAAAATTTAGTTTAAGGATGTTTACTTAAAAAAATAAAACCTTTTTAAATGAACCTTTTAATAATATTATTTTTTCTATGTTGGATATTTGCTCTGATTTTTTCCGCTTCTGCTCTATCTCTAGCGTAAAGTTTCTGTTGTTCTTCATAGAAAATTTTCCAATATTTTCCTTCATTTCCGTAGTATTTATGGTCACTACCTAAGGAATCATAAAAACCTTGATATTTATAAAATTCTTCAATTAGAGCTTGTTGTTTTTCGTATTCTTTTAAGTATTTTGGTGTTATTGGCTTATTACTATGAAAGCTATTTAACTTAAGCCAATTACAGAACATATCATCTATACGAAAGGTTTCTCTATACCTTCTAAGCCAATCATTCATTGCCTTTTTTCTATCTTCTTCACTATCAAACTTTTCTGTCTGTATCCACTTGTTATTTATTCTTACCATGGTCGCCACCAATCGTTCTTCATTCCAAGTTGCTCTAATAACTTGGCTATGTGTTCTTGATAATCTAAAACCTTGGCATCATCTCCAAGCTCATTTGCTTTGTTTAGATACCTATTTTTAAAGGTGCTTTTAACCTTTTCGAAGGGAATTGAATCCATTACTTAACCTCCTTTGCAACGAGGTTTTTCATCATCTCTTTTTTATATTGTCTCCCCTTTGGCTTCTTGGTTTCTACGGAATGTTTTAGTAGTGCTTTTCTGCACTCCTCTAATCCATAAACACATTTTCCTTTTTCTTTTCCTTCTCCTACTCGGTAGAAGTGTTCTCCCGCTACTAATACATTCGCTTTCTTTAACTTATAAACAGTTCTTTCCGAACAATATAGATACTCAACTAACTTCGGAAGCTCTATCCAGTTTGTAGTAGTCATTAACCTTTGAAGGATTATTCTTCAACTCGTTATATGCAGTAAGAACAGTAGGATTATCTTTTAGAAATCCATCGAACATAGCACCAGATTTCTCGAAGCAAATTAAATCCATTGCAATTCCAACTGAATCGTGATGAGTCAAGTTAGAAGCTTTGATCTCCTTTCCTTTTAAAAATTTTGGTGGTCGGTTGCGTGTTCGCAATATATATATAGTGAAATTTTTAATAATCCCCGCACTTATCGAAGGTGCATAGGCTGAAGACGTAGGTCACTACTGTGGGTTGTTTAAAGGGCGCAGTCAAATTACTTTTATTATTGCCGAAATCTGAATTAATTCAACCTAAAAACGCATCCGTAGCAATGAAGTTCCGTGGCTTTTTTATTACAAATCCAACATATTCCACGGAAAAGCTACGGATACTTTTGAGACTCTATTTTGGTATATCTGAGATCGACTGATATGACTATCGGGGCGACAGGATTCGAACCTGCGACCTAGTGCTCCCAAAGCACCCGCGCTACCAAGCTGCGCCACGCCCCGCTCATAAGATCTTAATTCATAACAGACATCTATAAAAGACCAAATTGCTAAAAAATTTATAAAAAATCATTTTTAGGTCTAAACTAATATTTAGTTACTATTTCTCAGGAAAAAAGTTTCCTTATATTCAAAAATTACTTTTTTCAAACCAAGAAATTACTTGTAAATTTGCTTTGAAATATTTTTGAATTACGACATATTTATAATATGAATCTAATTCCACAAAGATATCCACCTGGATTACTTTCGAGACTTTGAAGTATGAAAAAATTAGAAGATTTGATTCTAACTTATAAGGATTTTCCAAAAAAAGGGATTGATTTTAAAGACGTTCTGGAAATTCTTAAGTATCCAGATATTTTTCAGCAACTTATTTTAAAAATGTCTTCAAATCAATTTTTAAAAAATGCTGAAGCAATAATTTCTATAGATGCGAGGGGATTTATTTTTGGTTCTGCAGTCGCTCTAGAATCTTCTAAACCCATGATTGTTGCACGAAAACCTGGAAAACTCCCTGGACATATATTAACAAAAGAATATGATTTGGAATATGGAACAAATTCTCTATCAATACAAACTAGTGCATTAGAAAAATTCAATTCTTTTGTGATTGTAGATGATTTATTAGCTACAGGAGGGACAGTTAATTGTGTATCAAGGTTGCTTCAAGATCAAAGGAAAGAAGTACTTGGTTTAATAACCGTTATTGAATTGAAGGAATTGAAGGCAAGATTAAAGTTAGGTTTTCCTGTTGAGGCAATAATTTCGATCTGAAAAGAGGATTAAGCAACTCTTTACAAAAAATTTTTAGTTATAAAATAAATAATCAGGTTTATTTACTCCAAATATTTATTTGACAAAAGAATTAGAAATCAGAGAGTAGTAAGTTTAAATAATTCCGACTGATCCTGCTGTGAAACCAACTGCGAGAAAAAAAACAAATTCTAGCAAATCTCTAGGTAAAGAATTTACAATAAGACTTAAGTGAGTCATTTGACCTTGTGCTCCTCAGGTTTAAATTAAAAAAAATATAACTAATTATTTTTTCTGTTGAGGAAAATAAAGTCTTTTTTTCTTTTTTCTAAAGATTTCA
Source organism: Prochlorococcus sp. AG-355-G23 (assembly GCA_003278765.1). Taxonomy (GTDB): domain Bacteria; phylum Cyanobacteriota; class Cyanobacteriia; order PCC-6307; family Cyanobiaceae; genus Prochlorococcus_A. The sequence continues at coordinate 140,373 of QCDK01000001.1, forward strand.
GAGAAGAAAAACTTCAAAAGAAAAAATTTTACAAATTTACAACTTAAATTTCTAACAAAAAAAATCTACTGCTCAAATTTTCTTTAAATGCTATATTTTGACAATTAGGTTAAGTTTTTAAATTATATGGATTATAAAAAGAAATCCTTAAACAAAATTAATCGAAAAGAATGCTACGAGGAAATTGACACAAGGTTAGCTTCAGGTTGGTACGTTGATGAAGTAGATAATAAAAGAAAGAAGAAATACAAAACAGAAAAAGTTACCTTTAAAATTTCCAAAAAAATATAGATTACGAAATCAATTATTCAAATAAATGAATTAATTTAAATAATTAAACTGATTGTATAACTTTAGAAAGTGGCACAAATTGTTCAAAAATGTAGCGGTTGATACTTGATTTTGTATGCCCAAATACACTATCTTGAGGTGTACTTTAAATTTCGTGTGAGGAAATTTATGAAGCTTTTCAAGAGCTTGCTCGTAGCTCCTGCATCATTAGGTCTTTTAGCGCCTATGGCAGCAACTGCGAACGAAGTCACAATTAATGACTTCAATGCTGCAGAAGAAATTGCAGTTACAAATAGCCGTGTAGACGGTTTAGAAGCTAGACTAAACAACTTTGAAGCTGGTAGTTTTTCAGAAACAACTACAGCATCATTCAGCGTTGATGCTGTTCTAGGTGCTGTAGACGGTGCTGGAACCACTTTTGGAGCTGGCTCATCTACTAATAACGAAGCAACAAGTTTCGACTTCCAATTCAATATTGGTTTATCAACAAGTTTCACAGGTGAAGATTCACTTGACATAGCTATTGATAACGGTAGTGCTACAGCATCCACAATGGGTGGAAAAATGGGTTTCGACACTGGAACTAGCTTAGTTGTTGATGGCGTTACTTATTCGTTCCCTGTTGGTGGAGCAACAATGATAGTTGGTGATTCAACTGATCTAAGTGCTGCATTTACAGGAGCTTGTACTTACAGCTCATTCACTGATATGACACCAGATGACTGTGGTACTGGTAACTCTATTGGTGCAGGCGGTAAAGGTGTTACTGCAGCTTTAGGTTATGAATTTGATTCTGGATTCTCACTAGCTGGTGGAGTAACATCCGGAACTACTGAAATCTTAGGTGATTCTGCTGACGCAATAGGTCTTAATGCTGCTTATTCAACAGACAGTTACGGAGTAGCTGTTGCATACGTATCTGATGACGGTGGAACAAGCACTGATACACAACTCTGGGGTCTTAACGGTTACTACACTTTTGATTTAGCAAGCTTAAGTGTTGGTTTTGAAACTTCAGATGATGGAACTACTGAAAAGTCTGGATACTTCGTTGGTCTAAGCTTCCCAGAAGTTGGCCCTGGTTCAGTGAATATTGCTGCAGCAACTGATGCACTTTATGCTAGCTCTGCAACTGAGTATCTTGTATATGAAGCGTCTTACTCTTATCCAGTAAATGATGCCATGACCATTACACCTGGTATTTTCATTCAAGAGACAGCTGCAGGATCAGATGATTTAACAGGAGTAGCTGTTAAAGCTTCATTCTCTTTCTAATAACTTAGATTAGAAAAACTACACACAAAGAAAGATCTGCTTTATGGCAGATCTTTTTTTTGTGAAAATTTCTATGATTAATTTTTTTATTTAATACTTTCAGAAACTATAATGAAAGCAAAATAAATTAAATATATTGAAAAAAATTGATTTATTAAAAAAAATTGAAGAAGCAAAAATAAAACAAAAAGCAGGAAATTCTTTAGAGGCAAATCAAATATTTCAAGTGTTATTAAAGTCAAATAATGATTCTTTTGATTTACTTTATGCATATGGTTTGTTTTGCAGAGATTTAAAAAATTTTAATTTAGCAAAAAGAGTATTTCTTAATTTAATTAATAAATTTCCATCATCAATCAAACCTTATATTTTATTAGCCGAGATATTAAAAATTGAGAATAAATTCAAAGATGCAGAAAAAGTACTCCTAAAAGCAATAAAAATTGATCCTAATCATGGAGATTTACTTTATAATTTATCTCTTTTGTTCTTTGCTTTGAGAAATTTTGAAAATGCATTAGTTTATATAGATAAAGCGATTAAATTATCTGTAAATAATTATATTTATAAACTTTTAAAGTCTGAGATTTATATTAATAAATCAAATATTGATGAAGCTATATATATCTTAAAGGATTTAAAAAATAATAATAGAATTAAAAAGGATACTAACAAAGAAATAAGAATAAATATCCTGCTAGCCGATGCATTCTTAAAAAAAAGGAATTATGAAAAAGCAGAAATTCTTCTTTTAAAATTAATCAAAAAATATCCAGGATTGGAATTGGCGTATTTAAATCTGAGTATTGTTTATAAGGATATGAATCAATTAAATAAAAGCATACAAATACTAAAAAAGGGAATAAATCTTTCACCTAATTTCATGCCTTTTTATAAGAATTTAGCAAGTTTCTATAGAAATTCAGGACAGCTAAAACTTGCTATTGAGACAAACTTATTAATTATTTCGAGAAATAGATTTGACTTTAATAGTTTTTATGAATTATCTGGGATTTATGATTTTAAGAATCATAAAAAAGAATTAAATTTTTTATTAAATACAAAAATAGAGAATCTCAATCCAAACTCAAAAATCTACGCAGCTTTTGCAATCTCAAATTTGCTGCATAAAGGAGGAAAATTTAAAGAAAGTGCAAAATATCTTAAAATTGCCAACGACGAAAGCATGAAGTATAAAAAATCTGACTTGACTCTGAAGATAAAACATACTGAATTTTATAAATCACTAAAAATCAAAAATTTAAAAAATAAATATCTTAAGAATTCTTCTAATTATATTTTTATTGTAGGAATGCCAAGGTCAGGGAGCACTTTACTGGAAAACATATTGAGTTTAAATCCTGAAGTAACTGATATGGGTGAGGTTAACTTTTTAGAGGAGTCTACGATGGAAGCTAAAGATTTTGATGATGTTTATGGCTTATACGAAAAAAAAGTTATAAATCAATTTCAATCATCTATCATTTATACCGACAAAAGTTTATTTAATTATATTTACTGCGCTGTTATTTCTAATTTTTTCCCTAAAGCAAAAATAATAAATTGCATAAGAAACCCTCTTGATAATGTTTTATCCATATACAGATCAAACTTCTTAAAACAATCTTTCTCTTTCTCTTTGACTGATATTACACGTTTATATGTGCACTATTTTGAAACTATGGAGGAATATAAAATCAAATATGGTGAATATATATATGATTATAATTATGAGGACTTAATTGAAAATCCTAATGATGTTATACCTGGGATAATAAATTGGCTTAATTGGAATTGGGATGAAAAATATCTTTCACCCCATCAAAACAAAAGAAATGTATACACTGCAAGTAGCGCTCAAATAAGAAAGAAATTTTATTCTTCTTCCATAGGGATCTGGAAAGAATATAAGGAACTTTTGGAACCTGCAATTGAAATTATTAAAACCAATAAAATCCTCGGAGAAAAGATTTCACAATAAAGATACTATTTCTAATAATAGCCGGCTTGAATTTTGTCTACTGGTGGTTGTTAATTCTAGGCAAATAGATTACTTTTAAAGTACCTAAAACTGTGTGAGGAATTTTTATGAAGCTTTTTAAGAGCTTGTTAGTAGCACCAGCAACGATTGGGCTACTAGCTCCAATTTCTGCCTTTGCTGGCGAGGCAAACTTAAATGATATCTCAAAATACTCTAATCTAGAGCATCTTGACCTTGCTAATGTATTTGTAAATGATGAACCAAATCAAAACCCTTTACTTGCTGGTGGAGAAGGTTTGGTTGAAACTAGTAGCTATGATGGCGGTTTTTCAGAAACAACTACAGCATCATTCAGCGTTGATGCTGTTCTAGGTGCTGTAGACGGTGCTGGAACCACTTTTGGAGCTGGCTCATCTACTAATAACGAAGCAACAAGTTTCGACTTCCAATTCAATATTGGTTTATCAACAAGTTTCACAGGTGAAGATTCACTTGACATAGCTATTGATAACGGTAGTGCTACAGCATCCACAATGGGTGGAAAAATGGGTTTCGACACTGGAACTAGCTTAGTTGTTGATGGCGTTACTTATTCGTTCCCTGTTGGTGGAGCAACAATGATAGTTGGTGATTCAACTGATCTAAGTGCTGCATTTACAGGAGCTTGTACTTACAGCTCATTCACTGATATGACACCAGATGACTGTGGTACTGGTAACTCTATTGGTGCAGGCGGTAAAGGTGTTACTGCAGCTTTAGGTTATGAATTTGATTCTGGATTCTCACTAGCTGGTGGAGTAACATCCGGAACTACTGAAATCTTAGGTGATTCTGCTGACGCAATAGGTCTTAATGCTGCTTATTCAACAGACAGTTACGGAGTAGCTGTTGCATACGTATCTGATGACGGTGGAACAAGCACTGATACACAACTCTGGGGTCTTAACGGTTACTACACTTTTGATTTAGCAAGCTTAAGTGTTGGTTTTGAAACTTCAGATGATGGAACTACTGAAAAGTCTGGATACTTCGTTGGTCTAAGCTTCCCAGAAGTTGGCCCTGGTTCAGTGAATATTGCTGCAGCAACTGATGCACTTTATGCTAGCTCTGCAACTGAGTATCTTGTATATGAAGCGTCTTACTCTTATCCAGTAAATGATGCCATGACCATTACACCTGGTATTTTCATTCAAGAGACAGCTGCAGGATCAGATGATTTAACAGGAGTAGCTGTTAAAGCTTCATTCTCTTTCTAATAACTTAGATTAGAAAAACTACACACAAAGAAAGATCTGCTTTATGGCAGATCTTTTTTTTGTGAAAATTTCTATGATTAATTTTTTCTCTTGAAAATAAAAAGATCCTTAATAAAATTGTTTCTTAAAATAATTTTTATTATTGTATGTTTTAGTACGCTTCTGATTTAATATTTGGAAGGAAAACTTTATTAATGATGATTTGAATGTCTTCAATTTTTAAATGTTTAATATGTAGAAAGGATATTGAAAGGTCAACTAAAACATTTTGGATTAAAAAAGGTCACTTATTATGTTCGACATGTTTGGATAATATTGATAAAAATAAATTATGAATATTTAAATTTATAAAAATTTTGCTTTAAGATAAATTTTTAAATTGAGCTTAGAGGTACTCAGTCAAATAAATCGGAAATTATAACTTCTAAAAATTATTCGAGGTAAGCAAACAGTTAACTCTTTCAGCTAATTACCTTTAACTTTTGAGAATAAAATTATGTATTGAAGGATTTAAATTAAAAAACTCAAGTACTCAAATTCTAGCGTTAAGCTTTAAATTCGAATAACTTGAGAAAATTAAATAAATTTAATTTATTTGGTAACATCAAAATTTTGATGCTAATAACTAATTTTAAATTCTACGTGAAGAGAATTTAAAACCAACCAGGGATGATTTGGCCAGTAGTTACATATGCTCCTACTGCTGCAACGAAACCTAGCATTGCTGCCCAACCGTTAAAACGTTCTGCTTCAGGTGTCATAATTAGAAAAATTGTTTATATGAATTATTGTAACAGGGATTATGAAGCTTTGTAAAGTAATTTTTAGTTTTTTTGCGAAATTATATTATTCGGCAAGAAAAATGCCTAATATTTACAGTATTGCTACAAAAATGTATTAAGTAATATTTTTCCTTATTGTCAAGTTGGCATTTTAGGAAGAGACTTAAGATGATTCATGAAAAGTTAATTAAATTTTTAAATAAAATTAAATATTACTCTTCACAACTTAATTAGAATTAAAACTGTTTAGTTTTTTAATCTTTCAGATGGCAATAATAAATTTATCTAGCAACAAATGCGGGATCAATTGTCTTTCTCTTTTAAGAAGATGAACTCAGTAAAAATGTGGGTCGCCTGAGATTCGAACTCAGGACCAGCCGGTTAAAAGCCGGATGCTCTACCGCTGAGCTAGCGACCCATTTTGTAAAATCGGGTACATATGAAATTATCCCTTTTTAAGGTAAAAAAAACAACTTTTTATCTCAAGTTGAACAATAGAAAAACAATTCTTAACTTATGACATAAAAAATTAAAATTTCTCTCTAAATTTACAGTTAAAAGTTAAAATAATCTAATAAATAATAGAATTTCTAACATGCTCAGAACAATTGTAGTTTTTGCACCCATTATTGCGGCTTTAGCTTGGGTTATTTTTAATATCCAAAAACCTGCAAGAGAGCAATTCAATAGAGACTTTTTGGGTAAGGATTAATTCAATTTGTTAGATAAACAAGTAATAGTTATTGGGGCTGGTCTTGCGGGATCTGAAGCTGCATGGCAAATTGCAAATTCTGGCGTACCAGTCAAATTGGTTGAAATGAGGCCTATCAAATCAACTGCTGCTCATCATACGAGTGAATTTGGAGAATTAGTTTGTAGTAATAGTTTTGGAGCTTTAAGTCCTGATAGAGCATCAGGTTTATTGCAAAAAGAACTTAGAATTTTTGGATCCTTGATAGTTCAAACAGCAGATAAGTTTGCTGTCCCAGCTGGAGGCGCATTGGCGGTTGATAGGTCTAAATTTAGTATTGCTTTGACTGAAGCATTATCAAATCATCCTTTAATCGAAATTAAGAGATTTGAACAATTAGATCTCCCAAGCAAAGAAAATATAACTATCCTCGCAACTGGGCCATTAACTGCTGATGAGCTTTCTTATAAAATTCAAGGTTTTACTGGAATAGATGCATGTCATTTTTTTGATGCAGCTAGTCCAATTATTTATGGAGATACTATTGATCAAGAAATAGTATTTAAAGCTAGTAGATACGACAAAGGAGATCCGGCATACCTTAACTGCCCTATGGATAAAAATGATTACATCCAGTTGAGAAATGCATTAATGGAAGGAGAACAGGCTAATTTAAAAGACTTTGAGAAAGAATCAGCTAATTTCTTTGAAGCTTGCTTACCAATTGAGGAAATTGCTAGAAGAGGAGTTGATACAATGAGATTCGGCCCCTTGAAATCTATCGGGTTGTGGAATCCAAAATGGGGAGATTTATTTGATAGGGAAAATAGATTGAAAAAGCGACCTCATGCAGTTGTTCAATTAAGGAAAGAAGATTTAGAAGGGAAATTACTAAATATGGTAGGTTTTCAAACTAACCTCAAATGGTCAGAGCAAAAAAGGATATTTAGAATGATTCCTGGCTTAGAAAAGGCTGAGTTTGTACGTTTTGGAGTAATGCATAGAAATACTTTTTTAGAATCTCCAAAATTACTTTTACCTACATTGCAATTTATGAAAAGAAAAAATCTTCTTGCTGCGGGTCAAATAACAGGGACGGAAGGTTATGCAGCAGCAGCAGCAGGGGGGTTGCTTGCAGGTATAAATGCATCTTTATTAGCCAAGGGTAAAGTTCCAGTAAGTTTTCCAGGGGAATCAATGATTGGTTCCTTAATGAATTTCATCAGTAACAAAAATCAAATATTATCCAATCATCAAAAGAATAAATTCCAACCAATGCCCGCTTCGTTTGGTTTAGTTCCAGAACTAACTAAAAAAATAAAAGATAAAAGATTAAGATACAAAGCTTATCAAGAAAGATCTACAGAAGCCTTGAAGGACTTTAAAAATAAAGTAGATTCTTGTTTTGAAAAAGACCACTTACTTAGCAAAATTTACTAAGATTAATTATCAAAGATCCAAAAAATGGAATTTAATAAGGAAAATTTCGATGCAATTATTATTGGCTCAGGAATAGGAGGCTTAGTAACAGCATCACAACTAGCTGCTAAAGGAGCTCAAGTATTGGTTCTTGAGAAATATATTATTCCAGGAGGAAGTGGGGGCTCTTTTAAGAGAAAAGGCTATACCTTTGATGTGGGTGCTTCAATGATATTTGGATTTGGAGAGAAAGGTTATACCAACTTATTAACTCGTGCTTTAAAAGATGTAGATGAGAAATGCGAAACTATTCCTGATCCTGTGCAACTGGAATATCATCTGCCAAATAATTTTCATATTTCTGTAGATAAAAATTATGACCATTTTATAAATAAATTATCAGCGAGTTTCCCCAATGAAAAAAAAGGTATCAAGAAATTCTACGATACTTGTGCAAGAGTATTTAAGTGTCTAGATTCAATGCCTCTTTTATCAATAGAGGATCCAAGTTATCTTCTTAAAGTTTTCTTTAAATCACCATTATCCTGTTTAGGGTTAGCTAGATGGTTACCAGTAAATGCAGGAGATGTAGCAAGAAAGTTTATTAAAGATCCCAAACTTTTAAAATTTATCGATATCGAATGTTTCTGTTGGTCTGTAATGCCAGCGCTCAAAACTCCTATGATTAATGCGGGAATGGTGTTTACTGATAGGCATGCTGGAGGTATAAATTATCCAAAAGGGGGAGTAGGAACCATAGCAGAAAAATTAGTTGCTGGGATCCAGAAATTAGGTGGCAAAATTAGATATAAAGCCAATGTGACTAAAATCCTTTTAAAGGATGAGAAAGCGGTAGGAGTTAAGCTTTCAAATGGGGAAGAGATTTATTCAAATATTATTGTATCCAATTCCACTAGATGGGATACATTTGGATTGAAAGATAATACTAAAGGATTAATTTCGTGTAAAAACGTGCCAAAAAGTGAATATAAGTGGTCAGAAACTTATAAACCCTCCCCTTCTTTTGTTTCTATTCACCTTGGAGTAGAAAAAAATCTAATATCCGATAATTTTAATTGCCATCATATAATCCTTGAAAATTGGGATGAATTAGAAAGTGAAAAGGGAGTAATTTTTGTTTCTATCCCTACTTTGCTTGACTCGTCTTTGGCTCCAGAAGGTAAACATATCGTACATGCATTTACTCCTTCATCAATGAGTGAATGGGAAGGCCTATCAAGGCAAGAATATTTGCAAAAGAAAGAAAAATATTTTTCATTTCTTGTTGAAAAAATATCAACTATTCTTCCTAATCTTGAACAAAATATTGATCACAAAGAAATTGGTACTCCTAAAACCCATAAAAAGTTTCTTGGGCGATATGAAGGTAGTTATGGGCCAATTCCCAGTAAAAAGTTGTTTGGACTTTTACCAATGCCCTTTAATACTACAAAAATTAAAAACCTTTATTGTGTAGGTGATTCATGCTTCCCTGGTCAAGGCCTAAATGCAGTTGCTTTTAGTGGATACGCATGCGCTCACAAAATAGGTGCAAAGTTAAACATAAACCGTTTTAAATTGCCCGATTAAAAGGATCTTTCTGAAATGATAGAAAAGTTTAAAACTCTTTTTTTTGTAAAAAGTTCGTTAATTTCTCTTTATTTAGCCCTTACAATTCCTCTACCATTTATTTCAATTGAAAAATTAAAAATACCCTCTACTATTATTTTTGTCTTAGGACTTTATTTGATAATCAATATCACAAGTGATTATGTAGAAACTTGCAGTACTAAAATTTCATATAAAAGTAGCTTTATTTCTAAATTATTAGGAAAAAAAAATTGGGAAATTTTTTGGAAAGATATTAAATTAATCAAATCTTTGCCAACCAGTCAGGGTAGTAAAGTTTTTTACTTTAATACTTCTCAAGATGATAATTTTCTTGTCCCACAAAGAGTGGAAAACTTTGAAAAATTATTATTAATTGTTTCCAGTAATACTGGAATAGCTATTAATGAAATATCTTACATATCACCACTCTGGACATATAAATTACTAACAATACTGTCAGTTCTAATGATTATAGGTGAACTTTTTGCTTTTCTAAATTAAATATTATCAATACTGAATCTATAACCTTGTTGTCTAACAGTAGTTATTCCCCCACCTTCTCCCAATCCAGCCTGTTCTAATTTTCTCCGCAAAGTTAATACCTGAGTATCTACAGACCTAGGCCCACCACTAAAGGGCGGCCAGGCCATCCTTAAGAGCTCTTGACGACTTCTTACCATACCAGGGGGCATTAGGAGAGCGCAAAGCAGTGCAAACTCTCTAGGGCTTAATTCTACGGGCTTCTCGCTTAGAGTAACTTGTCTTAAAAGAAGATGAACCTCTAAAGGTCCAACCTCAACTTTCTCTTGCAATCCTATCCTTCCCCTTTTTAGAAGTGTTCTGCATCGTGCTGCAAGTTCTTCAAGTCCAAAAGGTTTTCTGAGAACATCATCTGCCCCTTCATCTAATAGATTTACTAATGCTTCAACACCAGATCTTGCCGTTAAAACTATGACTGAAGACCCCAATTGTTGGGCTAGTCTCATTGCAGTATTCTGCTCTAGGATTTCTGCGCTAACTAATAAATCAGGTGATTGTTCTCTGCATAAGTCAATAGCTTCTGCAGCTGTACCTACTGCTGCAGCTAAATGGCCATCTTGGCGAAGCCTTTGCACAAGTACTGTTCTAAGTGTGGGGTGAGGTTCAACAACTAGAACTCTTGAGGGGGTTTGAGAGCTCGTAGGCAATTGTGAACTGCCAGGAGTTGAAGCTAAGATTTGCTCAGTTGATTGCATTCTTAATTACTGTTTGGCCAGGCAATTTTTTATCGTCATTAATAAGGTATAACAAATGCCAAATAAAAATCAGAATTTATCAAATTATGACATCATTTGAAAACCCCAAAGCAATTCGTCACTTTCAGTCAATTTGTGATAGTTGCCAGGACTTAGTTACTCGTTTTCATACGCCATCTGATCTTAAATTATATAGTGATGGTTATCTCCAAGCATTGAGGAATTGCAGTAGTTTAGAGCAAAAAGATCAAGAGAAATTAGAAAGATTAATTGAAAGATGGATTTTAGATCCGTCAAGTTTTATTGACCCAGATGGAGAGGGAAATAAAGGTTTTTTTGATAAAAAAAGGATTTAAAATATTAATTTTTATTAATCATTAGAGTATTTATACTCACTAATTGTCTTAAGACGCTAATTCAATTTCTATTTTTTCTTTAAGAGATCCAGAGTTGTACATCTCAATAAGAATGTCTGATCCACCAAGAAATTCTCCTTTTAAGTAAACTTGAGGAATTGTTGGCCAATCTGAATATTCTTTGATACCTTCTCTTATAGCAAAGTCACTTAAAACATCAAAAGTACCAAATTCTACTCCTAAGGAATTTAGTATTTGAACTACATTGTTGGAAAACCCGCATTGAGGCATTAATTTTGTCCCTTTCATGAAAACCATGACTGGATTAGAATCAATTAGTTTTTGTATTTTATCTTTTGTTAGGTTGTCCATAATTCAATTTGGAGTTTCTGTTTTTAATGCCAGTGCATGGATAGCCTCTGAAGCTAATTCTTCCTTTAAAGCAGAATATACTAGCTGATGTTGTTTAACTAATGATAATCCATTAAATTCAGATGCAATTACAGTTACTTGCAAATGATCATTTCCCTTAAGGTTTTCAACAAAAACTTGGGAACCTGGGATTTTTTCAGTGATTAATTTAATAACTTCTTTTTTCGTAATCATAGTAAATTTTAATTAACCTTTGTATTTTGTCTCAACAAATCCTAGTTGGATCAATCTTTCATAAGCTTCTTTACCTTCAGCACTATTAGGTGACATTATTCTAATTGTTTCAACGAGTAAGGGTACTGCAACATCAGGCTTTTCAATTTTTATATACAAAGAGGCTAATCTCCCATTTGATTCTGCCAAAATTTGTAATGTTTTCTTACCTTTCCTTTGCATTTCATTTGGTATCCTTGCATCAACTCCTTTGAACGATGAATTTAGATCAGAATAAAAAGATGCAAGTTGCTTTGCTAATTTTCTAGCGTCTAAGTAAAAATCCTTAGCTTTTTCAAAATCCCCGTTTTTAATATATTTATCGCCTTCTTTTATAAAATATTCAACGTTTGAGACGGAAAGCTTTTTACTCTCACTTGAGAGTACTCTGAAATCTTCTGGATTCTTTATTTCTGCATGAACTTCATTTTTGTAAGGAACGTTTCCAAAAAATATAAATAAAATTGAGATTAATTTTAAGAATTTCATTTTCTTTATCAATTATTAAAATTCATAGTAACTTATTACAGATTCATCTACCTACATTTTTTAATGCTTTTTCTTCCTCTTCGGTCATTTTTTCATTTAGAAATTTATTAAAGTTCTCGATCGTAAAGTTTGAGTAATCAATTAGTGGTATTGGTTTTCCAAAGGATAAACAAAATTCCCCCCTAAAGTTCGGAGGTATTTTGCTGTAAGCAATTCCAATTGGAATAATAGTAATAGAGGTTGTTTTTTTGGTAGCTAATTTAGCTAATCTATATAGACCTTCTTTAAGAACTAATTTTTTTCCATATCTATTAATCTTTCCTTCGGGGAAAACAACTAGTTGTTCTCCTTTTTCTATAAGATCAATCGCATATCTTAATGCTGAGAGAGATGGCGATAATTGATTTATTGAAAAACATCCAAGTCTTTTTAAAAACCAACCTTGTATTCCTCTCATTTCGGATTTAGTAACCATAAATCTACAATCCTTTTTTGTTACTCTTCTACCCATTGCCATTGTGAGTATTAATCCGTCCCATCTTGATCTGTGGGTTGGAGCTAAAATGATAGAGGAATTTATGGGAATCGAAAAACCATTCTTTAATATTTTCTTTTTCCTAAAAAAGAATCTCAAAACAACGTCCTGAGTAACGAACATTGCAATAAATCCCAATACAGGGTTGATATTATGCCAAATATTTGAGAAATTCTTCTTCAAATTCTATTTACTATATATTAATAATTTAAGTGTTTGCCTTTTTTTATTAGCTATTATTGGGCGGTTACTAGATTGTCCAGAAACTAAGATTTTCAAAATTATGGCTACTTTAGGTGTAAACATTGACCATATTGCAAATGTAAGGCAAGCAAGGAAAACTGTCGAGCCTGACCCTGTGCAATTTGCTTTTTTAGCTGAATTAGGAGGGGCAGATTCCATAACAGTGCATCTAAGAGAAGATAGAAGACATATACAAGATAGGGACGTATTCCTTTTGAAAGAGACTATAAAAACAAAACTCAATTTAGAAATGGCTGCTACAGAGGAAATGTTAGAAATTGCCAAAAAACTTCTTCCTGATTATGTAACGCTTGTACCCGAGAAAAGAGAAGAAGTTACTACTGAAGGTGGGTTGGATTTAAAAAGTAATGTTCAATACCTCAAGAAGGCTGTTGGATACTTGAAGGATTCAAATATAAAAGTAAGTGCATTTATTGATCCTCTTGATGAACAGATAAATTATTCTAAAGAAATAGGGTTTGATTTTATCGAATTACATACTGGAAAATTTGCTGAATTATCGGGCTCTGAACAATATAAAGAGCTCCAAAGGATTATAGAGTCTACACATTTAGCAAATGACCTTGGATTAGTTGTTAATGCTGGTCATGGCCTTAACTATAATAATGTTAAAAAAATTGCATCAATTAACAATATGAACGAGTTAAACATAGGTCATAGTATTGTTGCAAGGGCTTTAGCGATAGGATTAGAAAAGTCTGTGCGTGAAATGAAGTCCCTTATTACATCAAATTAAATTTCAAAATGACAACATATTTTTTCGTGGCAGCAAGTGAAAAGTTTTTAACCATTGAAGAACCAATTGAGGAGATTTTGAAAGAGAGGATCAGGAACTATAAAGAAAATAATAAAGAAATAGATTTTTGGCTTTTAAAAAATCCATTATTTTTGCAAACCGCCCAATTTGTTGATCTAAAAGCAAAGATTCCATCACCACCAGCAGCTATTTTGTCGACGGATAAAAAATTTATAACTTTCTTAAAGTTGCGTTTAGAATTTGTTGCTGTTGGGGAATTCGAATGTCCTGATGCAGAAATAACTGATCCGTTTAAAGTTGAGTAATATAGCCAACCAGTAAATTGCTCAATCTTTATAAGTCAAATAAAATTGAAGTAATTAGTGAGCTGTTAGCAGAGGAATTAAAAATATGTCCTCCGTCTATAAATGAGAAATTAGAAATAGTAGTCCCCAATTATTTTTTGGGGAATTGGTTGCGTGAACAAATAACGATAAAAAACAAAATAAGTGCTCTTTATGAATTAAAGACAATATCCACATATACCGAATCTTTATTGACAAATTTTTTCCCTGCAATTGATATGAGCGCATGGAATTTTGAGTCAATTAAATGGGCCATTATTGATTCCTTCGAAGAATTAAATAGCTTTAAAGAATCATTTCCTCTTAGAAATTGGATTAATAAATATTTGGATAATGAAAAAATAATTGATGGAGATATATATAATCTGACAAAAAAGATCACGAATAATTTTATTGATTATCTGATTTTTAGACCTGAAATGATTGCTCAATGGAATAGATATGAAATTAATTCATCTAATCTATTTAAGAATTTAAATTCAGAGCAATTTTGGCAACCTATTTTATATAAATTATTAGAGAAAAAGATATCTGAAAAGCCATCATGTTTATACATGATTGAAGTAATAAAGAATTTAAGAAAAATAAAAAACTTTCAAATTAAAGTACCAAATCAAATTTATATTTTTTCCGATAATAACTTATCTAAACTACATATTAATTTTTATTCAGAACTTTCAAAATTTACTAAGGTAAATTTTTATTTATTATCTGCTGGAGAAGATTTATGGAACAGAATAAATTGTCTTGAAGGTGAGTTGGAATTTGATAATGTTAAAAGTAAATTAAATTTAAATAATACCAATATTGAAAAAATATTTGGTAAATTTGGAGCAAACTTTCAGAAATTAATAGAAGAAAATATTTATTCAGAAGGTATAAATTTAAAAAATAATCTTATTTATATTGATCCAACAAATAATTTTTATGAGAAGAGATATATTCCTCTTCTTAATCAAATACAAAAAAGACTAATTGATAATAATAGCAATGATTTTATAATAAATGAGAGGGATGATTCAATTTTACTTTGTGAGCATTCTAATCAGAATAGTCAATTTGAATATTTAAGAAATAAAATTATTGAAATAATAAATTCTTGCGAGAATATTAAATTAAGTGATATTGCTGTTGTATCTCCACAAACTAATCTAATTAAGCCTTATCTAAGGTATATCTTTAATAATGAGTTAATTAATGGTGAAAAGATACCTTATTTTTTTATTGATGAGTATAATCATACCTCTTCAGGAATTTATGAATTTCTAATTGACATCACTGAATTAGCAAGTGAAAAAATTACACTTGAAAAAATAGATTATATTCTTTCTAAAAAAGTAACTCAGAATATTTTCGATTTTAATATTACTGAGAAGGATGAAATTATTTTCTTACTAACTCAAGTTGGTTTTCATTGGGGATTAGATAGTAATGAAAGATTAGGTGAAGAGAAAAATACCCTAGATTGGTGTATAAATAGAATTACTTTAGGCTTAATTTATGACAAAGAAGTCAATTTAAGTAATTTTAGTTTGAAACCATTTAGCTATAAAAATATAAGTTTGGATTTAAACAAATGGGTTAAAATATTACTATATTTAAAAAAATATATTAATTTGGTAAGGGGATCTTTTTCTTACTCAATTTGGGTTGAAAAGATAAAGTTTATATTAAAAAATGTTGCTGATTCTAATGCAAATTTCAATTTAGAAATAAGTGAAATAAATAGAATTCTTGATAATCACTCAATACCTTTAATACCTGATGATCTTATCTTGTTAAAAGTTTTTAGAGAAATATTAATTTCTTGCATAAATAAAGCTAAATATCAAAGCAAATCACGAGTCAACAAGATCCTAGTAAGTGATCTTGAGAATTCAAGGCATATTCCACATAAGGTAATCTTTCTAATAGACATGAATAGTGTTTATTATCCAAAATTACCAAAGAGTGAAAACATTAATTTATTAAAAAACAAATATTATTTGGGTGATCCATCCGTTTTTGAAAGGGAGAAATATGCATTTCTTGAATTGTTGGTTGCCTGTAGAGATAAATTTATAATTACTTGGGTAAAAAATGATAAAGAAAATAAAAAATTAGATGTTTCTTTTCCTATAAAAGAGTTGATTTCTTTCTTTGATATTTTTTTAAACCAAGGCCAAAGAAAACTAATAATTAAAGATTCTGATTTAAATAAAAATCAAATTACTGATCTTTATAAATCTAAGATTGTTAAAAATAATTATTCTTTAATTGAAGATATAAATTGGAATGAAAAAAAATCTGACATTAAAAATTACAAATTATCAGAATTGATTTATTGGTTTAAGTCTCCACAAAAATATTGGCTTAATAAAAACAATATTTCTCCCAAAGAAATATTTATTCATCATCCTGACGAGGAGTATTTAAGCAATCTGCAAAAGTCTCAACTAATTACAAAAATCATCCAGCAAGTAGAGATTGATAATAATAATATTATTGATGATTTAAATGAATTAAATATTAATGATCAATTGGCTGAAAATGGTATTATTATGCCCAAAAATAGTATTTTTACAAAAGAAAAAGAAATCAAAGAGTTATTAAGCAGTCTATCTGCAAGTTTGAGTCAACATAATAAGATTAAAAAAATCTATGTTAAATTAGATTCGAATAAAGAAGAATATTTAATCGCTGATGACACAGTAATTGAATTAATTAATGCGAAATTGAGTTTAAGTCGTTTGACTGAGGCCTGGATAAAATTACTCTTTATTTCTTCTTTAAAGAGGGATATAAAAAGGACAAAAGTAATTTTTAGAGCAGAAAATATTTATAAAGCGCAAATTATTCAATCGCCCGCACCAACTGAAGCAAGCCTAATTTTGGAGGAGTACATAAATATTTTTAAAAATTATTCTGAAAAATGTTTACCTCTCCCACCAGAAAGCACTTATAAATATATAGAAGCAAAGATAAAATCCAAAAATGAAAAAAAAGCTTTCATAGATAAATGGATTGGTAATAAAAATTTTTCTAAAGGAGAAAGAGATAATATCGAAATGAAAATGTGTTTTGGTAATGAAAG
>QCDK01000002.1 GCA_003278765.1 Prochlorococcus sp. AG-355-G23
AAAAATCAAATTAATCCTTTGGAAATAAAAAAAAAGGAAAATTGAAGAAGAAACTATTCAAAATAATATTCAAAAAGATGAGATATTGGCACAGATCGAATCCTTAGAATTAGAAAAGCAGAAACTTTTTCAGGGAAATCAAAGAAAAAAAGAGACATCCGATACAAAGAATAAAAACTTGGCAAGTAATAGCGCAGAAATTAATTCTTTAAAAAATGAAATCGATTTATTAATTAAAACTAAATCAAGGCTAAATAACGAGCAATTAAGGCTTGAAAAGGATTTATCTAGATTCGAAAGCAGGAAGGAAGCTTTAAACGAATCTAGAGGTTCATATGCTCTCAGAATTCTCTTAGAGGCAGGGTTAGAGGGTATACATGGTTATGTAGCTCAACTAGGAGAGGTCAATGAGAAAAATAGATATGCATTAGAAATTGCTGCTGGAAATAGGTTAGGACAAATTGTTGTTGATAATGATCATATTGCTGCAAAAGCAATTGAAATTCTTAAAAAGAAGAAAGCGGGAAGATTAACTTTTTTACCTTTAAATAGAATTAAAAGTCAAAAAAAGAATTATGCAATTTCAAGATTTGAAAATAATAGGGAGAATGGATTTATTGATAAAGCTATTAATCTAATTACTTTTGATGAAGTTTATTCAGATGTTTTTCGATATGTTTTTGGAGATACTTTGGTTTTTTCAGACTTATCCTCAGCTAGGTTATCTACACAAAAAAATAGGTTGGTTACCTTAAGTGGTGAATTATTAGAAGCAAGTGGTGCTATTACAGGAGGCAGTAAGTTAAATAAAGATTTGGCTTATAGGTTTGGAATTAATAATGATGTTGATGATTCTAGTCCTATAAAAGAAAGATTATTAGTTATCGAAGAAGCTTTGAAAGAGTCAAATAATGATTTGATACAAAAAAATAATAGATTAAGTCTATTAAATTCTAACCGCAGTCAAATAATTGAGGATTGTGCTTCATTTAATAAAGAAATTGAAGTAAATCAATATTCTCTTAAAGCTGTTTCGCAAAGAATTGAAGATTGCAAATCGAGATTAAATAAGCTTGATACCGCTAATAATTTATTAGTTAACGAGTTAGGTCATTTAAAAAATCAATTGAAGCCTCATCACGATAACTTTGAACAACTACAAACCATTCAAAAGGCAAATTATGAAAAAAATCAAAAATCATCATTAATAGCTTTTAATGAGGATTTTAATAATCTTGATAAAAAACTTGAATTACTTTTTAAAGAGAGAAATACATTACTAGATAAAAAGAATCAATTTGCTTTAAATAAAGAGCGTATCAATAATTCATTAAAAATTACTTTACTACAAGAAAAAAACTTGCAGGAATCTATTAAACAACTCGCAACTGCTCATAGTGAATGGATAGAAAAAAGAGATCAATTTAAAAAAGAGCTTTCAGATCTCGATAATCAAAAAAATTCTCTAGAGAAGAATTTAGGTTTATTGAGAAGGAAAAGAGATGAATTAAACTCTTCAATTTCAAATAAAAGGCAAGAATATAATAACTATCTGTTAAAGCTTGAATATCTTGAAAGGGATATGCATTCCCTTAAAGAAGAGATGAGGAGCGAGAAAATAAAATTAGAAAATTTTAAAAAAGATTTACCCAATCCTTCCCCGGAGTTTGGAGAATATGAAGGGAATAGTCTTGAATCTTTGCAATCAGAAATTTCGATTATAAATGCAAAACTAGAAAGCCTAGAACCTGTCAATATGTTGGCTCTTGATGAACTAGAAGAATTAATTGAGAGATTAAATGGTTTGAGAGAAAAATTAGAAATTCTATCTAATGAAAGATCTGAATTATTGCTGAGAATAGAAACTGTATCTACGATGCGTCAAGAAGCTTTTATGCAAGCGTTTACAGAAGTTGATAGACATTTTAGAGAAATTTTTGCAAACTTATCTGATGGAGATGGATTTCTTCAACTTGAAAATCCTAATTCTCCTTTAGAAGGAGGATTAACTTTAGTGGCTCATCCTAAGGGTAAAAATGTCAGAAGATTAGCTTCTATGTCAGGTGGTGAAAAATCGTTAACTGCTTTAAGTTTTTTATTTGCTTTGCAAAAGTATAAGCCTTCACCTTTTTATGCATTAGACGAGGTTGATAGTTTTTTAGATGGTATTAATGTTGAAAGGTTGTCAAAACTAATATCAAATCAGTCATCAAATGCTCAATTTATAGTCGTAAGTCATAGAAGGCCTATGATTAGTGCATCTGAACGAACAATTGGGGTTGCGCAAGCAAGAGGTGCTAATACTCAAGTTCTTGGGTTACCAAATGCTGCATAAACACACTTTTTTAAATTTATACGTCAGAATGATAAAAAGAAATTTATGAGCTTGCCTAACACATCTGCTAATAAGAATCTCCCTAACTCGGTTCCTAGTGAACGTTTATGGTTAAGGTCAGAATTAATGGGAACACAAGTGATAACTACTGATACTGGAAGGCGGCTAGGCGTAGTTGGCGAAGTTGTCGTTGATATTGACAGAAGAGAGGTGGTCGCTTTGGGACTAAGAGATAATCCACTTACAAGATTTTTACCAGGTTTGCCAAAATGGATGCCTTTAGAAAGTATAAAGCAAGTTGGAGATGTCATATTAGTTGACTCCCTAGATTCTTTGAGTGAAAGTTTTTCTCCAGAAAGGTATGGGAAGGTAATTAATTGTCAAGTGATTACAGAATCTGGACAACTTCTAGGAAGAGTTCTTGGCTTTTCTTTTGATATTGAGACTGGGGATTTGATATCTCTTGTTATGGGTGCTGTTGGTGTTCCGCTTTTAGGCGAGGGAGTTTTAAGTACTTGGGAAATACCTGTTGAGGAAATTGTAAGTAGTGGTACCGATAGGATTATTGTTTATGAAGGTGCGGAAGAGAAATTGAAGCAACTAAATAGTGGACTACTTGAGAAACTTGGAGTCGGGGGTTCTTCATGGGATGAAAGGGATGTAAATGGATATTCAGCAAATCTTGTACCTGTTGAGAATCAGTTACTTTCAGGTTCTGAATCAGAACAGCAAAACAATTTGGTCGAGGAATATGAAGAAGTTCTTGAACAAGACGATTATGAATATGAATATGAAGATGAAGATGAACTTGAATATGTTGAAATAAATGGTTCTGAAGAAGAAATAAAAAATAGAAAAAAGCTATACATGGATAATGATGATTCTGATCAGATCCAGAATCAAAATAGTGTTAATCAAATAAACGAAAAAAACAATATTAATTTAAAGCAAAAAAAACAATCAACTACTAATTTAGCTTCAAAAAGACCAATTCAAAATGCAACTGAAACTTTAGATATTGAACCACTAAACGAACAAAATTTAGTTCAAGATAATAAAAAATCAGAAACGTTTGAAATTGATGATCCCTGGTAATTGTTAAAGTTTTTTTATTGAATTAATAATTATAGAAGCAAGTTTGTTTGCTGCACCTTTATCGCCTCTTTCTTTGTTTAGATCATCCCTAATACTTTTTAATTGATCTCTATTTTTAATAAGAAATAATACTTCTCTTGCAATTTTTATTGGCGAAATATTACCTATCCTTTCAGGGACAATCATTCTTTTAGCTTTAATATTTGGCCAAGCAAAAAACTTCTTTTTTTTAAAATAGAAATTTTTAATTATAAAAGTTAGGAATCTATTTATGAATGAAATTTTTCCAACTACTCCAAAAATACCATCCCAAGCGTTCATCATATTTAAATGTTGAGTTGGCAAAACAACTAACATTGGAAGACTAATTGCCGCTAATTCTGCAGTATTTGCCCCTACAGTTGTAATTGCAAGATCACATTCTTTTAATATTTCATAGCAAGGATGTTTCTTGATTAGATAAATCTTTGTTTTTTTTGATGTTTCAATTACATAATCAAAACTAGATTCTTTGAAGTTTTTAATTGTTTTGATTTTTGATGAGTAATATTTAGCAATTGGATTTTTGTTGCTTTGAAAAAATAAATATTCACTTTTATCTGTAGTTGGTGCAATGGGGATTATAAAATTTATATTTTGATTTTCTTTAGCGATATGATCTGCAACTTCTAAGAAGAATGGAATTCCAATAGAAAGCTTTGCTTTCTTAGAACCAGGCAATAATGCAATGAAGTGTTTCTCTTTATTTCTTAGTGATATTTCGCTATTAATTTTGATATCTGCCATCAAATCGCCAATTACTTTACATTTATATTTATATTTTTTAGGGATTAACTCTTTTACTTTTAGATTCATAGCAGCAATTTCATTGGTCCATTTAGGCCATCGTGAAACCCATTCAGCATATGTGATATTTAAATAACCTAATCTTTTAGCTAATAAAATGCTCCAAAATTGATCCCCACCAAGGAAAATAACTATCCCTTTTTTTGGCCAAGAAGCAAAAGAATGTGGCTTTATTAATAATTTCCAAAAACTTTTGGATTTTGTAATTAATTCGAATTTATTCCATGAATTTGCAACTAAAAATTCTTTACCAGTGGCATTTGGGCAAGGAACAAGGACTAATCTAATAGTGAAATCTTGTTTATCCTCATCATGTAGTGATTTATTTATTTTGTTTAGCTCATCCACTACAGGATTTACCCATGTAGTTAATTCACCAGGACCATTGGAAATTATAACGACTGCAACTGATTCTTTTTTCATTGCAGTTAATCCAGAATACATAAAATGCGGACGGCGAGACTTGAACTCGCAAGGCCGAAGCCACACGCTCCTTAGACGTGCGCGTCTACCAATTCCGCCACGTCCGCAAAGGGTTTTTAGCAGCCGGGAGACGCTTAAACCTTAAAAATATCATACATTATTGGCTGAATTAAGGATGAAGTTCGAAAAGAGTTTTTTGAATATGATTAATAATTTTTCTATTGCATAAAACAAATATTTATACATATATAACGTTTTAGGTTGTATTGTAAAAAATGTCCTCTAATCACTAAAAAATTTTGTTGAACACTTTGGCAAATAATTTTTTTATTTTAAGTCATTTCATTTCTTCAATTTTATTTTCATAATGGTTGAAAAAGTTTTAATTGCTAATCGTGGAGAAATAGCTTTACGAATTGTCAGAAGTTGTAGAGAATTAGGTATTGCAACCGTTGCAGTTTTTAGCACTGTAGATAAAAAAGCATTGCATGTTCAGCTTGCTGATGAGGCGGTTTGTGTAGGAGATTCATTAAGTAATAAGAGTTATTTAAATATTCCAAATATACTTGCTGCTGCTACATCGAGAGGAGTTGATGCTATTCATCCTGGTTATGGATTTCTTGCGGAGAATGATAAATTTGCTGAGATGTGTAATGACCACGGCATAGTTTTTATTGGCCCATCTCCTAAAGCTATTAGATCTATGGGAGATAAATCTACAGCTAAAGAAACTATGGAAGCAGTTGGAGTTCCAACAGTACCTGGTAGTAAAGGCTTGTTGTCAAATATTGATGAGGCTTATAAATTGGCAGATGATATTGGCTATCCGGTAATTATTAAAGCCACTGCTGGAGGAGGTGGAAGAGGTATGCGGTTGGTTGAAAACTCTGATAATCTAGAAAAAATGTTTAAAGCAGCTCAAGGCGAAGCAGAAGCAGCTTTTGGTAATGATGGTTTATATATGGAGAAATTTATAAAGAAGCCAAGACATGTAGAAATTCAAATTTTGGCCGACAGGTCGGGTAATGTTGTTCATTTAGGAGAGCGAGATTGTTCGGTTCAAAGGAGACATCAGAAGTTACTAGAGGAGTCTCCTAGTCCTGCAATTAACACTGAGCTAAGAAAAAAAATGGGGAACGCAGCTATTGCTGCTGCAAAAAGTATCGGCTATGAAGGGGCGGGGACAGTTGAATTTTTAGTTGATGATGATGATAATTTTTATTTTATGGAGATGAATACTAGGATTCAAGTTGAACATCCTGTTACTGAAATGGTTACAGGAGTTGATTTAATAGCTGAGCAAATTAAAATCGCAAGCGGAGCAAACTTGGAATTTAATCAGGATGATATCCATTTAAACGGTCATGCCATTGAATGTAGAATCAATGCTGAAGATCCTTCTCACAATTTCCGACCATCACCAGGAAAAATAACTGGGTGGCTTCCTCCTGGTGGCCCCGGTGTAAGAGTGGATAGTCATGTCTATACAGGCTATGAAATCCCTCCTTTCTATGACTCATTAATTGGTAAATTAATAGTCTGGGGAAAGGATCGTAATACTGCAATTAAACGTATGAATAGGGCTTTAAATGAATGTGCAGTAACTGGTATTCCTACAACAATTAACTTTCATCTAACCTTACTGAATAAATCTAAATTTAAGCAGGGTAAGATACATACTAAATATGTTGAAGAAGAACTATTACCAAATTACTGAGAAATAATTAGAAGATTTCTATGAAATATTTGTATGCAATGCAAGTTTTATAAGCCCTTGTTGACCGACTAATATTTCTCTTAAAAAGCTTATAATTCCGATCCAAATTACGGGTCCAACATCTACGCCTCCAATAGGAGGAATTACTTTTCTTGTTAAATTAAGAATAGAGTTTGATGGTATTGAAACTAACAACCATAAACCTTTACTTAAATCAATTTTTGGGTACCAAGTAAGTATTAATCTTATTAGAAAAACTATAGTTAAATATGAAAGAGCAATTCCTAAAGTAATATCTAAAATTTGAAGAGAGTTTACAAGCAAGGAAATCACAATTATTTAATTCATCTTAATAAATAACCCATTGAAACGTATTTAATTCGTATTATAAATTGAGAATTTAATATTTAAAAAGTGTTTCAAATCTCAAATTTATCACTAGCCGCAGAATTTTCTGCTGAAGTTGCAAATAATTCCGCAGTTGGAATGATAGGTAGTTTTATTGCTGCTGCCTTACTTATCGTTATTCCAGCCACTGCATTTTTGATTTTTGTCAGCCAGAAAGATTCCCTCGATCGTACTTCTACTGGAAGACGCTAGTTTTTATAAAAGTTTTAAGTACACTATATATATAGGGGATATAAGCAACCCTTTAAAAAATAAATTTTTGGAGAAAGAATGTGGTCAATGCTAGTCTCAATTGGGCCAGTATTGTTGGTATAGTTCTCGCGGTATGTGGAGGAGGCCTTTATTTTTTGAGGTCGTTTAAGCCTGCCTTGGCGCGGGATTATGATGTTTTTTTCGCGGCAATTGGACTTTTGTGCGGAGGAATATTATTTTTTCAAGGCTGGAGGTTAGATCCTATCCTTCAGTTTGGTCAGTTTTTATTAGCAGGAACTACAGTTTTTTTCGCATATGAAAGTGTGCGATTGAGGGGAGTTGCTACTGATCAAGCTAGAAGGTCATCTTATTTTGATGATGATCCTATTTCTGATGTTCCAAGAAATTCTAGAGGTCGATTTAATGACGATTATGATAGGTTTGAAGAATCTGAAAGACCATCTAGAAGATTTAAACCTCAAGAAGATGAATTTCAAGAAGACTATGCGGAGGGGAGATCTCGTAGGAGGAATGTTTCGAGAGCCATACCCTCTGCTGCAGCAAGTAGAAGTAGGCCATCTAAAAGGGAAATAAGTCAGTTTGAAAATGAAGAGCCTATAAGAAGGAGAAGACAGACTTCTGAAGATAGAAATAGGAAACAAACAGAAACAAATAACTTTGGTGAAAGAAGAAATTTATCTCGCGATGAAGTTAAAACAGGTTCAAGACCCAGAATGAATCGTACAGTTTCTAGACAAGATAATATTTCTCCTCCTGCTGATTCTTCTCCATTAAGAAAGAAACCTACTAGATCCCCCATTAGGCAGCAAACTTCAACAGCTCAAGTAGAAGATGCTTCATTTAAAGATGCTAATCAAGCTAAAAAACCACGTGAAACTCGTAGAGTAAGCTCTTCAGCTAGATCAAGTTCAAAAAATCAAAATAGTAGATATAACGTTGGCACAAACAATAAAAAACCTAGAGATAACAGTTCTAGATTTGATGATTAATTATAGGATTCCTGCCCATTTTAAAAACGATTGTTTACTAAATAGTTCAATCAATATTATTGAAAGAAAGCCAATCATTGCAAATCTTCCATTAGTTTTTTCAGAATAACTACTCCATCCAAATTTATATTCATCTTTAATTTCTATAGATTTTTCATTTAATTGATTATCTCCAATCTGTTCATTGATAGAATTTGGATCTTTCTGCTGTTCTATAAAACTCTCATTCTCTAGATTAGTGACTTCTGAATTAGTTTGTTCTTTTTTCGAATTCATTTTTTTTGTTAATCCTTAAAATTATACTTATCAGACGTCAATAATTTCCAGTCTCCCTGTCCATTTAATTCTAAGATATTCTCGTGAAAATCTTTTAGGCTAGGTCTATGTCCAACACTAATAAGAGAAAGTTCTCTTTGCTTAAGTAAACTATATAGTTTTTTTTCAGTGTTAATATCTAAAGCACTTGTTGCTTCATCAAGTACTGCAAATCTTGGAGAATTTAGTAAGAGTCTTGCAAAAGCCAATCTTTGTTGCTCGCCTAAGGAAAGAATTCTTGGCCAATCTTGTTTGATATCAAGATTAGGATACCGATCCACCAAAGTTTTTAAATTTACTTCATGAAGTACAGAAGTAAGATGTTCATCACTAAATTTCTTGACTTCTGTGGGATAACATAATTGTTCCCTTAAAGAACCAAGTAGCATATATGGTTTTTGGGGTATGAATAATAATTCTCCAATTTTTGGTTTTTTAATTACTCCCTGATCGGGTTCCCATAAACCACTAATCATTCTTAGTAAAGATGTTTTTCCGCACCCAGATGGTCCAACTACCAAAAGTGATTGATTATTGTCGATGCTCAAATTTAAATTTTTAATTATTGTTTTATTTGATCCTGGTGGGCAAAGATCAGCATTATTAATAAGAATTGAGGGGTAATCTGAAATAACGTTTTGGTTGCTTGTTGGGTTGGTTTGACTAATGGATTCAACTTTTGATTGGAATCCTTCTAATCTGCCAATACCAGCAGTAAATTTTGCAAGTTCTTCGATTTGATTAACAATGAAAAATAACGAACCTTCAACCATTCCAAATGCAAAGCTTGCCTGAATAAAGCGTCCATAATCAATATCACCTTTAAAGTAAGGGATTGCCATTATTAAATATGGAAAGAAATTTCCAGCATAATTAATGGATCTTCTCATGACGTCTATTATTACTCTCCATATAATCAGTAAATTAAAGTTTCTCACCACTTCTCCCAAGCGCCTTTCAGTTTCACTTCGTTCAGGATTCTCCCCAGAGTAAAAGGCTATTGATTCAGCATTATCTCTAATATGTACTAAGCCATATCGAAAATCGGCTTCATATCTGAGTTGATCAAAATCAATCTTTACAAGATTTTTTCCAGCAATTAAAAGGATAGAAGTTGCAAATGCAGCGTAACCAAATAAAGAAAAAGTAAGTGTTGTACTAATACTCCACAAAATAAGAATATTAAGTGAAAATGTTAGTAGGGCATCAAAAATACCTAATGTGAAAGAGAGACTTTGTCCGGTAAAAGCTCGGGTATCATCTGTGATTCTTTGGTCGGGATTATCTACATCGGTTTGTTCTTCATCGTTGGGATTTAATTGGTAATAAGCTTTATTAGTCATATAATCTTTAACCAAACTTTTTGAAAGCCATTCTCTCCAAATTATTCCTAACTTATATGTAAAAAATATTTGGGAAACACGTATTGGTAGAGCCACAGCGAAACAACAAGCGTAAATCCCTAATATCCGATAAAAACCATCTTCTTGTTTTTCTACTAAAGCATTTGTTAAATCTCTTGCAATGAATCCAATACCTGCGTTTATTCCGTTTACAGCTAAAAGCATTAATACAATTATCGCAAGGAATAACCAATGTAACCATCTACGGTTTTTTAATTGACGTCTTAAGCTAAAAAAGCTTCCTGATCCAATTAGAAATAATGCAGAAAAAAGTAATCCCCAACTCCCAGCCCAAATTGAATTGACAGTACTTACTACACCTCCGAAATACTTTTCAAGAAAAATTGGTTGAAAGCTTTCAAAAAAACTTATTATTCCTGTAAGACCAACAAGTACTACTCCACCAACACAAAATAAAAGAGAAATCAAAAGCCATATGAACTGGAATCCATTACATTGATCTATTGGAAGAAAAAAAGGCTGAGATAGCTTCCTTAATTTTTGTAATTGGTACAGTATTTTGGATTTATTATTAACTGCTTTATTCATTACTCGACTAGTGTTATGAAATAAATTATAACTTTTAGCAGTCTATTGACCAAAGCCAATAAAAGAAAGTGCCCAATCCGGTAAATTTAAGTAATTCAAGATTGTAATATCAAATTCATGAACTTTTGGAAAAGATTTATCTAATACCCACCATAAAAGAAAAGGTAAATTAAACAAAATTTGTAATTGCCATTTATAAGTTAAAACTCTCCAAATTTTTATTAGCTTATTTTTGAGTGAATCGTCTAACTCTTCCCAATTTTTTGAGATTAAATTGAATAAATTTTTGGATTCTGTATTTAAGGAATCTGAGGTATTCATTTTGTTTTTACTTATTTATAACCCATTAACATTTCTTTCGAGAGTTTTAACCTGGAGGCCAATTCATTTTTCTTCCGGATAAAAAATGAATATGTAAATGAAAAACTGTTTGTCCTGATTCTGCTCCAGTATTAATTACTGTTCTCCAATTAGTTAAATTTTTTGATTTAGCTATTTTGCTACCCACATAAAGTAAATGCCCTAATAAATTTACATCCTCTTCAATACAATCTAATAAACTAATAATAGGCTTTTTTGGAATCACTAAAAAATGGACTGGTGCTTGCGCTTGAATATCATTAAACGCAATACAAAAATCATCTTCATAAAGCTTATCGCAGGGTATTTCTTCATTAATTATTTTTTGAAATATTGTAGTTTCAGTCATTAGATTAATTAATAGAAATTTAATTAATAGAAATTACGTCTTTTTCGTTAAACCCTTCCTTTACAAGTTCTTTATTCAAATCATCTTTTGATGTAACTCTATCAACAAATAGTATTCCGTTTAAGTGATCCATTTCGTGTTGAATACACCTCGCTAAAAGTCCATCTGCTTTCATTTTACGTGGTCTCCCCATTTCATCTCTAAATTTTAATTTTATAGTTGATGGTCTTACTACATTCAAATAGACGCCAGGTATACTCAAGCAGCCTTCTTCGTATGAATTAAGGGTTGTTCCAAAGTCTGTAATTTCTGGATTGATTAATATTAAAGGCTCTGCTGCTGAATCTTCAAAATTTACATCTATTACAAGAAGCTCTTTGTTGATACCAATTTGAGGTGCGGCAAGACCAATTCCTTTAGCTGCATACATGCTTTGGAGCATTTCTCTAGCAAGTTTTCTAATTGATTCGTCAACCTTAGTTATTCTTTTAGAATTTTGTCTTAATACATCATCACCAAGTTTATAAATGTCTAGAGATGGCTTACCTGTTTGTTCTTTTGCAATTTTTTCTGAGCTCCCATTTGTTCTTGACTTTTTTGCAAGTTGTGAAAAATGGTTTGCCACGTTAAAAAAAGTTTTTAATTAAGAGTTTAGCTATAAAAATACTAGCACTTTAATTTACTTTCTTTATATTTTTTTTAAATGAGTAATGATGATAAGTTAAAAGTTAGACAAACTGAATCTAAAAAAAATGCTTTCAAGGAATTAACTATTATTAGGGATACCATTTTTTGGATTGATGTTGTTGGTGAAGGTCAAAATGAAAATGCCATTTTTGCAAGACCATTTAATGTCAAAGAGGCGTTTCCTCAGCAATTAACAAGTAAAAAATATAATATTAAAAATAATTTTCATGGATATGGTGGTAAATCTTATAAATGCATAAATTTTAAAAATAATTTTTATTTGATATGGATAGATCAGATTACCAAGGCGGTATGGTTTCAAATTTTTAAAGAGGCAGCGTCAACTTATAGCAGCCAAAAAAAATATCTCGTTTCAGTTCAAGAAGCTAGACAACTATCTAAATCAATTGATGGAAATTTTGATTCTTCATTTGTCATTTCTGAAAAAAATTTGTTGTATGGAATTTGCGAAATAAATAATAGAGATTATTTATTTTCTTTAAATTTAAAAAAAACTAAACAAGATATTTATCGAATAAAAAAATTTAAAAATTTTGCTGGAGAATTATCTTCCAATGCATCTGCTAACTTACTTTCTTGGATTGAGTGGGATTCACCATATATGCCCTGGGAGAAAAATGAGCTGTTTTTTGCTCAAATAGATTTAGATGGCGAGATACAAAAAATAAAAAAATTCTCAAATAAGCTTATAAATTCCAAAAAAAACGTTTCTTTTTTTCAACCCTATTGGATAAGTGAAACACATTTGGTATGTTCTGAAGATAGTTCTGGATGGTGGAACCTATTGTTTTTAGATGTGAGTGAAATTGAGAATATTTTTATTCAGAAAAGAGTAGAGAGGAATTTGATTGAATATGGACAACCACAATGGGTCACTGGAATAGCATTCTTTTCCGGGACTATAAAAAATTTATTTTGTGTAGCAAAAAAAGAAAATAGTTTAATAGTGGAACAATATAAAGATCTTGAATTTGTTAGAGAATTTTCTACTCCTTTTACCTCAATAAGTGATTTCAGTGTTTTTCGGAAAAAAGTTCTTTTAAAAGGTTATGGATCTGATTTTTTGGGAATTGTATTTGAAATTGATTTTTCAAATAAAGTTTTATCAAATTTTTCTGAGCAGATTTTTTTAGATCATATAAAAGATTGTTCAAAACCTGAAACATTTTGGTTTAAAGGTTTTGAGTCTCAACCTACTCATTCTTTTCTATATAAGCCGATTGTTGAAAATTTTACAAAGCCACCGCTCCTTGTTAAAGCACATAGCGGACCAACTTCATTTTTTGATGGATCCTATAATTCTGAAGTTCAATATTGGACATCGAAGGGATTTTATGTTGCTGAAGTCAATTATGGAGGATCATCAGGATTTGGCAAAGCATATAGAGAGAGGTTGAATTATAAATGGGGTATTGTTGATTCTTATGATTGCAAAGCACTAGCTCTTGAATTGATTAAATCAAATCAAGTAGATAGTGAAAAAGTAGTAATTTTAGGGAATAGTGCTGGTGGATTAACTGCCCTGAATTGTTTATTATATGGGTCTATTTTTAAAGCAGCAATTTGTAAATATCCTGTTATTGATTTGAAGGATATGCATTACAACACTCATAGGTTTGAAAAAGATTATTTAAATTCTTTGGTAGGAAATTATGCAAAAAATCATGATGACTATATAAATAGATCACCGATAAAACATATTAAAAAAATAAAAACCCCTATCTTATTGTTTCATGGAAAAAAAGATACAGTTATTTCTTATAAACAAACTTTAAAAATTAAAGAAATTTTGATTCAGAATAATAAATATTCAGAAGTTATTTTTTTTGAGAATGAAGGGCATGGTTTTAGAAATATTGAAAATAAAGAAGCAGTAATGCAAAAATCTTGGGAATTTTTAAAAAATGCTTTGAATATTTAAGAATTGATCTCTAGAAAATCAATAGTATCTTTTAATTTTTCTATAAACATATCAATTTCTTCCTTATTGGTTGTGAAATTCATGCTGATTCTAGCTGTTGATTTAATTCCAATGTATCTGTGAAGAGGTTGACAGCAATGATGCCCACTTCTGATGCAAATTCCTTTTGAATCAAGAATTTCGGCAATATCATTTGAATGTATATTTTTTATATAAAAGGTGGCAAGTGAGGCTCTGTCTGGATCTATATCAGGCGATGGACCTATGATTTCAATATTTTCTATTTCATTTAATTTTTCAAATAAATATTTAGTAATAGTCTTTTCATATTCATGAATTTCTTTCAATCCAATATGATTAATGTAATTAATTGCTTCTGCAAGACCTATTGCTTCTGCAATGGCTGGAGTTCCAGCTTCAAATTTGTGTGGTAGCTCTGCCCAAGTACTTGTCTCTTCAAAAACATCTTGAATCATTTCGCCACCTCCAAAGAGAGGAGGAATTTTTTCTAGGATTTCTTGTCTTGACCAGAGGAAACCAATACCTGTGGGACCACATAGTTTATGTCCTGATCCAGCTAAAAAATCTATATTAAGATCAATCACATCCAGTTTTTGATGAGCCAAACTTTGGCATGCGTCTATTAACACTAAAGAACCTTTTTGTTTAGCTAATTTAGTTATTTCTTTGATTGGATTACAACAACCTAGAGTATTACTAACATGCACCAGGCTAACAAGTTTAGTTCTAGATGTTAGTTTTGATTTAAAGTCGTCTATATCTAATTGCCCATCTTTATCTATACCTATAAATTTTAATTTGCATTTATTTTTTGCTGCAACCATTTGCCATGGAACAATATTGCTATGATGCTCCATTATTGACAAGAGAATTTCATCGTTTTCTTTTAATGAATATTCGCCCCATGATCTAGCTACTAGATTGATTGCTTCAGTAGCATTTCTTGTGAAAATAATTTCTTTTGCTGAATTCGCTTTTATATATTTGCTAATTAAATATCGTGCATTTTCAAATTCTTCTGTTGCTTTAGCACTTAATTGATGTGCCCCTCTATGTACATTGGCATTAAAGTTTTTGTAATATTCATCAATTTTTTTTAAGACTTGTATTGGTTTTTGTGTGGTTGCAGCATGGTCTAAATAAATAATTTGCTCATTACTTTTTAAGTTCTTATTTAAAAGAGGAAAGTCTTTCTTAGTTATTTCAGGAAAATTTTGAATCGTTTCCATTAATTCTCATTTAAAAGTTTATCAAGCAAATCCCATTTATCTTTTGAAATGGGAATAAATGAAATTATTTCTTGAAAGTATGAACTTAATTGTAGTTTACTTGCTTCTGTTAATGTGATCCCTCTTGTTCGCATATAAAAAAGTTCTTCCTCATTTAGTTGCGAAATTGTAGCTCCATGTTTGCATTTGACATCATCAGCAATTATTTCTAATTGAGGTTTGGTATCAATTTGTGCGAGATTTGATAAAAGTAAATTTCTGCTTAATTGGGAAGCATCAGTTCTCTGAGCAATTTTCGGAACTATTATTGAACCTTCAAATATTGCATGTGATTTATCATCAGCAAGTGATTTATTAATTTGATCTAGAAATCCATTTGGGCCATTAAATTCTATTTTTGCATAGGTTGAAATTTGCTCATCTTTTTTTGTTATTTGCATACCTTTGATATTTGTTTTAGCGTTTCCTGCAGATTGTTTAATACTAATTTCAAATCTCGCGTAATTGAATTTGAAATGTAAAGATCCTAAGTTGTATGAACTATTTTTTTGTTGAATTACATTGAGAGAATTTAATAGATTGGATCTGTTTTCACCGTAAGAAACAACTCCATGATTCACGGAACTATTTTCTTTCAAGCAAAAGAAAGTTGATTGAGATAATGAAGAGTTTTCTTTACCAAGATTTACTTGTAATAATTCAACATCACAATTATTTTCTAAAAATATTACGAGGGTTTTTGCATTTAAAGAATTACTTGATGCATGACTAAAAATTTCAATAGGAGGAATTTTTGATCCATTTATTTTTAATCCCAAAATATTATTTTTACAACTTAAAGACAGATTTAGTAGGCCACTCCAATTTTCGTTTTGATCAAAATTAGATATCTGTTCCTTGATATATTTTTGTAATTCATCCTCACTTAATTGCTGTATTGAATAATTTTTCTCTATTAATTTAATTTGGCAATTCTCACCTATTATTAATCTAATAGTACTTTGAGAATTTTTCGGATATGGTATATCAAATTTTGAATCTTTTTCATTAACTGAATAATCTAAAAAGTTTGACAATTTTGATTTATTTGAAAGTCTCCATAGTTCACTTTTAGGATTAGGGAGAGGGCTTGATTGTAATTTATGAAGACAGATTTTTTGTATTTCTGTTAGGTTTTCATTCGATTTATTAGTTTTTATTTTTTCTATTATTTCCATTTGTTTAGGTCTCTTTTATAAAGTTATCAGTCCATTCATACCCTTTTTTCTCAAGTTCTAGAGCAAGATCACTCTCACCAGTTTTTATTATTTGTCCGTCTGACATAACATGGACATAATTTGGTTTGATTTCATCTAATAATCTTTGATAGTGGGTAATTAGTATAATTCCAGTCTGTGCATTAGATATTTTTTTAATTCCTGATGCCACTATTCTTAGAGCATCGATATCTAGACCAGAATCGGTCTCATCTAATATTGCTATCTTGGGCTCAAGTAAAGCCATCTGCAGAATCTCATTTCTTTTTTTTTCACCTCCGGAAAAGCCTTGATTCACACTCCTTGATAGGAATGCGTGATCCATTTTCACAATTTCTAACTTTTCTTTAACTAATTCTTCAAAATCAAAAGTATCTAATTCTTCTTTGTTGAGGAATTTCCTTCTAGCATTAGTTGAAACTCTAAGAAACTCTAGATTACTTACACCTGGAATCTCAATTGGATATTGAAAACCAAGAAAAATTCCTGATTGAGATCTCTCTTCAGGTTCTAGAGAGTTGATGTTTTCACCTAAAAATTTTATGTCGCCATTTGTAATATTATACGAGGGATGTCCTGCAATGATTTTCGAAAGAGTACTTTTGCCACATCCATTTCTTCCCATAATGGCATGGATTTCTCCAGGATAGACGGTAAGTGAAACCCCTTTTAAAATTGGAAGATTATCAGTAGATGCAGAGAGATTTTCAACTTCTAAAATTGGATCTGATTCTTTCATTTTATTTTGCATTTCAGTTTAGAAATTGATTAATTAACCTACTGATCCCTCTAATTTAAGTGCCAGTAACTTATCTGCTTCAGCAGCAAATTCCATAGGTAATTGATTAAATACATCTCTGCAAAAACCACTGACCATCATAGATACGGCCTCCTCAAATTCTATACCTCTGGTTTGGAGATAAAAAAGTTGGTCTTCCGAGATTCTACATGTGCTTGCTTCATGCTCAATTTCAGAATTGGGTTGTTGAGATTTGATGTAAGGGAATGTATTTGCAGAAGCTTGATCCCCTATTAACATTGAATCACATTGACTGTAATTTCTTGATCCAGTAGCTTTTGTACCCATTTTGACAAGACCTCTATAGCTATTTTTTGAGTTACCTGCACTAATACCCTTGCTAACAATAGTTGATTTAGTCTTAGGACCAATATGGATCATTTTTGTGCCTGTATCTGCTTGCTGAAGATTATTAGTGAGAGCCACTGAATAAAATTCTCCTACAGATTCTTCCCCTAAAAGAAGACAGCTAGGATATTTCCATGTAATTGCAGACCCTGTTTCAACTTGAGACCAGCTAATTTTACTTCTCTTACCTAAACATTTTCCTCTCTTGGTGACAAAATTAAAAATTCCGCCAATACCTTCTTCATCACCAGCATACCAATTTTGCACTGTTGAATATTTTATTGAGGCGTCGTCTAATGCTACAAGCTCTACAACTGCTGCATGTAGAGTATTTGTATCAAACATTGGAGCTGTACAACCTTCTAGATAACTTACAGAACTTGATTCTTCAGCAATGATCAGTGTTCTTTCGAATTGACCTGAATCTCCACTATTAATTCTGAAGTAGGAAGATAGATCCATAGGGCAGGCAACACCTTTTGGGATATAAACAAAAGAACCATCACTAAAAACTGCAGAATTTAATGCTGCAAAATAATTATCACTAGCTGGAACTACTGTACCTAAATATTTTTCAATCAAATCCGCGTGATTTTTAACTGCTTCACTAATTGAGCAAAATATAACTCCATGTTCCGCAAGTTCTTCTCTAAAAGTTGTGGCAATAGAAACACTATCAAAGACAGCATCTACTGCTACATTTGTGAGTTTTTTTTGCTCCGTGAGGGGTATTCCTAATTTGTCAAAAGTCTCAAGAAGTTTGGGATCAACTTCATCTAAGCTAGAAATTTTCTCTTTTTGCTTAGGAGCAGAGTAATAAATAATATCTTGATAATCAATTTTTTTATATCCTAACGCCGCCCAATCAGGCTCTTTCATTTTTTGCCATTTTTTAAAGGCTTTTAATCTAAAATCAAGAAGAAATTTTGGCTCTTCTTTTTTCTGTGAAATTAATTTTATGATATCTTCATTTAATCCCTTTTTTATTTTTTCAGTTTCAATATCAGTAACGAAACCATATTTGTAAGGCTCTTTTACTACATCTTTAACTAAATTTTTGTTGACCATGTTATCAAAAATAACTTATTACAATTAGCTTTATATACTTTAACGAAAGATACCCCCAATATTGAGTTTTTTTTCTTTATTAAAACTAAAAATTAATGTCTAATCATCTTGATCCCTTGTCTAACCCATTAAACATAGAAACTATTCAAGAAATTGATAATCTTGATCTACCTATAATGCAGAAACATCATTTAAGAATACTCGCTCATTGCCTCCAGATTTTAAGAATTACCAATGTAGGCAATAGTTTCGAATATCAAAATAACAATTCTCTGAGAGAATGGTGTTATAACCAATCCAAAAAATTTGATGATAAAAAATTTAGTGATCTTTTTTACGAGCAGTTAGAATCCACTTCAAAAAAATTAATTACTTTTTCAAAAAAAATTGGTAAAAATATTCAGGATTTAGAGATAGATGATTTAGTACTTCTAGTTGAACAACGCTAAAGTCCCTTTTAATTGATCCCGAAGAAAAAATATATTTTTGTTGAGTCTTTAACAAATTTGGGTAATAAAATTTAAAAAAAAAGAAAATTAATTCACATTTCAAAAAGATCTGAAAATTAATTAATTTCATTGATACCAACTGTTTTGAAGAGAAAGATCAATTTTGAGAATTTTTTAGTAGTCAGAGGATCCTGACGACAGGCCAAAAAGACACACAATTCCCAAAAAAAAAGAACATACTGATCCCAAACAAAAACGGAGAATTTAAAGTGGCTGATGGGATCATTAATAAAGATCAATTACTCTCACTAACCCTCAGACAATTACGTCAAGAAGCAAGTAAATTATCGGTTCCTCTTTACAGTCGTAAAACAAAAGCTGTTTTAGTTGATT
Organism: Prochlorococcus sp. AG-355-G23; assembly: GCA_003278765.1. Classification (GTDB taxonomy): domain Bacteria; phylum Cyanobacteriota; class Cyanobacteriia; order PCC-6307; family Cyanobiaceae; genus Prochlorococcus_A. The sequence goes on from QCDK01000002.1 coordinate 19,195, forward strand.
TAATACTTAAATATCAAGAAAAATCTACTATAAAAACATATATTACATCTCCTGAGTCAAAATCTTTAGAAACTTCTGAATCCAATGCTTTCAACAGTAGTGATGAAGTTAAAACAAATGTAGTTTTCTTACCCCGAGATCCAGATTGGGCTTATGTTTTTTGGCAAATTTCTGATGCAGATAGAGAAAAAGCACAATCTTTGGGAGCCAATAAATTATGTTTACGATTATTTGATGCATCTGGTTCTGAAGGAAACAACTTGAATCAAGGAACACTGAGGGAGATAGCAGTTGATAGTTACAGTACAGAGTGGTACTTGCCAATCCCACTTGCTGATAGAGATTATAAAGTTGAATTAGGTTACAAATATGGTTTTAACTGGATGTCATTGGCATTTTCTTCGATAAGCCATGTTCCTGGGTCTCATCCTTCTGAGCAAATTCTTGATAAATTTGTACCTTTTAATTTAGATTCAACTTCTGAGTCAATCCCAGATATATCTAATCCTGTTGTTTCAGAACAAAATGGTATGCATGAGAGGTTATACCAAGCAGCAACTAACATTCCTCTCAGAAGAAAAGTTGGTTCTGAAGAATTTATGGAAAACGTAAATTCAACAAACCTCAATGATAATCTTACAGACTCAGGTGCTGGTCAATGGTCATCAGGTTTAAATGATTCTGGAAGCGGAATTGTTAAAAATAGATCTTTTTGGCTCGTTGCTGATGCTGAATTAATTGTTTATGGAGCTACAGAGCCTTCTGCAAAACTGACAATAGGTGGAGAAGATGTACCACTTGCTGCAGATGGTACTTTTAGAATTCAAGTTCCATTTAGAGATGGGACTCAAAAATATGATATTAAAGCAGTTGATGTATCTGGTGAGCAAGAAAAAAGTATATCAATGAAATTTGATAGAACTACACCACTTGACGATACTAATGAAAAAGATAATGCTGAAACTGAATGGTTTTAACAAATTAGATTAATGCTAAAAAAAATTGTAGCTTTTACTCCATTGTTTGGGGCATTAACTTTTCCACTAATAGTTCCAATTACAATTTCTAAATTTGGTGTTAACTATGGAATTTTAAGTGCATTATTAATTTCTTCATTATGGTTTATCGCTATGTTAAGAACTTCCGAAATGCCTCATTAATTTAGTTAGATTTTTGGGAGTTTCTTAAAAATATGAATCAAGTTAGTGCAATTAATATCAATTCTCCTTTTCTAGATCAAAAACCAGGTACCTCTGGATTAAGAAAAAGTACTTTAAAGTTTCAGGAAGAACATTATCTAGAAGTTTTTATTGAAGCAATCTTACAATCATTAGAAGATTTAAAAGGTTCAACATTAGTAGTTGGTGGTGATGGCAGATATGGCAATATTGAAGCAATAGAAAAAATTGTCCAAATATGCATTGCTCATAAAGTTCAAAAGGTTATTGTTCCAAAATACGGTTTATTATCTACTCCTGCGACATCACATTTAATTAGAAAAGAAAACGCTATTGGTGGAATTATTCTTTCTGCAAGCCACAATCCTGGTGGGATTGATGGAGACTTTGGAGTGAAATTGAATATCTCTAATGGTGGCCCAGCTCCCGAGATAATTACTAATAAGATTTTCAAGGCTTCACAATTACTAACTAGTTATAAAATTTGTAAAATTCAATTACCTGATTTTAGTAAATATGGAACTTATTCTTACGACGAAACTACCTTAGAAATTATTGATGGATTAATAGATTATTCTAATTTGATGGAGAAAATTTTTGACTTTGATCAAATTAGTGATTTTTTAAAAAAAGACTTCTCGTTAATCTTTGATGCAATGAATGCGGTTACAGGCCCATATGCAAAAAATATTTTTGTTGAGAAAATGGGCCTTGCAGCTGATTGTGTCATGAATGGTAACCCGTTAAAAGATTTTGGAGGTTTACATCCTGATCCTAATCTTACTTACGCATCCCACTTGGCTGATTTGTTATTAAATAAAAAATCTTATAGTTTTGGTGCTGCATGCGATGGAGATGGAGATAGGAATATGATTTTAGGAAGTGGATGTTTTGTAAATCCTAGTGATAGCCTTGCAGTCATCACTGCTAATACACAATGTGTCCCTGGATATAAGGATGGTATTACAGGTGTGGCACGATCCATGCCAACCAGCTCAGCGGTTGATAATGTTGCTCGAGCATTAAATATACCTTGTTTTGAGACACCTACTGGTTGGAAGTTTTTTGGAAATCTTTTAGATTCTAATTTAATTACTTTATGTGGAGAAGAAAGTTTTGGAACAGGTAGTAATCATGTGAGAGAGAAAGATGGACTATGGGCAGTTTTGTATTGGTTACAAGTTCTAGCTGAGAAAAAATGTTCGGTAAGTGACTTAATGCATAATCATTGGAAACAATTTGGTAGGAATTATTATTCAAGACATGATTATGAGGCAATTCCCTCAAATATTGCTAATCAAATCTTTGATAATCTAACTTCTATGCTCGAAAATTTAAAAGGAAATAGTTTTGCTGGTCATTTAGTTAAAGTTGCAGATAACTTTTCATATTTAGATCCCGTTGATAATTCCATAAGTGAAAATCAAGGTTTAAGATTGGTCCTTGATGATAATTCTCGAGTAATTGTGCGCCTTTCTGGAACTGGAACTAAGGGTGCAACATTGAGACTTTACTTTGAGAAATTTTTCGATCCTAAACAGAATCTTTCGTTAAATCCTCAGATCGCTTTGAAACCTCTAATAGATGATTTAGATGCTTTATTGAACATTTCAAAACTTACTCAAATGGAAACTCCTACAGTAATTACATAGAATTGAAAGTAATGATTTTTTGATTTTTTTATATGTATTCAGAAAATTTATTTACTAATTATTCTCAAATAGAAAATAATGCACCTTTGGCTGACAAATTAAGACCAAAGAATTTGGAAGATTTTTTTGGTCAACAATCAATCCTGAATGAGAATTCGCTTTTAAGAAGTGCAATATTAAACGATAAGATTAGTAATTTTATTTTTTCTGGCCCTCCGGGTGTTGGGAAAACTACTCTAATTGAAATTATTTCCTTTAATACGCGTTCAAAATTAATTAAGTTAAATGCAGTATTATCAAGTGTTAAAGAATTAAGAAATGAAATAGCTAATGCAAAAGATAGATTAATAAATTCAAAAAGAAAAACAATTTTATTTATCGATGAGGTTCATAGATTTACAGCAGTTCAGCAAGATGCTTTATTACCTTCAATAGAAAATGGAACTATAACTTTTATTGGTGCTACAACTGAAAACCCCTTCTTTGCGGTTAATAAAGCGCTTGTTAGCAGGTCTCGTATTTTTACATTACTTCCTCTGGCAGAAAATGATTTGCAGAAAATAATACAAAAAGTCATAACTCATTATTCTAAAAAAAAAGATTCAAAAAAGGTTTATTTAGCTAAAGATGCTATCAGTCATTTAATTAAATTTTCTGGCGGAGATGCAAGAACATTAATCAATGCCCTGGAGATGGCCATAGAAACAACTGCTGAAAATGAAGATAAAGAAATAAACATTAATCTCTCAATAGCAGAGGATGCAATTCAAAAGAAAAATATTGTTTACGATAAAAATGGCGAAAATCATTACGATGTGATAAGTGCCTTTATTAAGTCCATAAGAGGTTCTGATCCAGATGCAACTTTATTCTGGCTTGCGAATATGCTGGAGGCTGGAGAAGATCCTAATTTTATTTTTAGAAGACTACTTATATCTGCCAGTGAAGATATTGGAATATCTGATCCTAATGCCATAGTAGTAGTACAATCATGTTGTGATGCTTTTGATAGAGTTGGTTTTCCAGAAGGAGTATATTTTTTAACGCAGGCTTCTTTATATTTAGCTATTTCTCCAAAAAGTAATAGTATGAAAAGTATTTTTAAAGCCATTGAAACAATCAAATCTACCAATGCTTTTGATGTTCCACTCCATTTAAAAAATAATTCTAATAGTTATGTCAATCCTCATAATTATCCAGGTAATTGGGTCGCACAAGACTATCTTCCCAAATCTTTAAGAGGTTTAAAAATATGGGAACCAAATAAAAATGGATGGGAAAAAACTCAATATGAAGAACTGCTTAGAAGAAAAGAAAACTAAAAATTTTTCGAACAACAAATAATTTCAGGATTAAAGGAAGTTTTTCCATCGTAGGCTAAAGCGATAGTCCAATTATGGAAGTTAATCTGTGAATAACTTAAATGTATGTTTTTCACCTTATGAATTAACTTTTTTGGCTTTTCAAAAAATTGCCAATGGTTAATGTCTTGAGCTAATTTTCCATGATCCCATTTTATAGCTGCTTCAACAGCACACCATTGATTTAATATCATATTTTTTGTTAAATAATTATTATGTTTTGATTTATTGGTATGAAAAAAATATTTTTCTGCAAATTTTATATGGTTAAAATCTCTATCTGTTCTCTCAATATCAATCCCTATTTTGCCTTTATGCCAGACTATAGTAATGGCATCTTTACAATGACTTAAACTGATATTTCCCATGCCAGAGGGCAAACTCGGAGGTTCTCCAGGATGAGCATTAATTGGAATTTCTAGAGGGTCTAAATCAAAAAGTGTTGAAAGTGATTGTCGCAAATAAGATCTTGTTTCTAAGAAAACCTTTGATCTTGAATTTGTTAGGTTTTTTGAAGTTTTAATTTCTTCTACAGTTGCGACATCTTGCACACCTTTAATCTCATAAAACCAAATTTTTGGTATTTTATATTCATACTCACTTAATAATTTCAATGGCTCTTAAGGTTGGCGACAAAGCACCAGAATTTAAATTAAAAGATTCTTTTGAGAAAGAAGTTTCTCTTAGTAATTTTAAAGGTAAAAGAATAATACTATATTTTTATCCAAAAGATAATACTCCAGGGTGTACTAAAGAAGCATGTAATTTTAAAGAGAATTGGGATTTACTCCAAAAAAATAATATTGTTGTGCTTGGTATTAGTAAAGATAATGCATCCTCTCATCAGAAGTTTATAGAAAAATTTAATCTACCTTTTATTCTTTTAACTGATCCTGAACCTTTCAAAGTTTCTTCTGATTATGATAGCTATGGACTGAAGAAATTCATGGGCAAAGAATATATGGGAATGATGAGAAATACTTTTTTAATTGATACTGAAGGTAATATCGAAAAAATTTATTTAAAGGTAAAAGCAGCAATAATGGCTGATCATATAATTGCAGACCTTGGATTAGGCTAATTTTTGATGGATAGGTAGTGAATAATCATCCCCTCCATAACTAAATTAGGAGAATTGATAATATTTTCTTTTTCAGTCTTTAGAAATTTTGTGAGTAATTGAGAGTCTCCTCCACAGATTATTAAAATATCTTTTTCGGGATTAAATAAACTACTAATAACGCAGGTAAGAGATTTGATTACTCCTTTTAAAATTGCTTCTTCTGTATTAATTAAAAAATCTTTGATCGGAATATCATATTTTTTGGGTACTTTAAGATTTTTTGTATTTTGTTCCATTGACTTTAGTTGTGTTAGAAAACCTGGAAGAAGTTGACCTCCAATAATAGATCCATTTGAATTCAATTTTGTTATTGATAATATCGTTCCACAATCTGCAATTAGCAAATCTTTTTTGAAAGGGTTTTCAATAATTTTTAAAGCGGCAATGCAGGCAAGAGCTCTATCAACTCCAAAATAATCAGGAAGATTTGTTAAGTGAATATCTTTAGTTTTTAATTCATTTTCTTTGTTCAGCAAAAAATTTGGTAGTTTTCCTACAGAAGCCCAAATTAATTTATCAAGATCTATATTTTCGGGAACTTTTTGCTCTTTTTTGGTATGGAAGAATTTAGATTGATTTTTAGAATATTTTGCCCAATGAAGCCTACTATTGCCTACTAATAAAAAATTTATATCTGAGACCATTGTTCTATGATCAATTTAATTATTAGTGTGTATTCCACATTCTTGTTTAATCCCCCCAAATCTAGTATCTCTTCCCTTTGTTTCAAGACTATCTGGCCTGCTTGAATGCCAATCTCCTACAGAAGAATAACCTTTGTTAAAAAGTGGATGGGCAGGTAAATTATTCTCTTCCATATAATAAAAAATATCTTTATTTGTCCAACTTAATAATGGTCTTAAAGAGAGTCTTTGACGAATTACTTCTAGGAATTTCATTTTTTTTCTATTTTCTGTTTGATTTGATCTAACACCGCTTGCCCAGCAGAAAATATCATATTTTGCTAGACCATTTTCTAAAGGTTTTATCTTTCTCAATTCATGATACTTATCTAAATCATTTTCTTTATTTGTTTCCCAAAGTTTTCCATATTTGGCCTCCATTCTTGCTGGAGATAATTCACTTTGAAGAACTTTAACTTCTAAGGATAAACTATTAATAAGCTTTTCAGCGTAATGGTATGTTTCTGGAGGAAGGTAACCTGTATCTATCCAAAAAATTTTGATTTTTTTTTGTAAACGTAATTTACTGACCATATCTAAAAGGACTGATGACTGTATACCAAAACTTGTTGTAATAGCAAATTGATTATCAAACTTTTCATAACCCCATGTAAGCATTTCTTGAGGCTTTTTATCTACTAACTCGTGATTATATTTCCTCAAGTTGGTTTGAATATCTTTTTGAATTTTTTCAATCATTATTCAGTTTGGTTATGAGTTTAATTTTATTTCGCTCAATTTAAAATTTATTCGTATAGTTTAATAATACATTTACGCATAACAATATTTCTCTAATGAAATCAATACAAAAACCAATAGTAATAGTTGGAGCAGGTTTTGCCGGCATGACATTTGCTTTGAATTTAAAGAATCTTAATCCCTCTTTACCGATTCTTGTGGTTGATTCTGAAACTAACTTTATATTTAAACCCTTAATGTACGAAGTTTTAAGTAAAGAAATAAGAAGTTGGGAAGCCTCCCCAAAATTTGCAAATATTTTTTCTGATGCGGGCATAACTTTTTTAAGAAATTCTTTAACCAAGATTTCCTTCAAAGAAAATATTCTTGAATTTAGTGACGATTTAAAATTAAGTTATCAGTATCTTGTTATCTCTACAGGCTCTATTCCAAATAATTTTTTTATAAAAGGTGTAGATGAAAATTGTTATTTTTTTAATGATGTTCTTGATCTAAATAAATTAAATTCTTTTTTAAAAAAATCACAAGATACTGCTTTGCATAAAAAGTTATTTATAGTTGGAGGTGGTCCCTCTGGCATCGAGTTGGCATGTAAAATTAAAGATTTATTTACAGACCAATTTGAAATTAATGTAATAGAAAAATCAAACGAAATCCTCAATAAAAACAAAATTTTTAATAGAGAACAAGCAGAGAAGGCATTAGAAAAAAGAAAAATCAACGTTCTTTTGAATTCCACAGTTAAAGAAGTCTCAGAAACTAAGATTAGTATTTCTAGTGAGGTTGGAATAACTTCATTGGATAAAGATATTGTTATTTGGACTGCAGGCGTTAAACCAAATTTGTCTTACTTAGAAACTGATCAAATAACAAAAAAATATGGACGAATTTTAGTTAATAAAAATCTACAAATAGAAAACTATAAAAATTGTTTTGCTATTGGCGATGTTTCAGTTATTGAAGGAATGGAGTATTTACCTATCACTGCTCAGGTCGCTATGCAGGAGGGAAATTATCTGGCTAATAATTTAGAACTTTTAATTCAAGGAAAGGATCCTTTACCCTTTGAATTTAAAGATAATGGTGAAATGATTAGTTTAGGAATAGGAGAAGCTTCAATTTCTGGCCTTGGGGTTACTTTATCTGGGAAATTGGCTTTTGATGCAAGAAGACTTATTTATGCTTCCAAGTTGCCTGATATTAATGAAAGCTTAAAATCTGCATCTTCATGGATATTCCAAAAAAAATCTATTTTTAAAAAGTTTCTGAAAAAAGATAATTTTAAGTAAACTTTTTTGAAATATTGTTTTTGGGTATATTGAGTTAAATAAGTTTCGTATGAATTTAATTGCAGTAGTTAGTAATAATTTTGATGCGTTTATAACGGTAGTTGTTTTAATAATGTCAATAATTTTATTTATTAAAAATACTATTGCACCAGAATTGACTGGTTTGTTATGTGTTGGAATATTTATAGCTACAGGGGTTCTTTCTCCTGAAAAAGCTTTAGCTGGATTTGGTAGCCCATCCTTAATCACCCTTATGGGTTTATTTGCAGTTTCTTCTGCATTATTTAAAAGTGGTGCTTTGGACAGAGTAAGAGAATTGATATCTTCTGAAAGTATTAGAACACCAAGGAAATTAATTTCTTTAATAGCTTTTTTGATAGCTCCAATATCTGGAATTGTACCTAATACTCCAGTAGTAGCATCTTTGTTACCCCTAATTGAAGGTTGGTGTGAGCGAAGAAATATATCACCATCAAAAGTTTTATTACCTCTTTCTTTTGCTACTTTATTAGGTGGAACTCTGACATTATTAGGTAGCTCAGTAAATCTTCTTGTAAGTGATATAAGTCAACAATTAGGTTATGGAGGTTTGGAATTATTTAGTTTGACTTCAATCGGAATTCCTGTATGGCTTATAGGCACAACCTATATGATTCTTGTTTCTGACATGCTTTTGCCGGATAGAGGGAGAGATAAGGAATTTATTAAAAATGGTGATATGAATATATACTTTACTGAAGTGACTATTCCCTCTACTTCAGAATTGGTTGGACAATCTGTCAGAAATAGTAGATTGCAAAGACGATTTGACGTTGATGTTCTGGAATTGCATAGAAATGGAAAAGTTATTCTTCCTCCTTTAGCTGATAGAAAGATTGAACCAGATGATAGATTAATAATACGCGTTACAAGGGCAGACTTATTTAGGCTTCAGCAGGAACATACCATTCTGTTAGGTGAAAACAAAACATCTTTAAATGGAGCAAATGTTTTCTCAGATGATGAAGGTACTAAGACCTTTGAAGCTCTTTTACCAGCTGGCTCAACTCTAGCTGGTGCAAGTTTGAGAGAATTAAGATTTAGGCAGCGTCACAATGCAACAGTTTTAGCACTAAGAAGAGGTCAACAAACTGTTCAGGAGAGATTAGGCCAAGCTGTTTTAAGGGCTGGAGATGTTTTATTATTGCAAGCACCTTTAGATTCAATAAGAGGTTTGCAAGCTAGTAATGATTTGCTGATTTTAGATCAATTCGAAGATGATTTACCTTTCTTGATTAAAAAACCTATATCGATTGCAATTGCAATAGGAATGGTGGTTTTACCTTCGGTTTCTAATATTCCATTAGTAGGTTCAGTACTTTTAGCAGTCATTGCTATGGTTGCTTTTGGATGTTTAAGACCTGCCGAGATACAAAAATCAATTAGGTTAGACGTTATTTTATTGTTGGGATCTTTATCATGCTTTAGTGTAGCTATGCAAGTAACAGGATTAGCAGATTTAATTGCTTTCAATCTAAACTTTGCCCTTAATGGAATGCCTCTATATTTCGCACTGGTCGTAATTTTTGTATCGACAGTTATTCTTACGCAATTTATAAGTAATGCTGCTTCGGTTGCTTTGATTTTGCCTGTTGCTATTGAATTCTCAAATGTTTTAGGGATTTCAGCAAGTGCTTTAATAATGCTTGTTTTATTTGGTGCGAGTCAATCTTTCTTGACTCCAATGGGTTATCAAACAAATTTAATGGTTTATGGTCCTGGAAGATATAGGTTTTTTGATATCGCAAAATACGGAGCTGGATTAACACTTATAATGTCTTTTACAGTGCCAGCATTGATAATTTTAAATTACGGATAAATAAAGTGAAATTAACTAGTAATGTTTATAAGTTTAAAGATGCTTACAAAAAGCTATCTGTGCCTCAATTTACTATTGTTACAGGCTTATTTATTATTTGCCTTGGAACTTTAATTTTGAGTTCTCCATTATGTTCATCTTCCAAGGTTGGCTTGTGGGAAGCATTTTTTACATCTACTTCTGCTATTACCGTAACTGGCTTAACCATAATTGATATTGGTGATGATTTAAATTTCTTTGGCCAGGTTTTCTTGGCTTTTATGCTTTTATCAGGTGGTCTAGGATTAATGGCTATTACAACATTTTTACAGGGTTTTGTTGTGAAGGGGACAAAGCTAAGAACTAGATTAGACAAAGGCAAGACTCTAGATGAATTTGGAGTTGGAGGAATTGGTCGAACTTTTCAAAGCATTGCTATTACAGCGATGAGTATCATATCCTTGGGCGCAATTGTTTTATATGCTTTTGGATTTGTAGACATTCAGAATAATTGGGAAAGACTATGGTCCTCGATTTTTCACAGCATATCTGCATATAACAATGCAGGATTTTCTTTAAGTTCAAATAGCCTCCAAGACTATAGAACAAATTATTTGGTCAATAGTGTTTTTGTTTTTCTCATTGTTATGGGTGGATTGGGATGGAGGGTTATTGATGATATTTGGAGTAATAAAAAAAATTTTTCTTATAATAAATTAAGCCTTCATTCCAGACTTGTTATTAGGACAAGTTTGTCTCTAATATTATTTGGATCATTAGGATTCTTTGTCACTGAATCATTGCTTAATAGTCAATTTTTTAATGATTTGAATATGTTTGAACGGTTATTGTCATCAATTTTTGAGACAGTAAGTGCAAGAACCGCAGGCTTTACAAATTATCCAATATCCTTGAACTCTATATCAGATACTGGTTTATTGTTATTAATGACTTTGATGTTTATTGGAGCAAGTACTGGAGGTACTGGTGGAGGCATAAAAACAACTACATTTATTGCTTTAATGGCTGCAACTAGATCAACTTTGAGAGGTCAGAAAGATGTAATTATTAGCAATAGATTAATTTCAGATAAAGTTATTCTAAAGGCAGTTGGAATCACAGTTGGATCTTTGCTTTTTGTTCTTTTAATGGCAATGTTGCTTAGTACAACAAATACGTTTGTTAAGAGAGAATCTTTCACATTCCTAGAAATTCTTTTCACTTGCATATCCGCATTTGCAACTGTTGGTTTTGATATTGGTTTAACTGCAAAATTAAATCATTTTGGCCAATTTATTCTTATTGTCGGAATGTTTGTGGGTAGACTTGGCATCCTTTTGCTTTTAAGTGCACTTTGGCAGGCTCTGTATAAGAGTAGAATAGATAGACAAAAGAGAATTGGCTATCCTAGGGCTGATCTTTATGTTTAGAATTGACTAAGTTTTATTATGGCTGATTGGTGGCAGTGGTCTCAAAAGAGAGAAAAAGAAGCACTCACTTTTGCAGTTGTCGGCGTTGGAAGATTTGGAACCGCAGTTTGTAGAGAACTTATAAGTAATGGTGCAGATGTTTTGGCTGCAGATTATTCGGAAAAAGCTATTGATGATTTAAGGCAATTAGAACCTTCAATAGAAGCAAGAGTTGTCGATTGTACTGACGAAGAGTCTATGAAGGAATCGGGAATACTTGAAATGAATACTGTTGTAGTGGGTATTAGTGAACCTATTGAAGCAAGTATAACTACAACACTTATTGCTAAAGATAGTGAAGGTAGCAAAGTGAAAAGAGTAATAGCGAGAGCTACCAGTGATTTGCACGAAAAAATGTTAAAAAGAGTCGGTGCAGATAAAGTTGTTTTCCCATCTAGAATGCAAGGAGAAAGATTAGGTTTAGAACTAGTAAGACCAAATTTAATCGAAAGATTGGAACTAGATAACCAAACTGGTATAGATGAAATAACTGTTCCAGAGGAATTTATTGGAAGATCTTTGAGAGATTTAAATTTAAGGAAAAATTATTTAGTAAATGTTCTTGCTGCAGGACCTGCTGAAGAGTTAACAGTTAATCCTCCAGCAAAATATATTTTGGAAAGAGGAAATATTTTGGTAGTCATGGGTAAAACTGTAGATTTACAGAAATTGCCTCAAAATTAATTATTTTTAATCAGATTTTTTATAGTATCTAATCCTTTGAGGAGCTCTTTTTAATCTTCTGACGCTTTGTTTTTCAAGTTCATCTCTAAATTTATCAGTATTTAAATTATTTTCTGAAACAGGTGATTTACTATCTTTTTCGAAATATTTTTTTATACCCTCTTGTATTAACACTTTTGCCATATTACTTACTGTCCTGGATTCATTATCGGCCAAAATAGTTAATTGCTCACATATTAATTCTGGAAGAACTACTTGAATTCTGGGGGATTTAGGCTTCCCATTGGTTGAGTTTTGGCGGGTAGCCATGAGTCAAAGTTGATAACTGTTACTTATTAGTATACACAGTTAGTCAAGGATACTATCTTTGTGTATATTATTAGTAGGGAAATTTATGTCCGTATCAATTAATTTTTTTATTGTCCTATGAAAAATTCAAGAAAAATTGATTCTCCTAAAAGGTCGATAATTGATAAACCGAAAAAAAGATTAATCAATTCTGATTCTCAAGATAATGAAAATAGTGACGTTTTGGTATCAGCTGTAATTAGTCCATATTTGTTAAGTCATCTTCACCATACTCTTCAGCAGTCTGAGTATCATGCTCAAAAAGAAGGTAGAAAATCTCACGCAGCTAACTTTGCAAAACTAAGAAAAGTTTTATGTTTAGACGCAAGAAGTATGGCAGATGCCTCTGCAAAAGAGATAAAAGATGTGGATAATGATTTATCTAATAATAAATATAATGAACAAAATGTAGCTTGAAGTAATAATCTATTAATAAATAGATTTTAAAAACATGTCCAGTAATGCTGAAAAGCTCTATAAGTTAATAGCCAACGATTCCAAAAAGAAACAAAGTCTTTTTATGACAGCCTTAACTAATCCCAAAAAAGCCTTAGATAAAATATGCGATATTGGCAACGAGTTAAATATTTCTGTGACTAAAGAAGAGGTTATTGAATATTTGAGTACTATTGATGATGAGGCAACTAAAATGTGGTTAATCAAGGCTCGAGGAGGTCTTTAGGAAAAGGTTTCGAATAATTATTATTTGGATTAGGAATAGGTTTTATTCTTTTGTTGTAGCCACCTCCACCAGCCAAAGTCCAAAAAAACCAATAACTTGGAATTGCAAGAGCTGCAGCTATGAAAATCACTACAATTTGTTCTATTCTTTTCATGATTTAATTTTATTCCACAAAATATTTTTTAGTAAATAAGCCACAGATTTTGTAAATTCTATTTTTTAAAACAGTGATTAGATTTGAAGGTGTAAGCAAAATTTATTCTACAGATGTTGTTTTAAAAAATATTAGTTGGGAGATTAAGAAAGGAGAAAAAGTTGGCTTAGTTGGTTCTAATGGTGCAGGTAAATCAACCCAATTTAAGATTTTAATTGGAGAGGAAGAGCAAACAAGTGGAACAATCATCAAAGAGGGAAATCCTAAAATTGCTCATTTAAAACAGGAGTTAGATTGTAATTTAAATTTTTCAGTGAGACAGGAATTAGAAAGTTCTTTTAAAGATATACAAATTGTTGCTATTAAACTTTTAGAAATTGAGAATAAAATGAAATCATTGGATTTAAAAAAAAATTCCGATGAACTTGAAATATTTGTAAATCAACTTGCAAAATATCAGGCAAAATTTGAAGCTCTAGGTGGGTATCAAATGCAATCTGATGTAGAAAAAATATTACCAAAATTAGGCTTTTCTATAGAAGATGCTGATAAATTAGTTGGCAATTTCTCAGGTGGTTGGCAGATGAAAGTTGCACTTGGAAAAATAATCTTACAAAAACCTGATTTACTTTTACTGGATGAACCAACCAATCATTTAGATTTAGAAACTATTTTTTGGTTAGAAGAATATCTATCATCGCTTAAGATTGCAGTTATGATTATCAGCCATGATAGATATTTCTTGGATAAATTATGTAAAAAAATAATTTTTGTAGATAGAGGAACATCTGAAACATATAATGGGAACTATTCTTTTTTTGTCGAACAGAAATCTTTGAATGAAGAATCCCAAAATAAGGCATATCAATTACAACAAAAAGAAATTGAGTTACAGAAGAAGTACATAGATAGATTTAGAGCTAGTGCAACTAGAAGTTCTCAAGCTAAGAGTAGAGAAAAACAATTAAAAAAGATTTCTAAAATTGAGCCTACCATTTCAAAATCAAAAAGTCCTGTTTTTAATTTTCCAGAATGCCCTCGCTCTGGAAAATTAGTGCTAAATATCAAAAATTTGTCTCATAGTTTCGAGGATAAAATTCTTTTTTTAGATATTAATTTAAAGATTTCTTCTGGGGAGAAAATAGCAATATTGGGACCTAATGGTTGCGGCAAATCTACATTGCTTAAAATTATTATGAAAAAAATATCTCCTGAAATTGGAGAAATTAATCTTGGTAAACATAATATAATAACTAGCTATTATGAACAGAATCAGGCTGAAGCACTTTCACTTGAAGAAAGGGTTATTGATTTAATATGTAATAAATCTCCAGAATGGTCGCAAAAAAAAATTAGAACATTTTTAGGGGGTTTTGGTTTTCAAAATGAAACTGTTTTTAAATATATTAAACAACTCAGTGGAGGAGAAAAGGCAAGATTAGCATTAGCGCTCATGATTATTAATCCTAGTAATTTCCTTCTTTTGGACGAACCAACTAATCATTTGGATCTGCAATCTAAGGAAAACTTAGAATTAGCAATTAAAAATTATAAGGGTTCATTACTAATCATTTCTCATGATCGGTACTTTATTTCAAAGGTTGCAAATAGAGTTGTTGAAATTAAAGATTCAAAGTTATTTTCATATGATGGTAATTACGAATATTTTTTAGAGAAAACTCAAAGCCAAAAAATTTGATTACTTTTAATAAAATTTACAATTGGCTAAGTAAGATCACTCATTTATCTTTACATAGCTTACCGTCCTTGATTAATCTTAAAAATATAAAAATATGTCTTAATAACTTAAATGAAAAATTACGATTTCAAAGAAAAACATTTTAAAATTTATGATCCTATTGAAAGTTATTTTGAATGCATTACTACTTGTGATATGAGGGATGGTAGATGTATTTCTAAGTGTGTGGAAATACTTAAAAAGAATGACGATTAGTCCTTTTAGTTAGTTTCTAAATTAGTTATATCAGTTGGGATTACTTTTAATTTAATAAATTTATTTCTACGCTTTAGTAATATACTTACTTGTTTATTAATACCATTTTTATTTATTTGGTCTATAACGTCTGAAGCCGTTTCAATATCTTTATTGCCAACTTTTATTATAATATCGTCTATCATGATTCCACTCTTTGCAGCTGGACTGTTCGGTACTACATATCCAACTTTAACGACATTATTTTTTCTCTCAGAATTACTTGCTTCTATTAGGCTAATCCCAATCATTGGATGTATGACTTTTCCATTTTTTATCAGTTGATAGGCAATTTCCTTAGCTTTATTAATTGGGATCGCGAAACTCAAACCCGCTCCAGGACCTGATCTTATCAACGTATTAATACCAATTACTTCTCCCTCGCTATTCAATAGTGGACCTCCAGAATTGCCAGGATTAATAGCAGCGTCTGTTTGTATCAATTCAAGTTTTTTATCATATATTCCTAATTGAGTGACGTTTCTATTTAGATTGCTAATAATACCAAGGGTAACAGTGTTTTCCAGTCCGAATGGATTCCCAACTGCTATAGCCCAGTCACCAACTTTAATCTTTGCAGAATTGCCCAATTTTGCTTTTGGCCAAGGTCCTTTCCCTTCAATCTTAAGCACAGCTAAATCTGTAAAAAAGTCTTGCCCTATAAGTTTTGCGTCAAATTTTTTGCCATTGGTTAAGCCAACAATCACTTTATCTGATCCATCTACAACATGAGCGTTAGTCATTATAAGTCCATCTGCAAATATAAATCCACTTCCTTGGCTTTGCTCGATCCTTGGTCGATTATCATTAGGTAAATCTAATCCAAAAAATCTTTCAAAATATGGGTCTATAAATAGTTGAGAATTTCTAGAAAATTTTCTTTTTTTAACATATCTTTGAGTATCAATTGTCACCACTGCTGCACCGGTTCTTTCTACAGCTTTAGTTATGAAAGATTTGTTTGAATATAAATTAACTTCATTAATTTTTGGTTTACTTAATGGTTGGGATATGACTTTTGCAGGATATCTAATGCCCACTGTAATAAATGAGGCGATTAGGAATAGATTTTGGATGTATTTTTTCAATTTTGATTTTTTATGTTCTTCCAAGGATTTAATACACCATAAGCGTGTAATTCAAATATAACTACTAATTAAATTATTTGAATTTAGAGAATAATTTAATGACTTGAGCTAAATTTCTTTTTTTCAGGCTATGATATTAAAAATAGTGCTAACTAATTTATAAGTTCAATGACTATTCTATTCCCAATCATATATTCTGCGGCCTTAACTTATTTAGTTTGGAAAGCTTTTAAAGTAATGTCCAACGGCTGGGCTATATCTGATAATGAAAATAAACGTTTTAATACTTCCAGTTTTAAACAAAAAAAGTACACAATACACCCAGAACTTTTAGATAAATCAGGAAAAATAACAGAAGAGGAGTTATTAACAGTGAGATTTTCGAACGACAATGATTCTACATTAGAAGAAAAAGGTTCAACAACTGATTAACTAAATTACAGATAAGGAAAAAATTGGAATTAAGAACAAAAATTGTCTCAACGGTAATAAGATCTCTGAAGTTGCCACCAAGGTTTCGTTTAAAAATTGTTAAAGAAGATCCAGTAAGACTTGAACTAAGTGTTACTCCTTCTTACGGTAAGAATCCAGTTATTGTTGGTATCGTTGAATCTTTAGACTTAGTTGCTCGAAGAGATAGAGAAGGTAGATTACCCAGAGATCTCCAAGGGACTTGGGACTGGACTGTAAGACATGGAAAAGTTAGTACTGGAGGTTGGAATCCTATGTTAAAAGAAGCATTGCAAACAATGTTTGATACAGGATTGCCTGCTATTGTTTATGAGGAATTAACTGGAGATGAGTATCGACCTGTTGATGGTGTAAGACATGTTAAATAAATAATTTATTTATTTATCATAAATTCTTCCTTTAACCGTTAAAATAACTTGATAGGTAATCTAGTTAATTATGAATAATAACGATCAACCAAGATTTGGCTTTGTAAATTTTGCAGAAACCTGGAATGGCCGAATGGCTATGATGGGTATTTTGATTGGACTTGGTACTGAATTAATTACTGGACAAAGTATTCTTAGACAAATTGGAATAGGATAATCTTTTATTTTACTTCTTCTGCTTTCACTTCAATGGTACTTTCACTAGGCTTTTTATCTAATTGATTATTTTTACTTATATTCTCTAAATTTGCACCACAATTCATGCAGGTTTCACTTAAACCTAATGATATTGACCCACAATTACTGCATGTATTAATTTTAGATTTATAAAAGTTAAAACCTATAAATACTAAAATTAAAAATAGAAGAGGAATTAAAAATAAAAGAAGTAGGATATTTCCAACAATGCTAATGAAAAAGTTAAATCCAAAAATTGGAATAACTATTAGTATGATTAATAAGTAGGTAAAAAGATTTTTATTAGCTTTAAGAAAATAATTCACCTTATTTATCCTTATCTATAATTTCTTTTTTTATTTACCATAGTCATACTAGCAATTACTACGCTCCAACACTGTCCAAAATATAAAATTACTCCTAATAGCCATACCCACAAAGTAAGTACCAGAAAACCTCCAATAAAACCGTATGCTTGAAATCTTACTCCAAGTGAAAGAATACTTTTACTTACTGCTAGGTTCAAAGTAGTTAGGCCAATTCCAATAAGAAAAGATCCAGGTAGCAGTGGTTTTAATGGAACTTTTCTACTTGGTAAAAGTGCTTGTAATAAAAGAGCCATTAAAGAAAAGCCAATTAGTGGTATTGCAAACTGACCAACTTGTAATAACGGCAACTTGAATAATAAATCAGAAATAAGATTATTAGATTTTGAAAGATTTTCTAAAACGTTACTTGGGATCATCCTAAGATTTGCACTAATTTGATCTAGTACCATTAAAAAACCAATAAAGAATACTATTAAAAAGGCTTCAACTCTATTTCGGAGAAACTTCGAAGCTTGCACTCTCCAAGCAGCATTAACTTTTTTAGAAGGAATTTCGTCCTCCCAAAGCCTATCCGAACCTCTTTGAAGAGATAGATATGCATTTCCTGCTGTAAAAAGTAAAAACATAGCCCCAAGAATTCCTGCTCCAAAACCTTGATCTATTAAATTAAATAATGTTGTCTCTACTAACTCAACCACCGAAGGAGGTAAAAGCTGAGCAGCAATGGCAATTATTTGTTGATCTAATCCTTCTTGTTTTCCTAAGAACCATGAAGCTATTGAAAGAGAAATTAGAAGAATGGGAAAAAATGATTGAAGTGTGTAGTATGCAAATGCGGCGCTTAAATCAACACAATCAGATTTGTTCCATCGTTCACAAGCTCCCCATAAACTTTTCAGAATCCATGTTGAACTTCTCTGCATATTAATTTTCTTCAAATATTTATTTATTTACTTAATTTTTATTGTATCTGATTAAGAAATTTTTCAAGCAATTTTTTATTTATGATGCGACTATTTTGCTAATAGCAAATTGCCCCATGGCTTTAAAATTTCAAATTTTTCAATAGATCTACAAGCAATTAATGGAAAATTAACATCGCTTAAGTCTTCTCCTGAAATTAAATTTAAAGGATCTGTTTTTAACCACTCTATAGAACAATTGAGTTCTTCTAATAGCAGCCAGGCTGCTGCAATATCCCATATCTTAGGGGTTGATTCTATTGCTCCGAAAGTTTGTCCCATCGCTACACTCGTAAGATTTAAACTCGATACACCTAAGAGTCTGATTTTGCCAGGAAATACTGAGTTTGGTTTTTTTTGTAAAATTTTTATTGATCTACTACATAAAGAAATACATTCACTTTGACGATTATTCTGGCTAGGATCAATTTTCTTGTTATTTAACCAAACCCCTTTACCCTTAATGGATACAAACTTTTTTTTCAATGTAGGAATTATTAAAAAAGAAGATTGTGGTTTACCATCAACGAACCTTGCTACAGATATAGACCAGTAAGGAATACCGGCTGCAAAATTTGTTGTCCCATCAAGCGGATCGACAACCCAGTAAGCTTTTGAATTTGGGATTAACTTTTGCCCTTCTTCACTAAGGACGCCTTCACCTGGAGCTATTGAAGCTAAGCCATCTACGATTGTTTTGTCACTCCATAAATCACAACTTGTTAATAATGATCCATCTGCTTTATTGCTGGCGCTAATATTTCCAAAATCTTTTGTTTGACGTTGACTAACCAATTCAAATAAAGAATCTAATTCACGTAGTTGATTATTAGTTAGATTTGGTGGATTCATATTTATATATTGCAAATAGATTCCTTATCCTTAATTTTAGTATTATTACTACCCAAACAATTTTTACTTTTATCAAGGAAAGTTAATCTTTCTAATTCATCTATATTAAGATTGTAATTATATATTGCATTAATATTTTTTGCTTTCGCATTACTTAATTCACTTTGCCTAACAAGAACATCTTTTAGAGTTGATATTCCGACATCATATCTAAGTCTGGAAAGCCTTACAGACTCTTTGCTAGATTCAATTTCTTTAAGAGAAGAGATTATTTTTTCTTCACTTAATTTAAGATTTAAATAGGCTTTACTAATACTTGTGGTTAAAACATTTTTAAGATTTTCATAAGCATATTTTTCAGACTCTGCATCTGCTATTTTTGATTTGTAGGAGTTCTTATTTTTTCCGCCATCAAAAATACTCCATGCAAAATTTAGACTTATGGTATTTGTATAATTAGATCCAGATTTTTCAGAGTCGATATTAGTTGCCAGAGAGTCACCCTTTGAAAATGTACTAGATAATGAATTACTGATATAGATATTTGGCTTATTTTGAGCTAAAAAGCTCTCAGCTTGGCTCTTTTTGATTGATTTTTGAAGAATAAGGTTTTTTAAGGAAAGATTTTTATCCAAACCCTCATTAATATTCTTATTCAATTTATGATTCCAAAATCCTATAAGATTTTGCTCTTTATTAGTTTCAAAATCTCCCTTAACATTAATAATCTCTTTAAGAGAAATTTTATTAATTTCATGTTCTATTTTCTTTTCATTAAGTGATTGTTGATCTCGAGATAATTGAGCTTCTGCTTCAAGAACTTCAAATTTTGTACCAATTCCCGCATCTAGCTTCGCTTTAGCATTTTCTAAACTTGTAATTGATAAATCAAGTGTGAATTTTTTGTTTTGAATATCTTGATATGACTTTTTGTATTTGTGATATCTGATTCTTGCTTCTTGAATTAAATCTTTTTTCTTGATCTCATAATTATTTTCTGCAATTTTGTAATTTGTTTTGGCAATTTTAATTTCAGATCCTCTCAGCGGGGCAATTACATCCCATTTAATATTAAGGGAGGGATTTGCCGTAAATTGTGATGTTTTTAAAGTAGGTGAATTGCTATTGTATTTTTTACCTGCAACATAGTTTGGTAACCCATTGGCTTGAAAATCTAATGATGGGTATCTTTTGGAAATTTGACTGGAGAGATTAAAGCTTGCAGAGGCTACTAGGTTTTGTAATGATTTTAATTCTTGATTATTTAATACAAGTTTTTCTATTTCTTGATAATCAACAAAAGTAATATTTGAATTTTCTTTTAAAACATTATCAATGTAATTTTTTGTTTCGCTCGATAGAACATTAAAGGTATTCATACTTAGAGTAAGCGGCAATAATAAGAAAGGATTTATCACTCTTCTAAGCATGTTTTATAGTTTCGAAAATATTCGATTAACCAATCAAAGTATTAATAATATCATTTGAATCATCAAGAACGTGAATTTTAGTATTTATTTGATTCTCAACTTCTTGAATATTTTTATCATCTAAAAATAAATCAGTATTAATTTTTAACATAATAGATGGTATGTAAACAGCTTCTCCTAAATCCTTATTTTTCAGCCCGTAAATTAGATCTTCTCCAGTAAGAAGACCAGTAACAACTTGGTCTTGACCCCAATAAATACTTGGCAAACCATATAAATTAATTGTTAGTCCATTAATTAAGTTTAATTTCTTAACTGTAGGAATTAGGGCTTCGTAAACTAATTTGCCAACAATCCAACTAACTTTTTTTGGCTTTTTTACTTTTTGGGGTAGGTGTTGAGTCTTCTCTCTTAATGCTTCTAGAAAGTTTCTAATAGTCCCAACTCCATTAGATTCTTGTGGCATATTTTCGTAGGTTTTGTAACTAGGTAAATTTGTACCAGCAATTAAATACCATTCGTCTGCTAGCCAACAAAAACGAGTCCCAAGAGTAATTTGTAGAGAGGCTTGAATTCTCTCTACTTGTTTAATAGTTTTTTTTGCGTATTCTGGGCTTATTGATTTCAATCCATCATTTTCAGGTCTAAATTTTGTAAGTCCTACAGGAACTATTGCTACTGAAAGTACTGTTTGAGAGTTTTTTTTGTAGAATTCAGAAAGTTCCAAAATTGATTTCTCAAGAATATCTCCATCATTTATATCTGGACAAACAACAATTTGAGCATGTATCTGAATAGAGTTTTTTTCAAACCACGAAATTTGATCAAGTATCACTCCTGCTTTTTTATTTTTTAATAATTTTTCTCTTGTGGCGGGATCAGTAGCATGAACTGAAATGAAAAGTGGGGATAGTTTTTGCATGGCAATTCTTTCCCAGTCTTCTTTTTTTAAATTCGTAAGTGTTAAATAAGAGCCATATAGAAAACTTAATCTATAATCATCATCTTTTATATAAAGGCTTTTTCTTTTACCACTTGGCTGTTGATCAATAAAACAAAATGGACATCTATTATTGCATTGCTTGATTGAATCAAATAATGCATCTTTAAAATTTATACCTAAATTAACGTCTTGATCTTTTTCAATATTTATATTGTGAATCTCATGATTTTTATCTAAAACTGATATGTCTAAAATTTCTTCATTAATAAGAATCTGATAATCAATTAAATCTCTTGGTTTTTTACCATTAATACTAATAATAGAATCACCTGATTCAAATCCTATTTCTTCAGCAATAGAATTAGCTTCAATACTGTCAATTTCTGCAGGGTTTATTTTATGAGTAATATTAGGAACTAAAAGATCAGTGGGATCTTCTGTGTAATTAATTTCTTGCCACACAATTTAAGGCTAAATACTCTTATACATATATTCTAAACTTATATATGACTCAAAGTGTATTAAATACTTTTAAAAAACTAAATATAGGTGTGAAATTATGGGCCTTTTATTTATTAAAATATGTCATTCGCAGTTTTCTAAAACACGATTTAGATTAATTAAAATAAACCTTTTTCATTGAAAGAATTAATTACAAAAAATTTAGAAGTAAAAGATAAATTCAACTATGAATCTCATAAGACAGTTGATTCATACGAAAATAGTTTTTTATCAAATCCTATATCTTTAAGATTGTGGTCTTCTTTTTTTGTAATTTTACCTATTTTTGTTCAAGCCCCTTGGGTTAGATTAGAACCAATAAGTGCTCTTTGTTTTACTTTTTTTATTGTCTTAGTGGCAATTGTTTTGAATCAGAAAGGATCAAATAAGTGGTTTATTGTCAGTTCATTATTACTTGGTATATCAGGTAGTTGGCTTGGTGGTTGTTTGTTCTGGGGATGGTTAAGCCCATTTCCTATCCTACACGTACCTGTTGAAGCTGTTGTTCTCCCATTAGCTTTAATTGGATTTGGTACCAATTGGAAAATAGGTTCAAGTTTTTATATCTCTTCTTTATTTGGAACCGCAGTAACCGACATTACAATATTTTTAATCGGAATCATGGATCAATGGAGGCAGGTAATTACAGCAGATTCTGAAAATGCACCAAGGATTCTTCAAAAAGCTTCAGAAAGTCTTATTCAAATAAAATCATTATCTATTATCGTTTTTGTTGCTCTTATACTTTGGTTTATTTCAAAAGAAATTTTAGATTCTGGCACAATTAATACTACTAGTGGTAAAGCACTCTTAGTTTCTGGTTACGTAATTCAAACAACATTAATTGTTGATGGTATTTTTATTGTTTTAGCAATTATGCAACCAACTTTTAGTGGCTTGGTTTAATGTTAAGGCTTCCATTTTCGCAAGAACCGATTCCAATAAATAATTGGGATGTAATCGTTATAGGGGCTGGGGCTGCTGGCCTTATGACTTGTCTTGAATTACCCTCAAATTTAAAAGTGCTTCTTTTAAATAGAAATACTAGTAAGGTATCTTCCAGTAGATGGGCTCAAGGCGGAATTGCATCTGTTGTTAGACAGGATGATTCATTTGATCTTCACGCTGAGGATACTTTAAAAGCAGGTGATGGACTATGTGATTTTCAAGCTGTAGAAATGCTAGTTAAAGAAGCCCCAGGTTGTGTAGAAAGGTTGCAAAATTTAGGGATGATTTTTGATCAAAGTTCTGATCAACTAGCTACTACCTTGGAGGCAGCCCATTCTCGAAGAAGAGTCTTACATGTTAAGGATCGTACTGGACGAGCATTGGTTGAAGTTCTAGAAGATCATATTGAGAATCAAAAAAATATTCTTCACTGCAGAGGTGTAAGAGTAACTGAACTTCTTATCCAAAATAAGGAATGTAGAGGAGTTCAGGTTCTTGATGGAGCAAATTTATATTGGATTAAATCTAGAGCTGTTGTTTTGGCTACAGGTGGGGGTGGTCACTTATTTACAAATACAACAAATCCTGCTCAATCCTCTGGTGAAGGGATTGCACTTGCATGGAAAGCAGGAGCTGCTATCGAAGATTTAGAGTTCGTGCAATTTCATCCAACAGCTTTAAAATTTTATGGTGCTCCTTGCTTCTTAATATCTGAGGCACTTAGAGGGGAGGGAGCAATCTTAGTTGATAAAAATGGTGAAAGTCCAGTTAAAAATCTTGAAAATCGTGATCTAGCTACTAGAGATCAGGTGAGTAGAGCAATTATGAAAAATATGCATGATAATAATGTAGACCATGTTGGCTTAGATCTTCGTTATATTGATCCAGAAAAAATTGTATCGCGCTTCCCCACGATCTTAAGTCGATGTCAGGATTATGGCGTTAACCCTTTAAATGAGGTTATTCCCGTAGCTCCTGCAGCTCATTATTGGATGGGAGGTGTTAAAACTGATCTAAATGCATGTTCAACAAGAAAAGGATTATATGCAGTTGGAGAAGTTGCTTCTACAGGTGTGCATGGTGCTAATAGACTGGCAAGTAATTCACTGATGGAGTGTCTTGTTTTCGCAAGAAAAATGTCTTCAATTGTTTTGAATGACCTTTCTAAATTTGAAAAATTTGATCGATCATTTCAAGATTTTGATATTGAAGATCCTAAAGAAGATCAAATTTCTATAATTGCCGAAAAAATTGATGAACTAAGAAAACTATGTTGGTTAAATTTAGGTGTATCTCGAAATAAGGTAAGTATGAGTAAATTTTTAAATTATATTCAAAATGATATAGATAAATTAAATAAAAATGATTTACTAAATAGTCTTGAAAAAATAAATTTTGATCAAAAAATAAAACTTAGTGAACCCAATAGAAGAGCATTAAATCTTATACTTGATTTAAAGAATAGACAAATAACCACTATAACTTTATTAAAAGCTTGTCTATTTAGAGAAGAAAGTAGAGGAGGGCATTTTAGAGATGATTTTCCTGATAAAGATAAAAATTGGGAATGCCATACTAGACAACAGTTAGATAAAAAAATTCAAAAAAGATTTATTAAAAATTAAGATCTCCCTGATAGTCAGTTTTTGTTGCTAATTCATTTAAGTCACGCGTACCACTAATAATTTTTCCATTTATTTCCCAAGAAGGAAATCCACTGATTCCTTTCGTTTGGCATAGCTCATACTCATTATCTTTACCATCTTTAGCACACTCAACTACTTTTAATTCTTTAACTGCTTCCTTACCAAATAATTGTTTCTGATCGTGGCAATGAGGGCACCAGTATGCACTATACATAACAATATTGTTTTCACTTAAAAATTTTGCAAACTTTACCTTCTGGGTAGAGCTTGAAGTGGTAATTATTGGCGATACATTTTCAGTAGGGTTTGCAACATCAATAGCATTAGAGGGGTCAACGTTTGTTGACCAAATTAGCCCCCCCACCAGGACACTAATAGCTACAATAAAACCTCTAAAAATCATAGGTTCTCTACTTTCGAACTTTGCTCCAATCATAGAAATTATAAAGATAGAAAACGATAAAATTGCTGAAAGTATACAAAAAAAGCAATATGCTTTAATCTTAAAAAACATTATATTTATCAACAAAAAGCTAAATGTTGATGACGCACAAGAAATTAGAAATACTAGCCACCATAAAAACTTATTTAGTTTTTCTTTTGGGGAAATTAAATTAAGCGAGAGTACTATTGTGATAATTAATATTGATAAGTACGTTATCAATCCAGCTAATGAGAGAGGTATATTAAATTGATTATTTTCAAATAAAGTACCCCAAGGACTATTTAAAACTGTTTCACAACCATTTTGTATCCCTGGGCATGAAAGCGAAGTAAATAATCCCCAGTTTTTTAAAGTAATCGAACCTGTATCTACTATGCCTATAGTGCTAAGAATTGCAATTATAATTTTTGGCCATTTCAAATCTTTTTTATTTCTTCTGTTTAAAGTCTTAAGGGCCATACAAAAAGAAAGTTTGTTATTTACATTATCTATCCTAATATTATCTTGGCATGAGAGTTATATACCAAATGCTGTAAAAATCTTTTAATTCTTATTTTTCAAGTTGTGAAACAGAATAGTCTCAATATAAAAGAAAAAAAAATATCTAAGGTTGCATTCAGTCATGTTGGTTGTGAGAAAAATCTTGTTGATACTGAACATATGCAAGGCTTATTAGATAAAGAGGGTTATGAAGTTGACAGCAATATAAATGATGCAAATGTTGTTATTGTAAATACTTGCAGTTTTATTGAAACAGCTAGAGAAGAATCTATTAGAAAAATTCTAGAATATACAAATCAAGGAAAGGAAGTAATAGTTGCAGGCTGTATGGCCCAGCATTTTAAAGATGAGCTTATAAAAGAAATCCCTGAAATAAAAGGTTTGATTGGAACAGGAGATTATCAAAAGATAGCCAAGGTTTTAGACAGAGTAGAAAAAGGGGAAATCGTTAATGAAGTTTCAAAAATACCGGAATTTATTGCAGATGAGGAAATACCTCGTTTTGTAGATAAAAATAAATTTGTTGCTTATCTTCGCATTGCTGAAGGCTGCAACTATAATTGCGCTTTTTGTATTATTCCTAAGTTGAGAGGTCCTCAAAGAAGTAGAACAATAGAATCTATAGTCTCAGAAGCCAAAAGTCTTGCAAAAAAGGGTATTCAAGAAATCATTTTAATTAGTCAAATAACAACTAATTATGGTCAAGATATTTATGGAAAACCATCATTAGCCAAACTTTTGAATGAGCTTTCTAAAGTTCCAATTCCTTGGATAAGGATACATTATGCTTATCCAACGGGTTTAACTGATGAAGTTATTAGAGCTTTTAAAGATTCAAAGAATATAGTGCCTTACTTTGATTTACCACTTCAGCATAGTCATCCAGATGTATTGAAGAGTATGAATAGACCTTGGCAGGCTTCTTTGAATGAATCAATTTTGGAGAAAATTAGAGAAGAAATTCCATCTGCTGTATTAAGAACTAGTCTCATTGTTGGATTCCCTGGAGAAAAAAAAGAACATTTTGAACATCTTCTCGAATTTTTGGATAGGCATAAATTTGATCATGTGGGAGTGTTTATTTTTTCTCCTGAGGAAGGAACTGCAGCTTTTCATTTGCCAAAAAAAGTTTCCCTAGAGGTTGCAGAGGCAAGAAAAGATAACGTTATTTCAGTTCAACAAAATATCTCCAAAGATAAAAATCAGTCATATGTTGGTTCAAAAATGAAGATTTTGGTAGAAAAAATATCAGATAATAACGAATTAATAGGTCGGTCCTATAATTTCGCTCCTGAAATTGACGGAACAGTAATTTTATCTGTTAAGCATAAAGTTGATTTGAAAAATTATATTGGTAAATTTGTTGAAGCAAATATTTTTTTTGCGGATGAATATGATTTGTATGGAGAGACTATTAAAATTTTATAGTTTTTAAATTAATTTAACTGCTCTTAAGAGCTTATCTAATGCGAAAGCAGCTCCAAAACCAAAACCAATAAATGCAAAATAGAAAATGATGTTCATTAATTTTATTATTTTTATTTAATTTAACATCAGATGAAAAGATTAGATTTTTTCGTTTAATTTCTTAATCTTGGATATATGGTGATCTTTTGTATAAACATTCTTCTGCTTTTTGTAGTTCTCGGCCTAAATATAGAGCATGGTCGTATCTGGTTATTAAGTCATTTCTTTCTTCAGTGATCATTATTCCAAGTTGTTTCGCACTAATACCTTTAAAAACTTCATTACTAACTCTTTTATTTTTAGAGTCGCATTTAATTGGTTCATTTGTTTCTGGGTCAAGGGCATATCCGTCATCATTAATGTTATTTAGAAAGTGCTCTAAAATTATTTTATTTTCTTCTAAATCTACTTTGATAATAAAATAACCGTTTGGATCTAAATCTATATATCGGTTGGACAGGTTATTATCAATCATTGTTTTTTCTTCGAAACTGTTTTTAGAATCCATTCTTAGAAGTTAATAAAAAACTATATTAAATATAATCTTTGGTAAAGCCGAATAATTTTTTTATTTAAAGGGTATAGATTTATTTTCAAAATCAATTTCCATCTTGGTTTGTTTATTCACTTCATTTAGCCAGGGATAAATTATATTTTCCATATTTTTGTCAAACCACTTATGCATGCTAACGGTGCTTTTTGCAAAAAAACCCCTCCGTCTTTTATGTTTACCACCCGCTCCAGGATCAAACAAATGGATACTATTTTTTATTGCCCATTCAATTGGCTGGTAATAGCATAATTCAAAATGTAAATTTGATATTTCTTCTTGACTACCCCAATATCTACCCCATAAGTTGTTTTGATTTTTAACGCACATCGACATAGCAAAAATTTCATTTGAATCATGTTTTGATGCACTAAAAAGTAAAAGATTTTTTTTATTATCAATCAGTGTTTCGAAAAATGTAGATGTTAGATATTTACTTCCCCAAACTCCCCACCTCGAACAATGTTGTTCATAAAAATTATGCATTTTTTTGAGGATTTCTTCGTTTATATCATCTTCATTAAAAGTTTCTACTTTAATATCTTGTTTAGTAATTGATTTCCTCTCTTTTTTTATATTTTTTCTCTGATTGGAGTTAAATCTAGATAGAAAATCATCGAATGTTTTTTCTCCATTACTCCTCCATTCACTGCTGGAGTTTATCCATTCATAGTATCCCAAAGATTTAAGATGGTTGCCCCAGCTTTCATCAATATATAAAAAATTACAACTTAGGATTTTGTTTGTAATTGCAAAGCTTTCGATATGGTTTATAAGTAAATTTGTGATTTCTTTCTTGTCTTTATTTTTTTTATAAAGAAATTGATATCCATTTACAGGACTATAAGGACTCATTCCAATTAATTTAGGGTAATAATTTAAATTCAGCTCTTGCGCCAATCTTGCAAATGATTGGTCAAAAATGAATTCTCCATAGCTATGATTTTTTAAAAAAAGTGGAGCAATTCCCAGTATTTCTTCATTGTCATAAGCAACAAAATATAGAGGCTGCCAACCAGTTTCTCTTGAAACACTTTTAGATATCTCAAGGTTTTTAATCCAAGTCCATTCATAAAATGGATTATTAATTTCATTAGCTAATTCATTCCACATCTCCTTAGAGATTTCCTTAATAGATAATTTGACTTCAACTTTATATATTTTTTGGTTCATTTATTATTGAAACTTTTCAAATCTTTTTGTAATGAACATGGATTTCATTATTCATTAAATTTTTAATTGATTTTATTTTCCATAGCCTTTTAATATTAAAAATCGCATTTGTTTGTTCTGGAGGAATCCATGTATATCTACCTCCAATAATTCGTGGAATAATTGTAATTTTTATATCTGTTATTAGATCCTCTTTAATAAATGAATTTATAAGTCTTGCACCTCCTAAAAGAGCTAAATCATTTATCCCTTGTTTTTTAAGTGAAATTAAAGTTTTTTTCCATGAATGTTCGAAAAATAGTTCTTTCTCGAATTCATTATTCGACGAATTATCAACTTTACTTGAGCTTATTAGCCATCTTCTAACTGGTTGACGAAAGTATTTCCAATTACTGTTAAATTTTTTGCTATTGGAAGCAACTATAGAAATTGGTTGGCTTTTTGATATATTTACTTCGTCATTATCAGTGTGATTTTTAACTAGGTAAGTTGATTGATGAGCTATTAAAGTACCCAAACCAAAAATGGTGGCGTCAACCATTGATAAGTTTTGATTTAATATTTTTTTATCTTCATCGCTTCCAAGATGCGATTCTCCACCTCCAGGAAATGCAATTCTCCCATCAAGACTTGATGCTATAACAATTATTACTCTTGGGATATTCAAGTTTGCGTGACTAAACTATTTTCCAATTTCAACTTCAAAGAATTGGTCAACTTTTGATCAACATAAATTTCTGCAGCATTATTTGGACTCTCCTGGAGTCTTATTTTGTGTAATGTTGCACCAAGATTATGTATTGGTTTTTTAAGAATATCAGAAATATATAAAGCTATATTTTCAGCAGTTGGAACACAATTATGGAAAAATTCGATGTCTTTATTAAGAAAAGTATGATCTAGTTGTTCAACAACTAAATCGTCAATTATCTCTTGGAGTGCAGATAAGTCGCAAACCATTCCTGTTCTTTTATCAATGTCTCCTTTTACAGTTATATCGACAAGATAGTTATGACCATGTCCATTAACTCTGGCACATTTCCCATAGATTTTTTTATTTTCATCAAAGGAAATCTCTTCTTTTGCAAGTCTGTGAGCGGCTGCAAAATGAGTTTGTACTGTTAAAAATGCTTCCATGTTTTTTCCAAAATAATCTGCCCATAAATTTGGGTTTTCGTAAAGTCTTAGACTTGTGAGAGGTAAATCATCCTTAAGACGACTCCAAATGACCTGAACTAATGCTTCAGTTGTGGGAAGTATACCTTCTTGATTATTAACATTAAATTCGGGCCAGACATCATTTAAAAAACGAAAATCTAATTGTCCAGTAACCTTATCTTTAATAGAGTGTTTAACATCAGAGAGATTAAGTACCATTCCATCAGAGTCTAGTTCTCCGCCCATTGAAACAATGAGTTCATAATTATGACCATGACCTGGTGCAATACTGCACTT
Source organism: Prochlorococcus sp. AG-355-G23 (assembly GCA_003278765.1). GTDB lineage: Bacteria > Cyanobacteriota > Cyanobacteriia > PCC-6307 > Cyanobiaceae > Prochlorococcus_A. The sequence continues at coordinate 49,713 of QCDK01000002.1, forward strand.
TCCAAAAAGAGATAAATTTTCTTCAGGGCTTTTTTCAGGAAGCCAATAACGGTGACTAGAACTAAAGCAGGCACGTCGAGTTATGACGCATTCACGTCCTTTTCCATGAGATGGTTTGGATTGTGTAGAAGTCATACCTGTCTGCGATAATACTATCTTAAGGTTTTAAATACGCTTTTGTCTTTATGGAACAATCCATTATCAAAAAAACAGTTCATGCTATTAAGGGCAGAAGCATATTTTTAATAGGAATGATGGGTTCTGGCAAGTCACAAACTGGTTTGAAACTGGCTGAATTATTGAAGTATAAATACATTGATTTAGATTCATTAATAGAGAAGTTGGCAAAAAAATCTATCAATCAAATTTTTAAGGATGAAGGAGAAGATAATTTCCGCGAATTAGAAGCAAACTGCCTTAAAGAAACTATCAAAATTCCTTCATTAGTAATTTCAACTGGGGGAGGAATAGTTACCAAATCGGAAAACTGGGGAATTTTAAGACAAGGAATAATTGCTTGGATAGATCTCGACAAAGATATAGCAATTGAAAGATTGAAAAATGAAATTAAAAATAGGCCACTTCTTCAGGGAAAGAATCTAAATGATCTATATATGAGCATTTTTTTATCTAGAGAAAATTTGTATTCTCAAGCAGATTTAAGAATTCAAGTAAAAAAAGAAAATATTGAAGAAGTTGCTATGAAAATAATTAATGCAATTTATCAAGAAATAATCTGTTAATATGGTTCAATTCTTACAGCAAACCATTTGATAACGTATCCTAATTTTATTTCTAATTCATAAGTGCTTTCCAATAATTCTTCAAAAAATTTCTGATCAGGATCTTCTATATTTTGATATATTGTTTGTGTTTCTGTCTTACTAAGCCAATTCTTCAACCATAAAATTGCTTCTTGTTTTGATACAATTTTTTCCTTTGAATCTGGCTCTAATAATACATAATGATCTGATGCTCTTATTAGTGGATTTGACATAATGAAAATTCTTCTTGGATTAATTCTTTGCTTGATTTTTCAAGGAATTTTTTTAGAAAGTTCTTTTGCTCTAGTAGATTCTAATGTACGAGAGTTTTTGGAAAATCGTGTAAATCAATGGCCAGAATTATATTTGCCAAATTTTAAATTATCAGATACTTCAAAAGATTTAATTTATCCTAAATGGTTCGAGGGTAATTGGCTTGTTACTTCTCAAGATATAGTTAATGATTCAGAAGAGCCAGTTATTTATAAAGTAAATTTCTTTAAGAACGATTCAGGTTTAATTGTTGGTAATCGTGCAAAAAATTCTGAATCTATTGGAAAAGCAATATTTGGTGAAACCTTAATAAAGGTTGTAAATGATCCTCAATCTATTAATAATCAAATTACTTATTTAAAAGATGATTTTTATATTGATTCAAGAATTACAGGGAGAAATCAGATCCAAGATAATGATATTTTTTTCGCAGATGAGCTTGTTATACAAACAGCACATAAGCCAGGTGCTTCAAGGATCAATCAGGTAGAGACCATTAGTAAATTTCAAAAATGTTCCGAAGAAATATTGGAAGTTGATAATTCAATCAATTCATCAATTTGTGGAGTGCAATATGTTGCTTCTTATGGTTCAAAAGTTGGTGATCTTTCTATTCATGCTATCAAAACAAATAAATATAAATTGAAGTTTGAATTTATTGAGAGTTAGCACTAAAAAGATATTCTTCTAAGTTGTTCCTCCAAATGAAAAGATTTTCTAAATAAGGGTTGTTTATGTATTCTTGGCTCCCCTCTCCTGAAAGAATTGGTCCTGCAGACTTTGGAAATTTAATAAGGGATAATTGAGCAGCAATTGAAATATCTGCAATTGATAAACTATCTCCAACTAAATATTTCTTGTTGATCAAGGATTTTGATAAAGCTTCAAGTAATTTTTGGAGTTCTAAATTATCTTTAGAAGACAAAACTACATTAGAAATTTTACTAAGATTTTCAAAAGGTAATTTATCAACAATATTTTTAACTGAAGAAGGTATTTCATCTGGAAGTAATGCAGTTCTTAGCTGTGGATTTTCTATAGCAGATTTTATTAAAGCTTTTCTACAAGTTGTAGCCATTGTAGTATCTGCCCAGTCTTCAATTAGTTTGCATTGTGCAAATAATATTGGATCTTCCGGAAAAAGTGGATTGTTTTCATTTTTTTTATCTAAATATTCGCAAATAGTTGAAGAGTCATTAATAACTTGATCATTGCTATCGACTATTACAGGTACTTGTTTTTGACCTGATAATTTAAAGATTTCAAATTGGCCTATTCCAGGTGTTACTTCTTCAACTCGATATTGTAGTTTTTTTGCATGAAGAGCCATTCTTGTTTTTAAACAAAAAGCACTATGCCTAAATTGATATAATGTAATCATGCTGTTTAATGTTTGTTAAAACTTAGCTAAAAAAGTAATCTATTTGTGGAGCTGATGGGCGAATTTTTCTCTAATGTTGTTAGATATCCAAAGTATTTGATATCTATCATTATTGGGGGACTTGTTGCTTTGCTTGAACCTTTATTCAAGAATAGATCAAATCCACTCACAATAGTAGGTTTGATATCTTCTGTCTTAAGTGCTTTCATAACTGTTTATTTTGTCTTGCAAGCGATGACAAACCCAATAAATTTACAACCATAATGCCAAATAATTACCGTCTTGCAAAAGTTTCTTCTCTTTTGAAGAAAGAAATAACCCTTATTTTGCAGAATGATTTAGAAAATGATCTTATTAGAGATCATTTCGTCAATATTTCTAAGATTGATTTATCAGGTGATTTGCAACACTGTAAAATTTATATAACTTCAACTGCTCAAGAGAAAGTGAGGAAAGAAATTGTATCAAACTTGAATACTGCTAAAAGCTCTATAAGGCATAGTTTAGGAAAAAGAATTGAGATGAGAAGAGTTCCAGAGATAATTTTTAAAGACGATGTTGTTCTTGATAAAGGATTATCAGTCTTGAAACTTCTCGATGAATTAAAAAATAAAAATCAAAATCATAATGTTGAGGACAAGGATGCGAAAAGTTGATCTACCCCTTGATCAAAGAAATATAATTATTACTCGATCAAAAGAAGGGATATTAGATATAAAAAAGATATTCATAAAAAAGGGCGCTAGTGTATTTGATTTACCAGCAATAAGTATTGCTGATCCTGATGACCTGAATCCTCTTGATGAAGCATTAAATCAAATAAATGATTTTCATTGGATTATTTTTTCCAGTAGTAATGGGATCAAATTTGTGGATAAAAGACTTAGATACTTTAATAGTTCGTTAAAAGAATGTTCTAAAAAAACAAAAATCGCTGTAGTCGGAGAAAAAACCTCAAAAACTCTTGATGATTTTGGAATTAAGGCTGATTTCATACCTCCAGAATTTGTTGCTGAAAGTCTAATTGATAATTTCCCAGTATCTGGTTATGGACTTCGAGTTTTTGTACCAAGAGTTCAAACAGGTGGCAGAGATTTAATTGCAGATCAATTTAGAAAGGCTGGTTCTCGTGTATTTGAGGTTGCTGCATATGAAACTAGATGTCCTGAATCAATTCCGGAAGAAACAATTGATATTATTTCTAATCGAAAAGTCGATGCAATTATTTTCTCAAGCGGTAAAACCGTAGTAAATGCTGCTTTTTTACTAGAAAAAAAACTTGGCAAACAATGGTTAGAATATTTTGATCAAATTAAGTTATTAACTATTGGACCTCAGACAACAAAAATATGTAATAAGATTTTCGGAAGAGTTGATAGTCAGGCACAAAAATATACTTTTGAAGGACTACTAGATGTAGCAATTAATATTTTTAATTAGAAATATTTTTTGTATAGTTCTTTTCAACTAAATCTTTGAACCTATCAATATTGTTCTGTAATTCGTTTGTAACCATTTTGCCTAAAATATTTTCTTCCATAAAACGAGCAATCATTTTTGGAAGTTCATAAGTTATTGCTAAATTTACTGTTGTGATTTGATCAGTTTTACTTTCGAAAATTACTGATCCCTCAGTTGGTAAACCTCCTATTGATTTCCATTTAAGTTTGCTTTTTTCAACCCTTTCAGTAATTTGAGCTTTCCATTTAAATCTAAAGCCATTAGCAGCTAAAGTCCATTCTGTTAAATCAGGTAACGTATTAGTTTCTTCGTTAACTGTTTTTACAGATTCAATCCAGTTCATCCAAAGTGACATTGAGTCTAAATCGCTCCATGTGTCCCATACATTTTCAAGTGGCGCATTAACAACTGTTATTACGTCATGTTTTAGCCAAGTACCCATTAATTAACTTACTGCAAGATTTTTTGCTAATGCGGCTTTCTTCTCTAAAATTGCGGCGGCAGCTAAATGACCACTCATTGTAGCTCCCTCCATAGAGTCTATATAATCTTGTTTTGTATAACTACCAGCCATGAAGAAATTTGATATAGATGTTTTTTGATCGGGTCTGAAAGGTTCCATACCGGGAGCTTCTCTATAGAGTGATTGTGGAATTTGTACCACGTTACTCCAAAGCAATTTAAGGTTTTTTGAGGAGGGGAATAGACGGCGAACCTCTTTATCAATTTCTTTGGTAATTCTTTCTGTGGATCTTCCCATCCATCTATCGCCAGGAGTTAAAACGCATTGGAGAAGTGATCCCATATCTTTTTTTCTATAGTCTGCTGGACTTGCTAATGCTAAATCAGCAAAACAACTGAAAGAGGCATCAGCAGAATAAAGAAGATTATCTAATCCAATTGGTTCGTTTCCAGTATTATCTTTTTGTAATTCAGTAACCCAACCGTCATATCTTAATTGGATTGTGGCAACAGCTACAGCTCTAAGTTTTTTTAAACCTTCAAATTCTTTAAATTGATACCATTCTTTTGGAATTATTTTTTTTATTCCAGGAACATCACAGGCAGCTAGAAATTTATCTGCAAACACTGCCTTAATTCCTTCAGGAGAAGATATTTTTAATTGATTTACTGAATAAGAGGAAGATTCCTTTTCATAAATGATTTCTTCTACCTTATGGTTAAGATGTATTTTTGCTCCTTTGTTTGTGATGTAGTCGACGATAGGTTGCGTTAACCACTTATGTGGGGAACCTTTTAAAAGATTAAGTTTTGAGGCTTCTGTTTTTGAAGCAAACATCATGAATATAGTTAGCATGCATCTTGCTGAAATATCTTTGCAATTAATAAAACCTAATGCATATGCGATAGGATCCCACATTCTTTCTAAACTTTTTTCACTTCCACCATGGTTTAAAAACCATTCTTTAAAACTAATTCTATCTAGATCTCTAATTATTTTCATTGCACCGTCATAGTCTATCAATCCTCTTACGATTGGACTTGTCCCTAAAGCTAAGGCATTTCTGAACTTATCTACCCAAGTAAGTTGTTCAGTGGTAAAAAAAGCTTTAAGTCCGTTAAATGGAGCACCTAAAGGGAATCTGAAGTCTAACGATTTTAAATTACCACCATTATTGATAAATAGATGAGTATGATCTTTCGGGAGTAAATTGTCTAGAGCTCCCACTTTTTTCATTAATTTAAAGAGATTTGCATAATTGTAAAAAAATACATGTAAACCCATTTCTATATGGTTGCCATCCTTATCTTCCCAACTTCCTACCTTACCTCCCCAAAATGACCTGCTCTCGTAAATTTCTACTTCGTGACCTTCATCAACTAAATTGACTGCTGCTGTAAGACCAGCTAATCCAGAACCAACTATTGCAATTTTCACTTTTTCTTAAAATTATAACAAATCAAGTTTGGATAACGTTTGTTCTATGCATCCTATCGATTAAGTTTTTATATTATAGATAGTAGGAATACCTTGTTTATGGAAAATGTAGAAGTTCAAGAGGAAATTAAAAATTCTGATGATGGCAAAGGTATCTTAATTACTAATGATGCTATAGAACAAATTTCAAATTTATTGAAGGGCCAAAGTGATAAAAAAGCACTAAGGGTAGGAGTTAGATCTGGCGGTTGTAGTGGGATGAGTTATACGATGGATTTTATAGGAACTGATGAAATAAATCCCGATGATAAAGTTTATGATTATTCATTAAAAGCTGATCAAAGCTTTAAAGTTGTTTGTGATCCTAAAAGTCTTTTATATATTTATGGAATGCAGTTAGATTTTAGTAAGGAATTAATTGGAGGTGGCTTTAATTTTGTAAATCCCAATGCCTCTCAAACTTGCGGTTGTGGAAGCTCTTTTGCAGTTTAGTAAATAATGAATAATGAAATTAATCCCATAGAAGAACATTTTAATGCAGCTTTATCAAGATATAAAGCAGGGCAAGATTTAATTCCAATCGTTCAAGATTTTCAAAAAATTATACAGCAAATTCCAAATCATTTTGCTGCTTGGACTTGTTTATCTTGGCTTCAATTACTTTTGAAAAATAATGAAGAAGCTTTGTCAGCTGCCAGACAAGCTGTTCGATTAAATCAGCAAGATCCACAAGCAAGAATGAATTTGTCTTTAGCTCTTTTGGCTACTAATAATAAAGGGGTTAGGGATCATATTGAGTTAATAAAAAAAATGTCTATGATGATGCCAGATGTGAAAAGTGAGTTGAAAGAATCTGTTGAAGACGGATTAAGTAGATATCCAGATTGGCCTGAGTTAACCAAAGTAAAAAAATGGTTGGAATTTTAAATTGTTTAAAATTTTAATATTAAGTAATGGGCATGGAGAAGATCTATCTGGCAGTCTAATAGCTAAGCAATTCGCAAAAAGTGGTTATTCTGTTCATGCATTGCCAATTGTTGGTATGGGAAACCATTACAAAAAAGAAAAAATAAAGATTATCGGCAAAACTAAAGAATTTAGTACTGGAGGAATTGGCTATAATTCTTTTAGGGGAAGACTTACTGAGATATTAGGAGGAGAAATAATTTATCTTCTAAAAAAATTATATTTAACTTTCAAAATAAGAAAAAAATATGATTATTTTTTTGTGGTTGGAGATATTGTGCCAGTTTTTTTTGCATGGGTTTGTAAGAAAGATTTTTTTGCATATCTAGTTGCTTATTCCAGCCATTATGAAGGGAAGTTAAAATTACCATGGCCTTCTAAATTTTTCTTGTTCTCACAAAAAGCAAAAAAAATATATGCGAGGGATTCCCTTACAGCTAATGATTTAACTTTGCAATTAAAAAAGAAAGTGTCTTTTTTAGGTAACCCATTTATGGATAAGTTTTTTCCGAGAAACAAAGAATTAAAGAAATCTGAATTTAGTATTGGACTATTTCCAGGAAGTAGATTCCCTGAGACTTTAGATAATTTTGTTTTGATTGTAGAGGTATTAGAGGCATTGTCAGATTTAAGATATTTTCAAAAAATTAAGTTTAATTTTGCAATAGTTAATGCTCTATCTTCATTAAAAATAAAGGAGATATTTCAAAAAAAAGGATGGTTAAAACAAGAAAACATTAAAGATAATAATCTTTTGAAATTCCAATATAAATTTTTAGAAGTGAATGTATATTGGAATAATTTTGACAAAATATTATTGAAAAGTAGTTGCTGTATCAGCATGGCAGGAACAGCAGCAGAGCAAGCTATTGGATTAGGAAAACCGGTTATTCAGATTGAAGGTAAAGGTCCACAATTTACAAAAACTTTTGCAGAAGCGCAAAGACGCTTGCTTGGAAAATATGTTTTTTGTGCCAGCAATTATAAAGATAAGAATGATCAAATCAATCAGACTATAAATTTAATCATAAAAATAATATACCTTATACAGCTCAATAAGAAGTTTATGATCTCATGTAATGAAAATGCCAAAAAAAGACTGGGTGAAGTCAAAGCTTGTCTTAAAATGGTGGATGATATGAATATTGTTATAAAAAATGACTAAGGAGAATAATCAAAATAAGTTAAAACAAATTATCGACAATTTGTTATTAATAAATTTATTTATAGTCATTTTTTTTGCAATATTTTTTATTTTTGCAATCATCATGCAATTAAACGGCATATTTATTTTTATTCATTTTATTCAGATAGTTTGGAATCCTCTTTTAGTTCCATTGATAACAATTCTTATTATTGGTGCTTTAGTAAACGGAATTATTTCTTGGTGGAGGCGTAAATTGCTTTCTCAAGAAGAGGATATTTAAAAGCATAATTCTTGAGTTTACTGCTAATTACTTTTTGTCCTTCTAATACAACTTTTGCTCCATCTCCTAACAATATTTTTAAAACCGCTCCTGGCACTGGAAGTAAATTAGGTCTATTCAGACATATGCCTAAAGTCTGAGAAAAGTCTTTCATTAATACTGGATTTGGTGCAACAGCATTAAATACTCCTGAATACTTTTTATCAACTAATGCTTGAGTAATTAATCCACATAAATCAGTTCTATGAATCCAACTCATCCATTGTTTACCATCTCCAATTGGTCCACCTAATCCAACTTTAAATATGGGGAGCATTTTTCCTAATGCTCCTCCCTCTGCTTCTAGAACAATTCCAATTCTAAAAATAACTAACCTTGAGAAAAATGGTTTTTCAGCAGCGACTGCTTCCCATTTTTTGCAAAGATTAGCTAAAAAGTCTTTTCCTCCAATGCTATTTTCAGTGAATTCATCTGACAAACTTGTACCGTAATAACCTATTGCTGATCCATTTATAATGACTTTTGGGTTTATTTTTAAATTTTTAAGGGTCTGCATCATAAATTTCGTTGTATTAATACGACTATTTTCAATCTCCTGTTTTTGTTCAGAAGTCCATTTTTTTTCTGCTATAGGTTCTCCCATCAAGTTAATAATTCCATCTGTCTCTCTCAAAATATTTAGAAGATTTTCGTTATTCCAATTTTTTTCTTTTGATAAATCTATTTGAAAAAACTTTAACTTATTGAAATCTAAAGCAACCTTTAATTTGCTAATGGGTTTTCTACTTATAATGTAAATTTCGTGATTTTCATTGAGTAGTGTTGGAACTAATTCTTTACCAACAAATCCAGTGCAGCCAAGCAGTAAAAGACGCATGTCATAAAGTTGTTTATTATTTAAGGCTATTAAATTTTTAAGACGTTTGTAATTATTATTCCGGTATAAATTTTTTTCAATATTTTTCAAACAAGTTTTTGTATAATGGATTTCAAGTAACTTTCTTGGATTTATTATGACAGATTCTATTCCAAAACCTCTCAAGAAAGGAAGCTTAGTTTTTGTAGATAGAGAAAATTATATAAAAAGTATCGAAGCGCTAGCCAGTGATGATGATCTACCTAATTATGTCTTTGAAGGTCCTGGAGAGATTCTTTCACTCAAAGACGAATATGCTCAGGTGCGATGGCGCAGACCTGTTCCAGATGTTTGGTTGAAATTAGATCAACTTAAAGAATATACTCAATAAAATTTTTATATCTTAAAATTTTTAATTTTTTTCTCTATTGACATCTTTGATTGGATTCTTTTTGCTTCTTTGATCATTTCTTTGCCATCAAATAAGTAATTATCTACGTATCCTTGTGTATATCTATCAAATTCTGATAGCGCATCTTTAACTTGTGAAAAACAATGATAAAGATCGAGGCCTAAAGCTGAAATAGACTTTGGAACTATTTTTTTGTTATAAATTTTTTCAACTTTTTCTATTTTCTTTTGCGAAAGAATTATGTAACTGCAAAAATTTTCCATTAGTTGGTCATCATATGGATCTGCGGATAGTTCTTTTATTTCGTTATTTAAAGGTTTAATTATTTGACTAATTAATCTATTTACCGGACTATAAATTTCTTTAATCCATATTTCAACTTCTTTATCCTTAATTGAAGAATTATTTTTTTTTGAATTAAATTTCTCTTCCCAATTTTCATTTAATGAATCAAATGATGAACTGGAAGAGAAAAAACTGTTATCATATTGTTTCTTTTTGATAGGGTCATTTAGAGTTTCCCAGGCGTTTTGTATTGCAAGAAATCGTTCTTTCTTGCCGCCTGCATCTGGGTGATGTTGCTTAACTAGAGAGCGATATGAAGATTTAATTTCACTTCTGGTTGCATTTTTTTTGAGACCTAATTCTTCGTATAAATTTTTCCTCATTTTTATAAATTATGCATTAAAGATAACCATCTTTTCTGGCTTGAATTGAGGTATTAGATTCAAACATTGCTGTTGATAAATATCTCTCTCCAAAACTTGGAAGAATAACCACCAATCTTTTATTCATTAGTTCTTTTCTTTTGCCGATTTTTATAGTTGCTGCTAAAGCTGCACCGCTGCTAATGCCAGATAAAAGACCTTCCAATCGAGCTAATAAACGCCCATAATAAAATGCCTCATCGTCATCTATTTTTATAATTTCATCAATTAAATTAGTATTAAGTACTTTCGGTATGAAACCCGCTCCAATTCCTTGAATCGAATGAGATCCTGCTTTTTCTCCTGAAATTACAGCACTTTGTTTGGGCTCTACAGCATAAATTTTGCAATTTGGGTTAACTTTTTTCAAAAAACGTGCACAACCAGTAATTGTTCCTCCTGTGCCTACTCCCGAAACTAGTCCATCTAAATTGTTATTGGATTGGGACCATATTTCTTGGCCCGTTGTTCTTTCATGAATATCTGGATTAGCAAAGTTTTCAAACTGATTAAATTGATAGCTATTAGCAATGGTTGAAGACAACTCATTAGCTAAATCTAAAGCTCCTTTCATCCCGTCTTTCCCCGGTGTTAGCTGTAATTCAGCTCCATATGCTCTCAACATTGCTCTTCTCTCAATACTCATCGTATCTGGCATAGTTAATATCAATTTATAGCCTTTTGCTGCAGCAACCATTGCTAATGCGATGCCAGTATTCCCACTAGTTGCTTCAATTAACGTTGTTTTATCTGCTGTTATCAATCCTTCTTCTTCAGCTTTACATAACATTGAATAAGCGATCCGATCCTTAACAGATGCTGATGGATTGAAACTTTCTAGTTTGGCTATTATTTCTGGATAACAATCAAAATACTTTCTGATTCGATTTAATTTAACTAATGGGGTATTTCCAACTAGAGAAGTTATATCATTTGCTATTTCCATGAAATTATTTTTTAAAATGCAAATTAAAATCTCCTATCCCATAATAATTGTATTTAAAGATCTTTTATAGAATTTCTCAAAAGAATTTAATTTAAAAAACTTCCTGCTGAAAAATATTTAGTAATATAGAAGGTAGTTTTTATTATGATTATGTATTCGTTAGAACTAAGTCTGAGATATTCCCCTTTTCCACTATCAATTCAGAAGAAAGAATTGGATGATGTTAAACGAATTTATGATCAAATAAAAAGTTCCATGAATGAAACTTTAGAATCCTCAAACTTGATCGAATTAAGGTGTGACAAAGTACAAGATAAATTACTTGCTGTGAAGGCTAAAGAAATCATTTCTGTCCAGATATATGAAAAATCGTCAGTAGCAGGAGGAGCCAAAAGACCAGGATTTTCTCTCAACATAGATTGATAGAATAAATGCGAGATTCCTTTGAAAATGAAATACCGCATATTAAATTCAAAGATGTTTGTTTTTCATATCCTGGAGAAAAAGAAAATTTAATTTTTCAATGTAACTTCTCAATAAAAAAACCTGGATTTTGGATGGTCGTAGGTAAAAACGGGAGCGGAAAAAGTACTCTTTTAAAATTAATTAATGGAATAATCAAACCCAAAAATGGTGAGATTTATTCTAATGCAAATATTGGCATGGTGTTTCAAAACCCTGATCATCAAATATTGATGCCAAATTGTAGAAGTGAACTTCTGATTAATATTAGTCAGAATATAAGTCAAAATGAAATTAATAAAAAAATTAAATATGTGCTTGATCAGGTAGGAATGACTGGTTTTGAAAAAAGACCAGTTCATACTTTGAGCGGTGGACAAAAACAACGCTTAACTATTGCATGCGCTCTGATTAGTAATAGAAATTTTATTCTTTTAGATGAGCCTACAGCGTTACTTGATCAAACCAGCCAATTAAAGGTTTTACAAACTATTAAAAATCTCATAAGTGAGCATAAAAAACCCTTGTCTGCTTTGTGGATTACTCACCGTTATGAAGAATTAACTTATGCTGATGCAGTAGCAGAGTTAAAAAATGGTTTTTTATCAAGTTGGCAAGAACCATCAAAATTTCAATATAATTAACTCTTGTACTTGTCATAAGGTACTTTAAAGAGCTAAATTCATTCTATATTCCTCGGTAGCTCAGCGGTAGAGCGATCGACTGTTAATCGATTGGTCGCAGGTTCGAATCCCGCCCGGGGAGTTCCATTTGACTCTGATAAAACCATAAGAACTCATGAGAAATCATTAGGGTTCTTTTTTTTTTGAGTTTGTGAAGATATTAAATTTGTAGTGGGAATATGGTGGGAATATTTCTAAAATTCTTTGAATTCCTATGTCATCTTCAATCAGGCACAATCAGGAAAGATCTACCCGACTTTCGCCCGGGGTGTTCATAAATTCCAGAAAGTTATCCAAAGTCACCCTAAAAAGGTGACTTATTTATTTGACATCTTTTATGTCAAATAGTGGTTAGCCGAAGATATAATCCAGTATATTTGATATAATATTAAGAACAGTATATAGAACATTAAAAAACAATAAAAAAACTATTCTAGAGACTATTTATTTTAAGTTATAATAATATTTTTAAGAACAGTAGTTAGAACATTAATTATATTTTCCACACAAATGAAAAAATAAGCTATTTGATTGATTTTTTTTTAAATTAAGACATATTTTTGTTTATATCCTTCGAATTAGTACACCATTCAGGAAATTCTAGTCATCCCACATATCCTTTTTCTCTTGATCTAAATTATTCCTTTCAAGTAATGCTATTCTTTGCTTCTGAGAATCTACTTCTGATTCAATTACGTTTTTATCGTCAATGTATTTTTTTTGTATTTCTAAGACATTTATTTCAAATTGTTCACCAAAAAAATCTGACATTTCTCTCCACGCTTCCATTTCCTCTTCTTTGCCAATAGTATCGTTTATCTGATGAGAAATAATTTCTAATACATATTGTTTAAGTTCTTGATGACTCATCGATTCAACTTTTTTTTGAATGTAAAGTTCTTTAAGAGTTGCTAATTGTTTTTTTGATAAATCAGAATAGACAATAGACTTCATTTTCATAGATACTTAAATTTTTTTTAATATAGACAATATTATGAATTTAAACATTTCAGGATAAATTAAAAATTTTTAACTTAGTAAACCCTTTTAGATAACTGAAAATCTTCATATAATTAAATTTTTCAAAACCTCATAATGGCAATCTGAATTAGATATTCTTTCAATTTGAACCATTATTTTTTCTAATAATCCTCTGATTGTTAAGAAAAAGTGAATAGAATCGAAAGAAATTCTAAAATTTCAACTTTTTTAAAAATTACAATTTCTGCTTAATCCATTGCTATGACTAATTTATTTGATAAATCTAATTGATAAATATGTTTACAGTAATTAAGCAATCTTAATAAATTCTTGAGAGAATCATAATACAAAACTTAATTTTAATTTAATAGTTCATAAATATGAAAATTTCAATCCTTTTAATTGAAGATGATCGTGATATGCGTGATTTGGTTGCTAAGCATTTAGAACATTCTGGTTTCGATGTCCAAAAAGCTGAAGATGGAATTAAAGGACAAGCATTAGCTCTTCAATATTCACCTGATTTAATACTTTTAGATTTAATGTTGCCAAGTGTTGATGGTTTAACTTTATGCCAGCGATTAAGAAGAGATGAAAGAACATCAAATATACCAATTTTGATGATAACTGCCTTAGGCGGCCTAAAAGATAAAGTTACAGGTTTTAATTCTGGAGCGGATGATTATATTACTAAACCATTCGATTTAGAAGAATTATATGTACGCATAAAAGCTTTATTAAGAAGAACCAACAGAGCACAATTAAATTCTAGTAACCAGCAAGAAATATTAAATTATGGTCCTTTAACTCTTGTACCAGAAAGATTTGAAGCTATATGGTTTGAATCTCCTGTTAGGTTAACTCATCTTGAATTTGAACTTCTTCATTGTCTTTTGCAGAGACATGGTCAAACTGTATCTCCAGCATTAATCCTCAAAGAAGTATGGGGATATGAACCTGATGATGATATTGAGACTATAAGAGTTCATATTAGACACTTACGTACTAAACTTGAACCCGATCCACGTAAACCTATTTATATAAAAACTGTATACGGTGCTGGATATTGTCTTGAGTTACCTATTGGTTCTCAAGTGGAAAATGCTAAGCAAGAATTCATTCACGCAAGAAATCCTGACTTGATAAATTCTGCAGCAGATTAATCTTATATATCTTCTATTGAAATTTTTAAAAAAGCTATTTCCCATGCCAACCTTGGTTGAATGTTTTTTCTCAATAGATATTTTAAATTTTCAAGTTTTTTAACTAAACCGATATTTCTTGTTTTTCTCCACCAAATTGTTTGAATTAAATTTACTAAACAAATCTGTTGAAAAATTTCTAATTTTTCAGATATCGATTTAGATATTTCTAATATTTCCAAACTATTTTTAATTGGAGAATCCAATTTATTTATAATTTCATCTGAAAAATCATTCCAAATTTCAATATTTTTCAATAATTGATTTGGAGATCCATTTGCAGAGTTTATTAAATCTTCAAATTTTAATTTTGTATTTATATTTAATTTAGAATTATCTAAATACTCTTTTAAAATTGTCTTTATTTGTTTACTAGAAAAAGATCGAAATCTGATAATTTGACATCTTGAGATGATCGTATCTAAGAGAAGGTTTAATTTAGATGTTAGTAAAATAAAAATGCCGTTAGTAGGTTCTTCTAAGGTTTTTAAAAGGCAATTTGAGGCTGCTTCGTTTAAGAGGTGTGCATCAATAATCAAAACAATTTTTTTGTCTGAGTTTATTGATTTTTGACTAAGAAAAGTTTTGATATTACGTATTTGAGCAATTTTGATAATCTCAGATCCACTTTTTATTGTTTTTTCAAGATTGAAACTTCCTGAACTTTTTTTTGCCAAAAGAGAATCAGGTTCAATGATTAAAAAATCAGGATGGTTATTGTTTGTAATTCTCTCTTCAATATTTTCGCTTGGTGAAGACTGTTTGAAAATCTCTTGTATAAATTGAAGAGCAGTTTGCTTTTTGCCTAATCCTTCAGCTCCATAAAATATATAACCATTAGCCAATGATTTGTTTTTAATTATGTTCTTAAGAAAGGTATTGACTTCTTCATTTAAGAAAAAATTATTTTTTTTAACCTCAATCATTTGTTATTAGAAAAATTGTTTAGCAATGTCTCTTTAATTTGATTAGAAATAGTTTTAATATTTTGTGAAGCAGATATTACTTTCCAGTTTTTTTGTTTGGCAATTAATTTGAAGCCTTCATTTACTTTTTCTAAAAATCTAATACCTTCTGATTCTATTCTGTCTGGAATTTTATTTTTTCTTCGAAATATGCTCTCTTCAGGGGAAATTTCTAAGTAAAAAGTGAGATCCGGAGATACTCCTTGACATACAATAGATTCAATATTTTTAATTATCTCTAAATTTATATTTCTTCCATAACCTTGATAAGCTAGTGTGGAATTAGAAAATCTATCACTTATTACCCAATCATTGTTATTTAAAGCAGGTGAAATAATTTTGGAAACGTGTTCAGCTCTATCCGCTGAATAAAGCAATAATTCTGCTAGAGATGAAGGCTTGTCATTTTCATTATTATCAAGAATCAGTCCTCTAAGTTTTTTTCCTAAAAGACTGCCTCCAGGCTCTCTAGTTGTTATTAATTTAGAACCTTTGTTTAAAAGACCACTATTAGGAAGCCATTTAGATAGTTCATCTATTTGGGTAGTTTTACCACATCCATCAATACCTTCAATAACGATAAATTTTCCTTTCATTTAATCTAAAGATAAAGCATTAATTACAACTGTGATAGAGCTAATAGCCATTAATAATGCTGCTATTGAGGGAGTAAGAAGAATTCCGTATTTAGGGAATAAAATGCCGGCGGCTAAAGGAATAGCTAGTAAGTTGTAACCAAAAGCCCATGTTAGATTTTGCTTTATTTTTCTTATAGTTTTTTTGGCAAGATTTAAGGCGTAGGGTAATCCATTTAGTTGATCTCCCATTAATACGACATCTGCATTTGCCTTGGCTATTTGAGTCCCTGATCCTACCGCAATTCCTAAGTCTGAGGATGCTAAGGCTGGGACATCATTAATACCATCACCAATCATTGCCACTTTATTATTAATTTTTAAATTTTCTAAAGTCTTTAGCTTCATTTCAGGAAGAAGATCCCATTTTACTTCTGTTTCTTTACAACCAATTTTTTTTGCTAAAGCTAAAACTGTTTGTTTCCTATCGCCACTCAAAATGTTGATTTTAAATTTGTTTTCTCTCAAATTTTGTACTGTTTTAATTGAATCTTCTCTGAGTAAATCTCCGAGTAAAATAAAGCCTAGTAACTGATCTTTGATACTTACTCCAATGATAGTGCTTGATTTTGTTTCTTCATTTTCAATGACTTTTTTTGCATCACGATCAATAATTATTCCTTTGTTTAGTAGCCATTCAATATTCCCAATATTAATAAGTCCATCAATTGACTCAAGTTCACCAGAAATACCTCTCCCTGAATGAGTAAAAATTTTTTTTATTGGCAATAAACTTAAATTTTCCTTTTTTGCCTCTTGAATTAAGGCATTTGCGATTGGATGTCTGCTCTCCTTCTCTAAACTGGCAGCTATTTTTAATAAAAATGAATGATCATCATTATTTTTGTAATCAACAATGAAAGGCTTACCTTTTGTTAAAGTACCTGTCTTGTCAAAAATAATGTGATTAATTTTTGAAGCCATCTCTATTTTATCCCCGCCTTTAAATAAAACCCCTTTTTTTGCTGCTTTACCAGATGCGACAGTGATTACAGTTGGGGTGGCTAAACCTAATGCACAAGGACAAGCTATAACTAAAACAGCAATTGACAATTGAATTGCTAAACTCAGGAAATTCTCAGCATTACTACCAAGCGAACTATGAAGTGTATGGCTTGAGTGATTGATTAATTCATGTTTTTGACTTAATAAATCAGGCCATATGTTTCTTGCCCCCTTCCACCAAAAGAAGAACGTTAAGGTAGCAAAAATAAGTACAAAGTAAGTAAATTTACCTGCAATTTGATCAGCAATGCTTTGAATGCGAGGTTTTCTAGCGTTTACAGACTCAATAAGATTTACTAGTTTTGCGAGAGAAGAATCTCCTCCGACCTTTTGTACTTTAAGTCTAAGAGTTGAATTAAGATTTAAAGACCCACTAGATAGATTTTCGCCTTCTTTTACTTCTATAGGTTTGGATTCTCCAGTAATATGTGAAACATCAACATATGAATTACCTCGTGTAACAATGCAGTCAGCAGGTATTCTGTCTCCTGCTAAAACTTGAATCTCTTGATCAGGTCTTAAAGTGTTCACTCTTACTGACTTTATTTGATTGTCTTTTGTGTAGATATTTGCCATTTCAGGTTGAAGATCTAATAATTCTCCAATTGATGAACCAGTTTGATATCTTGCTCTTTCTTCTAAGTAACGTCCAATCATTATGAAGCCTAACAGCATAACTGGCTCATTAAAAAAACAGGGAAAACCAGTGGCAGGAAATATTAATGATAGAAGACTTGTTGTATATGCGCTAATTACTCCAAGAGCTACTAAAGAATCCATATCGGGATGGTTCTTAAAAAATGATTTGAATCCATTAATAATGATTCTTCTGCCAGGAAATAATAGAGCTAATGTTGCTAATGCAGCGTGAAACAATATATTACCTAATATTGGAAAATTTATATATCTTCCTTCTGCCAGATGACCTAAGCCTGAAAAGAATAAAAGTACTAGGGCAAAAGTTAGTTTTTGCCATTGATTATTCCAGTTCTTTTTTTTTTCTAATTCTGCTTTATTTATTTTTTTTGAAAAATCATTTATGTAAATCTTTGATGGGAAACCATTCTCTTTTAGATTTTCGAGAACTGATTCTATTTCTATATGTTTATGGGTAATTTCAAAATAAGCACTTTCAGTAAGCAAGTTAACAGAAACATTTTTAATACCATCAGAATTATTCAATATTTTTTCAACGGTACTAACACAACCTCCGCACTTCATTCCTGTAACGCTTAGTTGAATGCTCTCCATATTTTTAACGATAGAAGCAAATTAATGCTTAAAATTGTATTTAACTATAATAATAAATGTAAAAGACTTTTAAATAGTTATTTTTTAAATTACTATATTAATCTTATTAGATTTTAAGCAGTGCCTAGTAATCAAAACAGAGACAATTTTATTGATAAAGCTTTTACTGTAATTGCTGAATCTATCGTAAAAATAATGCCTATAGCTGATAAAGAGAAAAAGGCATATATTTATTATAGAGATGGCCTAGCTGCACAAAATAATGGGGATTATTCGGAAGCATTAGAGTATTACAAAGAGAGCTTACTGCTTGAAGAAAATAAAATTGACAGGGGTGAGACTTTAAAAAATATGGCAATTATATATATGAGTAACGGTGAAGAGGATTTGTCTATTGAAACTTATGAAAAAGCATTAGTAGAAAATCCTAAACAGCCATCATGCTTGAAGAATATAGGTTTAATTTATGAAAAAAGGGGAAGATTTGCTGAGCAAAATGGTGATTTAGATCAGAGAGATATTTGGTTTGATAAAGCTGCTGAAGTCTGGTCTAAAGCAGTGAGACTTTATCCAGGTGGGTATCTAGATATAGAAAATTGGTTAAAAAATTCAGGGAGAAGCTCAATTGATATGTACCTCTGATTTATTTATTTTGATAAAGAATAATCAACTGCTTCTTTAATATTAGATATCTCTTTGATATTTATTAAATTTTGAAAATTATTATTTAATTCCTCCTCTAGTTTTGGCACTACGATATTTTTGATCCCTAATCTTACAGCTTCTTCTATCTTTGTCCGCAGGTTATTCGACTTTCTAACCTGACCGCTCAAACCCAATTCCCCAATAAATGAGCTGTTTGCCAAAGGAGGAATATTTTTCAAACTTGATAAAATGGATATTGCTACACCTAAGTCAGATGATGGATCATTAATCTCAAAACCCCCACCAGTAGCTATATAACAATCAAATTCAGATAATTTTATCCCTACATGTTTTTCAATAACAGCTAGAATTTGATGCAATCTATTTATACTTATTCCGGTTGTAGTACGTCTCGGGTTACTGTAGAAAGTCTTATTTACCAGTGCTTGTATATCAACTGCTAATGGTCTAGTGCCTTCATTTGTAATCGTAGTTGTTACCCCTGAAATGTTTTCTTTATTTGTAAAAATTGAACTTGGGTTTTTTATCTCCCGTAAACCCTCTTCAAGCATTTCAAAAATTCCAATCTCGAAGGTCGATCCAAATCGATTTTTTATACTTCTTAGTAATCTATGTGAGGAAATATTATCTCCTTCAAAGTTTATCACTGTATCAACTAAATGCTCTAGAGTTTTAGGGCCAGCTAAAGAACCATCTTTGGTTACATGACCTATAATAAGAAGAGATATATTGTTGTCTTTGGCAAGATTTTGCAATTCAGATGAACATTCTCTAACTTGAGACACCGATCCAGGTGAACTTTGCATTTCATGATTATGGATGGCTTGAATACTATCTATAATTGCGAAACTTGGATTTACACGTTTGATCTCTCCAATAATTTGAGATAAATTGGTTTCTGCAAAAATTTGTAAATCATTACTGTTTTGATTTAATCTTTCCCATCTAATTTTTACTTGTTCTAAAGATTCTTCTGCAGTTATGTATAAAACTTTCTCATTAAGAGATATTTTTCCTGCAGATTGAAGAACTATTGTGCTTTTACCTATACCTGGTTCTCCTCCTAATAAAACAACAGATCCAGGTACTATTCCACCTCCTAGCACTCGATCAAATTCTCTGAAACCACTTGTAAATCTTGATATTTTTTTTGATGAAATCTCGTTAAACGGTATAGATTTTTTATGATTTTTTATGTCTTGATATTTAGATCTCTTACTTTTTATTTCTTCAACAATGGAATTCCATGAGTTGCAATTTAGGCATCTTCCAAAGTATTGAGAGGATTCAGATCCGCAATTCTGACAAACAAAAGTAGATAATTTGCTAGACATTTAGTCTCTGAATGAAGTAATGGAACTAGAATGTTTGGGATATTGCCCCTCTACAAGTTAGATTAGGTTAATAATAAATTCTCTTACTGATTAGCTAATAGAAACAAATGGCTCTATCTAGTCAAACTAAAGAAACTATACTTGTAGCAGATGACGAGGCAAGTATTAGAAGAATTCTGGAGACACGTCTCTCCATGATTGGCTACAAAGTTGTAACTGCAAGTGATGGCAAAGAAGCACTAAAGTTATTTAAAGATTATGAACCCGATTTAGTAGTGCTTGACGTCATGATGCCAAAACTAGATGGTTATGGAGTTTGTCAAGAGTTAAGGAAAGATTCTGATGTTCCAATTGTTATGTTAACGGCACTAGGAGATGTTGCTGATAGGATAACAGGTTTAGAATTAGGGGCCGATGATTACGTAGTAAAACCATTTAGCCCAAAGGAGTTAGAAGCTAGAATTAGGTGCGTTCTTAGAAGAATTGACAAAGAGCAAATTCCTGGAATGCCTAATTCAGGATTAATTTTGGTTACGGATATAAAAATTGATACAAATCGAAGACAAGTTTTCAAAAGTGATGAGAGAATTAGATTAACTGGTATGGAATTTAGTCTCTTAGAGCTTTTGGTGAGTAGGTCAGGAGAGCCATTTAGTAGAGGAGAGATTTTGAAAGAAGTTTGGGGATATACTCCCGAGAGACATGTAGATACAAGAGTTGTCGATGTTCATATATCAAGATTAAGATCCAAACTGGAGGCTGATCCAGCAAATCCAGAATTGATATTGACAGCAAGGGGAACAGGATATCTTTTTCAACGGATTGTCGATATTGCTCCCTTTGATGGTAAATAAATGGGGAAAGAAACAGCGCAAAAAATTAACAAGCCCAGAGCTATTAGAAGATTAGTAATTTGGTACAAAAGAAATTCGGCTGTGACTTCTATAGTTGATACTGCTGCTAGTTCTGCAGCAACAGCTAGTAATGTTGCGGGTAATATGGTTTCTGGTGCTGGATCAGTAGTAACCACAGCTAGTAATGTTGCTGGTAATGTTGCAGGTAATGTAGTTTCAAGTGCTGAATCTGTTGTTAATACTGCTAGTAGTGTAGTTTCAAATGCTAGTTCAATAGCTAAAAATACATTACAGCCATTAGTTTTTGACCCATTAAAAAGATTACAAAATAACGATAATATTTTAGATAAGGTGGAAGAATCACAATCTAAAAGAATTTGGATCGCAGTCGATGGGATGGGTGGAGATTATGCTCCTGGTCCAATTCTTGAGGGTTGCCTAGAAGCGATAAGTAGATTTCCAATAAATATAAAGTTTGTCGGCAAAATTGAAAAAGTTAAAGATGCAGCAGAAAAAACTGGTTTAGCAGAATTATTGGAAAATGAAATAGATAATAATCGTCTTGAATTAATTGATAGTGGAGAGCCTATTGGGATGAACGAAGAAGCTACCGCAGTTAGAAAAAAGAAAAATGCCAGTATAAACGTTGCAATGGATTTAGTCAGAAATA
Organism: Prochlorococcus sp. AG-355-G23; assembly: GCA_003278765.1. GTDB lineage: Bacteria > Cyanobacteriota > Cyanobacteriia > PCC-6307 > Cyanobiaceae > Prochlorococcus_A. The sequence goes on from QCDK01000002.1 coordinate 71,514, forward strand.
ATAAAGCTGAAGCTGTCTACTCAGCGGGTAATTCAGGCGCCATGATGGCTTCTGCTATATTTAGAATTGGGAGATTGAAAGGGATTGAGAGACCAGCTATAGGAGCACTGTTTCCAACAAGGGATCAAACTCGCCCGGTATTAGTTTTAGATGTCGGTGCAAATACTGATTGTAAGCCATCTTATCTACATCAATTTGCTCTTCTAGGTAATATTTATGCAAAAGATGTCCTACAAGTACAAAAACCAAGAATTGGCCTTTTAAATATTGGAGAAGAAGAATGCAAAGGTAATGATTTATCCCTAAAAACATTTGAATTACTATCTTCTGAAAAAAGTTTTGATTTTGGAGGTAATTGTGAAGGGCGCGATGTATTATCAGGTAGTTTCGATGTAGTAGTCTGTGATGGATTTACTGGAAATATATTATTAAAATTTCTTGAATCTGTGGGAGGAGTTTTATTAGATATTTTGAGATCTGAGCTACCACGAGGAAGGCGGGGGAAAGTTGGTTCAGCTTTTTTAAAAAGTAATCTTCTCAGAATTAAGAAAAGGTTAGATCATGCCGAACATGGAGGAGCTTTGTTACTTGGGGTGAATGGTATTTGTGTTATTGGTCATGGAAGTAGCAAATCTTTATCAGTAGTTAGTGCTCTTCGCTTGGCTCACTCTGCAGTGAATCATGGTGTTATGGACAATTTAAATCAACTGCAAAAGCTTCAAGTTTTAAATTCATAAAACATATTGAGTCAAATTTATGTTTGACTAATATAAGTAACTAAAAAACTCTTTTGGAAGGAATAAATTTTAATCAGATTGGAGTGTCATTCAAGGGAAGCGGAAGTTATGTACCTGATCAAATCTTAACTAATCACAAAATTAGTCAAAAAGTTGATACGAGCAATGAATGGATAAAATCTAGAACTGGCATTTCTGAAAGAAGAATATCTAGCGTAGAGGATAATGTTACTGAGATGGGTTATAAGGCTGCTCTAACTGCAATAGAAATGGCCAACTGGGATATTAAAACGATTGATTTGATAGTTTTAGCTACCTCTACACCGCATGATTTATTTGGATCAGCCCCATCCATTCAAGCTAAATTAGGGGCAGCTAATGCTGTAGCTTTCGATTTAACTGCAGCTTGTAGTGGTTTTTTATTCGCCTTAACAACAGCCTCACAATTTTTAAAAGGGGGCAGTTTTAAAAGGGCTATTGTTATTGGAGCAGATCAACTATCAAGTTTTGTTGATTGGAACGATAGAAGAAGTTGTATTCTCTTTGGAGATGGTGCCGGTGCATTAGCAATTGAAGCCACAAATGAATTTGATAATTTTATAGGTTTTGATATGAGAACTGATGGGAGAAGGGGTTCTTTTCTTAATCTTCCATCAAAAAAGAATAAGGATTCAATAGTTGATGAAATTGACTTTGTAAGTGGAGGTTTTTCTCCAATTCAGATGAATGGTCAGGAAGTTTATAAATTCGCAGTTAAAGAAGTTCCCCTAATTCTTGAACAGTTGTTGAAAAAAATGAAATATAATTCTGATCAAGTTGATTGGCTTTTGCTGCATCAAGCTAATCAAAGAATATTGGATTCTGTAGGAGAAAGGTTAAAAATTCCCAGAGAAAAGATTCTTAGTAATTTAGAAAAATATGGCAATACCTCAGCAGCAACAATTCCCCTAATGATGGATGAGGCTGTTAGAGATTATAGAATTAAACAAAATGATATTATTGCTACAAGTGGTTTCGGTGCTGGGTTAAGTTGGGGCGCAGCCCTAATTAAATGGGGTTAAAAACTAAATAGGAACATTATGACAGTTGCATGGGTATTCCCTGGACAGGGTTCGCAAAAAATTGGAATGGCAAAACAAATTGAAAATTTGCCGAGCACAAAAGAGAGGTTTAGTTATGCTTCCGAGATATTTGAGAGAAACTTATTTGAAATTTGCGAATTAAATTCTGATGCAACAAATCCTCTTACTGATTTGAACAATACAAGAAATACTCAAATCTGTCTTTTTTTGGTTGAATCAATTTTATTAGATGCCTTAAAAGAAAATGGTTTTAAACCAGCTTATGTTGCTGGGCATAGTCTGGGAGAAATAACTGCATTATATTGTGCGGATGTTTTTTCATTCGAAGACTGCGTATCACTAATAAAAGTAAGATCTCAATTAATGGTAAATGCTGGGCAAGGATCCATGGCAGCAGTAATTGGTTTTGATAGAAATGAACTTGATTTATTAGTTCAAAAAAGTGAAGATGTTGTAATTGCTAATGATAATAGCTCTTCCCAAGTTGTTTTATCAGGATCTAATGAAAAGTTAGATAATTTATCGAAAGAAATCTCTTGCAAAAGATTTCTAAAATTAAATGTTTCAGGTGCATTCCATTCTCCATTCATGGATGAGCCTTCAGTTAAATTTTCTGAGTATTTAAAACAGATTAAGTTTAAAAATCCTTCTTTCCCAGTAATAAGTAATTATGAACCTTCACTTTGCAGTGATCCAAACGAGCTTAAAATTAGATTAGAAAAGCAAATGTGTAATGGAGTGAGGTGGCGAGAAACTATGGATTTAATGGCAAAAGATAATGATCTTCATTTTGTTGAAGTTGGCCCATCAAATGTGCTTAGCGGTTTAGCAAAAAGACATATGAAAGATTTAAAAATTTCTCAAGTTTCATCTTCTGATCAAATATCTTATTAATTTGTATGAAAAATCATACTATTCAAAAATTAATCTATGAATTAGTTAGCAAGCTTTTTGTATTTCCTCTTTATAAATTAGTATTTAAAGGTCATTTGATAGGTAGAGACAATATTCCACAAAAAGATTCCTTTATCATGGTTTCTAATCATGGTTCTTTACTTGACCCCCCTTTGTTAGGCCATGCCATTGGACGAAATATATCTTTTATGGCCAAGGCGGAGCTTTTTGAAATTCCTTTTTTGGGATTTATTATCAAGGCTTGTGGGGCGTATCCTGTAAAAAGAGGAATTGTAGATAAAAATACAATTAAAACAGCATGTAAAAAATTATCAAATGATAATTGTATTGGAATTTTTATCGATGGCACTCGTCAAAAAAATGGTCGAGTGAATAAGCCCAAACACGGTGCAGCCTTATTAGCCTTTAAAAATCAAAAATTATTATTGCCTGTTGCAATAGTTAATTCCCATAGACTAATAAGATTTAAATTCTTTATTCCAATGTTTTCAAGAATAGTCATAAAAGTGGGAAAACCTGTTCAACCTCCACAAAGTTCATCAAGAGAGGATCTGAATTCTGTAACAATACAGCTTAAAGATAAAATTAATAATTTGATTGGATGAATATTTAGTTAATTGGAGAAATAGGGTAAAGAGGCAAAACTTTTTCCCAGGAATCTAGATTTGAATTTAATAAATTTTTATTTGATAAGTTTAATAGTTCTTTTAAATCTTCTTTATCATCATAAATAGCTTCAAACAAAATCTCTTTACTCTCAAGTTCTTTAAAAACTTTTGGTAAAACTGTTTCTTTAATGACTAGATCTGAGGGGTTTTTTTCGTTATGACAAATTTCATATTTACCTGCAATAAAACCCTTGCGTTTTAATTTTTTGTAAATCCAAAATGTTTTTTTGTTTGTAAAGATATTATTTTGTAGGGCAATTCTTTTTGCCATTATTTCAAATGAACTAAAACTGTCTAGAGGACAATTTATTTGTTGTGAGATAGTTCTTGCTAAAACCACAATCAGTCGTGAAGCATTAAAATTTGCTGGCCCTATGCTGACAGATAACTTATTTATGTTTTGTAAATTTTCTTTGGAAATGAATTTGTTAAGATCATTAATTAAATTGTTGCAAAGGTCATTATCAAATTTTTTGATAAATAATTCATCTGATTCAAGAGTATTGTTTTTTCTATATCCAAAGCCAAAAGAGTTGTCTGTGCTATGAATGACTAATGTAGGGTAATTTTCTCCGTGATTGAATTTATTTTTCATCTATTACCTTTAAACAGGTAATTCCATTCCTGGATTACACTTAGACCATTTACCAAATTCATTTTCAAAACTTTCACAAGATTGAACATCCCAATCAGTTTTATAGTCACCATTATTATCTTTAACTATATTGACATGAATGAATGGTTTTTTTGCTTTAAAATCAGGTAGATCACAAATATGATCAACACCATGATTATTCTCAACATCATGATATGTGATACATCTATCAACCCACTTACAGTTGATGCAAATGCACATAATAAATAAATAATATGAAAAATAGCTTTCACAAAGATCATACACTAATAATTGATGAATTAGAAAAAAGGATAAAATTTCATAATTTGGATTTAATCTTAGACTTTTTACCTAAAGGATCATATTTGGTTGGTGGTTATATAAGAGATATTATTTTGGGAAGAAAAACTGAAAAGTTAGATGTTGATATTGTGGTACCTTTAAATGCAATTGAAATTGGTAAAAAGATTGCGGATAATATTGGATCAAAATTTATAATTTTGGATAAAAAAAGAGAAGTAGTAAGAATTATTTTTAATAATATTTATATTGATATTGCTAATCAAGTTTCATCTTCCATAGAAGGAGATTTATGTTCTAGAGACTTTTCGATCAATTCAATTGCTTTTTTATTTGATAAGAAGAGTTTGTTTGATCCATTAAATGGTCTTAAAGATCTTGAGATTTCTTTGATTAGAACTCATTCTGAAAACAATTTACTAACTGATCCTTTACGAATTTTAAGATGTTTTCGATTTGTTTCAGAATTGAATTTTAAAATTGATTTAAGATTAGTTGATTTTATAAAAAAACATAAAGGGAACTTATATCTTGTCGCAAAAGAGAGAATTACTTATGAAATACAGAAAATAGTAAATGGAGCAAATGCTCTTGATGCAGTATTGTTGATAAAAAAATTAAATATATTTGATACTGAAAATTTATTTGAAGATTCTTTTTTTTTGGATTTAGAGAAAATTAATTTTGGAGAACTTGATCAGGAAGAAAAAGATAAATATTTACCATCATTTTTTATTGCTCAAATCTTAGATGTTGTAACTTTAGAGAAACTGAAATTTAGTAAAGCTGATATTGTAAAAACTAAGTTATTGCGAAAATGGCAACTTTTCTTGAAAAACAAAAATATCGCTCAGTTAGATGAATTTGACAGATTTAAATTACATCAAGAATTAGAAATGTTTCTGCCATCTTTTATTTTTTATTTACCTCAAAACTTACAATTAGATTGGCTTCATAGATGGCGTGACAAAGATGATAAATTATTTCATCCCTCAAACTTTGTTAATGGTGATGTAATAAAAAAAAATTTGGAAATCAAGGATGGACCTTTCTTGGGAGAGCTTTTACAGTATCTTTCTAAAGAACTTGCATATAAGAGATTGAATAATTTTGATGAAGCTATTTATAAAGCAAAGCGATGGATTGAACAAAATGCGCCAAAATGTGATTAAATACACATAGCTTAGTTTTGTTTAGAAGTTCAGACTTCAAAATCATTTTTAAAAATTTATGAGTATTCGCATTTACATTGGCAACTTACCACAAGGATTTAATCCAAAAGAATTTGATACACTTTTAAAGTCAGTTTCTGACTCGATTAGATTTAAAGCAGTTTTAGATAAGGAAACTAAGGAATGCAGGGGGTTTGGTTTTGCGACTTCTAATAACGAAGATAATGCTAATTTATTAATTCAAAAATTAAATGGTTTTGAATTTAATGGTTCTAAATTAAGAGTAGAGCTATCAGAAAAGAAAGATTCTGCTTCAAATAAAAGAAATAGTGGAAAATCAAATAAGAATAAGAAGAGGAAAGACTTTAAGAAAATCGTTCACAGTGATGCTCCTAATTTAGAAGCTCCTGATCCAAGATGGGCAGGAGAACTATCTAAATTAAAAGATTTGTTGGCTAATCAGAAGACTCCTGCTTAGTCATTTAATGCGAGAAATTAAAAAAGATATAGGGATTTCAAAAGCTTTTACTGAATTTTTTACAAAAGCTCTATTATTGAAGACATCATAGTCTAGCCTTTCTATAGAATCTAATATTCCTCTGTAAAGACGCAAGGATGTCCAAACAGGCCATCTTGCGTCGGAAGATAACCATTTGATTCCATCTTCAGATTTATGGAACCAATCGCGAGCCCTGGTTAATTGAAATTTCATTAGTGCCTTCCATTGTTTGTTTATTTCACCTTTTAAAAGTTTTTCTTCAGAATAATTAAATTTTTCTATATCTTCTTGAGGAAGATAAATTCTACCTCTTTGCCTATCTTCGCCGACATCTCTTAATATATTTGTTAATTGATTAGCTATACCTAAAGCTATAGCGGCTTCTGAGGGGTCAGGTTTGGCACTCCATGGAGCGGATGTGTAAGCACTATCAATCCCCATTACATTCTGAGTCATCAAACCAACTGTCCCTGCGACTCTATAACAATAGAGTTTTAATTCATCAAAATCTTTGTATCTAAATTTATTGAGATCCATTCTCTGGCCATCTATCATGTCTAGATAAGGTTGAATACTTTGTGGATATTTTTCGATGGTGTCTAATAGAACGGCATCTAATTCCGATTTAATATTGCCTTTAAAAACATTCTTTGTATTTTCTTCCCATGCATTTAAATTTTCTGCAAGTTCATCTTGCGATTTAGTTGAAGCTTCTAAGCTATCCATTATTTCATCTGTTCTTCTACACCAAACATAAATTGCCCAAATAGCTTTTCTTTTCTCTACAGGTAGCAGAAGGGTTCCCAAGTAAAAGGTTTTAGCCCATTTTTGGGTTTCTTTTCGGCATATCTCGTATGCTTGATCTAGTTGAGAAATTGAATTTTTCAAAAAGTTTTAGATGAATTTTTAAATTACTGGAATGTAAATCTCATTAAGAAACGTTTTGAGGAGTTTTGGAATACTCCTTATTGATTGATTCCGCGCATAATTTACCACTTAAAACAGCTCCTTCCATTGATGCTAAATATTTTTGCATAGTATAATCACCTGCTAGAAAGAAGTTTTTTATAGGAGATTTTTGACTAGGTCTGAACTCTTGGCAACCAGGAACTGCTTTATAAACAGATCTTGGAGTTTTGACTACTTTATATTTTCGTAAGTTTGTTTTATCGTCACCCATGAAATGCGTTGGGAACAATTTTTTGAGTTCCTCCATAGTTGCATCAACAATATCCTGATCACTCCTATTTATCCAATCTTTTGCTGGTGCAAAAACCAATTCAAGCATTGATCTATTTGGATCTTCATATTCTTTGCAGGTGATACTCATATCTGCATAAACACTAAGGAGAGGTGATCTGCTGAATAATAAATGATCAATATCTGTTAATTTTTTGTCAAACCATAAATGGATATTAATGACTGGCACACCATTTAAACCATCTAATTTAGAAAATGCATCTAACCCTTTCCATTGTTTTGGAATCATTAATTTAAAGAGATCTACGGGCATTGCACTTACATAAGCATCAGCCGTTAGCTCTTTCTTTTCGTTTTTATCTAAAGAGGCGACAGTAAAACTTTTAACAGTGCTGTCATCATTAAGATTAATTTCCCTTAAAGGACTATTCATGTGAACTTCACCACCACGAGCAGTAATATAATCAACCATTGGTTGGCATAGTCTTTCTGGAGGAGCTCCGTCAAGGAATGCCATCTTAGAACCATTTTTTTCTTGTAAAAATCTGTTTAATGCTGTTAATAAAACTGTAGATGATATTTCATCCGGTCCAATGAAATTAAGAGCTTTACTCATCGCTATAAATACTTCATCATTAACTCTTTCTGGTATATTGTGATCTTTTAGCCAATCTGTCCACGATTTTGAATCACATTTATCTAAGTATTTTTGGCCTCTTAGCATTGCAGGTACTAAGCCTAATCCAAATAGAATTTTTTCATTCCATGAAAGCATATCATTATTGCTTAGTATTGCTGATACACCATTAACTGGAGCAGGTATATCGGGAAAGTCAAATCTACTGTAAGTTCCAGGCTCTGATGGCTGATTAAAAATCATTGAATGACTCTTCCATTGAAGTCTGTCCTCAATATCTAATTCCTTAAAAAGCTGCAACATATTTGGGTAGGCTCCAAAAAATATATGTAACCCAGTTTCATACCAATCTCCATCTTCGTCTTTCCATGCGGCAACTTTCCCACCTAAAACGTCTCTGGCTTCAAGTACAATCGGAATGTGTCCATTATCGACTAAATATTTAGCGCAAGATAAACCCGCTAAACCAGCACCAGCAATTACAACACGCATTATTAAATCAAAAAATAAATTAACACTTACTAATAAGCTACATTAAAGTTAGAACATAATAGTTTTTTTCGTTGATTATTTCGTAAAATTATGGAAAAAATGCTTTTAAAATCGACAACTAGGCATGTAAGAATTTTTACTGCCGAAGTGGTAGATGAGGAATTAAAGTTTCATCCCAATAAACTAACTCTTGATTTAGATCCTGATAACGAATTTATCTGGAACGAAGATTCTCTAAACAAAATAACTGAAAAATTCAATGAATTAATAAAAGAGAGAGCAGGAAAGGATTTAGATGATTATGAACTTCGAAAAATAGGATCAGAAATTGAAGGTTTGATTAAGTTTTTGCTTCAAAGTGGTCAGCTTAGCTATAACCCTGATTGTAGAGTAATGAATTATTCAATGGGTTTACCAAAGACAAATGAAGTGCTGTGAATAGATCATCCTCAAATAGAAGGCCAAGAAGAGGCTCAAATAGAAGTTATTATCCACCAAATCAAAGGGACATGGATCCGTATGGTCAAAGAAGCAATAGATTGCCTGCTTCTTCTGATCAAAAGATCAACTTTAGTACAGGAACTATTGCCGTCCTTGCTGGAGTATTAATTTTAGGAGTTGGTATCGGGAGCGCTATTACCAGTACAACTGATGGCGGGCAGGGAAATATAGCAAGTCAACAACAATTAGATATGGCTGTTCCAGATCCTGAATTTTGCAGACAGTGGGGAGCTAGTGCTTTTGTAATTGATGTTGAAATGTATACGACTCTGAATCCATCTACGAGTTTTGTAACGCAACCAGCTCTTCAGCCAGGGTGCGTTATTAGAAGAGAGAATTGGACAGTGCTACAAAAAGAGGGTGCAATTAGTAATCAAGATGTAAGAGAATGTAAGCAAAGGATGAACACTTTTGCTTATATCGGTTCTATAAGAGATAAGCCAATAGTTAAGTGCGTTTATCAGACTGATGTAAATGAAAATAAATTTATAATAAAAGGTGATGGACAGTCTGAAGACGGCGGGGTAGGCATTAACAGAGAAGCAATTCAGTTTTAATCGAAATTATAAATGCCTCAAAGGGCTTTCTAAACTAGCAAATTGTGGGAGAATGTTTTTCTTAAATACTTCTGATGCTCTTGATGTATATCTTGAGGGATTAGTAATTAATTTAAGTTCTCTTTTTACCTCTAAATCAGCAACGAATGCTTTGTGGATTGTTCCAGCCGATAATTCTCTTTCAATAGAAACGACAGGCAAAAAGGAAGCTCCTAAACCTGATTGAACTGCATTCTTGATTGCTTCAAGAGAGTTAAGTTCCATCTCAATTTTTAATCTTTGAATATCAAGGCCAGAGTCTTGGAGGAGTTTGTCAACAACTTTTCTTGTTGTAGATTGTGAGTCTAATGTTACAAAATTTAATTTGTATAAGTCTTCTTTTAAAAGCTCTTTTTTGGTCGAAAGTGGATGTTTAGATGGTAAAACTAATGCCAATTCATCAGTGGCGTATGGAATTACTTGTAGCAAATTTTCCAAATCTCCAGGTAATTGTCCGCCAATAATGGCTAGGTCAATTTGTCCATTGGCTACACTCCAACCAGTTCTTCTCGTACTATGGACTTGAAGTTGAACGGATACCTCAGGGTATTTTTGTCTGAAAAGTCCTATCATTCTCGGCATTAAATAGGTACCCGTTGTTTGGCTAGCTCCAATGACAAGAGTTCCACCTTTTAAGCTATTTAAATCTTCAATAGCTTTGCAAGCTTCGTCGCATTGATTCAAAATTCGTTCACAATATTCAAGTAATAGTCTCCCTGCTTCAGTCAATAGGGCCTTCCTACCACCTCTGTCGAAAATTGTGATTTCAAGTTGTTTTTCTAAATTTTGTATTTGTAAACTTACGGCAGGTTGGGTTACATATAAGAGATCTGCCGCTTTTTTAAAACTTCCTTGAGCTGCTATAGCTTTTAATATTCTTAATTGGTCGAGTGTAAATGGTAATTCTGGCATCTATTATGCCTACAATTTCTTATAATTCTAATGCTTAGGAGCATTCTTGTTAAGAACAAAAATTATTTGAACAATTTAAATATATGGAGACTCATAAAACTTCGCTAATCATCTTAATTTTGATTTTGATTTTTGCGGTCATTCATAGTGGGGGAGCTGCTTTAAGAATCAAAGCAGAATCTATTATGGGTCCAAGATTATGGCGGTTATGTTTTGTTTTTTTAAGTTTGCCATCTGCAATTATCTTGATTAGTTATTTTTTAGCTCATAGATATGACGGAATTAGATTATGGAATTTACAGGGCAATAATTTTGTTTTTATGGTCGTTTGGTTCTTAACTGCAATAAGTTTTTTATTTTTATATCCTGCTACTTACAATTTGCTAGAAATTCCTTCTGTTTTAAAACCTAAAGTAAGAATCTATGGAACTGGGATAATGCGAATCACAAGACATCCACAAGCATTTGGTCAGATAATTTGGTGTTTTGCTCATACTTTATGGATTGGTACATCATTCACATTAGTAACTTCTATTGGCTTAGTTTTGCATCACCTTTTTGCAATCTGGCATGGCGACAAGAGATTAGCAAATAGATTTGGAGAAGAATTTGAAAATTTTAAAAAAAATACTTCCATAATCCCTTTCTTGGCGATACTTGAGGGGAGGCAAGAATTTAAGATTAAAGAATTTTTTAGGTTATCTCAAGTTGGCATATTAATTGCAATAGGCGTACTTTGGTGGTCTCATCAATATATAAATATTGCTGTTAAAACATTTAATTCATCATTTTTGTCTGAATTTTTCAATTGACAGTTTAAAATCAAAATATAAATTTTTTAAAAAATGCCACAAGCTTCAGAAATTGCCTGGTTAATTCCCGTTTTCCCACTTATTGGAGCAGTGCTTTCTGGCTTAGGACTTATAAGCATTAACAAGAAAATAAATAATTCAAGAGAAATTGTTTCTGTAGGTCTGATCTCTTTCGTTGGGATTTCTGCGGTAATTAGTTATAAAGCTTTAATTGAACAAGTTAATGGTTATCATTCCGTAGAAAAATTATTTGTATGGGCCAATGCAGGGGATTTCACAATTCCAATGGGATTTGTCCTTGATCCTTTGGGAAGTGTAATGCTTGCGTTAGTAACTACTATAACTTTGCTGGTAATGATTTACTCTCATGGTTACATGGCGCATGACAAAGGTTATGTCAGATTTTTTACATATTTAGCATTATTTAGTAGTTCAATGATGGGATTAATAGTTAGTCCGAATTTATTAGAAATTTATGTTTTTTGGGAATTAGTTGGGATGTGTTCTTATTTATTAGTTGGTTTTTGGTATGACAGGGATGGCGCTGCACACGCTGCACAAAAAGCATTTGTTGTTAATAGAGTGGGAGATTTTGGTTTATTACTAGGAATTCTTGGCCTATTTTGGGCAACAAATAGTTTTGATTTTAATGAAATAGCTAATGAAATTTCTCAATCGATATCTGACCATTCGATACCCATTTGGGCTGCTTTATTACTTTGTTTTTTAGTTTTTCTAGGGCCAATGGCTAAATCCGCTCAGTTTCCTCTTCATGTGTGGTTACCTGACGCAATGGAAGGTCCCACACCAATTTCTGCGCTTATCCATGCTGCAACAATGGTTGCAGCAGGAATCTTTCTTGTAGCAAGACTTCAACCTTTGTATTCAATATTCCCCTCTATTCAGTTCATTATTGCTTTAGTTGGTACCATTACTTGTTTTTTAGGAGCCTCTATAGCTTTGACCCAAATGGATTTAAAAAAGGGTTTAGCATACAGCACAGTTTCTCAGCTTGGGTATATGATGCTAGCAATGGGTTGTGGAGCACCAATTGCAGGAATTTTTCATTTAGTGACTCATGCTTGCTTTAAAGCAATGCTATTTTTGGGATCTGGTTCAGTAATACATGCTATGGAAGAAGTAGTTGGCCATCAGCCTGTATTAGCTCAAGATATGAGATTGATGGGCGGTTTAAGAAAAAAAATGCCTTATACATCAACAACATTTTTAATAGGTTGTGTAGCAATTAGTGGAATTCCCCCATTGGCAGGTTTTTGGAGTAAAGACGAGATACTCGGAAATGCTTTTATATCATTTCCAGCTTTTTGGTTTGTAGGACTTCTAACAGCAGGTATGACTGCTTTTTATATGTTTAGGCTTTATTTCTTGACATTTGAAGGAGATTTCAGAGGGGAGAATAAAGAATTGCAAAAACAGCTTCTAATAGCCTCCAAAACAAATATAGATGATGAAAATGAAGAAGAGCATGAAAAACATGGCTCTATTCATGAGTCACCCTGGTCAATGACATTCCCCTTGGTATTTCTAGCTGTACCGTCTGTAATAATTGGTTTTATGGGACTTCCATGGGATAGCAAAATTGCATATTTACTAGATCATGAAGAAGCAGAGACTGCTGCAAAAGCCTTCGAATTAAAAGAATTTTTGCCTTTAGCACTTGCTTCAATACTTATTGCATCAGCTGGAATCATTATTGCTTATCAGGCATATTTTGTGAAAAAAATTAATTTATCAGTTTTATTTGCCGAAAAGTTTCCTAGTATCAACCGATTTTTATCCAATAAATGGTACCTAGATGATATTAATGAAAAACTTTTTGTTAAGGGTAGTAGAAAACTTGCTAAAGAAGTTTTAGAGGTTGATTCTAAAGTTGTTGATGGCGTTGTAAACCTTACCGGACTTGTAACTTTAGGTAGTGGAGAAGGTCTAAAATATTTTGAGACTGGTAGGGCTCAATTTTATGCGCTTATTGTTTTTGGAGGAGTCATTTTACTAGTTGCTATATTTGGTTTTCAATCTCCTCAAGTATCTTAATTACAATTGTGTGTCTTCACTGTCCATTGGGGTGAAAAAATACAGAAAATTTCTAGACTTTATTTAAGATAAATTTCTTATTAAATTGAGTACTTATTTTTATACACATTTTGCGACACAAATGTTGGGAACTTTGGGAGCTGGTTTGTCTAATTTTCCCTGGTTATCTGCTTCAATTTTATTCCCAATTGGTAGTTCATTTGTGATACCTTTTTTTCCAGATAAAGGCGATGGCAAAGAGGTGAGATGGTTTGCATTGTCTATTGCTTTAACTACTTTTTTAATAACTGTAGGTTCATATATAAATGGCTTTGATATTAGTAATGAAAATGTTCAACTTAAAGAAAATATTAGCTGGCTCCCTGATTTAGGTCTTACTTGGTCTGTTGGCGCTGATGGCATGTCTATGCCGTTAATATTATTAACTAGTTTTATAACTGCTTTAGCAGTTCTTGCTGCATGGCCAGTAAAGTTCAAACCAAAGTTATTTTTCTTTTTAATATTGGTTATGGACGGTGGGCAAATCGCGGTGTTTGCTGTTCAAGATATGCTTTTATTCTTTCTAACTTGGGAACTTGAGTTAATTCCCGTTTATTTATTACTGGCTATATGGGGTGGCAAAAATCGGCAATATGCAGCAACAAAATTCATTATTTATACAGCTGGTAGTTCTATTTTCATTCTTCTTGCTGCGTTAGCAATGGGTTTCTATGGTACAGAAATTCCTAACTTTGAGTTTTCTCACTTGGCAGCTCAAGATTTTAGTCAAAAATTCCAAATATTATGTTACGTAGGGCTTTTAATTGCATTTGGCGTGAAACTTCCAATAGTACCCCTCCATACTTGGCTCCCAGATGCTCATGGAGAGGCCACAGCCCCAGTTCATATGCTTCTAGCAGGAATTTTATTAAAGATGGGAGGATATGCCCTTTTAAGATTTAATGCACAATTATTACCCGTTGCTCATGCTCAATTTGCTCCATTATTAATAGTTCTAGGGGTAGTCAATATTATTTATGCTGCATTAACTTCTTTTGCTCAAAGAAATCTTAAAAGAAAAATTGCATATAGTTCGATAAGTCATATGGGTTTCGTTCTTATTGGAATAGGAAGTTTTAGTAGCCTTGGAACAAGTGGAGCTATGCTGCAAATGGTTAGTCATGGATTAATCGGTGCAAGTTTATTTTTTCTGGTGGGTGCTACCTATGACAGAACAAAGACTCTTAAACTTGATGAAATGAGTGGGGTAGGACAAAAAATGAGAATCATGTTTGCCCTATGGACTGCTTGCTCCCTGGCTTCTCTGGCTTTACCTGGTATGAGTGGATTTGTTTCCGAATTGATGGTATTTACAGGATTTGTTACTGATGAAGTGTATACACTTTCTTTTAGGGTAGTGATGGCCTCTTTAGCAGCTATCGGTGTAATACTTACTCCTATTTATCTACTTTCAATGTTAAGAGAAATTTTCTTTGGTAAAGAAAATCCTAAATTAATCGAAGAACGAAAACTTATAGATGCAGAGCCAAGGGAAGTTTATATTATTGCCTGTTTACTTTTACCGATTATTGGAATAGGTTTATACCCAAGATTAGTAACTGAAAGTTATATTGCATCTATCAATAATTTAGTCGATAGAGATTTAACTGCAATTAAAAGTGCTGCTAAAGCAAATATTTTTTCAGGAACAAAAAAAAATGACATCCTAAAAGCTCCAACAATATAATTTTTTAAATTAATGCAATATTGTTTGGCATTAAATAAATTAAAAGATATCTTGTGAGTAGATTTTATCTATTTTAAAATACCTTATTTCAATCCTATTGATAGGCAACAATTAGGCCCTAGATTGTTGATTAAGTTTCTTCAAGATGCCGCAGGTAAAGGTGAGCTTGATCCATGGGATATTGATGTAATAAGTGTAATTGATAGTTTTTTAGAGCAATACACTTATAGTTTCAATACATCTCTAAATAGTAATAACTCATATCAAAAAGATTTAGCTGAGACAAGCGAAGCATTTTTTGCGGCTTCCGTACTAGTTAATTTAAAAGCGCAGGTTTTGGAATCTGATGTTTTTAAAGAAAATTCTTCAGACTTTGAAGATGAATTTGATTTGGATGATCAAGATTGGATAGATAAAGAATTTGATATCCCAAAATATCCTGAAAAATATCTAAGAAGAAGATCAATTGCCCAACCAATTCTTAAACGTACAACAACCTTGGGAGAACTTGTAAGTCAGTTAGAGTCTATAGCAGAAGTTATAGAAACCCAAGATCTTCTGCTTATGAAGAGAAAAAGAAATAAAAAATATTCTGATAAGGCTTTAATCTCACAAGTAAAATCTTTGGCACATCGCGAGAAACTTCCAGAAACAACTAAAGCATTGGGGAAATTTATTGAAGGATGGGAAAAAGCATTACAATGGACCGATTTTGAATATTTAGTCAAAGAATGGCAAACAGTTGTAAAAAATGACTTAGATAAAGATCGTTTGGGAGTTTTTTGGGCTTTGTTATTTTTATCGTCTGAAAACAAAATTGAAATCAAACAAATTAATTCCTTATATGGTCCAATTCAAATTAAAAGAATAATACCTGATGGTGGCTTAGCTCAACTTCCCATAGAAAATCTTGAGGTAAGTAATGTCTCTTCCTCGGCTGCTTAGAAGCTTAATAGTAATAAAGTATAATTTTAAAAATTGGTTTTGAATTTATGAAGGCAATGATACTTGCGGCAGGTAAAGGTACACGTGTTCAGCCTATTACTCATGTTATTCCAAAACCGATGATTCCGATTTTACAAAAACCTGTTATGGAGTTTCTCTTGGAACTTTTAAGAGAACATAACTTTAAGGAAATAATGGTAAATGTTTCTCATCTTGCTGAAGAAATTGAAAATTATTTTAGAGATGGGCAAAGATTTGGAGTAGAAATTGCTTATAGTTTTGAAGGAAGAATTGAAGACGGGGAACTAATAGGTGATGCTTTAGGATCCGCAGGAGGATTAAAAAAAATTCAGGATTTTCAAAATTTCTTTGATGAAACTTTTGTTGTGTTATGTGGTGATGCATTAGTTGATTTAGATTTAACTCAAGCTGTTAAAAAACATAAGCAGAAAGGAGCGATTGCGAGCTTGATAACAAAGAAGGTAACTAGAGATCAAGTATCAAGTTACGGTGTTGTAGTGTCTGATGAAAATGGGAGAATAAAGGCTTTTCAGGAAAAGCCAACAGTTGATCAAGCTTTAAGTGACTCTATAAATACAGGAATTTATCTTTTCGAACCCGAAATTTTTAATTACATACCTTCAGCAGAGAAATTTGATATTGGGGCTGATCTTTTCCCTAAACTTGTTCAAATGGATTTACCATTTTTTGCATTACCAATGGATTTTGAATGGGTAGATATTGGAAAAGTTCCTGATTATTGGACTGCCATTAGAAATGTATTACAAGGAAAAGTAAGACAAGTGCAAATACCTGGTAAGGAAATAAAACCCGGAGTTTTTACTGGTTTGAATGTAGCGGCTAACTGGGAAAAGGTTAATATTACCGGGCCGGTTTATATAGGAGGTATGACTAGGATCGAGGATGGAGCAACTATTATTGGACCTTCCATGATTGGACCAAGTTGTTGTATTTGCGAGGGCGCAACTATAGATAACTCAATTATTTTTGATTATTCTAAAATTGGTAAAGGTGTAAGACTTATGGATAAGTTAGTGTTTGGTAAATATTGTGTTGGGAAAAATGGAGATCATTTTGATTTGCAAGATGCATCTTTAGATTGGTTAATAGCTGATTCAAGAAGATCTGATTTGACTGAGCCATCGCCTCAACAGAAAGCTATGGCAGAATTATTAGGTACTGATTTGATTAATATTCCAGATTAAGATTAGCTTTTTCAATAATCTCAGGAATTAAATGCTCTGATTTTACGGCCATTAAATGAACACCATTTGCGATATTCATAAAATCATGAGCTTGTTCAGCTGCAATTTTAATGCCTTCTTGAAATGGCTCTTTAGCATCTTTAAGACGATTTAAGATATTTTCAGGAATGTTTGCACCCGGAACGTATTTGTTTATAAAGAGAGCGTTTTTGTAAGACTTTAATAGGAATACACCTGCTATTACAGGAATTTCAAGAGGCTTGCTAATTGTTTCACAAAACTCTATCAAATTTTCTTTTTCCATAACCATTTGAGTTTGTATAAATCCAGCTCCAGCCTCTTTTTTCTTTCTCATTCTATTTCCTAGACTTCTTTTATTTTTGCAATTTGGATCAGCTGCAGCACCTGCAAAAATAAATGTTTTTTTATCGGAAAGTTCTCCTAGATTAGGATCAATTCCTTTATTAAACGCCTGAATTTGTTGAAGCAATCTAACAGACTCAAACTCATGTACGGCCTTGGCATCTTGTTGATCCCCAACTTTTACTGAATCACCGGTAATGCATAGGATGTTTTTGATTCCTAAAGCATTGGCTCCAAGAATGTCTGATTGTAAAGCAATTTTATTACGATCTCTGCATGATATTTGCATTATAGGTTCTATCCCATTTTCTAGTAATAGTTTGGACATTGCCAAGCTGCACATTCTCATTACAGCCCTACTTCCGTCGGTTATGTTAACAGCATGTACCTTATCTTTCAAAAGTTGTGCTATCTTAAGAGATCTTATGGGGCTTCCACCTCTGGGCGGCATTAACTCTGCTGTTATTACCTTAGATTTTTTTTCTAAAGTCTGCTGAAGTTTTGATTTCAATTGCTTTTGTTTTCTATTAGATTAACAAGTGTAGTTGGATTGCTAAACTTAATTAATATAAAAAAGGAACTGTTTAAATGCAAATGGTTGATGAAGAAGTAAACAACATTGATATGATGGGTCTCTCAGCAAGAGAGATGGAAATCATTGATCTCGTAGCTGATGGTCTTACAAATCAAGAAATTGCTGTAAAACTAACTATTAGTAAACGAACTGTTGATAATCATGTAAGTAATATGTTTACAAAAACTGGTTCTAAAAACAGAGTAGCACTTTTGAATTGGGCAATGGACAACGGAAAGATTTGTAGAGATGGGTTTAATTGTTGTACACTTCCAGACTCTGATCAAGATTAGTATATCCCTTTACTTTTTTTGTATCTTTAGCCAAATCCATTAGACAATAATTTGTAGAACCTAATTCGAAGAGTTCAGCATATGCAATACATGCATCCTTGTCTGAATCAACAAATCTCAATATTCCTTCTTTGTCGTATAGACCATACATCTGAAGAAAATAAAAAATAGTTTGCTTAAATATAAAGAAAATATAAAGGATGAATAGCTCCTCTGCCTAGTTTCTTTTTAAAGTTGTTAATTATTCTTCTTTCCACCCTGAAAAAGGATTGTTGGCAAGACTGAAATTGGAGTAATGGGTCAGCCCTGTAATTTCTTTTGAAATGAAAGATGGAATAATTAAATCTTCCTCTTCATAAGAAAGTTCAATTTCTGCAATTTCAAGTGGATAATTATTTTCTTTAAAGCAATCTATAATCCAAGATTTTTTTTCGATTTCTAGAAAGTATCTATCTTTTTTAATTTTGTTTGAAAGATTTGACATTATTGTCTCAGCATCGCTTCGTGGAATGGAGTATTCAAATTCAAAGTTGGTAAAACCCTTGATATGTTTTTTAAGTGTAATTTTAGAGTTTTTGCCTATAAGCCTTACCCTAATAATCCAACCATCTAAACTTTTGGAAAAATATCCTTGTTCAATATAAACTTTTTTATTTATGAATTCTTTCCAATTATCATTTTTTATAAGAAATCTTCTCTCTATCTCAAAGGCCATTTAATTTTTGAAATTTTTTGGAGACAAATCGCCTTTCCAATCTAGTTTTTTTATTAAGGTATTATAGTAACTTGTGCTTTTTTTAAACTTTATTATTTTGCAGGGTGATTCCCCTTTCTTGATCTCACAATAATAATTTTCCTTAATGGTCATACATTTTGAACCGTCAGTCCATAATTTAATTTCCCCTTTACTTTTTTTTACTGGCTTAATGATTACCGTACTTGTATTAGGTATGACGATTGGTCTACTAGCCAAACTCATTGGGCATATAGGGTTAATAATCATTCCATCTATACTAGGATGTACTATTGGCCCTCCTGCAGCCATTGAGTAGGCTGTTGAACCCGTAGTTGTAGCTACAATCAATCCATCACCTTTATATTCATTTACTTTCTCATTATCTATTTCAATTTGTATTTGGTTGGTCGGAGAAATATCTTCTTCAACGGATTTAAAATAAAAATCATTTAAGGCGTTGTAGCTTTTTATGTTTTTTTTCTCAGAACTTGTCTCCTCAATACAAACATTGCAATTTAATCTATTACGAAAGTCAATTAAATATTCTTCGTTTTCTAGGATTTCAATAAAAGATTTGTCAAATAAAAATTCTTTCTCTTGAGTAAGAAAACCCAAATTACCTCCAATATTAATACTCAACAAAGGAATATCATAATCAGCTAATGCATTTGCACATTTCAGGAAGGTTCCATCTCCACCAAGAACTATGCCGATATTTGGTTGTGATTCTGAATTAGAAAAATATTTTTCAATTTCATTTTTATGAAAATCACTTTCAATCCTGTTTGATTTAATATTTTTTGCTTTAAGAACTTCTTCACAGAATTTTGAAGCCTCTTGGGCTATAGAACTATCTGAACGATATACAATAAGCACTAATGAAAGTTTCATTTAATGCTTTTACCATTTTAATAAATTAAAACTTTCCATATCTACAGTCACCCTATTCCTATAAAGAGATAACAATATAGCTAATCCAACGGCTGCTTCTGCGGCAGCAACAGTAATCACAAAAATTGTAAAAACTTGTCCTTGAATTAAATTATTATCAATATAGGAAGAAAACGCCATCAAGTTTATATTTACCGCATTGAGCATTAATTCAATGCTCATAAGAACTCTGACTGCATTTCTGCTATTTAATAATCCCCAAATACCAATGCAAAATAGTGCTGAAGAAACTATTAAAAAAGCTTGAAGAGGAATTGATTCTAAATTCATAATAAGAAAATCAAAAGGTTAATTTTTATTTGTAAGTAATGGTTCTGATGATTTTTCAATTAACTCTTGATCAACAGGAAGTCCTGTTGAAATATCTTTGCTCATTACATCTCTTCTAGCTAAGACAATAGCCCCAATCATTGCCATTAAAAGTAAGACTGAAGCTACTTCAAATGGGAGTAAATAATCACTAAAAAGATGTTCACCAATCCTAATAGTTGACTCTTCTCCAATAGAGTTTTGAGGACTTGATAGGCTCCATACATTTGTCAAGTCAACTCTTATTAAGAGGCTTAGAAGGGTTAAACATATCGATGTTGATATAACTCTTCTCGATTTAATGTCATTGATAGGCTTTAAATCTTCTTTTTTATTGACTAGCATAATCGCAAAAATTATTAATACATTCACTGCACCCACATAAACTAAAACTTGTGCTGCAGCAACAAAACTTGCATTTAATAGAAGATATAATCCTGCAACACTCATGAAAACTCCACCAAGCAGAAAGGCTGAATAAACAATACTTTCGAGAAACACAACACCGAGTGCTCCAATAATGACAACTAAAGATAAAACTGTAAAACAAATAAATTGTGTTGTTATGGCAATGGACATAAATTATGGAAATTAATTAGTTGGATTAGAAACTTTATCTATATTTTCATTGGATTCAGGCCTCATCCAATCATAAACTTCTTCAGGTAATTTACCAACTCTTGCATTTGAAGCTGGGATTTCATGAGGGTCCATGACACCTTTAGGAAGATAGGCAAGTTCCCTTAGAGGTTTAACTGAAGGATCTGTTGTAACATTTGTGGGTAGTCTGCCAAGTGCAACATTATCGAAATTTAAATTGTGTCTGTCAAAAGTAGCTAATTCATATTCTTCGGTCATTGATAGACAATTAGTTGGGCAATATTCAACACAATTTCCACAAAAAATACAAACTCCAAAATCTATTGAATAGTTTCTAAGTTCCTTTTTTTTGGTTTCTTTATTCATTACCCAATCTACTACTGGGAGATTTATGGGACATACTCTCACACAAACTTCACAAGCAATACATTTATCAAATTCATAATGTATCCTTCCTCTATATCTTTCAGAAGGTATTAATTTTTCATATGGATATTGAACAGTAACAGGTCTTCTTCGAAG
Organism: Prochlorococcus sp. AG-355-G23; assembly: GCA_003278765.1. GTDB lineage: Bacteria > Cyanobacteriota > Cyanobacteriia > PCC-6307 > Cyanobiaceae > Prochlorococcus_A. The sequence continues at coordinate 92,953 of QCDK01000002.1, forward strand.
ATGATCAAAAGTTACCGATAAACCATTGTATAAATATTTGCCAGCATTAAATGCTTCTTTGATATAGCTATTTATTTGTTGAAGGAAATTGTTCATTTCGAAAAATTTACTTAGTTATTTTATTTTAGTGGAATAATTTTGGATTTAAGTATTTTTACTTAAATTTAACCACCAAAGAATTGCGGAAAAGCAAGTTTTAATCCTGCTGTTATCAAAAGATTAGCAAGAGAAATTGGCAGAAGAAACTTCCATCCGAGATCTAAGAGTTGATCTATTCTTACTCTAGGAGTTGTCCAACGTAATAATATTGCAATAAAAACTAAAAGATATGCTTTCAGTACAGTCATTACAATTCCTATTGATGCAGTAAAAACCTCAATAAAGGGTGCATTAATAGGTAAATTAAGAAACTTAGCTATTAATTCAACTGGAATAGGAAAACCCCATCCGCCCAAATAAAGTATTGATACTAATAAAGCGGAAAGAATTAAATTAATGTAACTACCCAGGTAAAACAATGCGAATTTCATCCCTGCATATTCAGTTTGATATCCCGCAACTAATTCTTCTTCAGCTTCTGGTAAGTCAAATGGAAGTCTCTCACATTCTGCAAGAGCACAAATCCAAAAGACTATAAAACCAACTGGTTGTCTCCATATATTCCAACTAAGGATTCCAGCACCACTTTGTTGGTTGACAATGTCAACAGTACTTAGAGAATTTGTCATTAGTACGATAGCCAGTACAGATAAAGCTAGAGGAATTTCATAACTTATTGATTGAGCCGCTGCTCTTAAACCTCCTAATAAAGAATACTTATTATTTGATGCGTATCCGCTCATAAGAAGGCCAATTGGCTGAATACTGCTTAAAGCAATCCATAGGAAAATTCCAATGCCAACGTTACTTATTAAAAGGTTTTGTCCAAAAGGAACAATTAGCCAGGACAGAATCACTGGGACAAGAACTAATATAGGTCCTGCAGTGAAGAGAATCCCATCCGCTTTGGCAGGAATAATATCTTCTTTGACAAGTAACTTAAGACCATCTGCAATTGGTTGGAGGACGCCGAGCGCTCCAGCATATTCTGGACCTATTCTTTGTTGAGCAGCAGCAGATATTTTTCTTTCAAGCCAAACTGTTACTAAAACGCCAACAACTGCCGCTACCAAAACCAAAAGCATAGGAAGAGGGAGCCATATTATATGAGCGATTTCGCTGGAAAGGCCAAAACCTTTTAAGAATTCATTAAAACTATATTCGAGATCTAATCCGTATTCCAAAATTTTTATGTTAATTACTTAATAGATTAACTCTTCACAAACAATATGTGTGTTTTTTATGAAAAGCTGCAAATATTATTCTCTACTTTCTAAGCTGATCCAATCTCTTGGTGCTGAACCTGTATAGATTTGCGATGGTCTGAAAATTCTATTTGCTCCAAGTTGCTCTCTCCAATGAGCTAACCAACCAGCAACTCTAGATATGGCAAAAATTGGAGTAAATAAATCACGCGGAATACCAAGTTTTCTATAAACAAGACCAGAATAAAAATCCACGTTAGGGAATATACCCTTAGGTCCAAGTCTTGGTATTGCCTCTGCCTCAAGTGATTTAGCAACTTCATACATTTCATCTGCTCCAAATCTAATAAAAAGTTCTTCTGCAAGTTTTTGAAGAATTATTGCTCTGGGATCTTTGACTTTATATTCTCTGTGGCCGAAGCCCATTATCTTACTTTTATTTTTTATTGCATTATCTAAAAAAGACCCAGCATTTTCTGGGGTTTTAATCTCTTCTAACATCGCAATCACATCCTCGTTTGCTCCTCCATGCAATGGCCCAGCCAGGGTTCCTACTGCAGAGGCGATGACAGCATATGGATCTGTAAGAGTACTTGCAGTCACTCTAGCGCTAAATGTACTTGCGTTTAAACTATGTTCGGCATGTAGAATTAAGCACCTATCAAAAACTTTTGCGGCTATAGGATCTTGTTCTTTTTCAGTCAACATGTAAAGAAAATTTGATGAGTAAGTTAGATCATCTCTAGGTTGAATTGGGTCTTGTCCTTTTCTAATAAGTTGAAACGCTGCAATCATTGTGGGTATTTTTGCTATTAGTCTTATGACGGCGTTGTAGATGTAATTAGGATCATCTATAGCTCTACGCGAATAGAAGAGCCCCAAAGAAGCCGCACTAGATTGAAGAGCATCCATAGGATGACCACTTGCAGGGAAACATTTCATCATATCTCTGACTCTAAAACTTAACCTTCGATGCATCTGAACTTCTTGTTCGAAATCTCTTAGTTGAATAGCTGTGGGCAATTCACCCCAAATCAATAGGTAAGCAGTTTCTAAAAAACTGCTTTTTTTGGATAGTTCCTCAATGGAATAGCCTCTGTATAATAATTTACCTTTGTTGCCGTCAATATCACATATCGATGAATTCGTAACTGGGACACCCTCTAATCCTGGTTTTAAAATTAGTTTGTTACTGTCCAATTGCTTAATTCAATATCAAATACTTATAGATTAAAGATAGTCAAATAATTTTTAATTAACCACAAGATATTAACTTCGCAAAAAATTAAAATGATTGTTTTTGAAGCTTGTTTGAATAAATTTAATTTAAAGAATGTTTAATATTGTTTCTCTGTAAATAATTGGATTTTTTTCAGGAATAGACTGACTTATGATTTCTAGCGATTCCTCATTCGATATTTTTAAATTATTTTTAATTAGAAAATTAAGGTCCTGCAAATTAGAAAAAAATTCAATTTTATTAGAATTACTATCTTTGATATCAACTTTTGAATAAAGAAAGGCTGATTTATCTTTATTACTTTTTAGGTTAAAAAATTTTTTTGATATTTTCTCAAATTCTTTACCATCAATTAAATAATTACTAATGATTTGTAAACCTCCTGATTCTATCGAATAGATATTTTCAAAAGATAATTGCTTTATAATATCGTCTTTTTCTTCGAGAATATCTTTGGAATATATCGAATAAATATCTTCATTTTGTTTCAAAGTATATTTGTTGAAATCTTTTAGCTTTTTTAAAGAACTTAAATCAAATTGATCTTCATTATTTTTTTCAAACGTAATACGCCAATCTTTATTTGAATTGAGAATTAAAATGTTTTTATTATTATTTTGATTAAACTCTTCAAAAAAACTGAGTTGAAAATCATTTATTAAAGGATTAAGATATTTGTCAAAATTTTTTAAATCACAAAAAATTAAATTTTCAGGATTATCTTCATTACTATTCTCTTTATTCATTAACTTTTCGTAACTAAGAATATCAATATTTTTTTTATTATTTAGTAAATATGATTTTAAAATTAGTTGCTTATTTTTAAAGTCAAAAGTTGTAGCAATATTATCCCCATTATTCTCAGAAAAAATTTCTTTATTAAAAAATTTACTTTCCAAAAATTTATTTGTGAATAAAATATTTTTTTCATTGTTCAGTCCAACAAGTTCTCCCTCATATTGAAATTTTTTTTTCTTAAAATTTTTACTAGAGCTAATACTATTTTTGACTAATTTTTTATCTGATGAAGCAATTATATAATTATCTTCGGTTCGGTATATATAGTTAAGGAAATTTATTTTGTTTTCTCTATTAATTGAAATTATCTCATCAATCTGATCTATTTTATTAGGCAAATTTAATAAATCATCAATTGTTTTTTCTGGCTTAATTTTAAAAACAATCAAAATATCATCTTCAAGCTTTTTATTATTTTCGAATGTTGAGATTATAAGTTCATTATTATAGATATCTTCTAATTTATTGTTCCCTAGATCTATTCCTAAGTAATCTAATATAGAGTCTTTTATTAAAATAAAGTTATCTTTATTTGTTGGATTTTTATCCGTTTCATTATTATTGACAATATTAAAACTATCTAAATTCGAAATAAATAATAATTTATTGTTTTCAGGTATATATTTTATGATGCTTAGTTGCTCAATATTTGTACTTTGCTCCTTATTTTTATTAGGAGATACTTTTTTAAAACCAAAAAAAAGTAATAAACATAATAATAATATTATTGCTACTACTCTAAGTTTCATTATCAATGTTTATTTTATTTTTAACAATAAACTTCCTACTGCAACTTAATTTATTAAATTGTAAATAACACATAATTTATCCTATAAATTGGGAAGTTATCCAAAATCTATAAATGCTTCTAGTCTCAATGATTGGTTTAATTCTGAGAAAGAAGATCCAGTCTTGATTGATGTAAGAGAGCACTCAGAGCTTGAACTGGCTCGTTTCTCAAAAGCATTTTTACATATACCAATTAGTAAAGTCACCTGTAAATATGTTGAAGAAATATTTGCTGGTTTATTAGATAGAGAAATTGTAGTTACTTGTCATGCAGGAATAAGAAGTTATAACTTTTCTCAATGGTGCTTGGATAATAATATTGTGAGCGAAATATGGAATTTAGAGGAGGGTATTGATGGATGGAGTAGATATATTGACCCATCAATACCAAGGTATTGATTAAATATCTAATGAAGATGCAACAGTATTAACATCTTTGTCGCCTCTACCAGAGCAATTGATAACTATATGAGTATCTTTTTCAAGAGTAGGGCATAATTTATCTAACCAAGCAAATGCATGGGAAGTTTCAAGTGCAGGTATAATTCCTTCTAGCTCACTAACAAGTTTCAAAGCGTCTAAAGCTTCTTGATCTGTGACTGATCCATATTCTGCTCTACCTATATCTTTTAAATGACTATGTTCAGGTCCTACTCCAGGGTAATCTAAACCTGCACTTATTGAGTGAGCTTCTTGTACTTGACCATTATCATCTTGCAAGAGAAGACTCATTGATCCATGCAAAATTCCAACTGACCCTTTAGTGATAGTGGCAGCATGTTTGTCAGTATCAACTCCGCTTCCTGCGGCTTCAACTCCAATAAGACGCACAGAAGTTTCTTTAACAAAAGGATGGAAAAGACCCATTGCATTTGATCCCCCACCTACACAAGCAAGCAAAATATCAGGAAAAGATCCAAATGATTCCAAACATTGTTTTTTAGTTTCTTCACCTATAACTGCATGAAAATCTCGCACAATTTTTGGGAAAGGGTGTGGACCTGCAACAGATCCTAAAATGTAGTGTGTGGTTTCGACATTAGAAACCCAATCTCTAATGGCTTCACTAGTAGCATCCTTAAGTGTTGCAGTTCCAGAATTTACAACTTTCACTTCAGCTCCTAGAAGTTTCATTCTGAAAACGTTAAGGGATTGCCTTTTTATGTCTTCAGCACCCATGTAGATAATACATTTCAAGCCAAATCTCGCACAAACAGTAGCAGTAGCAACTCCATGCTGACCGGCTCCAGTTTCTGCAATTATTCTTTTTTTACCCATTCTTATTGCTAGTAAAGCTTGTCCAAGGGCATTATTAATTTTGTGAGCCCCAGTATGATTTAAATCTTCTCTTTTAAGCCATATTCTAGGAGTTGCTTGTTTAGTTTTGTAATGTTCAGTAAGTCTTTTGGCTTCATAAAGTGGTGTTTCTCTTCCTACATAAGTCTTGAGTAGATGATTTAATTCTTCTACAAAAAGTTTATCTTTCCATGCATTAGATGCAGCTGTTTCAAGCTCAAAAAGAGCAGGCATTAGCGTTTCAGGAACATATTGACCACCATATTTTCCAAATCTTCCCTCTTTGGAGGGTTGATTTAAATCGTCATTTTTATAGTTTTGATCTTTGCGAGAAAATGTACTTACCACTTTTTCTATACAATAAGTATTAACTAACTATAGATTATATTGAAAATAATGGGAAAAAAGAATTGGATCGAATTTGATAATCAAGAAAAAAAATCTGACGAAGTAGCTAAGGTAGATACTGTTAATAAAAGATCAAAAATAAATATTTCAAAACAAAAAAAAGGTAAAAAGGGAAAGACTGTAACTTTAATTAGAGGTTTAGGCTCTGAGGATGAAATCTTATTAAAAGAATTACTAAAAAAAATTAAAGTTTTTTGCGGTACTGGAGGAACATTGATTGATAGAAATATCCAGTTACAGGGTGATATGGTATCGAAGTCAGTTGAGTTTCTTCGTAAAGAGGGATTTCATAATTTATAAAGCAAGGGTTAGGATAGGTTTTAATTTTGATGATGCAAAAAATGAAAGAACAAGATCAAACAAAGTCAACCAATATAAAGTGGCACAATTTAACTATTGACAGAGAAAAGTTAGAGAAAATGAGAGGTCATAAAGGTATGGTTATCTGGTTTACAGGTTTATCTGGTTCTGGTAAAAGTACTTTGGCCAACGCTTTAAATGAAGTTTTACACTTAGATGGTTTTTCGACTTATGTGTTGGATGGAGATAATATTAGACACGGTTTATGTAAAGATCTTGGTTTTTCGGATGAAGATAGAGAAGAAAATATAAGAAGAATTGGCGAAGTTGCAAATTTATTTATGAATGCTGGGATAATAACTATTACAGCATTCGTTTCGCCATTTATTAGTGATAGAGATAAGGTGAGAAAAATTATTGGATCTAAGGATTTTATTGAAGTTTATTGTTCTGCTGATATCAACGTTTGCGAAAATAGGGATACTAAAGGTCTTTATAAGAAAGCTCGTATGGGTGAAATTAAGGAATTTACAGGGATTTCTAGTCCATATGAAGCTCCTCATAATCCAGAAATTGTTGTTGATACAGGTTCGTTAGATTTAAATGATTCCGTTGAAAAAGTTATTAACTACCTTAAAAAAGAAAACTTTCTTAACAAGGCCTAAAAGAAAATACTAGTTCATTTATTTTGAAGATAATTGTCAGGTCCAATAGTTGATAACTTATTATTTTTATTTCTTACCTGTGTATGTAGATTTTCTCTGAATTCTTTTAAATTTTTCTTTATGGATTCATCAAATAAACTGATCATCTCTATTGCCAATAATCCAGCATTCTGTCCCCCATTAATTGCAACTGTTGCAACTGGAATTCCAGCGGGCATTTGAACGATTGATAAAAGAGAGTCAATTCCCTTCAGTGTCTTACTCTCTACTGGTACTCCAATTACAGGAATGCAAGTTATGGATGCAAGCATTCCTGGAAGATGAGCAGCACCCCCAGCACCGGCAATTATTACTTTTATGTTTTCTGATTCTGCATTTTTTGCATATTCCATCATTTCAATAGGTGTTCGATGAGCAGAAAGTATACAAACTTCAGTTTTTATTCCAAATTCTCTTAAAATATCAATGGCTGGTTTTAATGTATTCAGATCTGAATCACTACCCATTACGACAGCAATTTTATAAATATCTTTAGAATTCAATTCTGACAAAATAACAAATTTATTCTTTCCTATAATGGCGCGCAATTAATTTGGCGCCAGTTAGTTAGTATAAAAAGAATATATTTTCATAGAATATTATGACGTCAAATAAGATTATCGAAAAAAGTGAAGTCAGGGAGTATTTTAATGGTACTGGCTTTGAGAGATGGAATAAAATTTACAGCAAATCTGATGAAATTAATACAGTTCAGAAAAATATTAGGAAAGGACATCAAAAAACTGTAGATGATGTAATCTCATACATCAAAAATTATCCTGAACTAACAAAAAAAAGTTATTGTGATGCAGGCTGTGGTGTAGGAAGTCTTTCCATACCTTTACTAAGACTCGGTATAAAAGAACTTCAGATGAGCGATATTTCTTCTGAAATGATTAAAGAAACAAAAAAACGCATTCATGCATTAGGTTTGAGTCAAGGTAAAATAAAATACGAAATTTGTGATCTGGAAAAATTAAAAGGATTATTTGATGTTGTAGTTTGTTTGGACGTATTTATTCATTATCCTCAACCGGTCGCAGAAGAAATGGTTCAACATCTATGCGATTTAAGCAAAGAAAAACTAATCGTTAGCTTTGCTCCTTATACTCCAGTTCTTGCTGTTCTAAAAAATATTGGAAAATTATTTCCTGGGCCAAGTAAAACTACAAGAGCATATACATTGAAAGAAAAGGGTATTATTAATGCTGCTAAAGAAAGAGGATTTAAAGTTGTTAAAGAGAAATTAAATCAAGCTCCTTTTTATTTTTCAAAACTAATTGAATTCGAAAAAATTAAATAATTTACTTAACTAAATGATTTTCAAGTGCATAACGAACTAATTCTGTGCGGCTAGATGTACCCGTCTTGATAAAAAGTCTACTTACATATTTCTCAACATTTCTAATAGATGTTTCAAGCTGTCTTGCAATTTCTTTATTCATCAGTCCTTCTGCTACAAGTTGAAGCACACTTGCTTCTCTAGGAGTAAAACTAGGAAGATTTATTTTATTTTCTGGATTAGTCTGGTTTTGGTCTGTGAGCATAGATTTTATTTCAGTAATTTGTTTTGCCATTTTGCTTACGTCAATATCTGCGAATCGTGCCGCTTCTTTTAATAATCGTTCTTGTCTGTTGATTACATTTTTAACTCTTGCAGCTAATTCATCGGGATCGAAAGGTTTAGAAATATAATCATCAACTCCTGCAAGATAACCTTCTGTTCTGTCTAGGGTCATTCCTTTTGCAGTTAGAAAAATAACTGGAGTTCCTCCTAATTTTTCATCCTCTCTAATTTTTTCTAATAAAGCATAACCGTTGGCTCGGGGCATCATAATATCGCTAATTATCAAATCGGGGAAAATTGTTTGAGCTTTTTCCCAACCATCCTCTCCATCAACGGCAATAAATATTTCATAGCCTTCATCTTCTAGAAATGTTTTAACAGCTGTTCTTAAACCAGGCTCATCATCAACTAATAAAATTCTTGATTTTCTTACCGGTTCATTATTTATTTGATTAATTTCATTCATTTTTTTAATTCTTTAATTTGATTTTCTAGTAATAAACAGAATTTTATATACTAAATATAATGCTATCAACTCCCATACTACTAGACTATCAATCTTCGACTCCTTGCTCTAAAGATGTCGTTGATTCTATGAAACCTTTTTGGAGTGAGATATTTTCTAACCCTGCAAGCAAATCTAATTTGGCGGGGATTAACGCAAGCGCTATATTGGAAGCCTCAAGAGAAAAAATAGAACAAAGTTTATTTCTTAAGGATAAAAAAGTTATTTTTACAAGTGGAGCAACTGAATCAAATAACTTAGCCTTATTAGGTTTTGCCAGAAATTTCTATAAAAAAACAGGAAATTATGGACATATTATTACCTTAAAAACGGAGCATAAAGCTGTTTTGGAGCCGTTAAACCAACTAAAAAAAGAGGGATTTATGGTTACAGAAATTAATCCTGAGAAAGATGGCTTAATTTCAGAAGAACAATTCAAAAAAAATATAAGAGAAGATACATTTCTGGTTAGTGTCATGTTGGCAAATAACGAAATAGGAGTTATTCAGCCTATAGAAAATATTTCAAAAATATGTAAATTAAGAGGAATAATATTTCACTCTGATTTTGCACAATGTTTAGGTTACATGGCGTTAAACAATCTTTTATCAGATGTAAATATGATAACGATGAGTTCTCACAAAATATATGGTCCTAAAGGGATAGGACTTCTTTTGATTGATGAAGAAATTAATCTTGAGCCTTTAATTGTTGGAGGAGGTCAAGAATATGGTCTTAGGTCTGGCACATTACCTCTGCCTTTAGTAGTTGGCTTTGCTAAAGCAATAGAGATAGCAGTTTTTAATCAAAAAAAGAATGCTGAGAAATTACTTTTTTATAGAAATAACCTTTTAGACGGGTTGTTAAAAAATAATTCTGGTTTATTAATTAATGGCTCCATAGAAAAAAGATTACCTCACAATTTAAATTTAACTATATTGGATTTAAACGGAGCAAAGTTTCATAAACTTTTAAAATCTAAAATAATTTGTTCTACTGGATCTGCATGTAGTAATGGTGAACCATCTCATGTTTTACTAGCCTTAGGAAGATCTATTAAAGAAGCAGAATCTTCAATAAGGTTAAGTATAGGATTAAGTACTAATTCAAAAGATATAAAACAAGCAATTCATATTCTTACAGATACGATCAGATCATTACGATAAAAATTATTGGCTTTTAATTTAATTGAGCAATTCTTAATTTTCCACTTCTAGCTCTTTTATTTAGTTCAACTTCTTGTTCGGAAGGAGTGATTGGCTTTTTTGTCAGGTTTTTTAGTCTTTGATCATTCTTAAAACAACTTTTAACTAACCTATCCTCAAGGGAATGAAAACTAATAATAGAAATAATACCCCCTGGCAAAAGCCATTCAGGTACAACTTGCAAAAATTTTTCTAATACTTCAATTTCTTTATTAACAGCAATTCTGAGTGCTTGAAATGTTCTTGTTGCTGGATGTATTTTTTTATATCTTTGTTTTGGTGGGAAGCAGCCTGCAATAGAATAAGCGAACTCTTGTGTTCCAGAATATTTCCCATTTTCCTTCAAATCCATTTTTATTTTCCTAGCAATCTTTCTTGATAATCTCTCTTCTCCATATTTATAAATTAGATTAGCTAGATCTTTTTCATTTAAAGCCTCAATTAATTTCTCTGCATCAATCTCAAGAAAAGGATTCATGCGCATATCAAGCGGACCATCTTTTTGGAAACTAAATCCTCTTTTAGGGTCATCAATTTGGTTGCTATTTACTCCAAGATCTGCAATCACAAAAGAAACTTTTTCTTTTGGCATAAAATCCGCAAAATTTGAAGCCCTTATATCAATCCTACTTTTAAACTCATCAAGTTTTTTTAATGCTGATTTTCTTGCGAATGGATCTTGATCAAGTCCAATTATATTTAAATCCGAATATTTTCTCAATAAATGATAAGAGTGCCCGCCTCCGCCTAAAGTTGCGTCTATTCCCTTAAGTTGATTGTTATGTATAAGTGGGTAATGCTCTAATGAGGCCATAATCTCATCTGTCATAACTGATTGATGATTGAAAAAAGATGAATCAGATAGGTCAGTTTGCATAACTTTCGACTAAGATTTGTTTAGAAGTTAAATTTCGAATGGCTCAGCTAGAGACTAGAACAGAACCAATGGTGGTCAATTTTGGCCCTCACCATCCTTCAATGCATGGGGTTTTAAGGTTAGTTGTAACTCTTGATGGTGAGAATGTCATTGATTGTGAGCCAGTAATTGGATATTTACATAGAGGAATGGAAAAGATAGCTGAAAATAGAACAAATGTAATGTATGTCCCTTATGTAAGCAGAATGGATTATGCAGCAGGAATGTTTTATGAAGCTATTGTAGTAAATGCTCCTGAAAGATTAGCTAATATTCCAGTTCCCAAAAGAGCTAGTTACATCAGAGTTCTTATGCTCGAACTTAATCGTATTGCTAATCATCTTTTATGGCTTGGTCCCTTTTTAGCAGACGTAGGAGCTCAAACTCCATTTTTCTATATTTTTAGAGAAAGAGAGATGATCTATGATCTCTGGGAAGCTGCTACTGGACAAAGGCTAATAAATAATAATTTCTTTAGGATAGGCGGTGTCGCATGTGATCTCCCATACGGATGGTTAGAAAAATGTATAGACTTTTGCGATTGGTTTGGTCCTAAGATAGATGAATACGAAAAATTAATTACAAATAATCCAATTTTTAGAAAAAGAATTGAAGGTCTAGGAACAATACAAAGAGACCAGGCAATTAATTGGTCTTTGTCTGGGCCAATGCTTAGAGCTTCTGGAGTTTCCTGGGATTTAAGGAAAGTCGATAGTTATGAATGTTATGACGATTTTGATTGGCAGATTGCTTCGGAAAAAGAAGGAGATTGTTATGCGAGATATCGAGTAAGAGTTGAAGAGATGAGACAATCACTAAGCATCATTCGCCAAGCTTGCAAAATGATTCCAGGAGGTCCAACAGAAAATTTAGAAGCTCAAAGAATGGCGACTGAAGATAAGAAAAGTGAAATATTTGGTATCGACTATCAATACGTAGCTAAGAAGGTTGCGCCAACTTTTAAAATTCCTAACGGAGAATTATATACAAGATTAGAGTCCGGCAAAGGAGAAATAGGTGTATTTATTCAAGGAAATAATGAAGTTACCCCATGGAGATTTAAAATCAGAGCAGCTGATTTAAATAATCTGCAAATATTGCCTCATATTCTTAAAGGTGCCAAAATCGCTGATATTATGGCAATACTTGGTTCAATAGATGTCATTATGGGATCTGTTGATAGATAATTTCTTTAAATGAAACCCTCTGACTGGTTAATATTGCAGAAGAAGGTAAGATTTGGTGATTGTGATTCTGCTGGTGTAATTCATTTTCATAACTTATTAAAATGGTCGCATGAAGCTTGGGAAGAAAGTATTGAAATCTATGGGATCCCTTGTCATGATATTTTTCCAAATTTTTTTATACGTAAAAGTCAAATTATTTTTCCAATAGTAAATTGTGAAGCAAACTTTCATGCGCCTATAAAAACTGGAGATTTATTAAAAGTAAAAATTGCCCCTCATAAAATTAATACTCATTTGTTCCAAGTAAATAGCTTTTTTATAAAAAATGGAAATAAAGTAGCCGAAGGGAAAATTATACACTGTTCTTTAGATGTTGATTCAAGAAATAAAATAGAAATTCCCGATCAGCTAGAAAGATGGATAGAGGCTTCTAATGTGAGTACAAATTTAAAAGAATGCTGATTATTATTTTTTAAATTTATAGTTTATTTTTTCTGCACTGGTATTTTTTTTAACAATCCACTTTTCAGGCTTTTCATGTTTAGGCCAACTTTGAGAAAAATTTTTTAATAAATTTAAAGAAATTTCAATATTTTTATCATTTGTAAGTTCTCTAAATTCAACTATTACTTTAATTTTATTTCCCCATAATTTGTTAGATACTTTCGAAATATTGAATTTATTAATTGGGATATTTTCTTTCATAATGAAATCATTTAATCTTGATTCAATTACTCCAGGAAAAACAAGTTCTCCTCCTGAATTAAAGGCATTATCACTTCTTCCAACAAATTTTAAATAGTAAGAATTATTGATTTGCTTAATTTCACCTAAATCACTTGTTTGCCACCACCCATTTTTATTTTTGAAATTTTCAGTTTTTAAAGAATCTATTATTTCGATTCCAATTCTGGCTGATTTTATTTCGATTAATCCTTGTGCGTTAATTCTTATTTTTGTATCAGGTAGTATTTCTCCAACATTTTTAAAACCCATTAAGAATTCTTTTGGTTTTAAACTCGTAACCATTGCTGCTGTTTCAGTTGAGCCGTAACAAGGTGCTAATTTTATTTTTTCTTTTATACATTGTTCTGCAGATTCGTCTGAAATTGAAGCTCCACCTACCCAAATTAGATCAAAAATTTTTAGCCAACTAATTCCATCTTTTTGAGCTAAAAGTCTTTGTAATTGGGTAGGTACTAATGATGTAATCAAGTGTTTTTTGTTTTTCTTAAATTTAATTGTGAAAAGTAAAAGTTCTCGAGTTTTTTTTATCAAATTCGGAGAAATATTAATACATTCACATCCCCAAGTTTGACTTCTAAAAATTGACATTAATCCACTGATATGGTTCAGGGGCAAAGTATTTAAAATTAAGCAGTTTTGTAATTCAAATCCTTGCTCTATTAGCCATTGACCTGATGTAGTTGCAGATAATTTAAGATTATTTAAATGGTGAAAACATTGTCTCGGTTTTCCAGAACTCCCACTACTGTTTAAGATTATTGCTGGCCCATTTTCAGTAATTGAATCTAATACATCTTTGTCTTCATAAAATTTGTTTTTTACATAAATAATTTTATTCTCTCTAATTTTTTCAATAATTTTTTCTACAGATTGAGTTTCGTTATTTTCAACTTCAATAGTATGAATTTTATTTTTCATAGTTGATCCCATATCTTTTTTGCTTCATTTAAAAATAGAAAAGAATTAGGGAATTTATTCATTGCTAAACCAGGAACTTTTGGCGTTGGTCCTTGTAATTGTAGAGAAGATAAATGATGGAGCCATCTCTTTCCTATTCCAGTTTCAAATGAGGTACTTATAGATATTAAAGCTTTTTTATTTTCTAATTCTCTTAAAAGCTTAACTGGATTATTTTCTTGAGAAGGCCTTCTAATTTGCCAACCCTTCCACTCATCAATCAAAGTTGGAAATTTTAAAAGTGATTCGTCTAAAGCTATTGGAATTTTTTTGTTTAGTTCTTTCAGTCCATCAATATCATCAACACAGAGAGGTTGTTCTAACCAGTCTATATTTTTATTATCTTTCAAAATATCAGCCCATCTATTAGCTATGTCTCTTCCCCAAGAACCATTAGCATCTATTCTTAACTTAATATTATTCCCTATTTTGCTTAAAATTTCTTCTAATTTTGCTTCTTCCTCATGGTTATTTTTTAGTGCAACTTTCCATTTTAAGGTTAATGATTTTCCAATATCACAATGTTTTTTTTTAATATCATTAAGATCGGAAACTACATTTTCATGATTTAACAATATGGCTGTTTTACCAATTTCATCAAAGTAGTAGTTTTCTTTAAAAATTATTTTTCCATTGATCTCAGCTAATGCAGAATTTATTGCAGATTGAATACATGGGTGAAAAATATTTATTTGCTCAGATAAATTAAATTCCTCTATATACTCAGGGATCATATCTAGTTGTTTCGCACACTTTTTTAAGTCTTTTTTATGTAGCGGTGAAACTTCTCCAAACCCTATTTTTTTATCATTACCTATTAATTTAATTATCCAACCCGATTTTGTATGGTAATTGGTTTTAGAATTTTCTACTTTGGCAGATAACTTAAAGCTATAAGATTTTTTTTTAAATATTAAGTTCATTTATTTAGCAAGTAATTAAATATTAATCCTGTGATTAAACCAATTCCATTAAGAGTTTGAAATTTTATTGCGACAAATTTGCAATTTTTTATTGCAGAAGGTTTTGCATACGAAGATTTTAATAAATTTATAAGTCTTATTGCTTGAGGGAAACTAAGCAAATAAAGGATGCAAAACACTGGAATAAATCCATAAAATATTGTGAAAAGTTGAAAAATATATATTGTAAAAATTATCCAAGGCACAAATTGAGAACCTTTTTTTGCCCCTAAGCGAACTAAAGGTGAATTTTTCCCATGCTTTTTATCTTCAGAAATTTGATGAAAATGAGAACAAAATAATACAAGAGTTGTTGCCAAGGAAGGTCCTGAACCAAGTAATAAAGAAACTTTCCATGGAATATCTTCGAAGTAAATATTAGACGGATTTAACGCAATTAAGACTGCAGAGTACGAAAAAGGTCCAAATGCAAGCCAGCATAATGGTTCTCCTAAACCTTGATAGCCCAATCTAAAAGGAGGACCTTGATATAAATATCCTAAGAAGCAGCAAGCTGCCACCAAAATAAAAATGTTTATACTTGTTGATACTGAAATAATTAAAATTATTGATAAACCAATAACTAAAGATGTATATGCAATAAATGAAATTATTTTTTTATTTTTTACAAGATTTACAATTGAATGGAATTTAAATTCATCGATTCCTGTTTCTGCGTCGTATAAATCATTAGTTAGATTTTCCCATAGTAATATCAAAATTGCAGCTAAAGTAAATGAAATCAAATTATAAATTTTTACCTCTTCATATTGATTGAGCAAGTAAGCCCCTGTTATCAATACTGGAAGTATGGCAACAGAATAAAGAGGCCATTTTATTGCTTTTTTCCATAATTTTTTTTTATCTTCGTCCATTTTTAATTAACACGAAAAATTAGATAATTATTGAATGTAGTTTATAAATTGAGTTACATTTTTTACTTTATTGCATCATTTTTAGTTATTTTCAATAAGTAATGAAAAATGATTTAAACTTAACAGATTTTTTAAAAGATGTATTTTCCTCTTTCGATAAGAAAGTTGAAAATTCTGGATTAGTAAGTATTTGTGTTGAGATTCCTTGTATTGATTTATTTCAAGTTTATGAATTGTTAATAAATCAATATCCGTTTTCTTCATTTTGGGAGGAATCTGATGGCATTTCATATATAGCTTTCGAGAAGTGTAAATATGTTACTCTGGATGGCCCAAAAAGATTTGAGGTAGCAAAAGAGTTTAATTCTCAGAATTTTGAAAATTTAATTAACTTAACTAATGAATCGCATAATTCTGCACTTTCAAAAATAATTTATTTATTTTCTTTCTCTGAAAATTTGAATAATAAGAATTTACCTTCAGATATCCCTAGTTTGGAAGCCATTTTGCCAAAAATATTAATTACTAAAAGTGGCAAGAATTGCTGGTTAAGAATCAATGGTCATGTTGAAGGTAAATCATCATTAAGAACATTAATTGAAGAAATATGGACAATTAGAAATCAAGTTATTAATTCTGGTTCAGAATTAATAAAATCATCTGGCTTAAAAACTAGTTTTGATTCCTCTTTTATTGATGATTTCTCACGCTCCTTAGAAACTTCTAAAACAAACATGAAAAAAGTAGTAAATAGAGGAATTCAATTAGTAGAGAAAGATATCCTCGAAAAGATAGTTTTAGCGAATAGGATTAAAATAAAACTTAAAAATAAATTAGATTTAGTAGAAATTTTAAAAAGATTTAAAAAGAAGCAACCAAATACATGTAGATACGTTTGGAAAAGGAATAGTAAGGATATTTTGTTTGGAGCATCTCCAGAAAAATTATTTTCTTTCTCTAAACCTAATTTAACTTTAGAGGCTCTTGCTGGAACTATCTCTACTAATTCAAATTTTAAGAAACTCCTAAAAAGTACTAAAGACTTAAAGGAACATAATTATGTAATACAACATTTGATTAAATCTTTAGAAGTTTCAAAAATAACAAACTTTAAAAAAAGTGATATCAAGGTAAATTCATTTGGAGATATTTCTCATTTGCAAACACTCATTTTCTCTAAAGTTGAAAATATTTGTCCTTTTGAATTGCTTAAAAACTTACATCCATCTCCAGCTGTTTGTGGATACCCAAAAAATGCAGCATTGGATTGGATAAACACTCTTGAGTCTTTTCCTAGAGGAAATTATGCTTCTCCAATGGGTTGGGTTGATTCATCAGGCAATGCTTCATTTCTTTTGGCAATAAGAGGCGCTAGATGTATTGAAGAAAATATTGAATTTACTGCAGGTTCAGGTATAGTTTCTGGCTCCGTTTTAGAGAAAGAAATAGATGAGATTAAATTAAAATTTGAATCTATAGTAAAACAGATATTTTGCGCTAAAAATCCTAGATAATTTCTACTAATTTTTCAATAACTTCCTCTGAAACATTTTTATTAGATAAATTTTCTATTTCTCTTAAACCTGTTGGACTGGTTACATTAATCTCGCTAAGCATTCCGTTTATCACATCAATACCTACAAAAAATAAACCTTCATCTTTGAAGTGTTGAGATAATTCTGAGCAGATACTTTTTTCTTTTTCTGTTAATAATGTGGGTTCAGCCTTGCCTCCCATCGCTAAATTACTCCTAAAATCGCCTCCTTGAGGAATCCTATTTATTGATCCAATTGCTTCTCCGTTTACGATAATTATTCTTTTATCACCCTCTATGACTTCAGGAATAAATTTTTGCATCATAACGGGTAATTCTTCTTGAGAAGTGATTAATTCAATGATTGATTTAATTCCTGGAGAATTTTTATTTATCCTTATAACACCTTGACCACCTTTTCCTCCAAGAGGTTTTATGACTACTTCATTATTTATATTTGCAAAATTAATAAGATCTTTTACCTTACTCGCAACTATTGTAGGTGCCATTAAGTGGCTGTATCTTAAAGCACCTAGCTTTTCATTCCACGCTCTTAACGATGAGGGTTTGTTAATTACTTTTACTCCTTTTCTTTCGGCAACTTCTAAAAGATGGGTTGCATATAAATAAGCCTCATTTACAGGAGGATCTTTTCTCATCCAAATGCAATTAAATTCGGCGAGAGGTATGCAATCATTCTCTTTGAAAGAAATCCAAGGAATTACTTCAACTTTTAAGGAAGATGCCCATACTTCATCACCTCTAGCTTCCAGGTCTTGAGGAGTACAACTCCAGATTTCAATATTTTTTTTTGATGATGCTTGCATTAAAGCAGCAGTTGAATCTTTTAAGGGATTTATATTTTTAATTGGATCTATTACGAATAGAAATTTCATAAGATCTAGTTTAATAATGCTTCTAATTTATTTTCATTGTCTAAAGCGTATAGATCATCGCAGCCTCCGATACCCTCATTATCTATAAATATTTGTGGTAATGTTCTTCTACCATCAGCTCTTTCAATCATCAATGCTCTTGCATCTTCGTCGCCATCTATTTTATATTCTGTAAAATTTACATTTTTTTTCTTGAGTAGTGATTTTGCTCGAATACAGAATGGGCAATATTGCCAAGTATAAATTTCAACTTTGGACATTTTTTTAAAATAATACTTAGTTTATACTATTAAACAAAAGTGCTTGTTAGATTATAAATAACGATTAAATTCTATTTTGATAGATATTACAGATTTCAAAAAAGATCTTTCGGAACTAACAGAGCGCCTGGGTACTGCTCAGGATTGTCTTTGACGTTCCAAGATTAAAAGCGAAAAGGAAAGAGTTAGAGCAAATTTCTGCTCAGCCTGAATTTTGGGAAAATCAAGAAGAAGCTAGAAAGCAAATGTTAATACTTGATGATGTCAAAGCACAACTCGAATTGTTAGATAAATGGAAAACTTTTATTTCTGATGCTAATGCCTCTCTTGAGCTTTATTCTCTCGAACCCGAAGAGGAAATGATTTTAGAATCGCAGCTGGGATTAAAGAAATTAAGAGAGAATTTGGATAAATGGGAATTTGAAAGATTGTTATGTGGTGAATACGATAAGGAAGGAGCAGTAGTTTCTATTAACGCAGGTGCGGGTGGAACAGATGCGCAGGATTGGGTAGAGATATTATTAAGAATGTACTCAAGATGGGCTGATAATAATCAAATGAGCCTTGTCATTAATGAATTGTCTCAAGGAGAAGAAGCAGGTATTAAAAGTGTAACCTTCGAAATTGATGGAAAATATGCATATGGCTATCTGCAACATGAAAAAGGAACTCATAGATTAGTAAGAATTTCTCCTTTTAATGCCAATGGCAAAAGACAAACCAGCTTTGCTGGGGTAGAGGTTATGCCAAAATTAGATGATAATATTTCACTTGATATACCTGAAAAAGATTTAGAAATTACAACGAGTAGATCCGGTGGAGCTGGAGGACAAAATGTTAATAAAGTAGAAACAGCAGTGAGAATTGTTCATTTGCCTTCAGGGATTTCAGTAAGATGTACTCAAGAAAGATCTCAATTACAAAATAAAGAGAAAGCTATGTTACTTTTAAAGTCTAAACTATTAGTGATTGCTAAAGAACAACGAGCTGCTGAAGTCGCTGATATTAAAGGTGATATTGTGGAAGCTGCATGGGGCAATCAAATAAGAAATTATGTTTTTCATCCCTATCAAATGGTAAAAGATCTTAGGACTATGCATGAGACTAACGAGTTAGATAGTGTTTTAGATGGTGGACTTGAACCATTTATTCATGAATTATTACGTATGAATATTTCTTCTAATGAATCTATTGAATAACTAATGGAAAATAAAAACGAAATTTTAGAAAAAAAAGTTTCTCCTCCAAGCTTTATAAAGCTTGCTATGAGAAATATGGTAAGGAAAGGCTCAAAAAGTATTTCTCATTTTTCAATAACCTTTCTAGTTTTAATTGGGATATTAATACTTGTGGCCACAATAGGTAAGCCCAATATTCCAGTTTAAGAATGTATGAAAGAAAAAATTATTTCTGAAATAAATTTAGATTTGGTTTTTCAATGTAATGATTTCTCTCAATTTTCAAATAAGTTAAAAGATACTAAAACTCATCTTATTTTTGAATCTATTTTTTGGGAGAAAGTTTTTTTATCTTGGATAAATACAATATTAAAAAAAGAGGATTATGAATTACCAAATTATGTTTTTGAAAAAAAATCTTTTTCATTAGGCTTACAGATAATATCTAATCAAGAAATTGCTTCTTTGAATAAGAAATGGATGCAAAAAAATGGTCCAACTGATGTTCTATCTTTTCCAATTATTTCTGATGAATCTCTAAATAATTTAGATCATATAGAGTTGGGAGATATTTTTATATCATTAGAGATGGCACTTGAACAATCTTATGAATATAAACATTCAATCTATAAAGAGATGATCTGGTTGGCTAGTCATGGATTTTTACATCTTTTGGGATGGGAACATAATAATGACCATGATTTAGAAAATATGTTAAATTTCCAAGAATATTTAATTACTAGATTAGATTAAAAATCAATGGGAAAAAAAATAAACTATTTAGAAAATAGAAAAGAATCATACAAAACTTCTAGTAATGTATTTATAAGTTTTAAGTATGCTTTCAGTGGTATTAGTTATGTATTTAAAACTTCAAGAAATTTTAAAATTCAATTAATTTTTGCAGTTACAAGTTTAATAATTGGTTTTTTACTCAAAATTAGTCTAAGTAATTATGTTATTTTGATTGCAACAATAATGTCTGTTTTAATATTTGAAATATTGAACACATCTATTGAATCAATCGTTGATTTAGTAGTGAAAAAAGAATTTAGTATTTTGGCTAAAATTTCAAAAGATACTTCTGCAGGAGCAGTATTATTAGCTTCCATTAATTCTGTTATTATTGCTGTATATATCTTTGTTCCTAAAATAAAGTTGTTATTTTAAATCCATATAAATATGTTTCTTGTTATTGATAATTACGATAGTTTTACTTATAACCTTGTTCAATATTTAGGAGAACTTTCAGTTGAGCATGAAATAACTAAAGAATTAATAGTTAAAAGAAATGATGAAATTACTCTAGAAGAAATTATCAAATTAAATCCTGGTGGAATTCTCTTATCTCCAGGTCCAGGTAATCCAGATCAATCTGGAATTTGTCTGCCAATTCTAAAAAAATTATCTAAAAATATTCCGACCTTGGGAGTTTGTTTAGGTCATCAAGCTTTGGCCCAAGCTTTTGGAGGTAAGGTTATAGTTGGGAAAGAACTTATGCATGGTAAGACATCCAAAATATTTCATAATAAAAAAGGATTGTTTAAAGATATCGAGACTCCATTTGTGGCTACTAGATACCATAGTCTTATAGTTGATTCAAGTTCTTTACCATCTTGTTTCGACATAACTGCGACTTTAGAAGACTCAACAATTATGGCTATCTCTCATAAAGAATATAAAAATTTACATGGGGTACAGTTCCATCCTGAAAGTGTGTTGACGCAATTTGGTCATAAATTAATTAGTAATTTTCTAAAAATGGCTGAACAAAAGTAAAATAAAAAAAAATTAATATTATGATTTCTCAAATTAAAAACTTTTTATTTTTGATATTAGTTAGCTCTTTTTTACCTACCTCATTATTGGCAAGGAACTTAGGAATAAAAAGTTTAGGACATAGTAGTTTTTTAATTACTAGTGCAGATAAATCTATTCTTATAAATCCCTTTAAAGCAATAGGTTGTGCAAGTAATTTAAAGGAGCCAAAAGAAGTTAACGTAGATTTTATTTTGGCTAGTTCTAGGCTTCCAGATGAAGGATATAACCCTAATGATCAATTAATGTTCGTTGAGCCAGGAATCTATCAATTTGAGGACATTTTATTAAATGGAATTTCTGTACCACATGACAGAGTAGATGGAAGAAGATTTGGGATGGCAACTGTTTGGAGTTGGGAGCAGAATGATCTTAAAATTGTTCATATGGGAGGAGCTGCTGGTGATATTGATATAAACAGGCAAATTATTTTGTCTAGTCCAGATATATTGTTTATTTCAATTGGAGGAGGAATAAAATCTTACAATGGTAAAGAAGCCTCAAAAATAGTTAAGCTTCTAAAACCTAATGTAGTTATTCCTGTTCACTTTGAACGAGGCAAAAAAATTAACAAAGAATGTGATTTCTCAAATGCTGATTTATTTATCGAAAATATGAAAGATTTTAAAGTAAAATATGTTGGAAAAGATTTTCAAATAAAACCTAAAAGAATCGATCAAAATACAATTTATATTTTCAGTAATTAATTTTTTAAATCTAATTTCTTGTAATTGTCCCAGAAAAAAATCATTTGTTCTTTAGTTCCAATACTAACCCTTATAGAATTACCGATATCTTTTTTGTTTTCCATACTTCTAATAAGAATACCTTTTTCTCTCATCTGTTGTATTAAGATTTTTGGATCTTTTTTTGGCCAAATTAAGAAATAATTACCTCCACTAAAGTGAGTTCTGATTTTTGTTGATTTAAATTTATTTAAAATCCATTCCCTCGCTTTTTTTACTTCTAAAGCATAATTATCAATATATGATTTGTCTTTAAGTGCTGCTAATGCAGCTGTTATAGCAAAGCTGTTTACATCATATGGTCCTGTAACTTTATTAATGTACTGAATTAAACTTTTATTGCCAAAAGTAAAACCTATTCTTAAACCAGCTAGACCTGCAGTTTTTGAAAGAGATTGGATTATAAGTATATTTTTATTCTTTTCAAAATCTATCGATTCAAGAAGACTATCGCCATTAAATTTTTCATATAGTTCATCAACAACTATTAATGAATCGTTATTGATATTGGCTAAATTAATTATTTCATTAGAGCTTAGAACAGTTCCTGTTGGATTATTTGGATTGCAAATAAATATTAACTTTGGATTATGCTTTATTATTTTTTCCCTAAATTCTTCGATGGGGAATAGAAAATTTTCTCCAATGTAAGAACAACTTATTTTTTTCATTCCTCGGATTTCTGCACAAGGAGAATAGTAACCAAAAGTTGGATTTGTGGTTAGAAATATTTGATCTTTTTCTCCAAAACAATTGAAAATTGCATTTATTGCTGCATCTGCGCCATTGAAAATTCCGATTTCATCATTACCAAATTTTCTTGAATCAAGATATTTATCACATAAAAATTTTTTTAAAAAATTATATTCTGGATAAATTGAAATCTCATCTAATTTTATCGCTTGTAATGCCTCTAAAACCTTAGGACTTGGACCTAAAGTATTTTCATTAAAGTCTAAGCGGAGTAAATTTCTTCTATTTTCTAAAGGTGCAGAATAAGACTGCATATTTATTATTTCTTCTCTTGGTTTTGGGAAAAGATTATTTAATGGATCAAAATCATTCATTACATTCTTTCTAAAGTTTCAATTCCTAAAAGCTCTAAGCTTAATTTTAGTGTTTTTGCAGTTAGGTCACATAAATTAAGCCTAGAGATTTTTATATTTTTTTCTTCTTTGAGGATTGGAACTTGATCATAGAATCTATTAAAAGTCTGACATAGCTCGAACAGATAATTGCATAATCTATTTGGCATTAAGTCTTTTTCAATAGAAATTATGACTTCATCGAACCTAAGTAATTTTCTGATAAGTTTCCACTCAGATTTATGTTCATAATTTACGTACTGAAAATCTTTAGATTCATAAACAAAATCATTTTTTCTTTTAATTCCTAAAATTCTTACAAGTGTATATAACAAATAAGGCGCAGTATTACCATTAAGGGAAAGCATTTTATCAAAACTAAATTGATAATTAGTAATCCTATTTTGACTTAAATCTGCATACTTAACAGCTCCTAATCCAATAATTCTTGAAGTATTTGATATAAATTCTTCGGTCTCATAGCGATCTTCATCTTCTAATCTTTTCAATAAATCTTCTTTTGCTCTTCTAACTGCTTCATTTAATAAATCTTTTAGGCGTATTGTTTCACCTTCTCTTGTCTTTAGTTTTTTGCCATCAATTCCTTGAACTAACCCAAAAGGGACATGGTCTACTTGACAATTTTCTGGGATCCATTTTGCTTTTTTTGCAACTTGAAAAACTCCAGCAAAATGATTTGATTGCCCATGATCAGTTACATAAATAATTCTTGAAGCATCATCGCCATTTGGAGGTTTATTGAATCTGTATCTTATAGCAGCAAGATCTGTGGTGGCATAATTAAAACCTCCATCTTTTTTTTGAATAATTAGGGGTAAAGGTTTGCCTTCTTTATTAGTCATTTCATCTAAAAATACACATTTTGCTCCTTGATCTTCTACTAATATTTTTTCTAAATTCAAATCATCAATAACTGATTTTAAGAAGGGATTATAAAAAGATTCACCTCTTTCTTCTATTTTTATTTTTAAATTTTTATAGATTTCATCAAATTCTTTCCTTGATTGATCACATAATAATTTCCAAGCTTTAATCGATTTAATATCTCCACTTTGTAACTTAACTACTTCCTCTCTAGATCTTTTTTGGAATTCAGATTCGTTATCAAATCTTTTTTTTGATTCTTTATAAAATTCAACTAAATCACTTATCTTGATCTTTCCTATTTCTTCTAGATCATTTGAATATAAATCTTTGAGCTGAGTAATAAGCATGCCAAATTGTGTTCCCCAATCACCAACATGATTGAGTCTTAATACTTCATAACCTCTTAACTCGAAAATTCTAGATATTGAGTCACCTATTATTGTTGATCTTAAATGCCCTACATGCATTTCTTTAGCAATATTAGGGCTAGAAAAATCTACAATAACTTTATTGGACAAACCACTATCTAAATCTTTTCTAATTAGAGGTATGCCAGCCCTATTGCATTGAATATTTGACTTAATTTCATTTATTAGAACCTCATCTTTTAATTTTATATTTATAAATCCAGGTCCAGCTATTTCTAGACTCTTACATAATTTTGCTATGCTTTTATTTTTATTTAAAAGTTTAATAAAATCATTAGAAATATCTCTTGGGTTCTTTTTATATATTTTAGATAAACTTAAACAAACATTACATTGATAATCACCAAATTCCTCTTTTGATGATTTTGTAATTAAATTCTTGCTAAGAATTGAAAATTCTCCTTTTTTATTATTTTTTTCAAGACTATCTAAAAGAGATCGTTCAAATTGTTTTGTTAATTCTTTAAAAATGATTAGCATTAATTATTCAATTATTTATCTATATGATTAATTAATATAACGCATACTCAAATCAATCCAATTACTTTTGGTGATTGAAGAACTTGTTGAAATCAAATCAATACCTTTTATTAGATATTTACTAATTTCTTGGGGGTTTATTCCAGAAACTTCTATTATCAAATTTTTATTGACTTCTTTTTGTAGACTATTAATTGATAACTCTCTTAAGTCTTGAACGTTTTTTTTGATTATTTCAGGACTAAGTTCATCTAATAAGACACTATCCGCTCCTGCTAATACTGCTTCTTTTGCCTGGTCGATATTCTCAGCTTCAATTATGATATGAGTTGTAAAAGGCGAATTTAGGCGAATATTTTGTACTGCATTCTTAAGATTATCTGTCCATGCAATATGATTTTCTTTGATCATAGCAGCATCGTATAATCCCATTCTATGATTCACCCCACCTCCGCATTTGAATGCATATTTTTCAAATATTCTTAAGCCAGGAGTCGTTTTTCTAGTATCTGCTAATTTTATATTTGTGCCTTCTAATTTATCTGTAAGATTCTTTGTATATGTTGATATTCCAGATAAATGCATTGCTATATTTAAGCTGATCCTTTCACTAGCGAGTAAACTTTTTGAAGGCCCATATATTTCTAAGAGTTTTTGATCTTTAACAAATTTATCTCCATCAGAGATATTAAATTTTGGACTGATTTTTAAATCAATCTTTCTAAAAATTTCTTTTATAATTTCAACCCCGCAGAATATACCCTCTTCTTTTGCAATCCAATATGCATTACCATTCTCTTCTGTAATAGAGGAACTTGTAAGATCTCCCCTACCTATATCTTCATCGATCCAATTATCAATGATTTTACTTATTATTGGAGTATTTAAATCCACTAAACTAAGAAATAATTAATTAATAAAAATTAAACTGAAGTTAGAGAATCAACTATATATCACTATGCAATTTAACTCAAATTTATTTACCAATACAAAACTTAGAAAAAATATTATCTAGAAGTTCCTCTGTTAATTCTTGACCAGTTATTTTAGATAAATTTTGAATTCCATCTCTCAGTTCAATTGATAACAAATCAAATGGCAATTTATTTTCAATTATTTCATCAGTATCATTTAAATTAGATAAGCAAGCAGACAAATTTGTTAGATGTCTTTCGTTTAAAAATATATTGATATTTTCTACTTGTTTTAATCCGCATTTTTTTGTAATTGTGTCTATTAATAATCTTTCACCAACATTATTCTTAATACTCATAAGAATTGTGTTTTTTAACTCATTTGAATTAATATTTTTGCAATCAATTAAATCTTTTTTATTGCCCAAAATAGTAATTAATTTTTCTTTGGGAATTTCTTGTATTATTTTTTTGTCTTCTTCATTAAATCCTTCTTCAAGACTATAAATATAGATTATAAAATCTGACTCTTTTATTTTCCCAAAACTTTTTTTTATTCCAATACTTTCAATTTGTTCATGAGTTTGTCTTATGCCAGCAGTATCAATTATTTTCATTGGAATATCATTAATATTTAAATTAACTTCAATAACATCTCTAGTTGTTCCAGGAATATTAGTTACGATTGCTTTGTCTTTTTTTGCAAGCAAATTTAATAAAGAGCTTTTACCAACATTTGTTTTACCTATAAGCGCAATGGATATTCCATTGTGAATATATGAATTTCTTTTTGCATTTTCTATAAGTAATTCTATTTTTTCTTTGACTTTTTTAATGTTTTTTAGATATTTGGTGTAATCAAAATCTGTGAAGTCTTCTTCAAAATCAACTCTCGCTTCTATTTCGCAAAGTTGATTTATAAGGTCATTTTTAATATCATCAATTTTTTTCTTTATTTCTCCTTGAACCCCGCTAAAGGCTAACTCTGCTGATCTGGTATTGCTTGCATTAATTAATTGATTAATCGACTCGGCTTGAGTAAGGTCTATTTTTCCATTAAGAAAAGCTCTTTGACTAAATTCTCCTGGGTTTGCAAGTCTAACTCTAGAATTACTAGATATTAATATCTTTAAAACTTTATTTACTATGATAATTCCGCCATGGCAATGAAGTTCAACTACATCCTCTCCTGTGAAGCTATTTGGTGATTTCATCACTAAAATTAAAACCTCATCTATAAATTTATTTTGTTTATTTTCCTGAATAAAACCACGAAAAACCCTATGTGATTCCCATGCATATTTAGATTTGGTTTGAACAATCTTTTTGCAAGAATTTATTGCGTCTTTCCCTGATACTCTAATTATTGCAACTCCTCCCTTCCCAATACTTATAGCTGAAGCAATTGCCGCTATCGTATCTTCTGTAGTAACTATCGAATCCATCTCTCGCTTTGTTATGGATAATTAAGTAAGATTATCAAGAATTTAATTTTGAAATTTTCTTTCTGAATGAGATTTAAAAGAGATATTAACTATAAGAAAATTCTATCATTATTTAGGAGTCAGAATGGAAGTCCTTTCTTTAATGCTAAAGGTTTAGCTATAGGGGTATTTAGTGGTTGCTTTCCTTTTTTTGGTTTTCAGACTTTAATGGGAGTATTTTTTGCGAAAATAGCTAAGGCAAATATTGTTCTAGCTGCAATTGGTACCTGGATCAGCAACCCTTTTACTTATATTCCACTTTATTATTTTAACTATAAAGTTGGTTCGATTTTTTTAAATAATCCTTCTAATAAAATTCTTGAAAAAAGTTTAGTTATTGATGACTTATGGAAACAAGGTAGAATGTTTACCCTAAAATTACTCTTAGGTTCATCTTGTGTAGGTATTTTATTAGCTTTGATTTGCGGCAGTATTGTTTTCTTTATTTACAAGATAAAAAGTAAAAGATAGATTGATCTGATTTTAAAATTAACTTTGTCCAACTCTTGCAATATCTAAAACATCTGCCATTGATTTAATTTGTTCAATTGTTTTGTGAAGTTGATTATAACTTTCAAGACCTACACAAAGATTTATAATAGCTGGTTTACCATAAGCAGTTTTAACATTGGCATCACTAACGTTTATACCTTTATCAGATAACCGCATAAGAATATCTTTAAGAACTCCAACTCGATCAATTACTTCTATTCTTAGCTGAATTGGAAACTTATTATCGCTAGTTTTATTATCTTGATTCCAACCGACAGGTAATCTTCTCTCTATTGGAATTGGTATTACATTTTCACAATCTTCCCTATGAATAGTTATCCCATGGTTGCCGAGCGACACAGTTCCGATAATATCCTCGCCTGGGAGTGGGGAACAGCATTTACCTATTCTGTAATCAAGACCTTCTATCCCGGAAATTGGTGATTTAGCTGCTGTATTAGATTGATTAGTGGATAAATTATTGTTACTTTTAAGAGATTTTGCTATTTCAGAGTCAGAATCATTTTTTACATCTTCTGTCTGTAATTTTATTTCTTCTCTTAGTCTGTTTAATACTTGATGCAAAGTTAAACCACCAAAACCAAGAGATGCAAGAAGGTCTTCAGTAGTTTTTAAATTGCATCGATTTGCAACTTTTTTCATGGCTTCACTAGAAAGTAATGCTTCAAAACCGTTTCTACCTACTTCTTTTTCAAGTAAATCTCTACCTCTTTTAATCGTTTCATCACGATGGCTTTTCTTATACCATTGGCGAATTCTATTTTTAGCAGTTGGCGTAACTACAAAGTTCAGCCAATCCAGGCTTGGAGTAGCATTATTACTTGTCAAAATTTCTATGAAGTCACCATTTTGAAGTGCTGTAGATAATGGAGAAAGCTTTTCATTAATTCTTATTCCATTACAGTGATTTCCAACTTCAGAATGGATTCTGTAGGCGAAATCTATCGCGGTAGATCCTTTCCTTAAACCAACAACATCTCCTTTTGGAGTGATTACAAATACTTCTTCATCAAATAAATCTTCTTTAATTGAAGCTAAATAATCATTATGATCCCTTTCATTACCTTCTTGTTGCCATTCTACTAATTGTCTTAGCCAATTAAATCTCTCGGCATTACTTTTAGCAGGAGAACCACCCTCTTTATATTGCCAATGAGCGGCAATACCATATTCAGCAATTTGATGCATCGAAGTAGTTCTAATTTGAACTTCAATAGGTCGATGTCTTCCAATCACAGAAGTGTGTAAGGACTGATATCCATTGGGTTTTGGTAATCCTATATAGTCTTTAAATCTACCTGGAATTGGTTTGAAAGTATCATGAACAACTGCTAAAGCTCTATAACAACTATCTGAATTGTCCACGATAATTCTTAGGGCAGCAACATCATAAATCTCGTGAAAATGCTTTTGTTGTCTTTCCATTTTGCTCCAGATGCCATAAAGATGTTTTGGCCTTCCTGATATTTCAAAATTTTTCAAACCTGCTGAAATCAAGTTTTCCTTCATAAGATTCAAAGTTACTTTTAATCTTTTTTCTCTATCACTTCTTTTTACGGCGATTTGATCTTTAAGATCTTGATATTCTTTAGGCTCTAGGAATTTAAAAGCTAAATCTTCTAATTCCCATTTAAATCTGTTTATTCCTAGTCGATTAGCTAATGGTGCATAAATCTCTCTTGTTTCTCTAGCTATTCTTAGTTTTTTCTCATCATTTAGCCATTCAATTGTTCTCATGTTATGAAGTCGATCTGCAAGTTTAACTAAGACAACTCTGATATCGCTGGCCATAGCCAAAAACATTTTCCTAAGATTTTCAGCTTGTGCTTCAGTCCTGTTGTTAAAGTGAATGCCGCCTAATTTTGTTACGCCCTCTACAAGTATTTTTACTTCTAATCCAAAATTTGTTTCTATTTCGGATAAATCAATGCCAGTATCTTCAACTACATCATGTAAAAGGCCTGCAGCAATAACAGATGAACTAGCACCTATTTCTTTAAGGAGATTTGCAACAGCAACCGGGTGGATAATGTATGGCTCGCCGCTCGCACGGAATTGTCCTTCATGAGCTTTATAAGCAAGTTTAAAAGCCTTTACTATAAGGTTTTGATTTTCATCATTTTCTTTTTTTGATTTTTCAAAATTATAAATATCTTTAAGAAGCCAATCGGGAATGTTTATTTGATAATTCAAAGATTCACTTTCATATTTTTTATTTTCAGGCAAAATAGTTTTGGAAACTTCAATTTCGTTTTTTTCTTTTGAATTTGCAGCTGCCTCGGACATTTTATATTGCTTTAGATGTATTTTATTTATGTCTAGAAAAATTTGCTATAAATCATGGAAAAAAATAAAGAAAAAATTATTGTAGTTAAAAATCTTACTGTTAAATATGGTCTAAAACAGCAACCTATTATCAAAAATTTTAATTTGGAAATAGATAGTGGAGATCATCTGGCCATAATAGGACCTTCTGGATGTGGAAAGACCACTTTTGCAAAAACATTAGTAAATATATTGCCTGCAAAGGCCACTTCTAAAGGGTATCTATCGATTTCTAATGTAGATCCTAGGAAAATAAACAACAAAGATGCACAATTATTTAGAAGAAAGAATTTTGGATTTATTTATCAAGACTCTATAAAAAAACTTAATCCGCTAATGAGAGTTGGGGATCATTTATATGAATTATTTAAAACACATGATCAAACTAAATCATCTTTAGCTATTAAAAAATTAGTAAGAGAAGTTTTTCAAAAAGTCGGAATTGAAGAAAGTAGACTTGATTCTTTCCCACATCAATTTAGCGGCGGAATGAGACAGAGAGTTTCTATAGCAATGGCACTTGCTTTGAAACCTAAATTATTAATAGCTGATGAACCTACAACAAGCTTAGATACCAAAACAAGTTTTGAAATTATGCAAGAAATAATTCATCTATGTAATGAATTTGATACAACTTTAATTTTAATTAGTCATGATATTAATCTTGCAGCAAAGTGGTGTAAAAAAGTTGCAATAATTGAAAAGGGATCGATTGTTGAAAAAGGGAATATATTAGATATTTTTCAATCACCAAAATCAGATATCGGGAAAAAGTTAGTTAATGCTTCAAAAATAGTATTAGAACCAAATACTAAAAATAATGCTCGAGATGAGGTCGTTCTAGAGGTAAATAACTTAAGACATTGGTATAAATTAAATTCTTCAATTTTCATTAATAAATGGAATAAGGCTTTAAATGAAGTTAGTTTCAAGTTATATGAGAATGAGACTCTTGGAATAGTTGGTTCTTCAGGGAGTGGCAAAAGTACATTATGTAGGGCTTTAATTGGACTTCTTAAAGTAAGAGGTGGTGAAATCAAAATTTATGATAAAAATCATGGATTGAAAAAAAATAAATTTTTTAAAAAGAACAATAAAGTGCAAATTATTTTTCAAGATCCTTTTTCAAGTTTGAACCCAAAAATGACAATTAAAAGTATTTTGGAAGATATATTTTTTATTCAAAAAATTTCAGATAAAAGAAAAATCGAAAAAGAAATAAGATTAATGTTAAGAAATTTAAATCTTCCCTTAAATAATGATTTTTTTAATTCTTACCCTAACCAATTATCTGGTGGTCAATTGCAAAGAATTTCATTGGCCAAGGCGCTATTGTTGAAGCCAAAAATTTTAATTTGTGATGAGAGTGTAAATATGTTGGATGCTTCAGTAAAAATAGAAATTCTTGAATTACTTAGAGTCTTTCAAGAAAAAATGAATTTAACGATTATTTTTATTACTCATGATTTAGGCATTGCTAAAAGATTTTGTAATAGGTTGCTAGTTATGAATGATGGAAAGATAGTTGATGAAGGAGAAAGTTCTAAAATATTCACTAAAACTCAAAACCCGTATACAAAATCGCTTTTAAATTCCTCTTTAAATCTTATTTAACTTTAAGAACACTTAGTAATTTTTGAAAATCTAATGGTAATTCTGATTCAAATATCATTTCTTTACCATTTATTGGATGTATAAGTCCAAGCTTGATGGCGTGTAAAGCTTGGCCATCTAATTTACAGGGTAGTTTTTTACATCTTCCATATAATGGATCACCCACAATTGGGTGATTAATGTGAGCGCAATGAACTCTTATTTGATGCGTTCGTCCCGTATCTAGTTTGAAACTCATTAATGAGTAATTGCCAAATCTTTCTTCTAATTTCCAATAGGTACAGGCATACCTTCCTGAAGTTTCTTCAACTACTTTATATTTCAATCTATTTAATTTATCTCTGCCAATGTGTCCCACTATTTGGCCTTCTTCAGAATTAGGTGCTCCATGAATTACTGCAATATATTCGCGTGATGCTATTTTTTCTTTAATTTGTTTCTGGAGATTTACTAATGCCTCTTGGCTTTTTGCAACCACCATACATCCAGAGGTGTCTTTATCTAATCTGTGAACAATCCCAGGTCTTAATTTCCCATTAATTCCAGGCAGATCTTTACAGTGAAAAAGTAATCCATTCACTAAAGTTCCAGATTTGTGTCCAGGGGCTGGATGAACTATTAGACCTGATTGTTTATTGATGACTATGATGTGCTCGTCTTCAAAAAGGATATTTAAATCCATTTTTTCAGGTTTCAAATAAATAAGAGGTTCTGGAGGAGGCATCCATATTTGAACATTGTCGCCATTTTTTAATGGGGTCTTTGCTTTTGCGGTCTTATAGTTTACAAGTACTAAACCTGAATTTATAAAATGTTGAATTCTTGCTCTACTTTGTTCTGGCCTTTTACTTACCAACCATCTGTCTAGCCTCATAGGTAGAGGTTGCTCATAAATAATTTCAATAAGCTCACCTTCTCCAATGCCGAAAGAATTTTGATTATTTAATTCCATAGTGGGACTTCTAAAGCAATTTTACCCAGCATTTGATTTCTATAATCTTCCAATAACTTATGAGACATTCTCCTTTTATTACCTGAGGTATGTTTTGAAGCTGCCTCGTTGATCCAAGCAGAAGGACTCTTAAAGCCTTTGGTAATATCAACTCCATATCTGTTAGATATTTGTTTAACTGAGATATTCGCATTCTTATCTTTGTTGAGAGTGGATATAATTTTGATAAACTCAATTGCGATACTCTCTATTTCATAAGCAGCCTCACCAATATCGTCACATAGTGCAAGATTAAGTGCTGATTTTTGATCTTCTAAATTTGGAGGTATAACACCAGGAGCATCTAGCAGATCTATACCACTTTCTAATTTTATCCATCTTAAATTACGAGTCACGCCTGCTTTCCTAGCGCTATCTACAACTCTTTTTTTTGCAATTCTATTAATTAATGCTGACTTTCCTACGTTTGGAAAACCAAGTGTAAGGGCTCTAATTGGTCTAATTCGCATTCCTCTAGAGAGTCTTCTATCGTCTATTGACGACCTAGAATCTTTGGCTGACTTACAAATTTCTTTAATCCCTATTCCTCTTTTAGCATCACACCAAAGAGGATATTGATCTTTAGCATTAAACCATTTGTTCCAACTATTTATTGTTTGAGGGGAGATCATGTCTGATCTGTTAATAACAAGAATATGTTTTTTATTATTTATCCATTTATTTAAGTGTGGATGTCCTGTTGACAAAGGAATTCTTGCATCTCTAACTTCTATGACTAAATCTACTTTATTGATAACTTCAGATAATTTCTTTTCTGCTTTTGCGATATGGCCTGGGTACCATTGGATTTTGGGTATGTCCACTTCAATAAATCAAATAAAATTTTGTATTCCTTTTAGTTTTTATAAGTTTCAAAAGTATTTACTTCTAAAGTTTAGTATAAATTTAATGACTAAAAAATTTTTATAATCGTTAATTTTTAAAATTTATTAAGGCATAGGTAACAGTAACTACTTTTTAACCCAATAAGCCCAAATTAACGTTAGGGTCTTGGGATTATAAATATAGCTTGTTTAATGTCAAAATTATCTCTTTCCAATCTTGATAAGACACATTTAGAAGGAAAAAAAGTTCTTGTAAGAGTAGATTTTAATGTTCCATTAAATGAAGGTGGTCAAATAACCGACGATACGCGTATTCGTGCAGCGATCCCAACTATTGAATATCTTATTAATCATTCCGCAAAAGTTATTTTAGCTGCTCATTTTGGTAGACCAAAGGGTCAGGTAAATGAAAAAATGAAATTAACTCCAGTAGCAGCAAGATTAAGTGAATTGTTGGGGCAAAATGTTGCTCTTACTAACAGTTGTATTGGTGATGAAGCAGTTGCACAATCAAATAGCTTATCTAATGGAGATGTTCTTTTACTTGAAAATGTTCGTTTTTTTGGTGAAGAGGAAAAGAATGACCAAGAGTTTGCTAAAAAATTAGCATCACATGCAGATATGTATGTAAATGATGCTTTCGGTGCTGCTCACAGAGCGCATGCTTCAACTCAGGGTGTTACAAATTATTTAAGTCCCTCAGTAGCTGGATTCCTTTTAGAAAAAGAATTGAAATACCTACAAGGAGCTGTAGATTCCCCAAACCGTCCATTGGCAGCAATAGTTGGAGGATCAAAGGTTAGTAGCAAAATAGGAGTACTTGATTCTTTACTAGATAAGTGTGACAAAATCATGATTGGTGGAGGTATGATTTTCACTTTTTATAAAGCTAGAGGTTTAGATGTCGGGAAGAGCCTTGTAGAAGAAGACAAACTCGAGCTTGCTAAAGATTTGGAAGCAAAAGCAAAAGCAAAAGGAGTAGAATTGCTATTACCCACTGATGTTGTTTTGGCTGATGAATTTTCTCCTGACGCCAATAGTAAAATATCTCAAATTGATGCAATTAGTGGGAATTGGATGGGTCTAGATATTGGTCCAGATTCCATTAAAGTTTTTCAGAATGCTCTTGCAGAATGTAAGACAATTATTTGGAATGGCCCAATGGGAGTTTTTGAATTTGATAAATTTGCAGACGGTACAAATGCAATAGCTACGACACTTGCGGACTTAAGTGCTTTTTCTGAAGTTTGTACAATAATTGGTGGTGGAGATTCAGTTGCAGCAGTTGAAAAAGCAGGATTAGCTGAGAAAATGTCACATATATCAACTGGAGGTGGGGCTAGTTTGGAACTTTTAGAAGGTAAAACTTTACCGGGTGTGGCTGCGTTAAACGAAGCTTAAGCTATATCTTATCAACAATATCAATGCTCTTTGTGAAAGTAATCATTCCTTCGGGATGAGCTATGATTCCTGACCAAATTTGTATTCCTGGTTTTGAAGGAGCTCTTGTTATTTTAAAAATCCCTCCAGACGCCAATGGCTCCAATAATATTTCTTGTTCAAACAATGAATTAACTTGATGAGGTTTTATAGCTCCAGCAATAATCAATTCTTCAAGAGGCTTATTTAGAATTATATCGATATCGTATATTGAACCAGTAAGAACTCTATCAGGAATTTTAAAAATAATATCTATTTTTTTATTATCGCTTCTTATTGTGGTGAATAAATTTTTGATAATCCCTTCATCTATTTTCCCATTTACGGTTGAAAATAAATAATCAAATTTGGATTCGAGTATATAGCTTTCTCCATTAACCATTTTTTCCCCAAAAACTTTTATTCGCAAAATATCTTCATCTGGAATATTAGATTTTAATCTTTTGATCTTCCATTTGCTGTTAGGGAAATCATTAATAAACTTTGAAAATTGTTTCGGTATATTTTGGCTTTCTTCATTTCTAAAATTTTTTCTAATGAATTCTAAATCTTTTGAATTTAAGGAGTTTTCTAGATTTCTTATAAAATCAACTTTTAAATTTTGCGTTATTGCTGAATAGGGAAAAATAAGATAAATAAATAAGTAGAGAAGAAATCCTATATTTTTTAACAAGTTTAAATTAAACATATTAATCATTAGTTATTTTATTCTACTATTTTAGGTTTTTATGTCTAAAAAAAATAATTTATTAGTTGCAGCAAGTGGGACAGGTGGGCATATTTTCCCAGCCTTAGCAGTTTCTAAAGAGGTGGAAGATGAATGGAATATTCATTGGTTGGGTGTTAGTCAAAGACTTGATGCAAATTTTATTCCCGAAAAATATAATTTGATGACTTTGAATATAAAGACACCAAGAAAAAATATTTTTTTGTATATTCAATATGTAGAAATTTTAATGTCAACTTTTCAAATAATTAGGATTTTAAAAGAAAAAAAAATTAACTTAGTTTTTGCGACTGGCAGTTATATATCAGCACCTACTATCGTTGCTTCAAAACTTCTAAGGATACCTATCATTATTCATGAATCAAATGTTATTCCAGGAATGGTCACGAAATATTTTGGTTTTTTATGTAACTATGTTCTTTTAGGATTTAAAGAAACAAATTTCTATTTAAAAAATTGTAAAACTATTTTCACTGGAACCCCTTTAAGAGAGCAATTCTATAAATCTAATTTTTTGCCAGAATGGGTTCCAAAAGGAAATGGACCTCTTTTGATTGTTATGGGAGGTAGTCAAGGAGCAAAAGCTTTAAATCAAATTATTTATGAATCTCTAGAATTTTTAATAAAAAAAAATTTTCGGATAGTTCATATTGTTGGCGAATCTAATCTAAACCCTTTTCATGTAAAAAACTCCAAAAATTATATTCAAAAGAAATTTACTAATGAAATAGCAGCTTTAATTCAAAACTGTGATCTTGTAATATCGAGATCTGGTGCAGGAACAATCAATGAATTAATGGAGGCTGAAAAACCTTCAATTTTAATTCCATATCCAGATTCTAAAAATAATCATCAGGAGAAAAATGCCATGATTCTTGCTGCAAATGGAGGCTCAGTTTTAATCAATCAGAATAAAATGTCCAAAGAAGTTTTTGAAGAAACTCTAGAAAGAATTTTTAAAATAAAATCAAAAAAGGGAAAAAATCATTATGAAATATTAGATCTCATGAGGAAGAATATGGAAAATAATAATAAAATTAAATCTAAAAATGAGATTAAAAAGTATATTAATTATTTTTTAAAGGAATTCTGAATTTCTTCACACAAAAGAGTGTTATTTTTTCTATTCTGCAGACTTATTCTTGCCCACTTTTCGTCAAGAAATCTAAATGAAGTACATTCCCTAAGCAATATTCCCTTATTTTCTAAGTATTTTATATTTGGCGACAAGGATGTTTCACTTTCTATTAAAAAAAAGTTGGTTGAAGAGTTATGAATTTTAAGGTTCTCTATTTTTAATAATTTTTCAAATACTCTCTTTTTTTCAATATTTATCCAGCTGTGAATCTGTTTTGTCCACTGTTCATAGAATTTCTTATTACTTAGTAGATCAATTCCGGCTCTAATAGAAAATGAATTTAAAGGCCAAGGATCTCTATTTATTTCCCATTGTTTTAGTTTTTTAGATGAGCCAATAACGTAACCTAATCTAAGACCAGGAATATTGAAAATTTTGGTCAAGCTTCTCAAGACTAATAAATTATCAAATCTTTTGGTTAATGGTATTAAAGATTCTTTGTCTCCATTAGGTGTTATCGATAAGAAAGCTTCATCGCAGATAACTAATTTATATTTTTTCACAACTTCCTCTAATGAATTCTTTTCCCATAATTGGCCGGTAGGGTTATGTGGATTTGTTATCCAAATAACATCACCTTTTGGATGAAGCGGAAATGATTGAGGAAAAATATCATTCCAGTTTTTTGGTAATTCGCAATTTATAAAATTGCTATTCCAACAATTTAAAGATCTTTCATAATCAATAAATGATGGAGCAGGAATACAACTTATTCCGAATTTGGATGCTTCATAACCTGCCCAGGTTATTAATTCTGAAGCTCCATTTCCAGGCAATATATTGTCTGGATTTATCCCATGAAATTTGCCGATTATTTCTTTCAGATCCCTCAAGTTTCTTTCTGGGTAATATCTAAAGCCAAGATTCTTAATTTCCGCATTTATTGAATCTATTAGTATTTGAGGTGGATCAAAGGGTACTAATGATGCACTTGCATCAATGATTTCGGAGGGTAATAAATTTAATTTTTTCGCAGTTGCATATACATTCCCACCGTGCTTCAAGTTTGATCCTTGGATGGCTAACGTTGAGTAATCATAAGGTTCATTATTCATTCTCTAATTTTATTCAATCCATTTTAAATCTGATCCAATTGCATCTTTTATACTAGATAATTGATGCTTATTAAGTTGCTTTATAATTCCCTCAAGTATATTTGGTACTAATTGTGGACCCTTATATATCCATCCTGTATAAAGTTGAATTAATGATGCTCCAGAACAAATTCTTTCCCAAGCTGACTCAGGACTATCTATTCCACCAACACCAATTAAAATAATCTTTTTATCAATATTATGTATATGTTTTATTATTTGATTTGCTTTTTTTTGGAGAGGCCTTCCACTTAATCCTCCATTCTCTTGAGAGAGTAATAATCCAGTTTGCCTTATCTTTCTATTTTCAAGACCTAATCTATCAATGCTGGTATTTGTAGCAATTATTCCATCGATGTTTTCCTCGATTATTAATTGGCAAATATCTTCAATATCTTTAAGTCCTAAATCTGGCGCAATTTTTACAAATAATGGTGGACAATCAGGTAAGTTTTTAATTTCTCTAAGAAGTTCTTTTAGAAGAATTGGATCTTGTAATTTTCTTAGTCCTTCAGTATTCGGAGAACTAACGTTTATTGCTGCGTAATCACAATATGGAATTAATAATTTTAGAGAAGTTAAATAATCATCTTTTGCTTGAGATAAACCTGTAATTTTTGACTTCCCGAAATTTATACCTAAACAAATATTCTCCCTGTTTTTTTTAAACGCAATACCTTGTTCGACAAAGTTTTTAACTAGATTTTCAGCACCATTATTATTGAAACCCATTCTATTTAATGCTGCTTCTTCTTTTGCCAATCTAAATAACCTTGGTTTGGGATTTCCATTCTGAGGAAATTTAGTTACTGTACCAAGCTCGGCAAATCCAAAACCAAAATCTTTCCATATATTTGCGGCAATTCCATTTTTGTCAAAACCCGCAGCTAAACCAATTGGATTACAAAAATTTATCCCACATATGTTCTGAGTTAACCTTTTATCAACTACAGAAAATTCTTCATTTAGATTTTTTAAGATAGATGATACTATAGGCCAATTATATTTTCTTGAACTGAATGAAAGGAGACTAAGAGATAAATTTGTTAAGTATTCTGCATCAATTCCAGAGTCTTTTTTTAATACAGGGGTAATCAAGTTTTTATAAAGATTTTTTAATCCCCCCTTCTGTTCATTCATAAAAAATTAGGCTTCTTTTTTTTCTATTATCCAATATTTTTTATCTTTAGGAATCAATCTCCAATTACGCCATTCAAAAAGGGAATATTGTTTTATCTTTAAGTGGTTTTCATCACCTAATAAGGTGTCTAGTTCAGGTGAACTTAACAGATACTTTTTTTCTGCAAATTTTTGAATTAATTCATTGCGGGAAAATAATTCCTGAATTTCTGCAGGTGCATTTTTTTCAAAAAAATCAACTGAGGATTCTACTTTTTTTAAGTTACTTTCTATAGATATACCTTTGCTGTAATTAGTTGCAATTTTATCAACCCTATCATTTTGTTTATCCCCGCTATGACCTTTAACATATTCCATTAGTAAGCCATTAATTCTTAATTGATCAATTTTTTGCCATAGATCAAGATTTTGAACTGGCTTTCCTGAACTTGTTTTCCATCCATTTTTCTTCCAATTAATAATCCATTTTGTATAACCTTCTATGACATATTTACTATCAGTTCTTAGTTTAAAGTTCTCTTTTAATTTGTAGGTTTTTAATTTCTCAAGAGTTTTTATAGCCGCAGTGAGTTCCATTCTATTATTGGTAGTATTTTGCTCGGAACCACCTATTTCTAATTCGCTGTTATCGTCAAAAATTATTAAACCTCCCCAACCACCTGGGCCTGGATTACCACTGCAGGCTCCATCTGTTGCGGCTTCAATCGCAATACTATCACTATTCATAATTTTGAAGCCGATATTGAGGTTATCGGCTTGAAAAAATGTACTCTTACTTAAGTGTAACTTTACCGCCAGCTTCTTCAATCTCTTTCTTTAAAGATTCAGCATCTGCTTTGGCAATTCCTTCTTTTACGGTTTTTGGTGCAGATTCAACAAGTGCTTTTGCATCGCCAAGACCTAGACCAGTTGCATTTCTTACAACCTTAAGTACTTTAATTTTTGCAGCTGCATCAAAGCTTTCGAGAACTACATCAAATTCAGTTTTTTCTTCAGCAGCGCCACCATCTGCGTCACCGCCAGCTGCTCCTGGAGCTGCCATTACTACACCTGCAGAAGCTGCAGCAGATACACCAAAAGCTTCTTCAATTTGCTTTACAAGCTCAGATGCTTCTAAAAGTGATAGAGATTTTAATGATGCAAGAATTTCTTCAGTTTTTGCGGACATTTTCTTAAAAGTTAATTAGGTTTTTGATTTAAGATTCTGATTTTTCAGAATGTTGTTTAAGTGATCTAGCAAGTCCAGAAGGCACTTCATTGATAGAGATCGCAATTTTTGTTGCTACGCCATTTAGAGCGCCAGCAATTTTTGCCATCAATACTTCTTTAGATGGAAGACTTGCAATTTCTTTTATTTCAGAATCGCTAAGAAGTCTGCCTTCAAATAAAGCTCCTTTGGTCTCGGATTTTTTGGTGTCTTTTTGAAAAGATTGGATTGCTTTGACAGCTCCACCAACATCTTCTTTAATTAACACAAAAGCATTTGTTCCGGTCAGTAAAGATTCAAGATCGTTCCAATTACTATCTCCATCAATAGCTTTGCGCATTAATGAATTTTTAGTAACTTTGCAGATGCCGTTAGTTGATTGCAATCTAGATCGCAAATCTGACATCTCTTTGATAGTTAAACCTTTATAGTCAAGAACTACAGCCATTTCCGAGTCGTCTAAAAGAGATTTAATCTCAGTAACGATTTTTTGCTTATTCTCTAGTGTTCGGCCCATTGATGTTTTTTGGATCGTAATTTAGGGAGAGCAGGAAATGCGGCAAAGTTCTTTTAAAGAGGCCGCTTTTATTAGATCCAAAAAGAAATAATTTAAGACGAGTCCTCGGTAGGAATTAAAAATTTAGAATAACTAAATCAACCTACTTTCTTTGGCCGTATTATTGCAATATAAATTATACTACAAAGCGTTAACCTTCAGGTTGGTAATCTTGTACAGCATTTATGTCTAGTTGAACCGAAGGCCCCATTGTTGAAGTTACATAAAAAGTTTTCCAGTACTTTCCTTTAGCTCCACTTGGTTTATTTTTATCAATTGATTCTTGTAAGGTTTTTAAGTTGTCAAATAGAGCTTCTTTTGTGAAACTTGCTTTTCCAAAGCGGACATGAACGATTCCAGCTTTATCTGCTCTAAATTCGAGCTTACCAGCTTTGAATTCTTTTATTGCATTAGCAATGTCATTAGTTACTGTCCCAGCTTTAGGATTAGGCATTAAACCTCTAGGTCCTAAAACTCTTCCTAATTTTGCAACCTTTGGCATCATATCGGGAGTTGCAATAAGTAAATCAAACTCCATATTTCCTTTGTTGATGCTTTCTACAAGATCTTCTTCGCCAAATAAATCTGCACCAGCAGCCTTAGCTTTTGATACATTCTCACCGCTTGTAATTACTGCAATTTTGATGCTTTGGCCAGTACCATGTGGTAATGCAACAGTGGTCCTTAATTGTTGATCAGTATATTTTGGATCAATACCTAGACGTATATGTGCTTCAATAGTTTCATCAAATTTTGCATTAGCATTTTCCTTGATAATACTAAGAGCTTCAAGTGGTGCGTAAATGCGATCTTCTATCTTTGTTGATAGAGCCGCCATTCTTTTAGATAGTTTTTTCATAATAATATTGGGTGCAAACGGTTATTAACTAACCTCCCCTAAATAGTGAGAAATTGTGTATTGAACTCAATCAGTGATAGATACGCCCATATTACGAGCAGTA
This sequence comes from Prochlorococcus sp. AG-355-G23, assembly GCA_003278765.1. Taxonomy (GTDB): domain Bacteria; phylum Cyanobacteriota; class Cyanobacteriia; order PCC-6307; family Cyanobiaceae; genus Prochlorococcus_A. The sequence continues at coordinate 134,976 of QCDK01000002.1, forward strand.
CCCTCAATTACTTTCATTGCTGATTCAACACTAGAACAGTTTAGATCAGGAAGCTTAGTTTTGGCTATTTCTTCTAATTGAGCTTTACTTATATTCCCTACAGAGCCTTTTGCGGATTCACCTGAACCTTTCTCTATACCAGCTGCTTTTGTTATTAAGACGGAAGCCGGAGGTGTTTTTGTAATAAAAGTAAAGCTTCTATCTTCAAAAACAGAAATCTCGACTGGAATTACAAAACCTGCTTTATCTTGTGTCCTTGCGTTGTATTCTTTGCAAAATGCCATGATATTGACACCATGTTGTCCTAAAGCTGGCCCTACAGGAGGAGCAGGATTTGCTTTGCCTGCTTGTAGAGCAAGCTTGATAACTGCAACAATTTTTTTTGCCATTAGATTAGATAATTTAAGCTGGAGTAGAAAATCATAATTTTACTAGATAAACAAGAACAATTAGAAATTAATTTTGTTTATTGATTTGGGAGAATTCTAATTCTACAGGAGTCTCGCGCCCAAATATTGAAAGTAATGCTTTTAATTTATTTCTTTCTCCTGAAACTTCTATAACTTCTCCCTGGAAATCCTTGAATGGACCGCTAGTTACAATGATTCTATCTTTTTCTTCAATATCTAACTTGATTACAGCTTTTTTCTCTGATGCGCGCTTAAAGATCCTATTAACTTCTTGTCTTGATAATGGTCGAGGTTTGATATGACCTCGCGATCTTCCGCTACCTCTACCGTCTTCAGCACCGACAAAGTTAATTACATTTGGAGTACTTTTAACAGCCATCATTGTATCTTCATCCAAAATCATTCTTACGAGGACATAACCTGGGAAAACCTTTTCTTCAGTAGTTTGTCTGCTTCCATCTTTTTTTAATTTAATTCCTGGAGTTTGGGGTATTTCAATTTCAATGATTCTATTATTAACACCTAAAGTTACTGATCTCTGCTCAAGAGTCGCTTTTACTTTTTTTTCACAGCTTGATGCTACTTGAACTGCATACCATCTTGCGATGCTTGTATTTGCTTTTGAAGAAGCGAGGTTTGTTGTTAATTCATTACTCATTTTTCTGGAAGCTAAATTAGGATCTTTATTGATGGATATTGGGGAGATAATTCAACCAAAAATTTGCGAGGCTGCCCATCCATAGAATCTGCTAACAGAAGCAATAGCTGCAGCAGAAAAAGATACCATAATTATAACTGCTACTGATTCGCTAAAAAGTTGTTGTTTGTTAGGCCACACGACAAGCTTAAGTTCATCGTAGGTAGATCTAAAAAAATTATTCTTTTTTTTAGGCTCTTCAACTTCAGGAGAATGCTTTTTAAGAGGTTCTTTATTAGTAGTAGGACTTGTCACAAAATTTTTTTGAAATTAAGCTATATGCTTTAGTTTTTATTTTAGCTTATTGATTTACTCCTCAGCTAGGTTTGAAAACGATCTCATCTTTTTTAGCAGGGTTTAGCTTAATTGTTATATTTTTTTTATTTTTGAAGTTATCCTCTAAAAGTTTTGCAGCCAAGGGATTTTCTATTTGTCTTCTAAGTTCCCTGCTAAGTGGCCTAGCACCATATTCAGGTTCGTAAGAATCATTTGCAATTTTGTTGATAACTTTTTTGTCTATAGCGATATTTATTTTCTGCTCAAGTAGCAGGTTCTTTAAATCTTCTGTTTGTAGAATGATTATTTTTTGAAGTTCATCAATAGATAATGGATCAAACTTTACCACTTCGTCAATTCTATTTAAAAATTCAGGTCTAAAAATTGAAGACAATGCATTATTAATTAAATCGTCTAGAGTCTGTTGATCTCTTTCTAACTCTCCCTCACTTTTAGATATTTTTTGTGAATACTCCAGTATAGATTTACCAGCTAGGTTACTTGTCATAATGATTACCGTATTTTTGAAATCTACGGTCCTTCCTTGAGAGTCCGTTAATCTTCCTTCATCTAAGACTTGCAAAAGGATATTAAATACTTCTGCATGTGCTTTTTCTATCTCATCAAGAAGTATTACTGAATAGGGTTTACGTCTTACAGCTTCAGTTAATTGACCTCCCTCTTCATAACCAACATAACCTGGGGGAGCTCCTAAAAGTCTTGCTACGGCATTTTTCTCCATATATTCACTCATGTCTAATCTTAAAAGTGCGTCTTCTTCATCAAATAAAACTGTTGCAAGAGATTTTGCTAATTCTGTTTTACCAACACCAGTAGGACCCATAAATAAAAAAGATCCAATAGGTCTTTTGGGACTTTTCATACCAACTCGAGCTCTTCTAATTGCAGCAGAAACAGCTTTTATGGCTTTTTCTTGTCCAATAACTTTTTCACTTAGTTCTGTTTCTAGATTGACTAATTTTTTACGTTCATTTGAAAATACTTTTGAGATTGGAATACCTGTGATTTTTGATATAACATCTGCAATATCATCAGGTTCAACTTGATATTTAAAAGGGAAATTTCTATTTTTCTTTATTTTATTAAAGTTCTCTTCAAGTTTTTGTATGTCATTCTCTATTTCACTTAACTCTTCTTCAAGCTTGTCTAAATAATCTAAATCATTTTCAATTTCGAGATTTGATTTATCTTTAATTTGTTTGGTTAGCTTATCTTCTTCTTTCATTAACATAGATAATTCCTCCATTTCTTCACGTAAATTGTTCCAATTTTCTAAAAGAACGTTCAATTTTGCCTCTGACTGTTGTCTATTATTCAACAGTTTTTCTTTAGCTTCGATATTTTCTCCTTGCAAATTATTCAATTTTTCATCAATAGTATTAAGTTTGCTTTCTTGTTGGAGAATGATTTGAGGCAAATTATTAGACTCGATTTTCAACTGAGCAGCTGCTTCATCAATTAAATCTATTGCACTATCAGGGAGACATTTATCGCTGATATATCTATCGGCTAATTTTGCAGAATAGTTTACAGCCTCTTCAGAAATTTTTATGCCATGATGTGACTCATATTTCTTTTTGATCCCTTGTAATATTTTTGCGCTTAACTCTACAGAAGGTTCATTAACAGCTATCTTTTGAAAGCAATTATTTAATGCTTGATCTTTTTCAATAGTTTCACGAAATTTCTCAGGTGTTGTTGTACCGATACATCTAAGTTCTCCTTCAGCTAATAAAGGTTTTAAGATATTACTGATGTCTGTGGAAGATCTGTCAGAACTTAATATTGAGTGAATTTCATCAATAAATAGAATCATTCCTTGGTTTGGATTATTTAGTTCCTGCATTATTAAGCTTAGTCTTTCCTCTAATTGACCTCTAAATTTGGTCCCAGAAACTAATGCACCTAAGTCAAGTGAAATAATTTTTAAGTCCTTCAAAGTATCAGGAACTTTTTTGTCTACAATTAATTGAGCAAGTAATTTTGCAATTGAGGTTTTACCAACTCCAGGATTGCCAATAAGTATAGGGTTATTTTTGTTTCTTCTGCAGAGTACCCTCATTAAATTATTGATCTCATTTTCTCTTCCTAAAACGGGATCCAGTAAGCCTTTTTTTGCAGATTTTGTTAAATCTTTTCCATAAATTGAAAGAGCATTTTCATCTTTTCCAACTTGTTTTTTGGTTTCAATTTGAAGTTCACTTTTCGGTAATGGAACAATAGCTTTTTTAAATTTTTCTTCTTTTACAAAAGTCTTGTTAGTCTCGTTGATTGATTCAACATTAGATTGATTGTTTATTTCAATTACATTCCCATAATTAAAAGAATCTTTTGATTGATTAATATTTGGATAAAACTTTAATTCTTCCTCTAATTTTTCCATTGAAAGGTTTCCTTCTTCAAAAACATAATTTCCAATTCTTAAATCTCTTCCAAGAGCAATTAGTAAATGAGGGATTTCTATTAATCTCGATCCCCATTGAGTTTTTATCTGATTCGCGTTATCTAATAAAATTTCTAAATCTTCTCCGATAGTAAAAATATCTGACTCATTTATTGGTGTCTCTTCTAAAAAATCTTCTGTTATATCTAGAACTGTATCTTGGTCGATTGATAATTTTTCAATGAAGGCAAAGAATTCACTTGATGAGAACAATGTATGAATTATGTGTTCAATATTAAATTCGCTATGATCCCATTTTTTAGCGGTCTCTTCCCCTAATAAAAGAAGATTCCAACTAATATCGCTAAATAGTTCAGGACTGGATGTAAGTGTTTCTCTCATAAACTATAAAAACTATAGTTGATTATTAATTAATATTCTAAATAGGATCTGCATTAATAATCATCCAATAATTTTCAAATTGTAAGATGAATTTGAAAATTGTTTAGATGAGAGGATTTGCAGGGACTTTAGAATGAAAAAAAACGTTAAATAATATCTAAGCTCTTATAAAATTAGAAAATTATAGTTGGTTAACAAATATATTTCAGATATTAGCCAAATAGTTCAGCTATTAATAGGATTTAAATAGTAATAATTAAATTGTGAAAGAAACTATTGATTTTCTTATTGATACTGTTGAAGCAAGACAAGTCCTTGATTCAAGGGGTAATCCAACTGTAGAGGCAGAAGTATTTTTGGAATGTGGTGCAAGTGGTAGAGCAATTGTTCCCAGCGGAGCTAGCACTGGTGCTCATGAGGCACATGAATTAAGAGATGGTGGTTCGAAATATATGGGAAAAGGCGTTTTGAATGCTGTTAATAAAATTCATGAAACAATATCGCCGGCTTTATGTGGTTTGTCATCTTTAGATCAAACTGCAGTAGATAAATTAATGATTGAAATTGATGGAACTTCTAATAAGTCTAACCTGGGAGCAAATTCAATCCTTGCAGTAAGTCTTGCAACTGCTAGAGCATCAGCAAATGCTTTAGACATTCCCTTATATAGATATCTTGGAGATCCATTATCCAATCTTCTTCCAGTCCCATTGATGAATGTAATAAATGGTGGTGCTCATGCACCAAATAGACTTGATTTTCAGGAATTTATGCTTGTTCCCCATGGAGTTAATAATTTCAGTGAATCATTAAGAATGGGTACTGAAATTTTTCACTCATTAAAATCATTACTTGATCAAAAAGGTCTATCTACTGCTGTAGGCGATGAGGGTGGATTTGCCCCGAATTTGTCATCAAGCGAAGAAGCAGGGGACTTATTATTAGAAGCAATTCAAAAAGCCGGATTTAAGCCTGGTGAGCAGGTATCTTTAGCTCTAGATGCTGCTAGTACTGAATTTTATAGTGATGGTATTTATAAATATGAAGGTAAAAGTTTAAATAGTTCTGAAATGATTTCATATCTTTCAAGATTAGTTTCTAATTATCCCATAGTTTCAATAGAGGATGGTTTAGCTGAGGATGATTGGGAGGGTTGGTCAGAATTAAATAAAGAATTAGGGAATAAAGTTCAGCTTGTAGGTGATGATTTATTCGTTACTAATACAGAAAGATTAAGGAAAGGGATTATAGAAAAATCTGCCAATTCAATCCTAATAAAGGTAAATCAAATTGGAACATTAACTGAAACTTTGGAAGCTATTGAGTTAGCTAAAATGTCCGGTTTCACAAGTGTTATAAGTCATAGAAGTGGTGAGACTGAAGATACAACAATTGCAGATTTATCTGTCGCCACAAGATCGGGTCAGATCAAGACTGGCTCTTTGAGCAGAAGTGAAAGGATTGCAAAATATAATAGGCTTTTAAAAATTGAAGAGGAATTAGGAAATCAAGCAAGATTCGCTGGAGTTCTAGGTTTAGGTCCCAAAAATATATAGTTTTATTAGCGCTTAAGTTTTTCTAAACGTGAGCCTTTTCTCATACTTAATTGGCACTTTATCCAATCAATACTTATTGGCAGTGCAAAAAAAAGTGGCAACAATGCAAAATTATTTTGTTTATTGGTTACAAGTAAAGCAGATGCAATTGATAAGCTTCCTATGAGAATTGAATGGCCTAACGTTTTTTGAGCCGTAAACATTTTTTTGAATTGCCTATCAGACTCTCCCATTCTTATTTGCAATTGTAAATCGCCCTGTTCTAATCTTTCTAAACTTTCATCTATTCTTTTGGGAATTCCAACAGCTTTCGATCCTAGTTCACCTACTTGCCTTCCAAATTGGTTAATTAAATCGTTGGGACTTTGATTATTTGAAGTCATAAGTTCTATTAAATAAGGCTTGGTAACTGATACAAGGTTAAACCCTGGATCAAGCATTCTACCAACTCCTTCAAAAGTTGATAAAGCTCTCATCACAAAGATTAAATCTACTGGCAGTTGAAATGGCGTTTCATAAACCAGTTCGTATAAATCTCCAGATAATTTTTCAATAATATTAGGACTAAATGGCGGAGTTAAGGCTTCTTTAAGCATCAATCTGACTAATCTTCTGACTGGTCCTACATCAATATCTTTTGAAATTAGCCCAGCTTGTTGTAATTGACTAACAAGTGATGAGGCGTCTCTAAGAGCAGCAGCCTTAACCATCCCCCCTAATCTTGTTTGAAGATTATTTGAGATGTTCCCCATCATTCCAAAATCATAAAAAATCAATTTACCTTCACTTGAAACTGCTAGATTCCCTGGATGAGGATCTGCATGAAAAAAACCGTAATTTACTAATTGTTTTAAGTAGCTGATTGCACCTATCTCTGCAATTTTAGATAAATCAATTTCTTGTGATTTTAATTTTTCTAAATCGCTTATTTTTGTCCCTTCTACATAACTTAAACAAAGCACTTTTTCACTGCTCATATCCCAAATTACTTCAGGAACTTCAACATTGTTATCATCAAGAAATTGTTGCCTAAATCTTGCTGCATATTGCGCTTCGCAATTAAAATCAAGTTCTTTCATCAGAACTTTCTTACACTCTTTAGCAATCTCTACCCAGTTTCTACCTCGACTCCAATTCTTATTTTTCTGCAATAATCCTGCTATTTGCTGCATTATGCCCAAATCGATAATAAACAGTTCTTTTAAATTGGGTCTTTGAACTTTAAAAACTACTTTCTTACCATCTTTTAAAGTCGCCTTGTGAACCTGAGCTAATGATGCTGATCCAACCGGATCACATATTATTTGATCTATTTCATTAAACTTAGACCCTAGTTCATTTCTTATAGTCTCTTCAACTTGCGTAAATGAAAAATTAGGAACTTGATCCTGCAATTTAGACAATTCCTGTATCCAAGTATTAGGAATTAAATCAGGTCTCGCTGATAATAATTGTCCAATTTTAATAAATGCTGAACCAAGCTTTATTAATTGATTAGTAAAACACCTAGCTCTTTTAATTTGGACCCTACTTTTTTCATTCTTCTTAGTCTGGAAAATTGTAAATCTAATATTATCTATCCACAAATTTATTAAAAGTGAAATCAGAGTTATCCAAATAAGAAAGGCCCTCTTCAACTTTTTTAAACGATAATGAAGAATTTGAAAACTCATTTCATTTTATTATTTGTGGTTATATTAAATAGATCAATTTGTTTATTGATATCTTCAATTTCATTTAAAACATTTTTTATTTTGGAATCTTGATAAGTATTTACAGACTCATTTTCTTGAATATTTTCGGCTTTTTCCATTCTTGAGGCTTCTTCAATTATGGATTCTTTCAAACTATCAAATTCTTTTTTGAGAATTTCTGGAGCATCCTGAGCAATATTTGTTGCTTCTTCAATTTTGTCAACCAATATCTCGTTTAATTTTTCGGTTACTTTCTTAATGGCAGCTTTTAAAATGTAATCAGAGTTAGTCATGAAAAATATAATGTTTCTACAGCAATTAATTTTGCATATTAATTAATAATAGATCAATTCAGAACATTTCACGTACCTTATTATTTTGATAATTAATTTTTTATGTTTTTCCTATGTAAGTTTGTTTCTATATTATGCTTTTTTCTCTTTTTTCTTTTAACTTATATCTATGTTGAGGTTTAGGTATTTACATTAAAATATCTTCTAACCTAGAACTCATCTAATTAACTACTAATAAAGGGGTTTTAAAAATTGGAAATCATTGAGTCAGATGTAGTTATTATCGGAGGAGGCCCGGCCGGATGTACTTGCGCACTTTATACATCTCGTTCAAACTTAAAAACAGTCATTTTAGATAAAAATCCATCTGTTGGCGCCTTAGCGATAACTCATCAAATCGCTAATTATCCAGGTGTTCCGGTTGATATAAGCGGGGAGAAGTTACTTACTCTAATGAGAGAACAGGCCGTGCAATACGGCACAGACTATAGAAGAGCACAGGTTTTTGGAATTGATGCTAGTGGAGAATGGAAAATGGTTTATACGCCAGAAGGCACTTTCAAAGCTAAAGCACTTGTACTCGCAAGTGGAGCTATGGGTAGGCCTGCATCATTTAAGGGCGAAGCCGATTTTCTTGGCAAAGGAGTAAGTTATTGTGCTACATGTGATGGGGCTTTTTATAAGAATAGAGAAGTTGCCGTTGTTGGAGTGAACAAGGAGGCAATTGAAGAGGCAACTGTTCTAACTAAATTTGCATCAACTGTGCATTGGATTACATCAAGTGATCCTAAATCAGATAATGAAGAAGCTATGGAGTTGATGGATAATTCAAATATAAAACATTGGAGTAGAACAAGATTATTGGAAATATTGGGCGATGATATGGGTGTGAATGGGGTTGTTGTAAAAAATAAACAAGAAGAAAATCCTATCAATTTAAATTTAGATGGAGTGTTTGTCTATATGAGTGGTTCAAAGCCGATTACTGATTTTTTAGGGGACCAAATTGCTTTAAAAGAAGACGGAGGGGTTATTGTTGATGACTTTATGTCTACAAACTCTGATGGAGTATGGGCGATTGGAGATATAAGAAATACACCATTTAAGCAAGCCGTAGTTGCAGCTTCTGATGGATGTATTGCAGCAATGTCAATTGATAGATACTTAAATAGTCGAAAAAATATAAGAGTAGATTGGATTCATTCTTAAAAATAAATATTGCTTCTTTAATTTAAAGAGGTGTTGCCTCAGAAATATAAGCAACTCCTCCGTAGTAGCTTAAATCGTCCCTGATGTTATCTCTCATTTTATCTATTAATTCTTGCTCACAAAAAACAATTACATGAGCATTTGCTCCTAATCCTGTAAATTCCATATCTTCAGTAACAACTCTTTCAGGCCCTCTGCCTGTGGCGTGTTTCATAACTGTATATCCAGGAACATTAGCTTTTTCTAATGTTTTAATGATTGCATCTAGCTCTCTTTCACTAAATATCAAGTCTAATCTTTTCATTTTTATAGAGGGGACAATGGGATAATTGTATTTACTAAACTCATATATATGGGAATGCCAAGAACTATATTGAATGGGAAAGTTAGACCTAGTGTAGTTGAAATATAGTAACTAGATTTAGCTTCTGGTACCGTCATCCTCATCGCTGCAGGAACTGCTAAATAAGAGGCGCTAGCACATAAAACCACAAATAAAAGTGCGTTGCCAGGTCCTAATGATAAAAATCTTGCAACGAAAACACCAATAAATGCGTTAAATAAAGGCATAAAAATGGCAAAGCCAATCAAGAACGAACCAGCATTCTTCAGCCTCGGTAATCTTTGAGCAGCGACTATTCCCATATCTAACAAAAAGAAGCATTCTGCTCCATAGAATAATTGTCCAGTAAAAGGCTCCATTTTTGCAATCCCTGAGGGATTACTGGAAGCAGTAAGAAATCCTACAATTAAGCTTGAGAGCAATAAATAAACTGATCCATTCAAAAGTGATTCGTGTAATATTGCGCTTAGATGCATTTTTCTTGATTTTGGCCTATTTTTGGGAGCTGCAAATTTCACAAGTAATAATCCAACAATTATTGCAGGAGACTCCATTAAAGCTAAGGCTCCAACCATAAACCCATCAAAAGCTATTTTTTGACTTTCCAAAAAACTTTCTGCGGAAATAAATGTAACAGCACTAATTGAACCGTATGCTGCTGCTATTGCAGCGGAGTTAAAGACATCAAACTTAAATCTTAAAATTAAAAATCCAAACAGCGGAATTACTAATGACATAAGAATTGCAGCACTTAAAGTAGGCAATACTTGATCTGTAAAACCACTTTTCTGTATCTCTATACCTCCTTTAAAACCAATTGCTAGTAGCAGATATAAAGAGAAGAGTTTAGGTAATGGAGCTGGTATTTCTAAATCAGATTTAAAGAGTACTGATATTGCTCCAATTAAAAAGAAAAGAACTGGCGGGGCTAAGACATTTTGCAGAATTGGATTTATTTCCATAAATTATTAGGCTATTTCATTTAGAGCGGTTTCTAAAGCTTCTTTTCTTGTTTCAATAATGCCTTCAACTCCAAACTTAGCTAATCTATCTTTTACTTTTTCATTTGCCCCAGCAACAAATGCTTTTCTGGAATTATTTTTTGCTTCCTGCATCATGTCCTCTATAGCGAGAGTCGCCGTCACTCCAAGTCTTGGTACGTCAGTGATATCTAGTATTAAAACCTTGTAGTTTCTTACCAGCATCATTCTCTCAGATATACCTTTAGCTGCTCCAAAACTAAGTGGTCCTTTAAGTCTAAATAACATTACTTCTCCTGAGCATCTATCTAGTAGTGCTTTTTCATCAGCAGGTAATGCATTTTTGGCTTGATCATCATTTGATAAGGGATTATCCTCGTCCATACCTTCTAGTTGAGTTTCGGTTATTGAATCGATAGTGAGCATATTTGCTATGAATACACCTACTAAAACTGCCCAAATTAAATCCCAAAAAACAGTCATTAAGAGTACTCCATACATTACAACTGAAGTTTTTAAAGATAATTTGTGAGCCCTCCTCAAAAATCCCCAATCAATAATATCTAGACCAACTTTTATAAGAATTCCTGCAAGCAACGCAGTTGGTATTTGCTCAGCTAAAGGTCCTGCGCCAACTAAAACTATCAACAACACAACCGAGTGAACCATTCCAGAAATGGGAGTTGATCCTCCAGATTTAACATTAATAACTGTTCTCATGGTTGCGCCTGCTCCAGGTAAACCTGAAAACAGACCTGCAACAGCATTTCCTATTCCTTGACCAATAAGTTCTCTATCAGAATTATGTTTTGTTTGAGAGATATTGTCTGCTACTAGAGATGTCAGTAAAGAGTCAATTGCGCCAAGTACCGCTAGGACTAATCCTGCTTTGAAAATAATTGGGAAATATTGATTAAAACTTGGGAAATTTAAAGATGGAACTCCCCTAGGAATTTCTCCAATTCTGTCAATAGCTCCATCTCCAAAAATTAATATTGATATTGGGGTAACTATTAATAGGGCCAAGAGAGGAGAAGGCACCCACTGACTTATTTTTCTAGGAGTAAGAAATACTATACCTAATGTCATTATTGCTACTCCAATAGCAGCACCATTTGGCTGGAAATTTGAAAATACAGTAGTTAAAGATTCGACTACTCCACCTCGAGTGCTAATTCCAAGTAATGGTCCAATCTGAAGCGCAATGATTATTACTCCTATGCCAGACATGAATCCGGAAACAACAGAATATGGAACTAAAGTAATGTATTTACCTAGTTTTAGAATCCCGAATAATATTTGCAGTAAGCCGCCAATGACTACCGCTGCCATAACTAAAGGTAAAATTTGTCCTGCAGAAAGATCTCTTGGAACCCCTACTGCTGCTAAGCCTGCTACTACCCCTGCAACAGTTACACTCATAGGACCTGTAGGTCCACTAACTTGAGCAGGTGTTCCGCCGAATAATGCTGCTAAAAAACCAACTACTACTGCTCCGTATAGTCCATAAATTGCTCCGCCAGGCCCTAACGCAGCATTACCAAAAGCAAGAGCGAGAGGCAAAGCCACTACTGCGGCTGTAATGCCTCCAAGAATATCGCCTCTTACATTTTTCAGATGAAATCCATTAATTATTTTCAAAGATGCTCTCCTTAAAATAAACACTTAACTAGAAGATATTATCTCTTAATGACGTAAATTTGGGAAAAATGAAGATTGTGCAAAATATTTTTGTAACTTTTTTTTGCTCTTACTAAATAAACTTTAGTTAATTTTCCTGAACAAAAGTAGTCTCTGATTGATTTATGTGCAATACGAGCGATTAATGTATTAAATAAATATTTTTCAATTTCAATAATATTCAAATGAATTCGATTATTCGTCCTAGAAGATTAAGAAGAACTGAAGCAATTAGAGAAATGGTTAGAGAAAACCATCTCACACCATCTGACTTTATATATCCATTATTTATTCATGAAAAAGATTTTAAAGAGGAAATTTTAGCAATGCCTGGAACTTTTAGGTGGGATATTAATGGCTTAATAAAGGAGGTTACTAGGGCATGGGCATTAGGAGTAAGGTGTGTGGTTCTTTTCCCAAAAATTAACGATAGCTTAAAGACTGAAGATGGAGCAGAATGTTTTAATGAAGAGGGTTTAATACCTAAAGCTATTCGAATATTAAAAAAAGAGATCCCAGAAATGGCAATAATGACAGATGTTGCCTTGGATCCATACTCTTGTGATGGTCATGATGGATTAGTTGATGAAACTGGAAAAATATTGAACGACGAAACAATCGAAATTTTAAAAAAACAAGCTTTAACACAAGCAAGAGCTGGAGCGGATTTTATTGGCCCTAGTGACATGATGGATGGGAGAGTTGGAGCGATTAGAACTGCTCTTGATAGTCAAGGATTTAGTAATGTAGGTATTATTAGTTACACAGCAAAATATTCATCTGCTTATTATGGACCATTTAGAACTGCTTTAGATTCGGCTCCTAGAGAAAATAGTAAGAAAATAATTCCAGACAATAAGTCTACATATCAAATGGACCCCGCCAATTCAAAAGAGGCTTTAATCGAATCTGCATTGGATCAGTATGAAGGGGCTGATATTTTGATGGTAAAACCAGGAATTTCATACTTGGATATTGTTTATAGATTAAGCACTTTCTCAAATAAACCTATTGCTGCATACAACGTTAGTGGGGAGTATTCTATGGTGAAGTCTGCAGCTATGAAGAACTGGATTAACGAAAAAGATATTGTTCTAGAAACATTGCTTAGTTTTAAAAGAGCAGGAGCAAAATTAATACTTACTTATCATGCTTGTGATGCATCTCAATGGTTGCAGGATAATTAAAAACTCATTATTAACAAAAATTTGGTTTATTCTTAGATAAGTAATAAATTAACTGCTTTGTTTTGAAGTTTTCAAAAGGGGTAAATAGGATAGGTCACATTGCACTTAGAGTAGAGAATCTCGAAAGGGCGAAATCTTTTTATATAAAGTTGGGTATGAATTTAGTCTGGGACGATAAAGATTGGTCTTATTTAGAAGCTGGTAAAGGGAAAGATGGGCTTGCATTGTTAGGTCCTAGCTACAAATCTGCGGGACCGCACTTTGCTTTTCATTTTGAAAATAAAAAAGAAGTGGAAAATATTCAAAATGATTTAAAGAATTCTGGTGTAAAAGTTGGACCCTTACATGAACATAGAGATGGGACAGCATCTTTTTATATGAAGGATACCGAAGGAAACTGGCTAGAGATGCTTTATGTTCCTCCTGAAGGAATTCAATCGAATGTTTGATTCTTTTTTTTTGTATGCAAGAGAAAAGTTATTCTAAAAAATCATATTCAGATAACTCCTTAGAAGAAGAATCTATAAGCCTTTTAGAGTGGGATTCATTAAAAACGCATTTATCTTCATTCGCCTCAACTGAAATGGGTAAAAGAGCAATTTTAAGTTTTGGTATTCCTTCAGAATACGAAGCCTCTAAAAGACTGTTGAATGAAACTGTTGAAATAAATGAGCTAGAAAATAATTTAGATAAATCTATTAGTTTTTCTGGTGTTTTTGATATTAGTAGAAATATTGAAATTTGTTCTAAGGGAGGTGTAATTTTATCTTCTGATTTGTTAGAAATAGCGAAAACAATTTCTGCAGCAAGAAATTTAAAAAAAATCTTATTAGATTTTGAAGAAAGGCCTTATATTTCATCACTTTCAAAAAATTTAATTGACCATCAGAATATCGAAACGATTTTTAAAAAAGGTATTGAACCTAATGGAAGGATTTCAGACAATGCAAGTAATGAACTATCTATTCTTAGAAAAGAATTATTATCTAAGAAACTTGAAAGAAAAATATTAGTTGATAAATTTATTCAAAAGAATTTAGCTTATTTGCAAGATACTACTATTGGAGATCGATATGGTAGGCCTGTTTTAGCATTCAAAGTTAATTATGTAGATAAATTTAAAGGTATAATTCATGACTCTTCATCCTCAGGAAATACAGTATATTTTGAGCCTGAAAGTGTAGTTATCAAAGGTAATAAGATTGCTTCTTTAGAGGCTAGGATCACAGCAGAAGAATTTAAATTACAAAAGAAATGGTCACAAGTTGTTAGTGATAATTCAGAAAGTCTCATTGAAATGGCATCCATTTTATTGAGATTAGAAAATGCTCTAACTCGTTCAAGATATTCGAAATGGATTGGAGGCAAAACTCCTACCTTTGATAAAAATCCTATTGTTTCTTTAATTGGTTTTTCTCATCCGTTATTGATTTGGGAACACAAGAAAAAAGGAGCCCCTCCCCCAGTGGCTGTCGATTTTCACATAAATAGAAATATTAAGGTTGTTGCTATTACAGGTCCAAATACTGGAGGTAAAACGGCAGCTTTAAAAGGTTTGGGTTTGTCTTTACTTATGGCTAGGGCAGGATTATTGATACCCTCAACTAATAACCCTATTATCCCTTTTTGTCCAAATATATATGTGGATATAGGAGATAATCAATCATTAGAAGAAAATTTATCTACCTTCAGTGGGCATATATCCCGCATAAAAGAAATATTGGATTCACTTGATAATAAGAAAGGATTATCTGTTGTTTTGTTAGATGAGATTGGATCTGGTACAGATCCTCTTGAAGGAAGTGCTCTTGCGATGGCTTTATTAAAAGAATTTGCAAATAAATCTGATATCACAATAGCAACTACACATTATGGAGATATTAAGGCTTTAAAATATAATGACTCAAGATTTGAAAACGTATCAGTTGCCTTTGACGAGGATTCTTTGAAACCAAAGTATATACTCAACTGGGGTATTCCTGGGAGAAGTAATGCTTTGTCAATTTCAAAGAGAATTGGTCTGGATGAAAGCATACTTAATGATGCTGCAAATTATCTCAAGCCAAAAGAGGTTGATAATATTAACAGTATTATTAAAGGACTTGAGGAAGAGAGGATTAAGCAACAAAATTCTGCAGAAGCTGCTGCAGAACTGATTGCAAGGACTGAAATATTACATGATGAACTGAAGAGAAATTATGAATATCAAAAAATAAATGCTGAAAAAATCCAAGAAATTGAAAGGTCTAAATTATCAAAACATATTGTATCCGCTAAAAAGGAGGTAATAGATTTGATTAAAAAATTAAGAGATAAAAATGTTAATGGAGAGGATACGAGAATTATTGGAAAAAGATTAAAGGAAATTGAGACGGAACATTTAACCCAAAAAAAATTTGAAAAATCAATATCATGGAATCCTCAGATAGGCGATTTTGTGAAAATTAAAAGTCTAAATAGTACGGGACAAATTGTAGATTTAGATAAAAAAGATGGTTTTTACGAAGTTAAATGTGGTGCATTCAGAAGCACATTATCTGTAAATGACTTTGAAGGTATTAATGGAGAAAAGCCTAATTTCAAAAGTTCAAAAATTGAGATCAACTCTACAAGAGAAGATTTTTCTTTTTCTAAAATTAGAACGAGTAAAAATACAATTGACGTAAGAGGGTTAAGAGTTCATGAAGCCGAAATAATTATTGAGGAAAAAATTAGAAAATTTCATGGACCGCTATGGATTGTTCATGGAATTGGAACAGGGAAATTAAAAAAAGGACTAAGAAATTGGTTATCAGGTTTAAATTATGTTGATAAGATTGAAGATGCTGGCAATAACGAGGGTGGGCCTGGTTGCAGTATTGCGTGGATAAAATAAAATCTAAAAATACCTAGAAAAAAATCTAATAACTTTATTAAGTGCAATTTATTGATCAAGCAAAAATTATTCTAAAAGCTGGAAAAGGTGGAAATGGAATAGTTTCATTTAGGAGAGAAAAATTCGTTCCTGCTGGAGGACCTTCGGGGGGAAATGGCGGCAAAGGGGGTTCAATAATTTTGATGGCTGATAATAATCTGCAAACATTATTAGATTTCAAATTCAAACGCGAAATAATCGCTGAAGATGGATGCAAAGGAGGTCCTAATAAGAGGTCAGGTGCTTCAGGCGAGGATACAATCCTCAAAGTTCCCTGCGGTACAGAAATAAGGGATATTAAAACCGGTATTATTTTAGGAGACTTAACTAAAGATAAAGAGAGTTTAACTATTGCCATTGGAGGAAGAGGTGGACATGGTAATGCTTACTATTTAAGTAATCAAAATAGAGCCCCAGAATCATTTACTGAAGGTAAAGATGGTGAGATATGGGAGGTTCAATTAGAACTTAAACTCCTTGCAGAAGTTGGGATTATAGGCCTCCCAAATGCAGGGAAAAGTACTTTGATTTCCGTTTTATCATCTGCTCGTCCAAAAATCGCAAACTATCCTTTCACAACCTTAATACCTAACTTAGGTGTAGTGAGAAAAATAGATGGGAACGGTTGTCTTTTTGCGGATATTCCTGGATTAATATCAGGGGCTGCTGATGGAGTAGGTTTAGGGCATGATTTTTTGAGGCATATCCAAAGAACGAAGATACTTATACACTTAATAGATTCAATTGCAGAAAATCCTATTAATGATTTTGAAATAATTGAGAAGGAATTAAAAAAATATGGGAAAGGTCTTTTAGATAAGGAAAGGTTAATAGTATTAAATAAAATGGAACTTGTAGATGATGATTATTTGAAAATAATCATAAAAAAGTTAGAAGATTTATCTAAAAAAAAAGTTTTAGTTATTTCTTCATCTTTAAAAAAAGGTTTATCTTCACTGCTTTCTGAAGTATGGAAAAGGATCTAACTTAATTTTAAAAATTTTTTGTTGATAAATATACTTGATTTAGTAGTGAAAATTAGCCATAAATAAGATACTTCTTTAAACACAATATGAATTTCTACAGCTGTTTTGATGAACAAGGAAAAATAATAGCCAGATGTCAAACCATTCAAGATATTGAGGTTCTCAAGAAAATGGGAAGACCAATTGTGGAGGTCAAAGAAATGAAAAATGAGGAGTCGGTAGTATGTTCTTTAACGGGTAGTCCATCTGACTTTAATAGAGATTACTAATAATAATTTAATAAATAAAAAAAGGGCTGTTTGAGCCCTTTTTTTTACTTTATGCTTTAATAAGAAAACTCAATCATCATAAACGAGACATTCAGGTTCGTCTGGGTTGGCGTCGCAAAATAATTCCAAAGCATTAGGGTCATGTTTATCTTCTGGATGATGTTCCTTATATTCTTCGAGTTCTTTGAGCTCTTCAGTTAAATGTCTGACCTTTGGAAGATTGCCCTCTGCTTTTGCAGATTCGATTTCCGATTGATCTTTTTGGATGTGTTCGTCAATGGATTTCATTTTAAGCTTTTCGTACTTGAGTAGACATACATAACATAGTTAATTTCTAATGAAATTGCATTATCTATGAACTAAATAAGTGTTCATTACAACATCATTTTTTTGGGAAATTGATTTTTATATTTTTTCGGACTCTAATCTCATTATTTCCTCTAGCGATGGTAAAATTGGGATTAGTTGATTTGGGTTTAAAGGGAATAAAGCTTTGTAGTAATCTTTTTTCCATTCATTGTCGAAGCATGTCCTTTTTACGTTAGACAATTTAAAAAATTTTAATCTCCATTCAATAATCTTTTCAAAACTTGACAGTTCTTGTTCAGTACATTTGAAAAGTTTGCTATATATCAATTCCCATCTTATAAGCGTTGGAAAAAGGAAAATATCTGCGTAGGTTAACTCTTCTCCTAATATCCAGTCCCCTTTATTTTTATGTAGTAAATTTTCAATTTCATTTATAGCTGCGAAAAGATTTTTACTTGCTTTATCGTAAGCTGACTGGTTTCTGGCGAAACCACATTTATATACGCCATCATTAATGCTGTTATTAATTAAATCTAAAAATTTTTGATTACCATCTTTAATACTTAATGCCTGATATTTCGATTCACTTTTTATTGAATTGAGTAGTCTTATAATCTGTGAACTTTCATTAGACAGAATATTTACTTCATCTTTTACAAAGCTAATTAAAAGAGGTAATGTCGCTCTAAAAATAGTTTTTTTATTAGCTTTTTTGTAAAAGTCTGAAAGTCTAATACATCCCTTAATCTTTGTATTGAAAATCCATTCGCCATATTCAACATCTGCCTTTAAAAAAATTACTTTAACTTTTTTAGATAAATCTTTTATTTCGTGCACGAGTAAAGTTCTTTGACACCATGGACAAGAATGACCTACTAATAAATAAATTTGTCCGTTCTCATTATTAATGTCGTATTCACTATTAATGGTTATACCTTTAGGCCTCTTATAATTACCATGTAAATCTGATGGCGCGAAGCCATTCATTAATTGGTTCCAAAACCAAAACCAGAATTTTCTGGAGGCCTTTATAAGGTATTTATTTTGCATAAAATTTAATTTTTAAAGAAAAAATGACCATTCAAAGAATACTTATCGTTTCAGGCACTCATGGGAATGAAATAAATCCTGTTTGGGCTGTTAAGCAATATAATATTAAGAATAATAGTTTAAATAATGGTATTGAGTATGAGTACATCATAGGTAATCCTGCTGCCTATGAAAAAGGTTGTAGATATATAGATGTAGATTTAAATAGATCTTTCAAAGAAAGTGAAAATTTTGATCAACCTAAGAATAGCTTTTATGAAACTAATAGAGCCAATTTTTTAGTAGATGAATTTGGACTTGACGGACCTAAACCCTGTCAAATTGCAATCGATTTGCACACTACTACTGCAAATATGGGAACAAGCATTGTTATGTATGGGAGGAGGTCCAAAGATTTTTGTTTAGCTGCATTACTTCAGAACAAATTTGGATTGCCTATTTATTTGCACGAAAAAGATAAAGCCCAAACAGGCTTTCTTGTAGAAGCTTGGCCATGTGGTTTAGTTATTGAAATAGGACCTGTCGCACAAAATTTTTATGATCAGAATATTATAGATAGATTCTCTCTAATAATTAGCTCCATAAGGGAAGAGATAGATAAATTAAAAAACAACCTTGTAGAACTTCCAAAGGAATTAGTGGTTCACGTTCATCAAGGGAGTATAGATTATCCAAGAGATGAAAAAGGAGATATTGATGGCCTAATTCATCCTGAGAGAATAAACCAAGATTGGAAAATGATTAAAAAAGGAGATCCATTATTTCTTGATAGCCAAGGAATAATCCACAAATATGAACGGGAACAATTCATTTGGCCTGTTTTTATTGGAGAAGTTGCATATAAGGAAAAAAAAATTGCCATGAGCTACACAAAAAAAGAAGTGATCTGTTTCAAAAAACAATGGGTTCAAGAGTTTGAAAGTTTTTAAATTAAGAAACCCGAACAATAAATCGTTGAAAACTAATAAGAATTTTTTATTTTATAGATAAGTTTATTTAATATTTAATACTTTTATTTTTTTTTTTTAATTCTTAAATCTTAAAAACCTAAATTCTTTCACTCCAATAAATAACAGCTCCAAAAGCCTCTAATTGCAGTCTTCTATGCTTAGCCTCTCTTAAGGAAACTACCTCTCTAGATCTTTTTCCGTTAAGAAGCCATTCAATTATTACCAAGTTGAATCCTCAATAACAAAGAAAATCTTAAGACATGGAAGTTCTTTTCTCTTGTTTTCCAAAAAATAAGTTTACTTAAAGAAAAAATATTTACACATTTTTAGCGATTTTGGTCTAAAATCTTCGAAGCGGAATTTATTTCCGTTTTTATTTACACGTCTCACTTTAGAGACATACTTTACGAACTCATGACAACTATTCAGCAGCAGCGTTCTTCGCTGTTAAAAGGTTGGCCACAGTTTTGTGAGTGGGTAACATCAACTAACAACAGAATTTATGTTGGTTGGTTCGGCGTCTTAATGATTCCATGCCTTCTTACAGCAGCGGCTTGCTTCATCGTTGCATTCATCGCAGCACCACCAGTAGACATCGACGGAATTAGAGAGCCAGTTGCTGGTTCATTCCTATATGGAAACAACATCATCTCAGGTGCAGTTGTTCCTTCATCTAACGCTATTGGTCTACACTTCTACCCAATTTGGGAAGCAGCTACTGTAGATGAGTGGTTATACAACGGTGGTCCTTACCAGCTTGTAATTTTCCACTTCCTAATCGGTATCTCAGCATACATGGGAAGACAGTGGGAGCTTTCATACCGTTTAGGTATGCGTCCATGGATCTGTGTTGCATACTCTGCACCAGTTTCAGC
>QCDK01000003.1 GCA_003278765.1 Prochlorococcus sp. AG-355-G23
CAAAGCTGATCAAGTAGGTATTCAATGGATTTCAAAATTTGCAACAAATTATGTGAAACTTCAGAAACTAAATAATTTTGATAAAAGAATTTGTTTAGTAATAAGTAATTATCCAGTAAAGAACGGAAGAATCGGTAATGGCGTTGGTCTAAATACACCATCTTCAATAATAAATATTCTTAATTGGTTAAAAGAAGATGGTTATGACCTTGGATCTTGTAATTATCCTCAAGATTCTTCGGAATTAATGTCAATGCTTATAAAAACTAGAACTAATGATATTGAATCTCAAAATAATAAACCATTAGATTACTTACCACTTAGTGAATATTTAAAATATTGGAATTATTTAGAAATTGATCCCAAAAATATTATTGTTAGTCGTTGGGGTAAACCATCTGATGCGATCGATCTAGATAATGAAGGCTTCTCAATAAATGGAATTAGATTTGGAAAAATAACATTATTGATTCAACCTCAACGAGGTTATGACGCTTTCACTGATAGAGATATTCACTCTCCCGATCTTCCACCTCCCCATAGATATTTAGCACAATATTTTTGGATTGAAAAAGTTTTTAATGCAAATGCTATGTGCCATATTGGTAAACATGGGACTGTTGAATGGTTACCTGGTAAATCTATAGGTCTCAGCAATAAATGTTTTCCAAAGATTATTTGTCCAGCAATACCAAACATATATCCCTTTATCGTAAATGATCCTGGAGAAGGATC
Source organism: Prochlorococcus sp. AG-355-G23 (assembly GCA_003278765.1). Taxonomy (GTDB): domain Bacteria; phylum Cyanobacteriota; class Cyanobacteriia; order PCC-6307; family Cyanobiaceae; genus Prochlorococcus_A. The sequence continues at coordinate 736 of QCDK01000003.1, forward strand.
CCAAGCTAAAAGAAGAACTGCTGCAACAATTATTGATCATTTAACCCCTCCTTTGGATAGGTCAGAATTATATGGAAAATATTCAATATTAGAAAATTATTTAGACGAATATTTTGAAGCAAAATTATTAAATTCTAATCGGATTGAAATAATAGAAAATTCAATTTTTGAATTAATAAAAAAAGATTTTAGCGAAATTACTTTAAAGAATAAAAATAATCAAATAGAAGAAATTGATTCCTTTCTCTGCAAAATTAAAGAATCTCAAATTAGGACAGGTTTGCATATTTTTGGTAATAGGCAGGATGATATTAATGAAATAAATTTATTCTTGTGTATTGCTAGAGTACCAAATACGAACCGAATTGGTGTTACTCAATATATAGCAAAACATTTAAAACTAGATTTGAATCCTTGGACAAATCAATATGATCAAATGTTAAGTGAAAAAGATAAAAAAATATTTTTGACTTTTTCCAACAAAAAAATTTTAAACTTCAGAATGGCTATTGATTTTTTGGAACAACAAGCAAAGTATTTAATATATTTATTTTTTTACAAAAAGAATATCAATATAGAAAATCTAGAAAAATATAAAAATCAGAAAATAATAGACTATTTCTTTAATGAAAAAAAACATAATAAGTATTTTTTATTATTAAAAAAAGAGATTCTAATTCCAATCATTAATTCTTCATATAATGAGAAATTATCATTTATTAATTCATTAAAGGGACAATATGTAAAAAGTGGTCCATCTGGAGCTCCTACGAGAGGTAAAACTGAAACTTTACCCACTGGTAAAAATTTCTTTTCAGTTGATTCGAGAGGACTGCCAACTGAATCAGCATGGAGTGTTGGTTGTCAGTCTGCTTCACAAATACTTGATTTATACAAACAAGATAATGGAGAAGATTTAAAAAATATAGCAATATCTGTATGGGCAACATCCACAATGAGAAATGGTGGTGAAGACATTTGTCAAATTCTTTATTTATTAGGAGTACAGCCCATTTGGGATGGGCCTTCAAGAAGAGTAGTTGATCTAGAAATCATTCCTTTATCTGTTCTCGAAAGACCAAGGGTTGATGTTACTTTAAGGATTTCGGGAATGTTTAGAGATGCATTTCCACAGTTAGTTAAATTAACTTCTAAAGCAATAAATCTTATTTCAAATCTTAATGAGGATGATAAATTTAACCCTCTCGCTGGGGCATCAAGGGATGGTGATTCAATTAATCGTATATTTGGGTCAGCGCCAGGTTCATATGGAGCTGGTCTGCAAGAACTAATTTCAAATTCTAATTGGGAAAATATTGATGATTTTGGAGAATCTTTTCTTAATTGGAGTAAGTGGATTTACAGTGATAATCTTGAACCTATAGAGGATAAAAAATCATTAGAAAATGCACTTAAAAATGTGCAGTTAGTTGTTCATAACCAAGATAATAAGGAACATGATATTTTAGATTCGGATGATTATTATCAGTTTCAGGGTGGATTATCTTCAGCAGTTAAAAAATTGAGCGGTAAATTTCCTGAAATGTATCATGGTGATTTATCAAAATTTGGATTTTCCAAAATTTCAAAATTACAAGATGAAATTAATAAAGTTGTTATATCAAGAGTACTTAACCCTAAATGGATAAATGGAATGAAGGATAATGGTTATAAAGGAGCATTTGAATTTTCAGCTACACTAGATTACTTATATGCTTTTGATGCTTCTACTGAAGTAGTCTCAGATTGGTGTTATGAGGAAGTTTATAAATCATGGTTATGTGATCTGGATCTTAGGAATTTCTTTCTAGAGAATAATCCATGGGCTTTAAGAGATATTGCACAAAGATTTCTTGAAATTATCAATAGAAAAATGTGGAATAATTGTTCATCAGATGTCATTGAAAATATAAAGAACATAATTATTAATACTGATTCAATAATTGAAAAAAACGAATTCTGAATTATCTACCTAATAGCGAAAGTCCATGACTATCTGTTCCGCATGTTTTTAGCATTGAATATTTATCTGCTAATTTATCTATTTCTGAACATACAAATAAACTAGGATTCCATACTTCATTAAATTCATAATCGTACCAAACCTCTATTCCATCAATACCTTGTATTTTGGCTTCTGGAATTAATTTATAAAAGGGAATCCTGTATCTCGCCGGATGTGCAAGAAATGATAAGCCACCAGCTAAATTTATTGCTTTTATAACTGATTTAATATTTAAATCATTACCTATTGGAGACTCTCCAAGGATGTAGGGATTTAGGTATTTACTTTTTATATCTATTCCCAATCCAATTACATGTACTAAACATCCTAAAATCAAACAATTAATTTCTATTCCTGAAATTAATGTAAAAGAATCTTTAGGATAATTTTTGAGTATATTATTTTTTTTTATATATTCATGAGCTTTAATTGTATGATGATCGGTTATTGACAAAAATTTCAAGTTATTTTTATAAGCTTGTTCTAAAAGTTCATTTGGTTCTAAACTTCCATCACTAAATTTTGTATGACAGTGAAAATTAATATTTTTAGGACAACTATTTTTATTAATATTGGAAGTTAATTTAACTAAGTCTTCCCTATTCATTACTTAATGAATTCTCATTTTTCTTTCTAATCTTTGCATATAATTGTATTGAAGCCAACATGAAAATAATTAGTCCAACTACGCTCCATGTAGCAACACTAGTTGGAAAATTATTTTTAAAAATAACTAAAAGTACAATTATAAATAATAATAAAGTAGGCAATTCATTTAATAATCTAAGGTTTTTTGCTGAAATGGTTGAAGTACCATTATGTAATGAATACATTATTTTATAACAATAAGAATGATAAATTACTAATCCCAAAACAAAAGAAATTTTAATTTGCAACCACTTCTCACTTAGCCAACTTGGTTGCATAATAACCATGCAAATAGCCATACTTAAAGCTAATATCATCCCAGGTGTTGTGATTATATTCGCCAGCCTTTTTTCCATCAAGGTGTATTGTTTATTAAAGGCAATTTTTAATTCATTATCCATATTTTTAGATTCTTCATGATATATAAAAAGTCTTACTAAATAAAAAAGTCCCGCAAACCAAACGATTACACCAATAATGTGAAGTGATTTAAACCAGAGATATGCTTCAGCTGCCAAATTACTAGATTAATGTAAAAATATATATTTTTAATATAGTTATAATTAACAATATCAAGAAATCTATTTTTCAAAAATTAATTAATATTTATAACTCGTTAAAATATTTATATATGTCATTTACTGAATTTTTTCCAAGTCCTTTAACTTTTGATAAATCCTCTTTACTAGCTATTCTAATCGCGTCTATTGATTTAAAATGCTCAAGCAATTCTCTTATTCTTGATGGTCCTAATCCACTGATTTGGGACAATTGAGATCTATTCATTCTTTTAGATCTTTTGTCTCTATGAAAAGATAATGCAAATCTATGTGCTTCATCTCGTACCCTTCTTAATAGAAGAACTCCTTTTTGATTTTCATCAGTATCAAGAGACTTAGTAAATCCTGGAATAAATATTTCTTCATTTTTTTTTGCCAATGAACATATAGTTACTTCTTCCTCAAGATTTAATTCTTTTAATGCTTTAATAGCTGCATTTAACTGTCCTTTCCCTCCATCAATCATTATTAAATCAGGCCAATCTGATAGAAGTTCATTATCTAATTTACTATTCGTTTTATCATTTAATATTGAAAAATCCCCTCCGCTTTTTTTAAATCTTGACCATTTCTTAAACCTTCTATGTATTACTTCATATATCGAAGCAAAATCATCACTATGTCCTACAAAAACGTTTGGATCTTTAATTTTATATTTCCTATAATCCTGTTTAGAAGGAATCCCATCAATAAAAACGACTTGTGATGCTACAGGGTCACTACCTTGAATATGGCTTATATCATAACCTTCAATTCTTTTAGGTTGTTCGCTTAATTCAAGTATTTGGGCAAGATCCTCAATTGATGATTCATTATCTTGTATCCCATTTAATATTCTATCTAATTCCAATTTCGCATTTTTTAAAACCATTTCTACAGTTTCATGCTTTTTATTTCTTTTTGGGATTAAGATTTTTACTTTCTTATTTCTTAGTTCTGTTAACCAATCCTCTATGGTTGCTTGTTTTGGAAGGTTATATTGAATAAGAATTTCTGATGGTATTTCTACAGGTTCAACATTCATATAATGTTCTTCTAATATCTTTTGTAAAATAAGATTTTCATCTTCATTATTTAATTTTTGACTATAGCCAATTCTCCCAATGAGCTTGCCAGATCTCATTTGGAAAATTTGTATACTAGCTACATTTTTTTCTGAAACTATTCCAAAGATATCTCTATTTATTGAAGAATCTGGTATTGATATTTTTTGTGATTCAGTTAATAATTTTAAACCTGAAATTTGGTCCCTTATTTTTGCTGCATTCTCATAATCTAAATCATTTGAAAATTGCAGCATTTTTTTTTGTAAAAATATTTCTAAGTCATCATTTCTTCCCTGAAATATCATAGATACTTGTTTCATTATTTTTTTATAATCGTCAGATGATATAACTTCTTGGCAAACACCTGGACATCTTCCTATTGAATAATTCAAACAAGTTCTATCTTTATAGACTGGTCTTGGTCTTTGTCTAAGTGGAAATATTTTTTTTATCGTAAATAATGTTCTCCTTAATAATCCGACATCAACATAAGGTCCATAATATCTATCTAAATTATTTCTATTTCTTCTTCTTCTTGTAATAAATATTCGAGGATATTTTTCACTCCAAGTTATACAAAGATATGGATACTTCTTATCATCCTTTAAAAGAATATTAAAATATGGTTTATTTGTTTTAATTAAATTTGATTCTAAATTTAATGCTTCATATTCGCTATCTGTGACTATTATTTCTATTTCAGTTATTTGACGAACCATCAAACTTAATCGGGGAGTTAAATCTGAATAATTATTGAAATAACTACTTACTCTACTGCGAAGTTTTTTAGATTTACCGATATAAAGTAAGTTATTATCAATATCTTTAAAAAGATAACACCCAGATGACTTTGGAATTTCGGATAATCTTGATTTTAATAACTCCTTATTATTAATTAATTTATATTCAATTTTAAAATTATATTTGTTATTTATTTTTTCGATAGAGGAATTACTCATTTATTATGGTTAACCTCCATAATTCCAGCCAGTTGAAGATAAATTTAGTGAGTCAACATCATTATTCAGATAAGCAGATTGAACATCTCCTACAAAAACGGTATGGTCTCCATGCATAACACTTCCAACAACATTACATTCAACACCACCAACACTATCAACTAAAATAGGCAATCCAAGCTCACCTAAATTAAATTCAACAGATTCAAATCTACCTCCTAATGCTTTTTGCGGTTTAAAGAAAACAGCTGCTAGATCCTTTTGATCACTTTTGAGCACATTTAATGAGAACTTATTGGTTGACTTTATTATTTCATGACTAGAGCCCTCTGCTCTAACAGCCATTACAACTAATGGTGGGGTGAAAGAACCTTGAGTCACCCAACTTGCAGTAAATCCATTAACTTCATTTTTATCCTCATCTCTAACGCCGCAAATAAATAATCCGTGAGGTATTTTTCTTAATAAGATTTTTTTTGCTTCTAGATTTAATGTCATAATTGATTTAACTAATAATCTTATTTTAACTAAATTTCTTATTCGATCATAATAAATTCATGAAAATTCTTTATCCAGGTACATTTGATCCTCTAACAAATGGGCATCTTGATTTAATAGAAAGGGCTGTAAAAATATTTGGCAATGTAGTAGTTGCTGTTTTAGAAAATACCTCTAAAACACCAACATTTAATCTTGAAAGAAGAATAATACAAATAAAAAATTCTCTTTCTCATTTACCTAATATTGAAGTTATTTCTTATTCTGGTCTAACTGTTGATTGTGCAAATGATCTAAAAGCTAATCTTATTCTTAGAGGCTTAAGAGCAATGAGTGATTTTGAGTATGAACTTCAGATTGCTCATACAAATAAATCTCTTAATAATGATATTGAAACTATATTTTTATCTACAAATACAAATTATAGTTTTCTTAGTAGTTCTTTAGTAAAAGAGGTTGCAAAATTTGGTGGTGAAATTAATCACATGGTACCCCCCCCTGTTGAAAGGGATTTAAAAGAATATTTTAAATAATATTTTTGTTAACAAGATTTCAAGTAATAAAGATTACGTAATAATTTAAAAGCTTTTTCTTTATCAATTTTATTAGAATTTTGGATAATGCTTATAATTATTGGCTTTTCATTTTTATATAAAAAGCCAGATAATGCGAAGACATTTGAAAGAGTACCAGTTTTGCCAAAAAACTTTCCAGACAATTCACTTTTTACAAATCTTTTAGCTAATGTTCCTCTCACTCCTGTAATTGAAAGTGTAGATTGATAAGCTTTAAAATCACTAAAATATCTCATTTTATCTAAAAACAATACAACTAACTTTGTTGTAATTTTATTTTTTCGAGACAATCCACTAGCATCTGCAAAGTATGCATTAGTTGTGGGGAGGCCTTTATTTTCAAGCCATCTTTTCAATTTTATATAGTTATTTTCGTTCCATGTATTTGAGGCATTTTTAAAAAGAGATTCAGCCGTAAAATTATGGCTTTCAGAATTTGTTAGTGTTAATAATGAAAGAATTGGAGTTGAATATACTTTATTTATCTCTTTAAAATTTTTAAGATAAAAAGTTTTTTCTGAATCAAAAAAATTTATATATATTTTTGAATTTGGAAATTTATTTTTTAGATAATTTTTAATAAAATTTTTTAATGCATAAATATCATCATATTTATTGTGATTACTTTCTATTGCAAGAGATGTAATTGGAGATCCATATTCGTAAAGTTTATCAGTTTTTGTCCAACCATTAGGCCAATATAATTTTGAATCAATTTCTACAATATTAAAGTTAATAATTTTATTTTCTTTAACATTTGAAATTAGTTCGATTATATTTTCATAATTAAGATCTGGGTCACCTTGACCGTGCAAATAATAATCGTTTTTATTTTTAAATAAGGAAGTTTTTAAATTATTATTTAATTTATATTTACTTAAAACATAAGCTGATGAGAATAATTTTTGGTTAGATGCAGGCAACCTTGGAACATCCTCATTGTAAGAACTTATTATTTCGCCTTTATTATTAATAATTGATACACTAAAGGAATCATCAAGCGTTTGATTCAATAAAGCATCATAAGCAGGACATATTTTGTTTTTAGTAATTATTCCCGGGAAATTAAAATAAATACTATTTAAAAAAGTTATTTTCTGATTTGCTAGTAAATATCTTATTAAGAAAGGAGATGTTACTAATACAAGAACAATAAAGAAAAATGAATATATTTTTTTTATCACATTCAATCTATAAATTTACAAAAATAGATTCATTGTCGGGTTTAATTTCAAATTCTTTTTTAAAAAAATATCTTTTATTTTCTTCTTTGAAAAGCAACCAGTTATTTGGATAAATATGCATAAGAGCAGCTTTATTTAAAGGCTGCAAAAAATAAATATTTTTCCATGTTTTGACAAAGTTTTTACGTCGCTCTCTTATAACACTTCCTATACCAATATTGGCATCTTCAAATTTTGGATTTAATGAATAATGCGTACCTTGATAATTATCAGACATTGGTTCAAATGAATCGAAATCATATGGCTGAGGTAACATCGATATCATTGAACTATCAATATTATTTATATTATTTGATTCATTAAATGATTTAAAAGTAAAGATTTTATCTTTGATATCTGGATAGTCTCTTTGAGCCAAAGCCACAGCACCTTGATCAGCATATGTTATGAATACATTATTATTTTTAGACAAAATTTTGTAGATAGTTATTCCAATTCTGTTAAATTTCAATCCTTCAAAATTAAATTCTATAGTAAATCTTTTATTTGAATCTAATAAACTTGGATTAATTGCATCCTCCATATTTTTAAGAGATTCATTTAAATCTTTAGGTAGTCTGTAATTGGTTTCCATTAAAATTTGTCAATACATATTTGAATAAGTTCTAAAAATTTATCTATTTCTGACTTATTATTTATTGAACCTAAAGTAACACGAATATTTGAATATAGTTCATCATTTTTTAAACCAATATTTTTAAGTGTTGAGCTAGGTTTCCCAGATGAGCTTGAACAAGCACTTCCACTACTTATGGCTATCTTATTTTCTGACATGAAATTAACAATCTTATAGGCCCGTATAGGCTCAAATAGTTTATTTAATAGTAGAAAAGAAATATGACTGGGAAGTCTATGGTTAATACTACCCGTAATCTTTATATGATTATTATCTTTAATTTTTTGAAAAAAATAATTTTTAAGTTTATTAATATTATTAGAAGGAAATTCAGTTATATAATCATATAATTTTATTTTTCCTTCAATATTCTTTAGTGACTCATACATTCCAGCGATTAATGGCAAAGCTTGTGTGCCTTGTCTAATTGAAAATTCCTGAGTAAGTGATATGTCATTATTTTTTAAAATTTGTCTAGACTTTTCTTTTGTTAAAAGAATACCGATCCCTTTTGGACCTCCAAATTTATGAGCAGATAAACTTAAAAAATCACATTTAAGGTCTTTCCAACTGAATATTCCATTACTTAATATTTGAGTTCCATCTAAATGAAACATAATATTTAATTCTTCACATTTGGAACCAATAAATTGGACAGGTTGTATTGTCCCAATTTCACTTTGTCCCCAAATAATTGATACAAGCTTAGTATCGTTGTTTAAAAATTTTTCGATATTAGAAATATTTAAAATTCCATCATTATTTACCGTCCATTCGTAAATATCCCAATTTTGTTTTCTTAGTTTATTAGCACAAATAATTGTTGCTTGATGTTCAACATTTGAAATAACAACCCTACCATTTTTAAATTTCTCATAAATATTACTAAATACAATATTTGTCGATTCCGAAGAACCAGATGTAAAAATTATATCCTCTGGATCTGCTTCAAATATATAAGCAATTTTGGATCTAATTTTTTCAAGATATGTAGAGCATTTTATCCCTAGCTCATATGTAGATGAAGGGTTATGCCAATAATTCCTATAAGTTGAATTAATTATCTTTAAAACATTCTCAGATAATGGAGTTGTGGATGCATTATCTAAGTAGATAAAATTATTTTCCATTAATTTACTAAAATTGATCCTGAGAAAACCTTTTTAGCATTACCGGTCATCATTACTTCACAATCGTCTTCTGACCAATCAATTTTAAGATTACCTCCTGGTAAGGTTATTATGGTTTGTGAATTACAAAGGTCTAATTTATAAGCTGCCACATGGATAGCACAGGCACCTGTTCCACAAGCTAAGGTTGGTCCTGCACCCCTTTCCCATACTTTTACTTTGATATTATCTCTATTTAAAATTTGACAAAAATGCACATTAGTTTTTTCAGGAAATAATTCATTTTTTTCAAATATAGGACCAAGTCTGGAAAGAACAATTGACTCTATGTCTTTTACAAAGAATATTAAATGAGGATTTCCCATTCCTACGGCATAACCAATATTATTAAAATCTTTCTCAATAAATTCGTGTGAAGGAATTGAATTTATTTTTTTTTCAATTGTTGTTGGAATATTTTGACCTTCTAAAATTGGAACTCCCATTTTTACTGTAATTTCATCATTTATATATTTTGCAATTTTTAAACCTGCTTTAGTCTCAATTTTATATTCTATATTTTTATTATTCATTGAATCATTTACGTGAAGATACTCAACTAAACACCTAATTCCGTTTCCACACATTTGTGCTTCAGAACCATCAGAATTAAAAATTATCATTTTTGCATAATTATCATCATTAGGTTCTTCTATAAAAATCACACCATCTGCTCCAACACCAAATTGTCTGTTGCAAATTTTTTTTATATCAAATATTTTATTTGTCTTGTAATTTTTATATAATTCATTTCCTCTAGAATCTATTATTACGAAATCATTTCCGTTACCTTGGTATTTTTCAAAAATTATATTTTTCATTTGTAATTCATATATCTTAAATTTTAATTATAAATTATTCCTTTTAACAATCTATTTATATTTTATACAATGGATATTAAAATAATAATTTAACAAATAAAAATTAAGTGATTTTTCCCGATAAACAATATGAGGCTAGTACCAATTTATATAATCCATCTGAAATAGAAAAAAAATGGCAGTCAATATGGACAGAAAACAATTTATACAAAACCGATAAATTAACTGAGAATAGTGATAAGTTTTATGCCTTATCAATGTTTCCCTACCCTTCAGGTAATCTTCATATGGGACATGTTAGGAATTATGTTATTACAGACCTAATAGCTCGATTCCAAAGGTTAAAGGGTAAATCTGTCTTACATCCAATGGGTTGGGACGCTTTTGGTTTGCCTGCTGAAAATGCTGCTATTGAAAGAGGAATTAGTCCAAGTGTCTGGACTAAAAAAAATATTTCTCATATGAAGTCACAATTAAAGCTTTTGGGACTATCAGTTGATTGGGATAGGGAATTTGCAACATGTGATGAAAATTATTATATTTGGACTCAATATCTATTTTTAGAGTTATACAAGTCAGGTCTTGTATATCAAAAGGAATCAGAAGTTAATTGGGATCCTATAGATAATACAGTCCTAGCGAATGAGCAAGTTGACTCAGAGGGTAAATCTTGGAGATCTGGGGCAGTAGTTGAAAAAAAGTTATTAAAGCAATGGTTTTTAAGAATTACTAATTATGCTGATGAGTTATTGAAGGATTTAGAAAAATTAGATAACTGGCCAGAAAGAGTAAAAATAATGCAAGATAATTGGATTGGAAAGTCAATTGGTGCAAATATTAATTTCAATATCAATACCAATCCAGAAAAGAAAATAACTGTATTTACAACAAGGCCAGATACTTTATTTGGAGTTACTTATTTAGCAATTTCTGTAAATCATTCATTAATTAAAAAAATTACTGATCAAGAAACCATACAAGATATAGAAAATCTTAAACAATATTTGAAAGATAATAAAAATAATGAACTTGAAAAAATTGGAATAAAAACTAGCTTAATAGCAATAAATCCAGTTAATTCTGAACCTATACCTATTTGGGTGGCTAGTTATGTACTTGATGAATACGGTACAGGCGCTGTTATGGGTGTACCTGCTCATGATTTAAGGGATTTTGAGTTTGCTAAGAAAAACAATATAGATATTAAGCAGGTAATAGTAAAGGATAAAAGTGAACAAAGAAATGAGCTTGATAATGCTTATGTAGAAAATGGATATCTAATTAATTCAAATCAATACAATGGTATATCAAATATTATTGCTAAATTAAAAATTGCAGAGGAGGGAGTAAATAATGGATGGGCCGAAAATAAAATTCAATATCGTTTAAGAGATTGGTTAATATCTAGACAAAGATATTGGGGATGTCCCATACCAATCGTTAATTGCAAAAAATGTGGAGCTGTTCCTTTAAACCAATCGGATTTGCCTGTTTCATTACCTAAAGATATAGAAATCTCCGCTAACAAGATTAATGCTTTAGGTAATAATAATAATTGGATAAATACAACATGTCCAAAATGTGGAATAGCTGCAAGAAAAGAAACTGATACTATGGACACTTTCATGTGTTCATCTTGGTATTTTTTAAGATACCCATCTTCAAAATGTTCAACAAAGCCATTTGAAAAGAATGAAATTAATAAGTGGCTACCTGTAGATCAATATGTTGGAGGTGTAGAGCATGCAATATTGCATTTGTTATATGCGAGATTTTTCACTAAAGCTTTGCGAGATAATGAACTATTTGATATTGATGAACCTTTCCAAAAACTATTAACGCAAGGAATGGTTCAGTCAGCAGCCTATAAAAACAATAAAACTGGTAAATATGTTTCTCCTACCGATATTACTGACTTATCAAATCCTACAGATCCAATTGACAATTCTAAACTCGAAGTTCTTTTCGAGAAGATGTCTAAGTCTAAATATAATGGAATAGACCCTGAATCAGTAATTAAAAAATATGGAGCAGATACAGCAAGAATGTTTATATTATTTAAAGCACCACCAGAAAAAGATTTGGAATGGGGAGATACAGATGTTGAAGGACAATTTAGATTTTTAAGTAGGATTTGGAAGCTTTATATAAATTGTGCAAAAGATATAAATAGTAAATCTAATTCCTATCCAGATAAAGAAAAAAGCTTAATAAAGTCAATGAATATTGCTATAAAAGAAATTTCAAATGACATATTAAATAACCAATTTAATACTGCGATTTCAGAACTAATGAAGTTTTATAATTCATTATCAAATTCCATTAATGACATAAACAATAATTTAAAAATTGATGCTTTAAAAACATTTTGTATTTTGTTGGCTCCATTTGCACCTCATATTGCAGAAGAAATATGGCATCTTATAGGATTTAAAAAATCTGTACATTTAGAACACTGGCCTTCCTTTAATTCCGAGGCACTAAAGGAAGATTCATATGAACTAGTAATACAAGTGAATGGAAAAGTTCGAGACAAAGTAAATATTAATAATGATATGAGTGAAGATCAAATTAAAGAATTGACTCTTAAAAGACCTAACATATTAAAGTGGACTCAAGATAAGGAAATAAGAAAAATAATTATTGTTAAAGGAAAAATAATGAATATTGTTGTTTAAGAATTTATTTTTTGAATAACTAATGAATTTGGATTTGACCAATCGCCCTTAACTAAATAATTATCATTACCGAAACACATTTCACGGATTATAAAAAATATAGGTTCACTAACTGATTTATCAAATAATGATGTTATGTCATTTATAGAATATTCTCCACCTTCATCTAATAAATTACTTACTTTTTGTTGATACTCAATAATATTAGCAGCTGCTTTCTTTCCAGCCTCAACTCCAGGTTGATCATATGCATTTATATTTACCAATTCAGCGTAGAAGGATACAGCCCTTTCAAATAAAGCAATTAAGGCACCTAGTGAAAAACAATTTAACTTTTCTAACGTAATGGTGATACTTTGTCTGTTTTCACTAGAGAGTGCTGATCTGGTTCCTTGCAAAAAACCAGAAAGATATTCTTTAGGATTCTCTTTTTCATCAAATATATTAGTAGATGGAGAATCTAATAATTCAATAAAAATACAAAAGAAATTATCAATACCATCTCTCAATTGCTGAACATAAGCATGCTGATCTGTAGATCCTTTATTACCAAAAACGGAAATACCTTGATTAACTACTTGACCATTCCTATTAAATTTCTTTCCTAATGATTCCATTACTAATTGCTGAAGATATTTACTAAAAACCTGTAACCTATCTCTATAAGGTAATACGACCATATCTCTCTTTCCAATACCATCCCCAGTTAAATACCATGCGGATGATAATAGTGCTGCTGGATTATTTTTAAAATCACTTATACGTGTGGCTTCATCCATTAATGATGCACCTCTGATAAATTCAGAGATATTTTCATTAATAAGAGCTAATGGAAGTAATCCAACAGAGCTTGTAATACTAGTTCTTCCACCAACCCAATCTTGCAAATTAAATATTTTTAACCAATTTTCAGAAGTAGCTTTTTTAAATAACTTACTACCTTTCATAGTTATAGCTATAGCATTAGAATTCCATTCAAGAGAATTGTTTTCGCAGTGACTTTTAATAATTTCCATAGCAATTCTAGGTTCAGGCGTACCTCCTGATTTGCTTACTACTACAAATAATGTTGTTGATAATTTTTCAGATAACTCTTCTAACTTTTCGCTAATTAAAAAAGGATCAACATTATCGATATAAGAAAAATTTAAGCCTTTAGAACACTTCTGCAGTGACTCTGTAATAAGTAATGGTCCTAATCCACTTCCACCAATTCCTATCCATAGAACATCAGTATACTGCTGATTATTCTTATTCTTAATATCCCCATTTAAAATTTGTTTTCCAAATTCAGAGATTGAATTAATATCTGCTCTAATTTCCTCTCCTATTTTTGAAGAGGGTGAAATTGATGGATTTCTAAGCCAATAATGCCCAACTTGTCTATTTTCATCAATATTTGAGATTGCACCATTTTCTAATTCATTTATTGATGAAAAAACATCTATAAATTTTTCTTCTAAATTTTTTATATCTTTACTTGTGAAATTAATTTTGCTTATGTCCAACCAAATATTTAATTTTTTATCAAACCAAAGATAATCACAAAATTTATCCCAAGATTTTAAATCTCCATTCATTTTATATATTTGTATCTTTTATTTATTTTTCAATTATATCTATATGAATAGTACATAGATTTGAATCATTTAAATTTGTTTAAATTATTATCTTCAAATAAATATGTTTTTGAATATTAACAATTAAAATTGAGGGTTTTTTTTATTTCATATGAATTTATCATTAGATAAAATAAAAAACTTTGGATAGATCATTTAATTACATAATTTCGCCTGAGATATCTGAATTTAGAAGATTTTCACCAAAATTAAAAATAGGTGTACTTGCTTCTGGGAAAGGAACAAACTTTCAGGAATTAATTAATCTCTCAGAAAAAGGAAAATTAGATATAGATATAAAAGTTTTAATTACTAACAAAGATGAAGCCGGTTGTATAAAAAGAGCTGAAAGAAAAAAAATACCTCACAAAATTATAAGAGGCAAAGACTTTCTGCAAAAAGAAGCTTTTGAATTAGAAATTGTAAATACTTTAATTCATTACGATGTTGAACTTGTTGTTATGGCTGGCTGGATGAAAATTGTTACTCCATTTTTTATTAATAAATTTAGGAATAAGATAATTAATATTCACCCTTCATTACTTCCCGCATATAAAGGTGGTTCTGCGATAAAGGACTCTATATTAAATGGTTCAAAAATAACTGGTTGTTCAGTACATTTTGTAGAAGAGGAGGTAGATAGTGGATCATTGATAATGCAAGCTGCGTTGTCAATTAGAGATGATGATGATGTTGAATCACTTTCTAAAAAGATACAAATGCTTGAGCATAAAATTTTGCCTCACTCAATCTCTCAAGCTGGGTTTTTAATAAGATGTAATTTTATGGAAAATTATTAGTTAAATCAAGACCTTCATCCATTGAATATCCGCTCATAATATTTAAATTTTGGATTGCTTGCCCAGTCTGACCCTTTAACAAATTATCAATTGCAGATAAAATAATAATCCTTCCATTACGATTATCAACTTTAACAGAAAGGAAAATTTGGTTTGTATTTTTAACCCATTTTGTTGAAGGGTATGTATCTACAGGTAATACTTTAATATTTTTGAAATTTCTGTAATAATTATCCAAAAGAATTCTGCAATCATCAGAGGTTAATCCTGGATCTCTTAATCTCCCATATATAGTCGAATGCATACCCCTTGAAATTGGAACCAAGTGGGGTGTAAAAAGCAGTTCAATTTTATTTCCAGAAATTATAGATGCTACTTGCTCGATCTCTGACGTATGTCTATGGGTTATCAATCCATATGCTGATAAGCCTTCACCACATTCTGATAAGAGTAGCTTTTGGTTAGGTTCTCGACCTCCTCCAGAGGTTCCGCTTTTAGAATCAATAACTATTCCTTCATTTTCAATGATACCTTGCGATAAATAAGGAACTAATGGAATAAGAGCAGATGTTGGATAACATCCAGGACAAGCAATTAATCTTCCTTTTAAAATGGCTTCCTCATTTATTTCAGGAAGACCGTAGACTGCCTCTTTACATAAATCATCATCATTCCTTTTATAAATAGCAGCTTCTTTGGAATATACATTTTTCCATTCATCTAAAGACTTATATCTGTAATCAGCAGATAAATCAATAACTTTAAGTCCTCGATCTAATAATTTCCTTGTCAATGTTGAAGATAAGCCATTTGGTAAGCACAGCAAAGCAACATCTGCATTTTTTGAAATATTTTCTGCAGAAATTTCTTCTATATATGGATCATTATCTAGATAAATAAAAGGAAAATTATCGTTCCACTTTGAACCAGATGTTTTATTCCCTCCTAAAAATGTAATTTTGTATTTTTTTATTTTCTTTAAGAGATTTACCGCTTGAATACCGCCGTAACCAGTAGCACCTACTATTGCAACATTCATTTCTTTGAATTGGCAGACTTTGAGATAGGATTATAAAGTGTTGAATTTAAGGTAACTAAAACACTATTTTTCTATATTGATAGGAATAATGAAAGAAACAAGTCCCAAATCAAATAATGGAACAATTTTGGATATAAATGAATCATTTAAAATTGAATTTGATCCAATCAGCGATGCATTGGCAGCTATAAGAAATGGTGAATGCATAATTGTTGTAGATGATGAAAGAAGAGAAAATGAAGGAGATTTAATATGTGCGGCTCAGTTTGCAACTCCACAGCAAATTAATTTTATGGCTACTGAGGGACGTGGTCTTATATGTCTAGCAATGCAAGGTGAAAAACTTGATTCATTAGATTTACCATTAATGGTAGATAGAAATACAGATGAAAATCAAACGGCATTTACAGTATCAATTGATGCTGGACCTGAACATAATGTTTCTACCGGAATTTCTGCTGAAGACAGGGCAAAGACAATACAAGTTGCTATAAACCCAAATACAAAACCTGATGACTTAAGGAGGCCAGGACATATTTTTCCATTAAGAGCAAAAAAAGGTGGAGTATTAAAAAGGGCAGGTCATACCGAAGCGGCAGTAGATATTGCCGCAATGTCAGGTCTTTATCCCGCCGGAGTGATTTGTGAAATACAAAATCCTGACGGTTCTATGTCAAGACTTCCCCAACTTAAAGAGTATGCAAAACAGTGGGGAATGAAATTAATATCAATAGCTGATTTAATAAGTTATCGTTTTCAAACTGAGAGATTTGTATTTAGAAAATCTGATGCTGTTCTTCCAAGTATTTTTGGTAATTTCAAAGCTTATGGATATGTTAATGATCTAGATGGTTCAGAGCACGTTGCATTAGTTAAACAAAAATCATCGAAATTAAGTGAACCTGTACTAGTAAGAATGCATTCAGAGTGCTTAACTGGTGATGCTTTTGGATCATTACGTTGTGATTGTAGACCACAGTTAGAGGCTGCTTTATCAAGGATAGAAAAGGAGGAAGAGGGGGTTGTTGTTTACTTGAGACAAGAAGGCAGAGGTATTGGTCTAATTAATAAATTAAAAGCTTACAGTTTACAGGATGGAGGATTAGATACTGTAGAAGCTAATGAAAAATTAGGTTTTCCAGCTGATCTCAGAAATTATGGAGTTGGGGCTCAGATATTAACCGATCTAGGTATAAAAAAACTAAAATTACTTACAAATAATCCTAGAAAAATTGCTGGATTAGGTGGTTATGGAATAGAAGTTATTGAGAGAGTTCCTTTAGTTATTTGTCCAAACGATAATAATGCAGAATATTTGAGTGTTAAAAAAACAAAGTTAGGCCACATGATTGATGATGATGATTCTAATTCGAGAAATATTGATCCATTTATATCCATTTTTTTTGACGGAAAATATAATTCTATTGATTTAGTTCCAATAAAAAATAAAGTTATTAAATTCTGTAGTGAACAAAAAATTAATATTAAACTTGAAAGTAGTCCAAGATTATTGGCGTTTTGGAACCGACCAAAATTAGTATGGAGAATTTTGCATGATCAGAATAGAACTAATTCCAACATTAATGATGAGGAAATAAAGAATATAGAACTATTTATTCAGTTTTTATCCAAATATGAAAATAGTACAAAGATTGGAATTATTGTTTCTAGAAATATTGAACAAGCATTACACCCAAAAAGTAGCATCAAACTAATCAATACTAAATTCACTATTAATAACGAAATCTTATATTCTTCTACTAGAAAATTTAATCTAGATAAAGAGACATTCAGTATTGTTTTTGAAGGCTAAATTATTATTTAAGAGTTGCCTTAATAATTTTTGAACCGTTAGTAAGCTTTAGGACGACATCCATATCATCTGTCTTGCCAAAAACAGTATGAACTCCATCGAGATGAGGCTGTGGTTCATAAACTATAAAAAACTGACTACCACCTGTATCCTTTCCCGCATGAGCCATAGAAAGTGAGCCTTTTAAATGTTTATTAGAATTAATTTCACATTTAATATTATATCCTGGGCCTCCAGTTCCAGGCATACCAGATGCACCATCACGAGTATTTGGACATCCACCCTGAGCCATAAATCCAGGAATAACCCTGTGAAATGCTAGTCCATCATAAAAACCATCACTTACCAAATTCGTAAAATTTTTTACGGTATTTGGGGCGTCATCAGAGAAAAATTCAATATTAATGTTCCCAACTTCTGTTTCAAATAAGGCTGTTGTCATGTTTTATTTGTTAGTAATTTATTGCTATTTTAGTAGTTAAAGCAACTTTTCAAGGTTTTCCTTAATGGTATTAATATCAATATTGTCTTTATTACTATTTTTGTCTTCTTCCCAATTTTCAACTTGTAGATTTTTCTGAGGTGGTGAAATTAATAACCTATCTTCTGCGGTTTTAGGTACGAAATTTTTTTCTACTAATTTACATTCATAATCTAATTTATTGCAAAAATCTTTTATTTCCTCTATGTTAATTAATTCTACTGTTGGCAAAGGAAAATCTTGAGCTTCTAGAAGGCCACAATATCTTGTTGCATCATCCTTATCTTCAAACATAAGAACAATAGTTCTTCCCTTAAGTTCAATTGAATGGATTCCTTCATTATCTGTTCCTGAATTATATAAAAGAACAAATATATTCATAAGTATCGATTTTTCTATTAATATAATATTTGATTAAGAATCAGAAAGTGATAATTCCTGTAATCTTGTATATAAAGCAATTTCTTCATCATTAATATCAGCAGGAATCACTACCAAAATTTCAACATATTGATCACCTACATTATCTTCGAAAGTTAAACCCCTACCTTTCAAACGTAACATTCTTCCTGTAGATGATTTTGGTGGAACTTGAAGTGTGACATTTCCATCAAGGGTAGGAACCTCTACTGCACAACCAAGAAGAGCATCATGAGGAAATAACTCTAATTTATAAAGAACTCTTAAACCATCTATTTTTAGACCACTTTCCGTTTGAACTTTCAACTGAAGGTAATGATCTTTACCTCCTCTTGCAATATTTTCAAGTCTTAATCTCCAACCATCTCCAGCGAAAGGAGGGGTATCAACTTCAACTACGGTTTCATCTTCAAGCTCAATTAAAATTGAAGCTCCATTTAAGGCCTCATCAGGAGTTAATTCAATAACTGTTTCAATATCTTGGTGGAGTTTGACTGGAGGCGGTTCTTCTGGAGAGGTTGTGGGGTATTGATAATTGTTAAATTCGTCATTATTTGTATTTATCAGTTCATCCTCAAATGGTTCATTTTCATATTCCTCATAATCATTTGGTGAGTATTCATAACCAAATAATGTATCAAGATAATCTTGAAAATCAGGAAACCCAGTCTTGAAATTATTATTTTCATAATCATCCCTGATATTTTCATCCGAATTTTTTTCTCTGAGATTAGGATCACGTAAATATTCGTATGCTTCGTTAATTAATTTAAATCTTTCTTCTGCATTAAGATCATTTTTATTTAAATCTGGATGCCATTTTCTTGCTTCTCTTCGAAAGGCCTTTTTAAGTTCTTTATCATCGAAATCATGGGATAAACCCAAAATCGACAAATAGTCTTTTTTAGAGGAAGTAGTCATTGTCCCATGGATCATCGTCCCTAGAATTACCATACCTCGAATTTTTATAATTTCTATTCATTTGATTATCCCAAGGATCATCATCCCAATAATCATCTGAAAATAGTTCATCCTTTAATGATCCAAACGTATTTTTAATGGACTGTAAGGGATTATTATCAGTTTTCTTTTCTGCCGCAAATTTTCTGTTTAAGCCGAATAATGCTTCTTGTAAAGAACTAACTGAAATTTCTAATTCTTGAGGATCATCGTCATTTATATACTCTTCAACATCTTGAATGGCTAATTCAACAGCACGTTGTTGCCTTTCGGCCCCATAAGGACCAAATTCTAATGAAGCATCCCTAAGTCTTCTCTCAGCTTGTGCAATAAGAGTTAAAGCACTATTTTTTCTATCAATTACAGATCTTCTCTTCCTATCTTCATTAGCTTTTGCTTTGGCATCTTCAATTATCGAATTTATTTCTTGTTCATTTAAATTAGATCCTCCAGAGATTGTAACTGTTTGCTTTCTTCCAGTTGTTCTATCAGTTGCACTTACTTCTAAAAGACCATTAGCATCAATATCAAATGCTACCTGGACTTGAGGTATCCCTCTTGGAGCCGGAGGTATTCCTGATAGTCTAAATTTACCAAGCGATTTATTTTCAGAGGCTAAAGGCCTTTCTCCCTGCCGTACTTGAACAACAACTGATGATTGATTAGCTTCGGAAGTACTAAAAACATCAGATTGTCTTACTGGTATTGGCGTATTACGAGGAATGAGTACCTTCATAAGACCACCAATAGTTTCTAAACCTAAAGATAAGGGAGTAACGTCATTTAGGAGTAAATCTTGTAAATCACCACTAATAATTCCAGATTGTATCGCTGCTCCAACAGCTACAACTTCATCAGGATTAACAGATTGACAAGGATCATTTGGAACAAGAGTCTTTACTAGTTGTTGAACCATTGGGATTCTTGTGCTACCACCTACAAGTACTACCTCATCAATATCTTCTGCGTTCCATCCAGAATCATCTAAAGCTATTTGCACAGGTTCTAATAATCTATCTAGTAAATCCTGTGATAATGATTCAAATATTTTTCTATCTAAGGTTTCTTCAATATGTAACGGACCCTCTTTACTAGTTGTGATAAATGGTAAGGATATTTTTGTTTTTTGCAAACCTGACAATTCACATTTAGCTTTTTCAGCAGCTTCAGTTAATCTCTGTAAAGCTTGTCTATCCCTTCTTAAATCAATTTCATTTTTAGCAAGAAATTTTTCTGCAAGCCAATCAACTATTTTTGAATCAAAATTGTTTCCTCCTAGCTGCGTATCACCACAAGTGGCTTTAACATCAAACACACCATTAGAAATTTTCAATAATGAAACATCAAATGTTCCTCCTCCTAAATCAAAAACCAAAACATTATTAGAAGAACTTTTTTCAAAACCATAGGCTAGAGCTGCAGCAGTAGGTTCATTTAGAATTCTATCTACTTTAATACCAGCTAATATTGCAGAATCCTTTGTGGCTTGTCTTTGAGATTCATTAAAGTATGCAGGGACAGTAATTACTGCAGAATCAACAGTATCTCCTAGATATGTTTCAGCATCATTAATTAATTTTCTAATCAATGAGCTCACTAATTCTTCAGGTGCATACTCTCTTTCTGTATTTGGACTAAGAACCCTAACGCTACCATTAGTATTAGCCTTTACGTTATAAGGAACAGAAATACTATTCTCATCCAATTCATCCCATTCACTACCAATAAATCTTTTTAAGTTATAAAAGGTATTCTTAGGATTTAGAACAAGCTGCCTTCTCGCTTGCTCTCCTATTACTATTTCCTTGTCTTTTGTAAATCCAACTATTGAAGGTGTAGTTCTGGAGCCCTCAGAATTTGCAATAATAATAGGACGACCAGCTTCTATAACTCCAACAACAGAGTTAGTAGTACCTAAATCAATTCCAACTATTTGCCCCATGATTTTAGATTGCTAAATTAAAGCAAAATTTACTGATAATTTAATTAATTTTTATCTTAGATATTTACATATAATAGTAAAAATCAAATATTTTCAACTTAATTTAAATAAATAAGATTATTTATAACTTGTCAAAGAGTTTACTATCTATTTTAAAACATTCTTTACAGACAAAGATTTGATGTATTTAACCAAAATAAACTAATATAAAACGGAGAGAGAGGGATTCGAACCCTCGATAAAGTTGCCCCTATACAGCATTTCCAGTGCTGCGCCTTCAACCACTCGGCCACCTCTCCCAAGATAACCATTTTACCCCTTAATCATCCCATTTTAGAGGAAAGTTATTTGAAAAAGACTTTCACAGTCACGATTAAAAATAAGGAAACCGGAAAGGTTTACCAAGAACAGGTTAATAGTGATGATTACATACTTAAACAATTTGAAAAGAAAGGTTTCAAACTTGCATTTTCATGTAGAAATGGTTGCTGTACAAGTTGTGCAGTTAAAATAATATCTGGTAGTTTGCAACAACCTGAAGCCATGGGCGTATCTCAAGCCTTAAAAGATAAAGGTTATGCACTACTTTGTGTCGCTAAAGCAACTTCAGATCTTGAGGTAGAGACTACATATGAAGATGAAGTTTATGATTTACAATTTGGACAATATTTTGGGAGAGGAAATACAAGAGTTGCGACACCTTGGGAGTTTGAGGAAGATTAACTATTATGTTTGAATTAAATGAAATACAGGAAATTGCTAATCAAGTAAACTTATCCAATTTGTATGAAATAGCAAAAAACTCCGCTCAAATTGGTAATGAAATTCTAAAAATTAATTACAATAAAATTCAAAAAATATCATCAAAGGGTAGGAAGGGTGATCTTGTTACCAATGTAGATTTGGAAGTTGAATATAAAATAAAAGAATATTTATTAGAAAAGACACCAAATATATCTATAAATGCAGAGGAATCGGGTAAATTAACCAAATCTTCTGATTTAACGTGGTGTATAGACCCATTAGACGGTACAACAAATTATTCCCATGGATATCCTTTCTTTGGGACTTCTATTGGTCTTGTATATAAAAACAAGCCAATTATAGGAGCTATATCAGTACCTTATTTAAATGAACTATATTCAGCCTGTATAGGTTTAGGCTCATTCTGCAATGATAGTGAACTTAAAGTATCGAATCCCTCTAATCTTTCTGATAGTCTACTTGTAACTGGTTTCTCTTATGACAGATTTGAGACAGAGGATAATAATTATGCTGAATTTTGTTATTTAACACATAAAACTAGAGGTGTTAGAAGAGGAGGTGCAGCAGCAGTTGATCTAGCATTTGTTGCGGCAGGTAAGGTAGATGGATATTGGGAAAGAGGACTGGAGGTATGGGATCTAGCGGCCGGTGCTATTATTGTTAATGAGGCTGGTGGTATTATTTCTGATTATCCATCAGGCGAATTTAATTTAAGTTCAGGAAGAATTTTAGCTTGTTCTCCCAGCCTTGAGAATGAATTAAAAAATGAACTAGATAAAGTTTATCCATTTAAAAAAAATCTCTATACCTAAAATTAGTTAAATATTAAGATGACAGATATAAAGGAAATTAAATTAGTCGATGTAAAAAATAACTCAAACATCATGAATAATTTAAATAGTATTTATAAATTATGGGGATATGAAGAGGTTTCACCCTCATTTATAAATACTTTAGAGACGATAAAAGGCCGTGGCGTTATTGACGAAAATCAGGTTGTAGGAATAGTAAGTAATAATTCATTATGTCTAAGGCCAGAAATGACAACATCAATTGTTAAATTGTCATCTACTAGATTAATAAATAAGAAAAGACCTATAAGATTATTCACCAATGGAATGGTTTTTGATAAAAAACAAAATAGTAAAAATTCATTTAAATTACAAGAAAAATTGCAGAGTGGAATTGAATTAATTGGATATGATACAAAATACCCAGAAATTGAAGTTATTAATATTTTGTTTGATTCAATCGATAATATTAATTTGAAGGATGGTTGTAATTTATTTCTACTAGTAAGCACCACAAAAATAATGGATTTGATACTGAACAAATATAAGAATAATAATTTTGAAGAAATTAAGAAAAGTCTGGTTAATTTTGATCAAGATAATTTATCTAAATTAGGAATAGATGAAGATGATAAATATATTCTTAAAGATCTTTTATTCACACGAGGAGAGCCAATTGCAATATTAAAAAAATTAAAAACTATATATGGTAATAGTAAAACGTTAGATGACTTAAATTTTTTATTTGAAACATTATTAAAAATATCAAATAAATATGGTGTCAAGTTACAACTTGACCCCACTTTTCAACCTCACTTGAATTTATATGAAGGAATAGTTTTTCAACTAATAGGGGATAATGGTAAAAATAAAAGCGTCATAGCAAAAGGCGGCAGATATGATGAGTTAGTAAGATCATTTAGCCCTAAGGAGAAAATATTTAATGGAATTGGATTTACAATTTCAGTAGACATTTTAAGAAATTTAATTAAAGAAGAAAAGACAGATAAAAAAAGGATTTTATTGATGTTTAAAGATTCTTATTTGTTAGAAAAAGGTATGAATGAACAAAAAGTACAACAGAAAAAAGGAAATATTGCTGTCTTACATTTAAATCCATGTGATGACTTGGCTAAAGCCAATCAAATAATGAAAGAAAATAATTGTAGTGAGATTTTGTGGGTTAAATAAAACCATTAAAAATAGTATTTAACTTTTAAATCATATATTGTTCGGACAATACTCCTTATTAAACTTGATTAACTAGTTTTTACGAAATAAGATTTATTATGTTTGATTTTTTTTAAATGGAAAAAGGCGAAATTCGTATTAATACCGAAAATATTTTCCCAATTATCAAGAAGGCAGTATATTCTGACCATGAAATCTTTTTAAGAGAACTTGTTAGTAATGCAGTTGACGCAATTAGTAAAAGAAGAATGGCCTCTATTGCAGGTGATTGCGAGAATACTGAGGAAGCTCAAGTAAAAATAACGATTAACCGTGAAAAAAATACGTTAACAATTTCCGATAATGGAATTGGAATGAATGATGAAGAAATTAAGAAGTACATAAATCAAGTTGCATTTTCCAGCGCAGAAGAATTCCTAACGAAATACAAAAAAGATAATGATGAATTCATAGGTCATTTTGGACTAGGTTTTTATTCAAGTTTCATGGTGGCAGATAGAGTTGATATATTAACTAAGTCGGCAATTGGGGAATCAAAAGCTTTCAAATGGTCTTGTGATGGATCGCCAAATTTCACGTTAGAGGAATCACAAAGAGAGGGAATTGGTACAGATGTTATTCTCCACCTACTTGAAGAAGAAAAAGAGTTTATCGAGCCTGAAAGGATTAAATCACTAATAAAAAAATATTGTGATTTTATGCCAATAGATGTCTTATTAGAAGGAGAGACAATTAATAAGAAAAATCCTCCTTGGAGAAAACAACCTAGTGAATTAAAAGATGAAGATTATATTGAGTTATATAAATACCTTTATCCTTTCCAGGGAGATCCACTGTTATGGATTCATCTAAATACAGATTATCCATATGACATTCAAGGGATATTGTATTTTCCAAAGTTATCAGGTAGAGCTGATTGGGAAAAAGGAGAAATAAAATTATTTTGCAATCAAGTATTTGTAAGCGATTCAATTAAAGAGATAGTACCAAAATACCTTTTACCTCTTAGAGGAGTTATTGACTCTACAGATATACCACTAAATGTTAGTAGAAGCGCATTACAAACAGATAGAAAAGTAAGGTCTATATCATCATTTATCTCAAAAAAAATCGCTAATAAACTGAAGGATTTGATTAAAAATTCTCCAGAATTTTATGCAGAAATTTGGGATTCAATCTCTGCTTTTATTAAAATTGGTGCTATTGAAGACGAAAAATTTGCTGATTTAGTTAATAACAGTATAATTTTCGAAACAATAATTAATTCAGAGAAAGACGTAACTAAAGATATTGAAAATAAATCCCTCATCAAGTCAAATGACAAATATTTCACAACTCTCGCAAATTACAAAGAGCGAAATAAGTTAACTGATTCTAAAAAAATAATTTACTGTTCAGATTTGATTGCGCAGTCTAGTGCATTAAATATCTGTTTATCTGTTAATAAAGAAGTTATTAAATCAGATCCCTTAATTGACGCACAATTTCTTCCATGGTTAGAAAGTAAAAATGAAGATTATCAATTCCAAAGAGTAGATTCAGAAATAAATGAACTAGAAGATAAAGAATCAAAAGAAATCGTAGATAAAGATGGCAAATCAAATACAGATAATCTTAGAGATACGATAGTTAAGGCCCTTAACAATGAGAAAGTAACAGTTAAAGTGCAGTCAATTTCAAGTAAAGATGCTCCACCAGCGATGATCTTGCTTCCAGAACAAATGAGAAGAATTAATGATATGGGAGCTTATATGGAACAAAAGATGCCTGGCTTACCTGAATATCATGTCCTTTTAATTAACAAAGAACATCCACTTATTGTTGGTCTTAATAAAATTACAGGCAACAAAATAATTATTGATGAAAAAGATCCTTTTGAGAATCCATTGGCATCAAAAATTGCAAATCATGTTTACGATATGGCCAAGCTTTCCGTTGGTGGATTAGATCAAGAACAGATAATTAATTTACAAAATAATAATGCTGAATTAATTTCAGAATTACTTAATTCAACAAATTGAGTCATGTGTTAGAATTTTTAGAGATATAACCCAATAAATATGTCAAGAGTTTGCGAACTGACCGGTGCAAAAGCTAATAACGGGATGGCAGTCAGTCACTCACATATTCGTACAAAAAAATTGCAACAAGTTAATCTTCAAAAAAGGAGACTATGGTGGGAAGAGGGCAAAAAATGGGTAAATTTAAAAATAAGTACCAAAGCCCTAAAGTCTATACAAAAAGTAGGTTTAGATAAATTTGCTAAATCAAATGGAGTTGATTTAAAAAAATTCTAAATTTGATGAGAAATTTAGTTGTAAATATATTAATACCATTTATTCTTTTATTTAATTGTAATTCAGCCTTTTCTTTTGATTTTGCTCCTGAAGTTGGTGATTATGCTCCTAACTTTCAGTTAAAAGGTTTCAATAAAAACATAAAAACAAAAAAGACATGGGAATTAAGTGATTTTGAAGGTCAGTGGCTAGTTATGTATTTTTATCCAAAAGACTTTACAGCAGGTTGCACTCTTGAAGCTAAAGGTTTTTCTGAATTGAAAAAGGATTTTTCAAAATATAATGCCGAAATTGTTGGCATTAGCGCTGATAATGAAGATTCTCATGAAAGTTTCTGCAGCGAGAAATCCATAAACTACACTTTATTATCTGATCCTAACGGAATTATTAGTGAAAAATATGGTTCCTGGATTCCTCCATTCTCAGATAGAAATACTTTTTTGATTTCTCCAGATGGGAAAATTTCTTATAGATGGATAAGTGTTTTACCTATAAATCATGCTAAAGAAGTTCTCAATGTTTTAAAGAATAAAATATAAAATTTTGCACGAATTATCATTTGGAACTTGGTTAATACATATCTCATCAGTAATAGAATGGATTTTTGCCATATTAGTAATAAACAAAATTTCTACATATAAAAAATATAATTTATTTTTTTGGTTAAGCCTTGCTATGGTCCCAAACTTAATAGGTGCTATGTGTGCAATCACATGGCATATCTATGACAACCAAGAAAATCTTTACGGTCTAGTCACTCTTCAAGGAATATTTACATTTATAGGAAATTCAACATTAGCCTTAGCTGCAATAATAATTTTTAAAGGGAAAGAGACTTATGAATAATTTATTTTTTAAATTTATAGAAATATTAGGTTCAATTGATAACACATTATTATTCGCAATATCAATAATTCCATATGCAGTATTTTTGTTTTACTTATATAAAATCAAATCTGTAAATATTTTTATAAAAACAGGATTTTCCTTAACTGTTTTATTCGTATTCATAACTATATTGGTATCTATTTTCACACTAAATTACTATGATAAAACTCTGGTTGAGGTGGACTTCCTGCATGGCTTTGCAGAATCCTTCCTTACTCTAAGTGATTTTGTTATTTTGTTTGGATTTCTAAAGTTGTTAAATAGCTTACAAGT
Source organism: Prochlorococcus sp. AG-355-G23 (assembly GCA_003278765.1). Classification (GTDB taxonomy): domain Bacteria; phylum Cyanobacteriota; class Cyanobacteriia; order PCC-6307; family Cyanobiaceae; genus Prochlorococcus_A. The sequence continues at coordinate 28,834 of QCDK01000003.1, forward strand.
AAACAACTCTTAAGACCTTTTACAATTTTGTGTTTTTTCGGTAAAAGTATTAGAGAATATATAAAAATAACGATTTTTTATGTTTACTACATTATTTGCGGCTGCAGATCCAGCAACTTTTTCTTGGTCTCCAAAGTGTGCCGTCGTAATGATTGCATGTAATGTTTTTGCTTATGCAATTGCTAGAGCAACAATAAGAAAACCTAATGAAGGTTTTGAAATACCTAATTCAAAATTCTATGGTGGTTTAAGTCACGCATCAGTTGTAGGTGCTAATTGCCTAGGTCATATTTTCGGAATTGGAGCAATCCTAGGATTGGCCTCTCGTGGAGTTTTGTAAAAATTTATTTATTAAATTTTTAATTATCTAACTTAAATTTCTTGACAATTTTATCTGCCATCTGATCAGGCATAAGTCCTATCTTTTCTTTGCTCTGGTCAGGTGACGCATGATCAACTAAAACATCAGGTATACCTATTCTGTATACAGGAATGTTTATTTCATTATCGTTAAATAATTCAACTATCGCGGAACCAAATCCACCTATTAGAGTCCCTTCTTCCATAGTTACAACTTTTTGAATCCTACTTGCTAAAGGCATAATAAGATTTTTATCGAGAGGTTTCACAAATCTTGCATTAACAATACATGGATTAATGTTCATATTTTTTAGGATTCTTGCTGTTTCGATAGCTGATGCGACCATTGAACCATAAGCAATAATTAAAATATCTTCTCCTTCTTCAAGTATTTCAGCTTCGCCTATATTTAAAGGTTCCCAACCCTCATCCATTACAGCAACTCCTAACCCAGATCCTCTGGGTATTCTTAGTGCTGTTGGACCGTTATGGTTTATTGAAGTTACTAACATTCTCTGTAATTCAGATTCATCTTTTGGGGCCATCAAAACAAAATTAGGTATAGATCTCATATAACTAATATCGTACTGTCCTTGGTGAGTAGGACCGTCAGCTCCCACTATCCCAGCTCTATCAAGTACGAATGATACAGGTAAATTTTGTATCCCTACATCATGAATTAATTGATCGAAAGCTCTTTGAAGAAAAGTACTATAAATAGCTACAACAGGTTTAAGACCATCGCACGACATTCCTGCCGCAAGAGTAACTGCATGTTGTTCTGCTATTCCTACATCGATATATTGATCAGGAATATTTTTTTGCAATATATCTAAACCAGTACCTGTAGCCATCGCTGCTGTAATACCAACGACTTTGCTATCTTGTTCGCATATTTTCAATAAAGTCTGACCAAATATTTTACTATAACTTACAGGCTTGGGTTTCTTTGAAGGAATAGATTTCCCAGTTGTTAAATCAAATGCAGATTGTGCATGATATCCAACCTGATCAGCTTCTGCGTAAGGATAACCCTTTCCTTTTGTCGTGACAACATGAACAAGTACAGGTCTTTTCAGTTTATGGGCGGCATTAAAAGTCTTAACTAAGTTATCAATATCATGACCATCAATTGGACCCATATATGTAAATCCAAGTTCTTCAAAAACAGCACCAACCTTAGGAACAGATAGTCTCCTAACGCTTCCTTTTATATTTTTGAGTTCTTCTGGAATATCCTTACCAATTAAAGGAATATTTTTAACACTTTCTTGAACACTATCTGACAAAAACTGCAAAGGTGGACTTACTCTTACTTTATTTAAGTAAGATGAAAGAGCTCCGACTGGAGGTGAAATAGACATATCATTATCGTTCAATACTACAACTAAAGGGGTATTTGGTAAGTGACCTGCATGATTTATGGCTTCTAAAGCCATTCCTCCAGTTAGTGCTCCATCTCCAATTACAGCAACACATTTATAGTTTTCACCTTTTCTATCTCTTGCTATTGCCATTCCTAAAGCAGCGGAAATAGAAGTACTTGCATGTCCAGCACCAAAATGATCAAATTTACTTTCACTTCTTTTTAGATATCCAGCAACGCCATTTTGTTGTCTTAGAGAATCAAATTGACTGAATCGGCCTGTAATTAATTTATGAGGATAACCTTGATGTCCTACATCCCATACAACTTTGTCAAAATCGAGATCAAGAGTTTGATATAAAGCTAATGTCAACTCAACTACACCTAATCCAGGACCTAAATGTCCTCCACTAGTAGATACTACTTGAAGATGTCTTTCTCTAATTTGACAAGCAATTTCCTCTAATTGTGAAACTGTTAAGCCATGAAGTTGATTTGGGTGACTTAACTCACTTAAAAGCATTTAAAAAAAATTGGTATCTATATAATCTAAAACGCCGAGGTGCAAAATGAGTATTTTTTTTGAAATAGATCATGTAATGTTTTATTAGATTAATAATTAATGCTAAAAATATATATATGAATGATTATTTTGAAAAAATACTTCAAGCTGAAGTCTATGAAGTTGCAAAAAAAACACCACTAGAAAAGGCTCATAATTTAAGTAATACACTTAATAATGAAGTTTTTCTAAAAAGAGAAGATCTTCAAGATGTATTTTCATTCAAAATAAGAGGTGCATATAACAAAATGAGTAAGCTCACTAATTCAGAGCTTGCGAAGGGAGTAATTACTTCAAGTGCTGGCAATCATGCTCAAGGGGTTGCACTTAGTGCCCTTAAGTTAAATTGCCAAGCAACCATATTAATGCCCATTACCACACCTCTAGTAAAAGTTAATGCAGTAAAAAATTTAAAAGCAAAAGTTATATTATATGGTGATAACTATGATGAAACTTATAAAGAGGCAATTAGGATTAGCCAAGAAAGAAATTTATGCTTTATTCATCCCTTTGATGATCCAGATGTAATAGCAGGACAAGGAACTATAGCTATTGAACTTGAACAACAGCTTAAAGACAAACCCTATGCAATTTATATTGCTGTAGGTGGTGGTGGATTGATATCAGGAATATCGTTATACATTAAAAGAATATGGCCTGAAGTAAAAATAATTGGTGTAGAGCCAGAAGATGCTGACGCTATGACAAAATCATTGGAAGAAGAAAAAATTGTGGAATTATCCTCTGTCGGTCAATTTGCAGATGGAGTGGCGGTTAAAAAAATTGGTAAAAATACTTTTGATATTGGTAGAAAATATATAGATAAGATGATTAGGGTTAATACTGATGAAATATGTGCTGCTATAAAAGATGTTTTTGAGGATACTAGATCAATACTTGAGCCTGCAGGCGCATTATCAATTGCAGGAATGAAAAAAGATATTATAGTTTCAAATCATTCAAATAGAAAAATGGTTGCGATTGCATGTGGCGCAAATATGAATTTTGAGAGGCTTAGATTTGTAGCAGAAAGAGCAGAACTTGGAGAGTGTAAAGAAGTTATGATGGCTGTTGAAATTCCTGAACGTGCAGGTAGTTTAATTGATTTTTGTAAGTTACTTGATAATAGAAATTTAACTGAATTTAGCTATAGGATGTCGAATTCTATGAATGCCCAGATCTTTGTAGGAGTACAAGTCTATGGGTTAAACGATAAAAAAACACTTTTAAATGTATTTAGAAATTCGGAGTACACATTTATTGACATAAGTGATGATGAATTATCTAAAAATCATCTCAGACATATGGTAGGTGGTAGATTACCAAAGAATTTTAAAGAAATGGATAATAAAAACTTTGTAGAGCTTTTATATAGATTTGAGTTTCCTGAAAGGCCTGGCGCATTAATAAATTTCCTAAATAATATGAAATCTAATTGGTCTATAAGCGTATTTCACTATAGGAATTATGGTGCTGATGTTGGGAAAATTGTTATTGGAGTTTTAATAGATAGAAATGAAATTTTAGAGTGGAATAAATTTGTACGAATTCTAGGCTATAAATTCTGGGATGAAACTCAAAACGATACATATAAATTATTCCTTGGTGCATCAGATTAATTTTAAGGTAAATTAGGAAAGGTTTCGGTAAGAAAAATCAACCAATCTGATCTTAATAAAACACCAATATCCGATATAGATCTAGTTACTAAAGTTGAAGCTGTTCTATATCTGAAAGGCAGACCCGTAACAAAAAAGGATCTTTCAGAAATTACTAATTCTGATATCAACTCAATAAATGATGCAATTAAAGATCTAAAAAATAAATACTCTAATCCAAATTCAGCTATTGAATTAAATGGAATTAATAACAGTTTTTCTCTCGAATTAAAATCAAGTCTTAATGAATTCGTCGATGATTTACTTCCATCTGATTTGAAAACATCAGAATTAAGGACATTGGCAACTATTGCAATTAAAAAAAAGATCCTGCAATCAGATCTTATACTTCTTCGTGGTTCAGGAGCTTATGATCATATTAAAGAATTATTGGAAAAGAAATTTATTGTCAAACGTAAGCAAAAAGATGGTAGATCATATTGGTTATCATTATCAGAAAAGTTTTTTCAAACTTTTGCTGTAAGTAATGAATATCTCTCAAATATAGGAAGCAGCAATAATAAGTAAATGCTAGTATGTATTAAATAACGAAAAGATAATGTTATCTGAGATTTTTGCGGTTCTGGGCCAAACTTTATCAATCTATTCTTTCATATTGATAATAAGAATTTTACTTACATGGTTTCCAGGTATTGATTGGAGTAACGGTTTTTTATCTGCATTAACTTCTATCACAGATCCTTATTTAAACATCTTTAGGGGTATTATCCCTCCAATAGGTGGATTTGATATTTCATCTTTATTGGCTTTTTTACTTTTAAATGTTATTCAAAATTTAATTACAAATCTCCAGTATGCCAGCTTAGGTTATAGCTGAATTTATCTATCATCTCCAGAACCTTTTATATTCCCTTTAGCGGCTCTTAATTTTAATTTTTCAAGGTTTTGTAATGCAATATCATCTAAATTAAAATTTAATTCTGTACAAAGATTTGATACGTACCACAATACATCTCCTAACTCTTTTTTAATACCTAATATTGATTCTTTATCAAATATTCCATTTTTATCTCTTATTACCTTTTTTACTTTTTCTGCCACCTCACCAGCCTCTCCAACTAAACCAAGAGTTGGATATATATAATTTGAGCCTAAATCTGGATATTGTGCTGTTTCTCTAGCTTTTATCTGATAAGTTTTAAAATCCATGATTCAAATAACTAACTTTGGGTATGGTAAATTTATTTATATCTAGCAATATTATCTATATATGTCGAATATTGATTTAAAAAGAAGAACAAAAATAGTAGCAACTATTGGACCTGCAACACAATCTGAAGAGATAATTACAGATTTAATTAAAGCTGGAGTAACAACATTCAGATTGAATTTCTCACATGGAGATCATAAAGATCATGCCGAGAGAATAAAAACCATAAGGGAAGTATCAAAAAAGTTAGATATAGATATTGGAATATTGCAAGATCTTCAAGGCCCTAAAATACGATTAGGTCGCTTTAAAGATGGACCAGTAAAAGTTAAAAAAGGGGATAAATTCACACTGACATCAAATGAAGTCGAATGTACAAATACTATTGCAAATGTAACCTACGACAAACTTTCTCAAGAAGTTAATGAAGGGAAAAGAATACTATTAGATGATGGGAAAATAGAAATGATCGTAGAAAAAGTAGACAAAGAGGCTAATCTTTTGAAGTGCATGGTAACTGTAGGTGGGGTTCTTTCAAACAATAAAGGTGTAAATTTTCCAGATGTTAAATTATCAGTAAAAGCATTAACAGAAAAAGATAAAGAGGATTTAAAATTCGGTTTATCTGAAGGAGTTGATTGGATAGCATTAAGTTTCGTAAGAAATCCATCTGATATAAATGAGATAAAAGATTTAATAAACAAAAATGGTCATTCAACTCCTGTAGTCGCAAAAATAGAAAAATTTGAAGCAATTGATCAGATCGATACAGTATTACCTTTATGTGATGGGGTTATGGTTGCAAGAGGTGATTTGGGAGTAGAAATGCCTGCTGAAGAAGTTCCACTTTTACAAAAGGAATTAATAAGAAAAGCTAATACATTAGGTATCCCAATAATTACAGCTACTCAAATGCTTGATTCTATGGCTTCTAATCCAAGACCAACAAGAGCCGAAGTTAGTGATGTTGCTAATGCAATTCTGGATGGTACTGATGCTGTAATGCTTTCAAACGAAACTGCAGTTGGCGATTATCCTGTAGAAGCAGTTGAAACGATGGCAACCATAGCAAGAAGAATTGAAAGGGATTATCCACTTAAGGCTATTGAAAGCCACTTACCCAGTACTATCCCAAATGCTATTAGTGCAGCAGTAAGTAATATAGCCAGGCAACTTGATGCAGGAGCTATAATTCCTTTAACTAAATCAGGTTCTACCGCTCGAAATGTAAGTAAGTTCAGACCACCAACACCTATCTTGGCAACTACTACTGAGAGAAGTGTAGCGAGAAGATTGCAACTTGTTTGGGGAGTTACTCCAATAGTAGTTAAAAATGATGAAAGAACAGCAAAAACCTTTAGTTTAGCTATGCAAATTGCACAAGAGATGGGGATCCTAAAACAAGGAGATTTAGTAGTTCAAACCGCAGGTACATTAACTGGAATTAGCGGCTCTACAGATTTAATAAAAGTCGGATTAGTAAGAAAGATTGTATCAAGAGGAATATCAATAGGGGAAATCGGTGTAACAGGTAAAGCAAGAATAATTAAAAATAATCTTGATATATCCCTAATTTGTCCTGGAGAGATATTATTTGTTCCGAAGGAATTTATGAAAAATATTCAACTTAGTAAAAATATTGCTGGCATTGTTACGAACCAAAATGTAAATGATGTTTATGCTTTGTTTAACAAAAATAATATAAAGATTTCTACAATTTGTAATTTAGAAAATATGGATAATCATCAAATCAGTAATGGCGACCTTATTACACTCCAGCTTAATGAAGGTGTTATCTACAAGGGACAAATTGAAGATGATGATGCAATAGATAAATATAAATATGTCTAGGAATATCTCGATAAAAGAAGCCTTAAGCATGGCCACAAAAACTTTAGTTTCGAACAAATTGAGAAGTTCGTTAACAATGCTTGGTATAATTATAGGAAATGCATCAGTTATTACACTTGTTGGGCTTGGAAGAGGTGCTCAAACATTAGCTAAAAACCAATTAAGTAATTTAGGTGCAAATGTTTTATTCATTGTTCCTGGAAATAATGACACCAGAAGAAGAGGTATTTCATTTCCTAAAAATCTTGTTTTAGAAGATGCACTAGCAATAAGAAATCAAGTCCCAACAGTTAAAAAAGTAGCGCCTCAAATTTCTGCTAACGAAATAGTGCAGTCAAATTCTAAAAGTCTAAATATATCAATTGCAGGAGTTACTCCTGAATTTCTTGAAGTAAGAAGCTTTGAAGTTGATAAGGGAAGATTTATATCTAAGAGTGATATTAATAGTGCAAGAAGTTATGTAGTAATAGGTCCTGATCTTAAGGACGAGTTTTTCAAAGATAATTCTTCATCACTTGGGGAAAAAATCAGAATTAAAGATCATACTTATGAAATTATTGGAATATTAAAACCAAAAGGTGCTGTATTTGGAAGTAATCAAGACAAAAATGCTTATATTCCATTAACCACCATGGTCAATAGGATTACTGGGAAGGACCCAACATATGGAGTAAGTTTAAGCTTCATTAGTGTTGAAGCTATAAATAAAAATGCAACTAGTGCCGCTAAATTTCAGATTACTAACTTATTAAGGCAAAGACATAAAATAATCAGAGATGATGACTTTGCGGTTAGATCACAAGAAGATGCATTGAATATAGTAACCAATATAACAAGTGGGTTAACTTTTTTATTGGCTGGTATTGGGGCAGTATCTTTGGTGGTTGGAGGCATAGGAATAATGAATATTATGCTTGTTTCTGTAAGTGAAAGGACTGAAGAAATTGGACTTAGAAAAGCAATAGGAGCTAAACAGTCAGATATATTAATTCAATTTTTAATTGAGGCATTGATTTTATCTTCAATTGGTGGATTAATTGGAACAACAACAGGATTATCAGGTGTTTTTCTTTTATCTCTGATAACACCACTTCCTGCATCAGTTGGAATTACAACTACTTTTTCCACCATGATCATTTCAGGATCAATAGGTTTAATCTTTGGCGTTTTACCTGCAAAAAGAGCTTCTAAATTAGATCCAATTGTTGCATTGAGAAGTTTATAAATAGAATTTATAATAATGCTCAATTTTTATAAATTAATTGAGATACTGGTGAGTCTTCAATCAATAGTAATAACATCAATGTTACCTGTTTATATTCCACTACCTTTTATCTATAAATCTAGTAATAACTTTGAGTTACCTATCACATGGCAAATTCCGACTATAATTTTATTAACACTTATATTCAATAAAAAAGTTGTTTTTAGAGCATTTTCTATATATATAGTTTTGGGGTTATTTATACTTCCTATCTTTCATCAAGGAGGTTCATTAGGTTATTTGCTCACTCCAAATTTTGGTTATTTATTAGGTTTGTATCCATTAATCAAAATAATTGATAATTTAAATAATAGAAATAAAATAAATGTCCGAAACTTTTTAAAAAACGGACTTATAGCAATAGGTGCTATGCATTTAACTGGAATATTTTACAATTTCACACAAATTATATTCTACAGTCAATACAATTTATTTTTATATAATTTAGGGAAATACTCATTAGGTAAAATTGGATATCATTTTTTAATGCTTTTTCCACTTTTATTACTTATTAAACCTATAGATCGTTTAAAACGTAGCAAATAATGATTATTAATATAAAAACAAAATTATATTTTGTATCTTTAAGTATTTTTATTGTTCTAATAGATCAATTTACGAAATATTTAATGTTTTATAATAAAAAATTATTTATTAACAAAGATTTTCTTTTATTCAAATTAGACTTTGTAAAAAATTACGGAGCAGCATTTAACATATTAAGTGGTAGTAGAGTATTTTTATCTTTAATAAGTATTTTTTTTTCTATATTACTTATTTATTTGATATTTAGGAAGAATACTTTTAACTCATACGATTTATATTCTATTAGCTTTATTCTTGGTGGAACTATTGGTAATGGTATAGATAGGATATATAGAGGTTTTGTAATTGATTTTATAAATTTAAATATTATAAAATTTCCAGTATTTAATATTGCTGATATATCTATTAATATTGGTTTCTTTATTTTACTGTATATCATTTTTAAAAATAATCGATAAAATGAATTACTTGAAATTAAAGTATATAAAGTATGTAGTATTGATATTATTTATTTATATTTTATTTTCCATATTTGTAAGAATAGTAAATATTTATACTTTTTTATTTTTAATAATAATTATTTATACTTTTTATAATATTGATAACAAATTATTTAAAAAAATAGTTTATAAAGTTATATATAAAAATAAAAAAAATACACTTTCATTCAAAAATACATATGGTGCTGCCAAGATAAGTTTGGAAGGAGTCGAGAAAATTAACAAAAAAATTAGCGATAAAGTAAAAGCTGAATTGTTAAATTACCAAAAAAATATACTAGAGTCCCAATTAAAAACAGGAGATTATAAAGTTACTCTTTTTGGAGCAGGTTCCTCAGGAAAAACATCCATAGTAAGATCTTTATTGAAAAATATTGTCGGACAAACCTCAGCAAAAATAGGTACAACAAAACAAATTAATAGCTATAAAATTCGTATACCAATTTTAAAAAGAAACATTAATATAGTTGACACTCCGGGGTTATTCGAACCATCTAAATTAGGTGAAGAAAGAGAAAAAGCAACAATTATTAAAGCATCAAATTCTGACTTAGTTCTATTTGTGTTAGATCAGGACATAAATAAATACGAAAACTATTTAATTAAAGAATTATTAAAATTAAGGAAAAAAATTATAATAGTTCTAAATAAATGTGATTTGAGGTCTAGAGATGAAAATAACCTTATCAAAGAAAATATAATTTCTATAACATCCGCTAGAAAAAATAAAATTTCAGTCGTTCAAACAATTGCAGTCCCTCAAAAATCTCCCTATAAAAAATCAGATGCTTTAAATTTAGTTCCGGAAGTAGGAAGTTTATTTAGAGAAATAATTGAAACCCTTGATAATAATGGTGAAGAATTATTAGCGGATAATATTCTTTTTCGCTCAAATAAGTTAAGTATTAAAAGTAAAAATTTCGTACAAGAACAAAGATATTTAATGTCAAATAAAGTGATTAATAAATATATGTGGATAACAGGAGGAGTAATACTAGTTAATCCTCTACCGGCTGTTGATTTTCTTACTACTACCTCCGTAAACCTTCAAATGATAATGGAGTTATCAAAAATATATGAAATAAAGCTTACAAAAAAAGATGCAAAAGATTTGGCGACTGCATTGCTAAGCGCATTGGCTAAACAAGGAATACTAAAAGGGAGTCTCGCCATTCTTTCTCCTGCTTTAGCTACAAGTTTAACTAAAATAATATTATCTAAATCTATACAATCAGTTACAGCAGGCTGGTTAATAAGAATAGTAGGACTAAGTTTGATCGAATATTTTAAAAATGGTCAAGATTGGGGAGATGGAGGAATTCAAGAAGTAGTAGATAAGATTTATAGAATAAGTAAAAGAGAGGATATTTTAAATAATTTCGTAAAAGAAGCTATTTCAAAAATTGAAATGAAAAAATATTTTAAATCAAAAAAAAGTTTGCCTCCCTTTATTAATTAATATTGGATAATTGATCATTTAGATAAGTTCTGAAATCAAAGATAGTGATTAATAGTAAATAAGCAATACAAATAGCTATTGAGATAAACCCTGTTACTATTGCAATAATTTTTGGTCTTCCCATATTCATTAGTTAAGCATCTAAAAGTCTCAAAAGTTCTTCAATATGAGAATCCTTTGTATTGTAATTTCCCATGACAACCCGTAAAAAATATTTACCTTTAAATTTTGGTCTAGAAAGCATAAAATTATTATTAATTAGTTCATTTACTTTAGTTTGAGTCCATGCATCAGAGTCTTTTGGCTCAAGTTTATTTGGTAAGAATGAAACAATATGAAGAGGACCTGAATATATATCAAATTTATTTTTACTAATATTTTTTACAAAAAAATCTTTTCTTTTAATTGATGATTTTAATATATTTTCTATTCCTTTGAGACCTAAAAAACGTAACCCAAGCCATAGTTTAATAACCTCTGCAGGTCTAGAACCTTGTATGCCTATTTCTCCTCTATTTATAATATTTTCTTTGGATGATATATATGGTAGTCCAGTATTAAAAGTATTTTCTAAGGTACTCATATTTGAAACCAATAACAAAGATGAAGTCTTTGTTATGCCTATAATTTTTTGTGGATTTATCGTTATCGAATTAGCCTGATTAATATTATTTAGACCTTCTATTGGAATAGAAGTTATAGCAAAAATCCCTCCAATTGAACCATCAATATGTAACCATATGTTTCTTTTTTTACAGATTTCACTTATTTCTTTAATAGGATCAATGGCTCCTCTTACAGTTGTCCCAAGGGTTGCAACAATAGCAAATATTTTTTTATTTTCTATTGAACATTTATCTAAAGAGTTTCGCAGATCGTTTATATCCATTCGACCTTGATTATCAGTTTTAATCTTTACAAGATTCCTAGTATCGAGACCCATTACTCTTATACATTTAACGAAAGAAGAATGAGCATCTTCACTAACAAGTAATACAGAATTAGGATTCGTACCTAATCCAGAATTATTTCTAGCTGCAATAAGTGCATTTAGATTACTTAATGTACCTCCGCTAGCAGCTATACCCCCTGAGAAATCATTAAACCCTATTTTCTTGGCAAACCATTTGCATAATGATTCCTCAAGCAAGGTTACACTTGGTGATAACTCGTAAGCGAGAAGATTATTATTTAAACCAGCAGCAATTAAATCTCCCAAAATAGAAAAAATTAGAGGTGGGGGATCAAGGTGAGCTAGTGAACCAGGATGAACAGGATTAAATGAGTTATTCAAAAGAGATTCAATCTCAGAAAACAAATCTTCCTCGGAGTTACCATCTTCCGCAGGCATAATACAATTGAAACTCTCATCAAAAGGTAAAGGACCATTTTTATCAGCTTTAGAGAACCAGTCACAAAGAGTTTGACTAGCTCTATTCAGAAGAGTAATCAATTTGTCATTAGTCCCTAAATTTGAGGGGAAATATATATCTTTATTATTAATTAAATCTTCAGCCATCAGATAAGATATCTATTAATAATTCTATTCTCAATCTTGATAAATGAGATATATTTTTGAAAATGGAAATAGTAATGAAGAATAAAATAAAAACAAATAATTCAAAATACAGTTTGTGGATGAATTCGATATTAAGGAGATCCAAAGAGATTGGGAAAGTTGAGCTACCAATCTGTTCAATAATTTTAGACGAGAGAGAAAGATGTATCGGGAGAGGGGTTAACAGAAGGAATATAAATAAAGACCCATTAGGTCATGCTGAGATAATGGCACTTAGGCAGGCATCTCTAATAAAAAATGATTGGAGATTTAATGAATGTACTATTATCACAAATTTAGAACCTTGCACTATGTGTACCTCTGCACTTATTCAAGCACGGATGGGTAAAGTTATTTTCGGGGCTTACGATAAGAAAAGAGGTGGATTGGGTGGTTCAATTGACCTATCAAAACATGAAAGTGCTCATCACAAAATGGAAATAATTGGAGGTATCCTAGAAGATGAATGCAGTCAAATTTTACAGATTTGGTTCAAAAAGTTGAGGACTCAAAAATAGAAAATTTCTTAAGCTCGGTATCAAAAAGGTTTAATAATCTATCAACATTCTCGTCACATGAATTAAAACCCATTAGCCCTACACGCCACACCTTTCCAGATAATTCTCCAAGTCCATTTCCTATCTCAATTCCAAAGTTCCTTAAGAGATGATTCCTAAAACCATCCCCATCAACTGCTGGAGGTATTTTAACTGTGGTTAAAGTTGGCAATCTATAATCCTCTGATACATGTAATTCCATTCCAAGACTTTCTAAACCATTCCACAATTTCTTTGCATTAGTATTGTGTCTATTCCAAACATTTTCTAAACCCTCATTCGCAATTAATCGTAAACCTTCACGAATCGCAAAATTCATGTTTACTGGAGCAGTATGATGGTAAACACGATCAGAACCCCAATACTTATTTAATAGGGATAAATCTAAATACCAGTTAGGTACTTTTGTTTTTCTTGAACCTAGTTTTTCTTCAGCTCTCTTATTCATTGTAAAAGGGCTTAAACCAGGGGGACAACTTAATCCCTTTTGACTACAACTGTATGCTAGATCAATTTTCCATTCGTCTATCAATAATTCTAAAGCGCCAAGTGAAGTAACAGCATCAACTAAAAACAAGCAATTATTCTTTCTACAAATATCCCCAATCCCATCAAGAGGTTGTAAAACACCACTTGATGTTTCAGCATGGACAATAGCAAAAATAGCCGGTTTCTTAGTCTCTATTTCATACTTAATTTCCTCATAAGTAAAGGCTTCACCCCATGGTTTTTCAATAAAAGAAACTTGAGCTTTATATCTAGTCGCCATATCAACTAATCTATCTCCAAAATATCCATTTTTAGCAATAAGAATTTTCTCGCCTTCTTCAACAAAATTAGCTATTGAAGCTTCCATCGCTGCACTACCAGTACCGCTCATAGGGAGTGTAAGACGATTATTGCACTGCCAGGTATACCTTAAAAGGTGCTGAACGTCAGACATCAATGAGATATATGCCTCATCTAAATGACCAATAGGATTTAAAGAAAGAGCGCTTAATACTTCTGGATGTGCGTTTGAAGGTCCGGGGCCTAATAAAAGTCTGGAGGGAACATAAGTCTTTGAAAAATGAGATAAATTCTCTTTATTTAAAGCCGGAATAAGTTTTGCTTCTGTCAAAGCATTACATTCAATTACTTTTAAATTAGACTAATATTGTCGCTTAAGCGATATTTTTTTATAGAAATTAATTCAATTTAAATAATTAAGTAAATAATTATTAAAGTTATGACTTGAAACACTCAAAGAAGACGTCTAGTGTTGAAAAAAGTTACTATTGATACATAATAAGAATCATCAAGTTATTAATTTCATAGAAGGTATCTTAATAAGTTATGTCTAAGTCTCCACAAGATGTTTTAAGTCAAATTAAAGATGAAGGAATTGAACTCATCGATTTAAAATTCACAGACATCCATGGTAAATGGCAACATTTAACTCTTACATCAGACATGATAGAAGAGGATTCATTTACAGAAGGTCTAGCATTTGATGGCTCATCAATAAGAGGTTGGAAAGCAATTAATGCCTCCGATATGTCAATGGTCCCCGATGCAAGTACAGCATGGATAGATCCTTTTTACAAACATAAAACACTAAGTATGATTTGTTCTATCCAAGAGCCTAGAAGTGGAGAGCCGTATGATAGATGCCCAAGATCTTTAGCACAAAAAGCTTTAAAGTACCTAGAATCAACTGGAATTGCTGATACAGCTTTTTTTGGACCGGAACCAGAATTCTTCTTATTTGATGACGTGAGATATGACTCAAAAGAAGGATCTTGTTTTTACAGTGTAGATACAATTGAAGCTCCATGGAACACAGGAAGAATTGAGGAAGGTGGAAATTTAGGATACAAGATCCAATACAAAGAAGGTTATTTCCCAGTTTCTCCAAATGATACTGCTCAAGACATCAGATCTGAAATGCTACTTTTAATGGGTGAATTAGGCATACCCACCGAAAAGCATCACCATGAAGTTGCTGGTGCCGGTCAGCACGAGCTTGGAATGAAATTCGATTCATTAATAAATTCTGCTGATAATGTAATGACTTATAAATACGTTGTCAGGAACGTTGCTAAAAAATATGGGAAAACTGCAACGTTTATGCCCAAGCCTGTATTTAACGATAATGGAACTGGAATGCATGTTCACCAAAGTTTGTGGAAGAGTGGTCAGCCACTATTTTTTGGTGAAGGAGCATATGCAAATTTATCTCAAACTGCAAGATGGTATATCGGAGGCATACTTAAGCATGCTCCATCATTCTTAGCATTTACTAACCCGACCACAAATAGTTATAAACGATTGGTTCCAGGATTCGAAGCACCTGTAAATCTAGTTTATTCTGAGGGTAATAGATCAGCTGCAGTAAGAATACCGTTAACAGGTCCAAGCCCTAAAGCTAAAAGATTAGAATTCAGATCAGGTGACGCACTTGCAAATCCTTACTTAGCATTTTCTGTAATGATGCTTGCTGGTATTGATGGAATTAAAAATCAAATTGATCCTGGTGATGGAGTAGATGTAGATTTATTTGAACTTCCAGCTGATGAACTTGCAAAAATTGATACAGTTCCTTCATCTCTAAATGACTCTCTTAATGCACTAAAAGCAGATAAGGATTATTTATTAGCTGGTGGAGTATTTACTGAAGATTTTATTGATAACTTTATCGATATAAAATACGAAGAGGTACAACAACTAAGACAAAGGCCTCATCCACATGAATTCTTCATGTATTACGACGCATAATTAAAAGAACTTATTAGTTTAAATTAATCAATTTGAGAAATATCACAAAATATTCTCAAATTGATTTTTTTTTTGTTGGAATATATATATACAAATTGAAAAAT
Source organism: Prochlorococcus sp. AG-355-G23 (assembly GCA_003278765.1). Classification (GTDB taxonomy): domain Bacteria; phylum Cyanobacteriota; class Cyanobacteriia; order PCC-6307; family Cyanobiaceae; genus Prochlorococcus_A. The sequence goes on from QCDK01000003.1 coordinate 44,547, forward strand.
GGCTAGGGAATCTATTTCAAAAATTGCATATAAAACGCTACAACAAAGTAAAAGCATTGCAGGTTTCGCTCACAAGCAGATCAGTTCAAGATTAATGAATTTTATCCTTCCCGATTCGAAGCTTGAAAATTTTGATGTAGATAAGGATCTTCTAATGCAAATCCAAAATTCAATGGATATCTTAAGAGAAGAAGATTGGAACGATGCAGAAAAAAATATATATCCAAAAAAATTATTGTTTGACGAGCCATGGCTTAGATATCTAACTCAATATCCTAAAATCTGGCTAGATATGCCTAATACATGGGATAGACGCAGAAAACAAAACTTTGATGATCTGCCAAAATCAATTGATAAAGATAATTATCCTCAATATTATTTGAGAAACTTTCATCATCAAACAGATGGTTATTTATCAGATTTTTCAGCTAGCATTTATGACCTACAAGTAGAGATACTTTTTAATGGAAGTGCTGACTCTATGAGGAGAAGAATAATTAAGCCAATAAAAGAAGGACTTAAAAATTTTAGTGATAGAAAAAAAAGCTCTATAAAAATACTTGATGTAGCTACAGGATCAGGAAGAACATTAAAACAATTAAGAGCCGCATTTCCTAAAGAAAAAATTATAGGAATTGATTTATCTGATTCATATTTAAAAGAGGCTAGTAGATATATTTCAGATTTAGATGGAGATTTAATTCAATTAATAAAAGGTAATGCTGAAAAATTACCTTTTGAAAATGATAGTATTCAATGCATTTCTTGTGTTTACCTATTTCATGAATTACCTCGAACAGTTAGAGCAAAAGTATTAAATGAATTTTTTAGAGTTCTTGAACCTGGTGGAACATTAGTAATAGCTGATTCAATTCAAATAAGTGATTCACCTGACTTTACATCCGTAATGGAAAACTTCTATAAATCTTTTCATGAGCCTTTTTATTGTGATTACATAAAAGAGGATATAGATTCTAAAATAGAAGAGGTAGGTTTTAAAGATGTAAAATCAAATTCCTTTTTTATGACCAAAGTATGGTCTGCTGTAAAGTAAATAAAAAATTCTATGACCTATTGGGATAAAGATACTATTCAGCTTGTTCAAAGTCTTAATGACAAATTAAAAATTAATCATTCTAATTGGCATAAAGATAAAGGAAATAAATATAAAAGATCTGCAGAACTAATTTCGGCGGGTTTATGTCATTTAATTATTTCTTGTAATGAAAAGGAAACTATTGAGTATATAGAAGAAAGTATTAAATGGTTAAAAGAAATTAACGTTGATCAACCTTGCCCTAGTAAAAATCACCTTTTTAAAGCCAACTGAAGCCTGTTACCTTTACTACTCCATCTAATATCATCAAAACATTCATTAATAATGTAAAGGCCACGACCATTTACACTACTTATTTTTTTTGGTAATTTATAATCTCTTTTTTTTATTTCTAAACCATTACCTTGATCTTGAATTTGCCAAACACACCAATTAGGTGTAATTATTCTTCTTACTCTAATATTTTTTTTAGGATCTAATTTATTACCATGTTTTACGGCGTTAACCAGAGCTTCATGTAAACCAAGTTTTATAAGATAACTTGATTGAGAATTTTTAATAGGTTCTAATAATTGATCAACAAATTCATTTAACTGTAATGATGATTCGAATTCGTAGTTTGACCAGTTAATCTTTGGTCTTTTAAAAAATTTTTTTAAAATATTTTTGCCCCGGAGTAAGGACATAATAATATTTTGATACTGTCTTAATCTTAACTTATTAAATACCTCAATTTAAAGAATATTATTATGCCTCTCTGCAATAGCAGGATGCCTTAGGATTGAATCCATAAGTCTTACTCCTCTTAGTTGATTTATTAATGGCATATGCCCATCAGGAGCATCCAAGGACCAGCAAAAAGATCCAGGATATCTAGTCCATAAGCCTTCTTTTTTCCAACCTATTTTCGGCCACATTAATTCATATTTTTTCCCTACTGATTTTAATATCTTTGCCTGAATTGAGAATCCAAATCTACCAGTGGAATAAATAGTCCATAATCTATCTATTGTTTCTAAATCTTTACCTGACATATTCTTAACTTCACTATAGAAAACATATCCACGTTTTTCAGCTAATTTTCCAGCTAATTTTCGTAAATAGGAACTTGTTAATCTATCTGCCTCCTCAAATTTTTGCTCCAATAACATCAATTGCATATCATCATAATTAATATCAATATCTGAATATGTATTAAACCAATTATTGAATTTAGAGTTTACAAAGAATTCAGGCTTAAATTTTTTTAAAACTTGCAATATCCAACCAGCAGCCCAGTCATCTCCATCACTATCGAAAATATCAAAAAGTGAAGGGCCAAGATTATATAAATTTTCGAATTCAGATTCTATTTGATTTAATGAATTTATTCGTTTTCTTTGATTGGAATCTACAAATTTTTTTATAAGATCTAATGTAGCATTACTATAGTTATCCTGTCCTTTGTTATTCATTTTAAAAAAATTAATCAAAAAAAATAAAAACAATCCATGTATTTCAAAAGAAAAGAACTAGAGAAATTTAGATGTTTTAAAGGACCACTTATAGATGTTAGGAGCCCGAGTGAATATTATAAAGGACACATGCCTAATTCTATTAATATTCCACTATTTGATGATGATGAGAGATCAATAATTGGTACAATTTACAAAAAAGAAGGTAGAAAAAAAGCAGTCATAGAGGGATTAAAATTTTTTGAAAAAAAAATGGAATTACTTCTTGATAATTTATTCAAGAGTATTGAGTCTCATACAACTATTCCTAATAAAAATAATGAGTTTTATATCAGAATATATTGCTCTAGAGGAGGAATGCGTTCACAAAGTATTGGTTGGTTATTAGATAAATTTAAATTAAATATAGTTACACTTAATGGAGGATACAAAATATATAGAAGATGGGTATTAGATAGTTTTTCAAATAAGTTGAATTTAGTAGTTATTGGCGGGAAAACAGGAACAGGGAAGACAAGATTATTATCATTACTTGATAAATATAAATATCAAACTATTGATCTTGAAGGATTTGCTTGTCATAGAGGAAGCACATTTGGAGGTTTAGGAATGAAAAAACAACCTTCAAATGAACAATTTGAAAATATAATTGCAGAAAAATTAAATTCATTTAAATTTTCTAATAATATTTTTGTAGAAGCTGAAAGTGCAAATATAGGTAAATGTAAAATTCCTCATGAATTCTTCAATCAGATGAAATCCTCTAGGAGGATTGAGATTATAAGGAGCGAATCTAACAGGTTAGATGAGTTAATAGATACTTATAGTGTATTTAAAAAAGAGGAACTCCAGGAATCAGTACTAAGGATAAAAAAAAGACTAGGACCGCAAAGAACAAAAATAGCTCTTGAATCAATTCATAATGAGAAATGGGAATTAGTTTGCAGATCAGTTTTAGATTATTACGATAAGTGTTATGAATATGAAAAGGTTGGCAAAACTAATATAAAGATAATAGATTTAACTGATAAAAAATATGATGAAAGTATCCTAGGGTTAATAAATAATGTTTTATAAAATAACTACAAACGAATATGAAAAATATTTCCTAAGATAAAAAATTATCAACCGAATATTATGACAACAAATAAAACTGCAAAAATACAATTTTATGAGGGAACTGATGAACCTGTAGTGCCTGAAATAAGACTGACTAGGAGTAAAGATGGTACCACCGGTCAAGCATTATTTTTGTTTGAAAAACCCCAGGCATTATCTTCAATTACAGACGGTGAAATCACAGGTATGCGGATGATAGATTCCGAAGGTGAAATATTAACTAGAGAAGTTAAAGTAAAATTTGTTGATGGAGAACCAATATTTTTAGAAGCTGTTTATATTTGGAAGAACACACCAGACTTTGACAGATTTATGAGATTTGCAAATAGTTATGCCAAATCAAATGGATTAGGATATTCTGAAAAGAAGTAGAATATTATGAAAATTGAATAGTTCATCATATTTTAAGTTAGTAGTAATATTAATCACTTTATTAATAGTATGGATTTTAAGAGATTTTCTCCTACTAATAATTTGCTCTTTAGTAATTTCAAATATTGTATGTAATTTATCTAATCAAATCCAAAAAGGTTTGAAAATTCCTCGATCGATTTCTTTGTTTCTTGTCTTAGCGGTCATATCAGTAATAATATTTACTATTTTTATTCTTGTATTACCTCCATTTATAAAGGAATTCAATGAAATACTAGTAGACATTCCAAATGGTTTATCAAAAATAAATATATTGATCAATACAAATCTGAACAAATTTAATAGCTTATTTTATGGCGAACAATCAGAAAATGTTATAGACATTTTCAGTTTAATAAATAATGTAGTTACCATTCCAGATGTCTCAACTATTGCAAAAGCTATTCAAGAAAGTTTTAAGAATTTAATTAATATTGCGGGGAATCTAGGTTCAGGTCTTTTGAGATTAATATTCGTATTAGCAGTGAGTTTGATGATTTCTATTGAACCAAAACAATATAAAGAAAATGTACTTCTATTAATACCAAAAAATTACCGTAATAAATTTAGAAATATTCTGGAAAAATGTAATATTGCATTAGCAAATTGGACCTTTTCTATGGTTATAAGCTCATTATCAGTAGGTTTATTATCATTAATAGTTTTATCTATATTAGATGTCAAATACGTTGTCTCAAATGCCTTAATAGCAATGGTTCTTAATATAATTCCGAATATAGGTCCAGTTATTAGTGGCATATTTCCAATCTCAATTGCACTACTAGATAATTTTTGGAAACCACTGGCAGTTTTAGGATCATATGTAATCATTCAAAATATTGAAAGCTATATCATAATGCCATCTATAATGAAGAAAAAAGCGAACCTACTTCCTGGTTTGACATTAATATCACAATTTGGATTTACCTTCATTTTTGGTCCACTAGGCTTAATACTATCTCTTCCATTAGCTGTAGTAATACAGGTTTTAATCAAAGAATCGTTTAAAGATATTTAAAAACTACTTAATTAATTTTTTATATAAATATGGGTATGAAAAAAGTATAAAGATAGCTAAAGGATGTTTACCTATAGCAAAATATAGAGAACTAAAAGTAAAATGATCAAATAATATTCTTAGCTCAGTAGAAAGATCTATTAAAACTAAAGAAAATAAAATTAACAAATAGTAATTCAATTTCATAAAATGAGAAGCTTAAGCTCAGTCTTTAAGCAACAAAGATGGAGCCAATAAAATACTTGAATAACTTCCAACAATAATTCCTAATGATAATGCCAAAGAAAACCAAAATAGCGAGTAGGATCCAAACAAAATTATGCTTAATAAAGGGATAAGGGTTGTAATACTGGTAAAAGTTGTTCTCCTAAATGATTCGTTTACTGATAATTGAATAGTTTCGTTATAGCCTTCTTCCTTTGATTTTAAATTCTCACGAATTCTATCAAAAATAACAACAGTATCATTTACAGAATAACCAGCAATAGTTAACAAGGAAACCGCAAATAAACTATTTACCTCGACAGATAATATAATTCCCAACCAGGAAAATATACCGAAAACAATTAATAAATCATGGAATAAAGCTAATAATGCAAATAATGCATATTTTTTATCAAACCTAATAGTTATATATAAAGATATTGCAAATAAAGAAACCAACAATGAAGTAATACAATTGGTAAGTAATCTTTTCCCAAGCTTTGGTCCTATTAATCTTGAATCCTTACTTTCATAATTAAGAGGTCCAATAATATTATCAAGATTAGTGATTAGATTATTTGATTCTTCGATACTCAAATAAGGTGTTCTTATTGAAATTAATTTATTATTATTTTGAAATTGTAATTTAATATTATTTATAAAGTTTTTATTACTAGAGATCTCTCTTAAATTTTCTAAAACTGAATCAGGGGAAAGATTAGAACATTCTTCTTCGCAAACTCTTTCTATTCTTAGTTCATTTCCTCCAACAAAATCCATCCCTAAATTTATAGGTTTCTTATAAGAAGTATTAAAAGTTGAATATAAAATTCCTAAAAGACTTAACAAAATAAGAAAAGTTGAAAAACTAATTATCTTTCTTTTATTTTTTATTAGTTCAAGATTGTATTTCATGAGAAATTAGAAAAAAAAATTTAATTTGAAAAATTATTCTTGGGTAGATAGAGATTTTTTTGTCTTAAAGATTGGTATGTAGTAAAAAATCGCAAAATAGTTTTTGAACAATTTAATGAGGTAAACAAGCTTATTAGAACTCCAATACCTAATGTTGCCGCAAAACCTTTAACAAAATTTGTTCCTAATAAAAACAATACAAAACAACTTAGAAGAGTTGTAATATGACCATCAACTATAGATGAATTAGCTCTTTGAAAACCGCTATCAATAGATCTTGTAAGAGTATTGCCGTCATATAATTCTTCTCTAATTCTCTCAAATATTAGAATATTTGCATCAACAGCCATACCAATGCTAAGTATAAGCCCAGATATTCCAGGTAAAGTCAAAGTTACAGGAATTAGAGAATATAGGGCTAAGTTAAAGAAACCATAAAGTACTAGAGATAGAACTGAAACGAAACCCAGAATTCTATAATTAAAAATCATAAATATACCAACAAAAATTAATCCACTAATAGCTGCATAAAGACTTTTTAAAATATTTTTGGATCCCAGTAGAGCCCCTATAGTGTTAGTTTCTACTATTTCAATTGGCAATGGCAATGAGCCTCCTTTAAGTTGAACTTCTAATTCTCTAGCATTTTCAGCACTAAAATTACCGCTTATTGTTGCTGATCCACCTGTAATACCAGTACTAGCAAACTGGTTACCAACACTAGCTTCACTTATAGATTCGCCATCAAGAATAATAGCCAATAGTTGATTAGTGCCAGCAATTGACTTTGTAATTTCTGCAAACTTTTCACCTCCTGAATTACTAAAAGTTAATAAAACTTCCCAATTACTATTTGTTTGTTCTTGTCTCCTTCCTGCGTTAATAAGATCTTTACCAGATAAATCTGTTTTAATAAATAAATTTGTAATTTCTTTATCAACATATTTTTTGATTTCAATTAACTTCCCATATAAATCATTACTAGTAGATGAGTAATTCAATTCTTGCTCTATATCTTCGAGATCATCTTGAATAACTTTTAAGAAATTATCATTATTTTGATTTTTTTCTTCAAAGGAATATTGTTCAATTAATTCTTTAATATTCAATCTTTGTAGTTGCAGGGTTTTTAAATCTGTAGATGTTCCTTCTTTTTGGGTTCTAAATTCTAATAAAGCAGTCTTACCTAATACCCTTGAAGCAACAGATGGATTTTGTTCCCCTGGTAATTCTAAAATCAATTGATCTCCACCAAGGGTTTGTAAATTAGACTCAGAAACTCCTAAATTGTTAACGCGCTTATCTATAACCGAATTAACTGCTTCAAGTTCATCCCTTGTTACCTTACCTTCCTCTTTAATAATTTGAAGTGTAAGTTGAGAACCCCCTTGTAAATCCAATCCCAACTGTAAGGGATAATTTATTAATAGATAAAAAGATAAAGTAAGTAGAAATAAAATAAAAAAAAGCCAACCTTGCCTTCTTTTCATTTTCTATATACTCCCACTAATTAAATGTTCAACTTTTTCAACTATTTGATGTGGTTGGATTATTGTCAAATTCTCAAGATTTCCATTATAGGGAGTTGGAATATCCTGACTAGATAATCTAATTGGTCGGGCATCAAGGTCATCAAAGCACTCTTCTGTTATCAAGGCAATTAATTCTGCACCAATACCTCCAGTCTTCATACATTCTTCAACAATAATCACTTTATTTGTTTTTCTTATTGATTTTGAGATGGTTTCCATATCAAATGGTTTTAAACTTATTAAATCTATTAACTCAACATCTATTCCTTTTTTTTCTAATTCTTCAACAGCTTTAAGGCAGTGATGTCTCATTCTTGAATAAGTTAATAAAGTAATATCACTCCCCTCTTTTACAACGTCAGCCTGATCTAAAGCGCAAGTATAATCACCCTCAGGTAATTCTTCAGACAAATTGTATAGAAGAACATGTTCGAAAAATAGAACCGGATTATCATCTCTTATAGCTGCTTTCATTAAACCTTTAGCATTTGTAGGCGTACTACATGCAACAATCTTTATGCCAGGAACTGCATGAAAATATGCTTCAAGTCTTTGACTATGCTCAGCACCAAGTTGACGACCAACTCCACCAGGTCCTCTAACTACTGCTGGTATTTTATAATTTCCGCCACTTGTATATCTAAGCATACCCATATTGTTTGATATCTGATTAAAAGCTAAAAGCAAAAAACCCATATTCATTCCTTCTACTATTGGTCTTAAGCCAGTCATTGCTGCACCCACAGCCATTCCCGTAAAACTATTCTCTGCAATTGGAGTATCTAAGACTCTTAACTCTCCATATTTTTCATATAAATCCTTAGTTACCTTATAAGATCCTCCATATTGACCAACATCTTCCCCCATAACGCAAACATTTACATCATTTGCCATTTCTTCATCAATTGCCTCTTTTAAAGCATTAAATAATAATGTTCCAGCCACAATTAATTACCTAATTAATCACATATATAATCCTACCACTTTGAATAATTCAACCTCCTTCAGCGAAGGTTATGAGTAGTAATATTGATAAAATCATTCCAGGAGATAGCAAAAGGACTAAAAGGCCTAAGTCATGTAAAGACATTCAAAGAAAGAGTTTTCTTAATAATATTGGCAAATCAACTTTTCTTCACAATAAAACTGCGAATAAATACAATAAAAAGTCCTATAGCAATAAATGCAAAAGAGAAAGTTAGCAAAAAAGATAATCCAATTATTAAGGTATTGATACTAGAGGAAATATTTTGGACTATTTCAGAAGAATTAGATGGTCTATGTACTGAAAAATAAATTGCAATTTTATTACTTAAAAAATAAAAAAATATAAATAATAAAAAACTTGTTAATGATCCAACAATAAAATTTAAAGGTCCTTTTTCGGGAATAATTTTTTCAATATTCTCATTATTATTATCAGCCACAATAGATTTTTATATAAAAAAAAATTTAAATGAATGTTATTCCCTTTTTAAGGAAAGTGCAAACCCATGAATCATAACCTTTATCTTTAAATAATTTAGAATTTGCAGTTAATTCTTTTTTAGCAGTCTCTAAATTTTTAAAGAGTGCAAAGCATGTAGGGCCTGATCCACTCATTGAAAATGTAAGACAATTTTCTAATTTAGAAAGTAAATATAATGCTTGGTTTACAGAATCATTTTCATTTTCAACAACTAACTGCAAATCATTTTTTATAGTTAAATGTTGATTATCAAAATTTAAGTTATTTAAACCATTATCTCTTAAATCATTTCTTATTTTCTCAACCATTTCTCTATTTGTAAGATATTGTTCACAAAATCTATTACTATATTTTTTATAAGTTTCAGCTGTAGATACTGATACATTTGGATTTTTTAAAAGAATTACTCCATATTCAAAGTTTGAATCTAATTTCTCCAAAATTTCTCCTCTTCCAAAACATAATTGAATACCACCATTTATAAAAAATGGAATATCAGATCCTAAAGTTGATGCTAATGAACCTAATGTTTCTTTATCTAAATTCAAATCCCATAACTTATTAAGACCAATTAATGTTGCTGCTGCATTACTGGATCCACCAGCTAATCCTGCGCCAATTGGAATATTTTTTCTTAAAAATATATTCGCACCGTAATCTATATTTGATTTTTTCCTTAATAGATTTGCCGATTTAACAATTAAGTTATCATCAGACAAGCTTAAATTATTACAATCAGATTCAAGCTTAATTAAACCTTCATTATTAAATTCAAATTCTAAATAATCAGAAAGATCGATATTTTGCATAATCATTGCTAACTCATGAAAACCATCCTTTCTTTTACCAATAACTTCAAGGTGCAAATTTATTTTGGCAGGAGATTTTATATTAATTTTCGTTTTAGCTAAATCTTGCATATACTTAAATTTTTATTTTTTAATTTTAATACAATTTTCTGCAAGCTTAATCCATTGGTCAATTGAAATATCTTGTGGTCTTAAATTAAAACAAACTTTTGAAGATTCAGATAATTCATTTATCTCTTCATTTGAAAGTATTGAATTAAGAGTATTTCTAAGCATTTTTCTTCTTGAATTAAATGAAATTCGAAGAAGTTTATCTATATATTTTTCCAGAGTAATATCTAATCTTAAATCATTCTTAATTGGTTCGAAAACTACTAAAGAAGAAAAAACTTTTGGAGGCGGACTAAATGATGAAGGGGGCACATCACATATTCTTTTTATTTTTGATAGAAGTTGCATTCTTATACTAAGTGCACCAGCATTGGGACTTCCTTCTTTTGACAAAATCCTATCTACAACGTCTTTCTGCATTAAAAATATTATTTTTTCGTAATTATAATTTTTTGTAATGCCCAATCGACCTATGAAAATATCCAATATTGGGCCAGTTATATTGTAAGGAATATTTGCAATCACTTTTGTAATCTTCTTATTAATCGAATCTAAATTTACGGTAAGAATATCTCCCTGCTGAAGTGAAAACTTATCATTATTATTGAATTTATCATTTAATAAATTTATTAAATCTTTATCTAATTCAATCGCATGTAATTTTTTAATTTCTGAATCTAACAACTTAGATGTTAAAGCTCCTTTACCAGGACCAATTTCTAAAATAAAGTCATTTTCATTAAGAACAGCAATTTCTTTGATTTTTTCTAATATTTTTTTATTTACCAACCAGTGTTGTCCAAATCTTTTTTTTTGATGATAGTTTTTAGAATTCATCTAAAAGATAAATAATATGTTTAAATTAAATATGAATTAATTTAATCCTTTATATCATGAGCTTATCAAAAAAAAATTTAGATAAACTCAATAAATTAAAAAAAAAGAAAAATTTAAATAACGAAAGTAAAAATATAAATAATTTCACAAATACAACTAATGATGATAATTTAATAACCAATCCACTTAATTCAGAAGATCCCAATAAAATTTTTTATTCTTTAATTGATAATTCAGAATCTTTAGAAGAAACTTCTAATGTTAATAATTCACTAAGAAAAAGTGAGATTAATCATATTAATATGAATTCTAAAAAAAATAATTTTTCCAAGAAATTAACAACCGAAGAGGAACTATATGATGAATTTAATTATCTTCTTGATGAATAATTAGTTTTAATATTTACTTATGATTCAGACTAATAGATTAGCAATTTATGCTATCGGCAAAATAAAGAAAATTTGGATTAGAGATGGAATTAATCAATACAAAAAAAGAATGCCTGAACTTATCATTAATGAGTTAAAGACTTTTAATTTAAATAATCTTAGATCCAATAACAATATTATTATCTGCCTAAGTGAAGAAGGAAAACAGTTTAATTCAGTTGAACTATGTTCCTTACTCTTGAATTTTAAAAATAAAAAAATTAATTTCTTAATCGGTGATACTGATGGATTTAGTTCAGATATAAAAGAACAATCAGATCTTGTACTAAGCCTGTCTCCTTTAACTTTTCCTCATGAATTAGCTAGATTAATCCTAATCGAGCAAATCTATAGATCTATTTCTATATCAAACAACTCCCCTTACCATCGTTCTTAAAAAGATTAGATTCAATCTAAAATTAATCTATAAAAGTTTAATAACTAACTATTTTTTGATTTTTTGCTATATAGTACATATATACTATTAATTTAATCTTGGATTCTTTCGATTCAACTACTAAAACATTTAAAATCCCTTTATTAACTGATTCGGTATCAGCAGGGTTTCCTTCTCCTGCAGATGACTATACAGAAGAAAATATTGATTTAAACGAACATTTAATATCTAATCCTTTTAGCACTTTTTTTCTTAGAGTTAAAGGTGAATCAATGATAAATGCAGGAATTAAAGATAAAGATTTAATAATAGTAGACAAGAGCTTAACAGCCAGGCCAGGGAATATCATCATTGCAATGATAGATGGAGAATTTACAATAAAAAGATTATCTATAAAAAATAATGAATTATATTTAAAATCAGAAAATCATAATTATCCTGATTTTAGATTTAAAAACCATATTGATGTACAGATATGGGGAGTTGTTATTTATTCAATACATAGCTATTTATGAGAATTTCAAATATTGATGCAATAGCTCTTATAGATGCTAATAATTTTTACGCGTCATGTGAACAAAATATTAATCCTCATTTGAGAAATAAACCATTAGTAATTTTATCTAATAATGACGGATGTATCATTGCAAGAAGCCCTGAAGCGCGAGCTTTAAAAATTAAAATGGGAACTCCGTATTTTAAGGTCAAAGAAAGACTAAATAAACTAGATGTAGCAGTCTTAAGCTCAAACTACTCGCTTTATGGGGATATGAGCAGAAGACTAATGAATTTACTGAAAAACTACTGTGAACAGATAGAAATTTATTCCATTGACGAAGCATTCGTCTCGATTTCTAGACCTAATGATGAAAATCTATATCCTTGGGCAAGAAGCATAAGATCATTAATATATCAGAATCTAGGGATTACCATAACAGTAGGAATAGGAGAAAATAAAGTAAGAGCAAAAATTGCTAATAAACTAGCTAAAAATATTGATTATTCAGCTGGAATATTTGATTTAGCTAGAACCGAAAATGAGAATAATTATTTGAAAAGAATTAGTATAGATAAGATATGGGGAGTCGGGAAACAAACGTCTAAGTGGTTACAAAGTAAAGGTATTAAAAATGCGAGAGAACTAAGAGATATGGAAGAAAATGAAATCATTAAGAAATTAGGCATCGTAGGGAAAAGACTGCAATTAGAACTGAAAGGCCATAGATGCCTGCCCATAGAAAAAAACAAGAAATCAAAAAAAGAAATTCAGGTGAGCAGGAGTTTCGGCACGCCTATCACAAAATTAGAAGACTTAACTCAAGCACTGGCAACTCACGCAATAAAAGCTTCTGAAAAAATGAGAAGTCAGAATTTACAATCATCTAATATTAGAGTATTTGCTAGAACCAGTAAATATTCAAGTCAAAATTATCAAAGAAGTGCTCATAGAAAACTTACAAATGCAACAGATGACACAAACAATATTTTAAAAATAGTAGTTGAATTATCTAAAGAAATTTATAATCCCGAATATAAATTCTCAAAAGCTGGTGTTTTAATGCAGGATTTAACAAATAGCGAATATTTACAGCAATCAGTTATCAATTTCAAATCTCAGAAAGTCTTAAAAAAATCAACAAATCTCATGAAAACGATTGATTTATTAAATAAAAGATTTAATAACAATGCAATTACATGGGCCATTACAAAAAATCCACAAAGTTGGAAGATGAATAAGAATTTCTTAAGTCGCTCATCTACAACTGATATAGAACAAATCCCAACTATAGTAAAGTAAACAAATATAGAATGGAATTTATATTATTTTTGAGCAAATTAGATAAAGAGATTCTTAACTTATTAATGAAAGCAAACTACATAGTTGAAGAAAATAAAATTGAATGTCTATTAAACAAAGAAATAAAAGGGCTACATAATTTAAAAGAAAATAAAATAATAATATGTACTGAAAATGCAAAAAGGAAAACAAATTATAGAAGTAAAAAACAAAGCCCAAATAAAGATAACTTCAAAACAGAAAGGGCGATAAGAAAAGCATTAAGACACGAAGCAACTCATGCAATACAAAAATGTAACAACAATAAGACAGTAGGGGATATAAAAAATTTAGAAGCTAAGTTACATCAAAGTAAGAGGAGGTCATTAGATTTCTCTACTTCCAATTTTTCTGGCACTTATGCAAAAGAATTAGAAGCTTATATTCTTGAAGACAAGCCCAAAAAGGTAAAAAATATGATTAGAAAATACTGCCTATAAATTTAAACAAATAATAAATTAGCTAGCAATAAAATTACCACAGCGTTGTTTATCTAAAAAACTTATATGTTTTCTTTCTAAGTAATATAATTCCTGAAATTTTATCGCATCTGAGTTCAAATCCTTAAAGAGATCATCTATCTCTTTATTATTCTCTGAGGAACCTGAAGAAGGATTATCAATTAAAATAGAGATACAATTTTCTAAAGTTTTTAATCTTTGTGATCCCCAAGATTCGATCAAGTGTCTACATCTTTTTAAAGAATTATATTTTTCAAGAAGTGATAAAGTTCCAAGTAAATTATCTTTAGGATTACTAAGCAATGTTAAAAACAACTCATTTGGATTAACAAAATTATTAATTTTATTTGATAATTCAGGATTATAAAGAGCTAAGTAATCAGTAAGAAGTGAAATTAAGTCAATAGCAAAAAACTCTTTTTGAAGTTTTTGACTATTAGATTCCTTTAATTCATTTAAATAATTTAAACCTAAATTATTTTGTTCAATTTTTGAAATAGATTCCCATAAATTTTGAATATAAGTGGTGTTAAAAATATTAATTTCTCTTTTAAGAAATTCATCGCGAATGAATAACCGAAGATCAGGACAATGCAAATAATAAAAGATTATTTCCGATTCATTTTTTTCACGTCGTGAAATTTCATTTGGCTGTTCAAATTTTTTTGATCTGCCATGCCAACGAAATCCCTTAACTTGACTTCTTAAATCTTGTTCGAACTGTATGGCTAACCTTGCTTGTCCCTTACTCAGTCGTTCGGAAACTTTTTGTAAGTAATGAGTTCTTGTTGATGATTGAGGTAATTTGCTCAAAAATTTTACCAATAAAGAAATAACACTTTGGAAATTTTCAGACTTAGTTAAATCTTTATCTTTAAAAATCTGATCAATCTCCCAATCAATCCAAAAGGATGAATTATCAATTAGATTAAAATAATCTCCAGGAGTATGAATATTCAAATATTCATCAGGATCTTTAAAATCATTAAGTTGAAGTATCTTAAGATTAATTTGATCATGGAGAGATAAGCTTTCGACTTCTTTTATTACTCTTTTTGTAGCTAATATTCCTGCATTATCAGAATCAAAATTTAAAATTATATTTTTATTATCTGTACATCTACATAGTTGTGAAATTTGATACTTATTTAATGCGGTACCGAGGGAAGCAACAGAATTAGTAATACCTCTTGCATGAAGAGAAATTACATCAAAATATCCTTCAACAATAATAGCTTTATCTCTTTTCCTAATATTGCTAGAAGCTTTTTCAAATGCAAACAACATTTTTCCCTTTTCGAATATCTCTGATTCAGGAGAATTAAGATATTTGGGTTCTTGCCCATCAAGAGATCTTCCTCCAAAAGCAACTACTCTTCCCTGCATATCATATATTGGAACTATTAATCTATTTCTAAAACGATCATAAATCTTGTCAGAATTATCTTTAGAAATTGCTAGGCCAGAAGCTAATATTAAACTAATAGGAAATTTTTCTACCTTAGATAAATATTTAAATAAATCATTCCATGAATTTGGAGCAAAACCTAATTCAAAGTTATCAATAATTTTGTTACTCAAGTTTCTCTTTGATGTTAAATATTTCATGGCTTCAACTCCAATGGAATTATTTAATTGAGACTTAAACCAATTTTTAGCGACTCTTAATATTTTATAAAGCTCTTCTTTTCTAGATAATTGTTTTTTATAAGCTTCAACCTGTGGACCATCAAGATTTTCAACATTAATATTATTTTTTTTTGCAAGAGAAAGTACAACATCTGAAAAATTTGCACGAGTAAATTCCATTAAAAATTTAATAGAATTGCCACCAGCACCACAAGAAAAACAATAATAGAATTGTTTACTAGGAGACACGGTCATAGATGGCTTACTATCATCATGAAAAGGACAAATCCCAACAAATTCCTTACCTTTCTTCTTAAGAACAATATGTTCAGATATAACGTCAACAATATCTGCCTTTTCCTTAACCTCTTGAATAGTTCTTGGGTGTATAGAATGAACCATTGAGATTTTTTATAAAAAATAAATAATAATTTATTTGTTATAGGTCAAAATCAAATAAGAATCTACTTAATTTCACAATAAAACTATTTTTTAAATGATAAATATCACAACATTAGAAAAAAAAATTAATTCATTAAACAAGTATAATTTAATATTTGCCTCATTCTTCTTCAGTTTGATGACTTTGTGTGTAAAAAATATTGATAAAAGGATACCTATTTATGAATTGGTTTTTTTCAGATCATTGCTAAGTTTAATAATTACATTTTTCATAATTCATCTAAAAAATATAAATCCATGGGGTAAAAATAGAAAATTACTCATCTTAAGAGGTGTTTTAGGAACTTTAGCTTTGGTTTGTATTTTTTATGCGATAAGAAATATGCCTCTTAGTATATCTACCGTCATTCAGTACACATACCCTATCTTTATATCTATATTTGCTGGCATATTTATAAACGAAAAAATAACTCGGAATATAATTTTTGCTTTGATTATTGGCTGGGTTGGAATATTAGTAATTTTAAATCCAATTCAACTATCAAATATAAACGTTGAAATTGAAAATTTTTCGATTACGATAGCATTTCTTGGGGCAATCTGCACTGCACTGGCTTACGTAACAGTTAAGAAACTTTCATTTACTGAAGATGTTTATGTAATTATTGAATATTTTCCGCTTGTCTCTTTTATAACTTTATTGCCAATTGTATTAATGAACTGGGTTAGCCCAAGTTGGAATGAAATAGTTTGGATAATTGGCATTGGATTATTTACTCAATTAGGTCAGACTTTTTTAACTATAGGATTAAAAAATTTACCTGCTTCTGAAGCCTCAACAATTAACTATTTACAAGTTTTATTTGGGTCAATTTGGGGGATTTTGTTTTTTAGAGAAATAATAAACATGAATTTTTTATTTGGCGCTTCTTTGGTTTTATTAGGAACTATTATATCTACTACCAAAATAAACAAAAAGGCATAAAATAATATAAGAATTAAAAAAAACGGTGAAAATTTTCTATTTAGCTTTATTATTTAGCTTTTCTCCCATTGCTCAAGTTTATGCAACAACCCCAAAGTCAGTAACTTGTACTAGAACTGAATATAGAGAAGAATATATCCCTGGAACGAAATCAAGTCCAGGTTACGTAAAAAGTTACGAGGTAGACGTTGAAATACCATGTGGAGGTCAAAGTAGAGCTGAAAAAATAGATGATAATGACTGTAGTGAAGGCTCAGTTATTGGAGGTCTTCTTGGTGCTGGCATAGCACTTTCCTCATCTAGAGGGAAAGATAGATTTTGGGCAGTACCTGCTGGAGGTACAGCAGGAGCACTAATCGGATGTCAGGTGGATGGTGGTTAATTGATTAGCTGGATCAGTGGAGAATTAGTTGAATTATGGCAAACTAACCAAAAGTTTTTTGCTTTAGTAAATTGTCAAGGATTAGGATACGAAATTCAAATTCTAGAATCCTTATTTCTAAAATTAAAAACAAATCAGATATCAAATAAAAAAATAACTCTTTGGATAAAACATATTAAGAAAGAAGATTCCGACTTATTATTTGGCTTTTCATCAAAGAAACAAAAGAATTTCTTTATTGAAATTTTAAGTATTAGAGGTGTTGGATCTCAAATTAGTATGGGAATATTAAATAAATTTTCTATTAATGAATTAATAAAAGCAATAAAAACACAAAACAAAAAATTAATTTGTTCCGTACCTGGTATAGGACAAAAAATGAGTGATAGATTATTTTTAGAATTAAAAAGTAAATTTAAAAGTGAAATTCTATTAGAAAAAGAACAAAGCAAAGATGAATTAGAGATTAAAGATCCTGAAATTAATAAAATGATGGAGGACCTTCAGTTAACACTACAATCTTTAAATTACAAAAATAAAGAAATAAAAACTATTATGCCAATTCTTATTAAAGAAGTTAATCTCCCTGCTAAAAAAGAAAATAATTTATCGTTTGAAAATCTATTGAAATTAGCTATGAATTATCTAGATAAGAATAGTAGTAATAGTGCTTGATGACGTAGTATCATAAAATAAAAGAAAGTAAATTTTATGTCATTAGATACAGCCGAAAAACAGAAGCTGATTGAAACTCATCAAGTTCATCCAACTGATACAGGTTCAGTTGAAGTTCAAGTAGCAATGCTTTCTAAAAGAATATCGAAATTAAGTGACCACCTCCAAGGGAATATTCATGATTTTGCTTCAAGGCAAGGATTATTAAAAATGATTGGAAAAAGAAAAAGATTACTATCTTACATAAAAGACAAAAACATTCAGAAATATCAAGAACTAGTAAAGAAAATTGGAATCAGAGGATGATCTCAATTAATGAAAAAAAAGCAATCCAAAAAAAAGACACAAAATAAAAGGAAAAAAATTTATTCTGAGACAACAGCGTTCGCTAACCTAGAAAAAACCTCTAATAATGTAACATCCCCAAAGAGATCCTCAAGTGGCATACCTAAATATGTCGCTGACAGAATGGCAAGGAGAATATTTTTTACAGCTGGAATACCGACAATATTAGGAATGTCTGTTTTTGTTGTGAGTTACATTATCGTAACAAGAAATATTGCTGAGATACCTCCCTCTTCAACAATTGCAATTTCAGCATTGTTTTTCTTGTTAGGTCTGGCTGGATTGAGTTTTGGTATATTATCAGCTAGTTGGGATAAAGAACCTGGATCTTTTTTTGGTATTGAAAATATTCCAATGAACATACAACGTGCAAAAGCTGCCTTCAAACCTGCAACTCAAAATTTTGAGGATAAAAATTAATCTAGGAAACTAAAGATTTCAAATTAATTTGGAATGATTTATCTTCTAATAATTTGCATGCGCCTTGAATATCTCCAATACAGAATTGCTCGCCAAATTTAACGTAGGTAACATTATTTTTATTTCTAACTGCAGCTAAAACTGGAATCTTGATTCCACATCTACCTTTATCTGGTTTAAATTTAATTAAACAGTCTCTCAAAGTATTTTGTACTCTTACATCTGATGCTTGAGAACTTTCAAGATTAATAATTAGCAACTTAAGGTTATCGATTTCTCTACAATCATCAATTATTAATTGAGTTTTATCACTTTTTTTATCGATTGTACCCCATACCAACAATCTAGTATCAGTAAGAAGAAATTCTGATAATCTGACATAGGTTTTTGGAAAGACTATTGCTTCACAACTTCCAGAAAGATCTTCTAGCTGAACTATAGCCATCCTATCTCCTTTTCTCGTTGTAATTTGCTTCAAATCAGGGATCATTCCAACTAAAGAAACTTTAGTTCTATCTTTTGTTTCTTCTAAATGAGAAATGCTTATTGGTGATATAAGTTTTGCTGGCTTAGTTAAATGCTTTAGAGGATGATCAGATAAATAAAAGCCTAATAACTGCTTCTCTAACTTTAACCTCTCAATAAGTGAATAATCATCAACCTTAGCTAATTGCGAATCTGAAAAAGCAACATTAGAAAATTCTTCCTTAGAGTCAAATAGATTTCCTTGTCCAGATAATCTATCACGATTTCTTGAAGAGGCCCACTCAATAACATGCTCAAGATCTGACAATAACTGAGCTCTATTACCATCAATTGAAAACTCATCTAGTGCTCCACAATGAATTAGAGATTCAAGACTTCTTTTGTTAAGAACATTTGAAGGCAAACGATCGCACAAATCCGATAAAGACTTGAAAATTCCAAGACTATTTCGGTTTTCAATTATATTTCTTATTGCAGAATCTCCCAAATTCTTTATTGCAGATAACCCAAATAAAATCTGATTATTCTTAATAGTGAAATCAACCCCAGAAAAATTAATACTCGGTGAAATTACTTCTATTCCCATGGAATAACAATTAGAAATATATCTTTGCATCTTGTCACTAGAGCCAGAATTTACACTTAAAAGGGCTGCCATATATGCGACAGGAAAATGGGCTTTTAAAAATGCAGTTTGATAAGTTACAGCACCATAAGCGGTAGAGTGACTTTTATTAAAACAATATTCTGCGAATAAAACCATTTGATCAAAAAGATCATTCGCTAATTTTTCATTTACACCCTTCTTCATAGAACCCTCTACAAAAATATTCCTATGCTTTATCATTTCAGAAACTTTCTTTTTTCCCATTGCTCTTCGAAGTAAATCAGCATCACCCAGTGAATAACCGGCCAGGTCTTGAGCAATTTTCATGATTTGTTCTTGATATACCATAATCCCATAGGTTTCAGTGAGAATTGACTTAATAAAAGGATGAGGGAAATCAACCTTTTCGTTTCCATTTTTTCGATTTATGAATTTAGGTATAAGGCCTGCATCAAGAGGACCAGGTCTATAAAGAGCCAGTATGGACGAAATATCCTCCAAAGAGTTAGGTTTGAAATCCTTAACAACCTGTTTCATACCAGAAGATTCAAGTTGAAAAATACCTTCAAGATCTCCTCTACCAATTAGCTCAAAGGTTTTATAATCATTTTGAGGTAACTCATCAATATTTATTTTCTTTCCAGTAGATTGATTAATAAGTGAAACTGTCTTTTCAATCATCGTAAGATTCTTAAGACCCAAGAAATCCATTTTTAATAATCCAAGTGATTCGATATCATCCATAGAATATTGGGTTATTATTTGTCCTTCATTGTTTCTTTGAAGAGGTACAAGTTCGTCAAGAGGATCTGATGCGATAACAACTCCAGCAGCATGAACTCCATATGTTTTATTAGTTCCTTCAATTCTCATAGCCAAATCAACCCATTTTTTAACACTATTATCATTAATATATTTGTCTCTAAACTCTTGGCTAGGAGTATTTTTATCTATCATTTCGTTTAGTTTATAAGGTTTCCCTCTAACAACCGGTATTAACTTAGCCAATTTATCCGCCTCGCCATAAGGTATGTCTAGAACCCTTGCAACATCTTTTAAAACAGCCTTAGAGGTCATTTTATTAAAAGTTATTATTTGAGCAACTTTATCCTCTCCATAACGATTAGTAACATAATCAATAACTTCATTTCTCCTATCAATACAAAAGTCAGTGTCAATATCTGGCATAGACATTCTTGCAGGATTTAAAAATCTCTCAAACAACAAACCATGCTCAACAGGATCTATATTTGTAATTTGAAGTGCATAAGCTACTAGTGAACCAGCCGCAGAACCCCTTCCTGGTCCTACAGGGATAGAATTATCTCTAGCAAATTTGATGTAGTCCCAAACAACCAAAAAATAATCTGGGAAACCCATATCTTTAATAATTTTTAATTCGGAAGATAATCTTTTTTTATAGTTCACATCAACTTCTGTAAGATCATTTTTTTTAAGTCTTTTTAAAAGACCTTTATTAGATAATTGTGTAAGGAAAGAAAATGAATCTGTATCTTCATTAAGAGGAAACTTTGGCATTCTATAATTACCAAACAAATCAAAAACTTCAACTTTTTGTGAAATTTCTACTGTATTGTTAACTGCCTCATAAATAGATTCATCATCAATATGATCTTTAAAAAGTTCCAGCATTTCATTTTCACTTTTAATGTATTCTGTGCCGGTATACCTCAATCGCTTTTCATCACTTATTAGTTTTCCTGTTAATACGCAAAGCAAAGCATCATGTGCTTCAACATCCATACTTGATAAGTAGTGCGCGTCGTTGGTAGCAATGACTTTTATTTGGTGCTTCTTCCCAATTTTTATTAATTCAACGTTAACAATTCTATCCTCAATAGAGCCGTGATCTTGTATTTCTAAATAAAAATCATCTGCAAATAATCTTTTATACCAAAGAGCTATATCCTCAGCTACGTCTAATCTACCTTTTAAGATAGCCTGAGGTATTTCACCACCAAGACAAGCAGTAGAAACTATCAAACCATCACTATATTTACTTAAAAGGGATTTATCAATACATGGTCTAGAAAAAATACCTCGGCCTCTCATCCCATTTAGGTGACTAATTGTTGTTAACTTCACTAGATTCTTATAACCGTTATAATTTTTTGCTAAAACTACCAAATGATATCTTTTTTCTTTTTTTGGTTGAGGATCATCAATAGAGCCATTAATCACGTACATTTCATTACCAATAATTGGTTTTATACCTTTCTCTTTACACTTCTTGACCAAATCAAGAACACCATACATAACTCCATGATCAGTAAGAGCTATCGATTCCATTCCAAGATCAGAAGCTCTATCAACAATTTTTGAGATTTGACTGGCTCCATCTAGCAAGCTGTAGTCACTATGATTATGAAGCGGAACGAAACCCATATTCAAATAATTTATATATACAAGATAGAGAAAATTTCTAAAAGATCTATACTTTTTGATTACAAATTAATTATTAATACAAATTTAGAATACAGGTCTGCTCTTAATTACTTGAGCATCAATTTCAAAAATATTTGCTGCATTCAATATTCTATCTTCTTCTAATACATTGCCTATTAATTGCATTCCTATGGGTAATCCTTTACTATCAAAACCACAAGGAATACTAATTGCTGGGAGTCCCGCTAAATTAGCAGGAACAGTTAATAGGTCAGATAAATACATTGAAAGTGGATCATTGACGAAATCACCCTTCAAAAAAGCGGTAGTTGGACAAGTTGGGGTTAGTAAAATATCAACTTTCTTAAAAGCATTATCAAAATCTTTTCTTATTAATGTTCTAACTTTTTGTGCCTTCTTGTAATAGGCATCACTATATCCAGCCGACAAGGCATAAGTTCCTATCAAAATTCTTCTTTGCACTTCATCTCCAAATCCTTCAGCTCTACTTTTTGATGTCATATCAATAAGATTTGAACCTTCGCTCGATCTATAGCCAAATTTCACTCCATCATATCTTGCTAAATTTGCGGAGGCTTCAGATGGTGCAATGACATAGTATGTAGCAATTCCTTCGTTAAATCTAGGACATTCAACTTCTATAATTTCAGCTCCTAAAGTTTTGAATCTCTCAACTCCAAAAAGAACAGATTCCTTAACTTCTGGATTGAGACCTCGGTGTTCAAAGCACTCTTTAATGATTCCTACCTTTAAACCCTTTATAGATTTATTTAAATCAGCCAAATAATTTGGCACGGGTTCATCAAGACATGTTGAGTCAAAGGGATCTTTACCAGATATTGAATAAAGAATTTCAGCAGCATCTGAAACAGTATTTGTAATTGGGCCAATTTGATCAAGAGAGCTAGCAAATGCTACCAGTCCCCATCTGCTAACTCTGCCATAAGTAGGTTTAAGACCTACAACACCACAAAAAGAGGCTGGTTGTCTAATTGATCCTCCTGTATCAGAACCTATAGCCCCTGCACAAAATCCAGCAGCAACTGAAGCAGCACTACCGCCTGAACTCCCCCCTGGCACCCTATTCATATCCCAAGGATTTGAAGTAACACCAAATACTGAAGTTTCCGTTGAACTACCCATTGCAAATTCATCTAAATTTGTTTTACCTAAACAAATCCCCCCTGAAGACCATAATTTGCTTGAAGCTGTGGATTCGTAGGGTGCAACAAAGCTTTTAAGCATTTTACTTGCACAAGATGTTACAACTCCTTTAGTGCAAATATTATCCTTTATTGCTATTGGAATCCCTGCGAGAGGAGGAAGTTTTTCTTTATTTTGTATTAATTTATCTATATTCTCTGCTTGCATTATTGCATTATCTCTTGTTGTACAAATATATGAGTTTATTTCAGGATCCTTATGATCTATTTTGGCAAAAAAATCGTTAACTAATTCCTTAACAGAAGCATTATTGCTAATAATTTCCTTTCTAAAAGAGTTAAAATTCATCTCTTAATTTATTTCTTAAATTAAATTTGTCAAACAGTTAATGGTTCTTCTTTTTTGCAACGAACAACACTATGTTTAATATTTTTATAACCCTCTTCAGAGAGATCATTAATAAAAGAAGACATATTTTCATTTAAACTACGTTTAGTAATAAATGGACCGAACCAGTAGGTGCCATCAGGTTGTTCTGTCTCAATTTTAGCCCACCAGGCTAATCCGAGTTTGTTTCCAAAATTTCTAATCAATTTTTTTGGCCAATAAGACCTTCAATTCTTGTTAAATTCTATACAATTTTGTAGTGAAAATTCAATAAATTTTTATTTATAATATAAATATATTGAAATAACAACATTTTAGAGGACTTTAAAAACAGTAATTTGTACAAGTAAATTATTTACTTGTCAATTGAAATAGTGATATTGCTGCCGCCACAGAAGCATTTAAACTTGATGTCTTACCTTTGAGAGGAATGCTTAATAGATAATCACATTTCTTTTGAGTAATCAAAGAAATACCTTTATCTTCAGAGCCGACTATAACTACCAAGGGTGCTTTTTCAAGAAAATTTGAAATAGATAATTGACCATCTCCAGATAAGCCAACAACAAGAAAGCCATTTTTCTTAAGCTCATCAAGTGCTCTATTTAAGTTGACAACTCTACTAACATTCAAGTGCTCTAAAGCTCCTGCAGCTACCTTAGCGACTGTTCCCGTCAATCCAGCGGATCTTCTCTGAGGGATAATGATGCCTTTGCAATCAAATGCTTCCGCTGATCTAATAATCGCACCAACATTATGTGGATCAGTTATGCCGTCTAATGCTAGTATTATTGGATTTGCACAATTGTGTTTAGAAAAATTTATTAATTGTTCTAGGGGTATTGTTTTAGAGCATGCCAACTGTAATGCTACGCCCTGATGTGAAGCACCATAAGTTAATTGTGAAAGCCTGTTCCAAGATACTTCTTCAATTAGGACTCCTCTTGATTTAATGTCCTTAAGCAAAATATAGAATTTGTCTGAAGAAAAGATTTCCGAAGTACACCAAATCCTATTAATCGCTCTTTCACTAATAAGAGTCTCATAAACGGAATGTTTACCCCATATCCAATCATCAAAATTTCTCTTGTTATTAAAAACTTGATGAGATTCAGAATTATTATTAGGAAATTCTGTATTAGGTTTAGATATTGGCTTTCTTCTTTTTGAAGATGAAAATTTATGATATTTTTCATTTTTATTTAAATTTTCAACATTTTTATTTTTTGCAGATTTGTTCAAAAATCTTTCATTTTTTTCTGAACGATTTGTATTTTTTAAGTAATAACCATAATCTGAATTTTTTTGGCTATCTTTATTATTTTTTCCAGAAAAAATTTTTTTTGAAGAGTTTTTCATAAGTTCAATTGATTTTTAATTCTAAATATTCAAAAAGTGTTGATAATCTTTGAGGATCTTTTAAAAATAACCACCCAATGAGAGTTTCAAAACCTGTTGCTCTGGAGTATATGGTAGGGTCAGATGACTTCGGATATTTCTTTGTTTTATTTCTAGCACGCCTAATTAGATCAATTTCCTTCGAATTTAATAAATGTTCAATTTGACTTAATGATTTTGATTGAGATTTTGCTTTTACTTCATTTACTACAGATAAATGAAGATCCTTTGATTTTAAGGGAAAATGAACATGTCTTAATCTTTGGTGAAGCTCCCACACCGAATCTCCAAGCCAAGCAAGTTGAATAACACCTATATCCTCGGGAGATCCATATGGAACCAAGTTTTGAATCCAATAATTCAATTCTTTAAATAATTTAATGCATCTTCGAGGTTTGACTTCAAGTTAAGAAAATCACCTAAACGTACAAGTTTAATTGTTTGGGCAACTCTCGAATTGCCAACCACTGAAAACCCAAGTTTCGATTTTTTGCATTCTTTTGCAGTTTGAACAAGCGCTCCAAGGCCAGAGGAATCTAAAAAATCTATCTTTGTAAGATCAATAATGAATGGAAACTCATTTTTCATATTATTAGTAACAAAAGTCTTAAATTGTTTTTCAGAGAAAGCATCAAGTTGGCCTTTAAAAGTAAAAACAATAATGTTTGTTTTAATCTCGAGGTTTCCTCTTAAGGAAACCGTTAACTTCTGGAAATCTTCTATGATCTAATTCCTCCAAAAATTAATATATCAAATGTAATTATCAAATCAAAAGAAAACAATATGTCAACATCTTTCTAACATTAGAGAAACAAATTTTTTAAATAAATAATCTGAATCATGTGGGCCAGGTCCTGCTTCTGGATGATATTGCACACTAAATATTGGCTTATTATTTACCTCTAGACCAGCCACAGTATTATCATTAAGGTTGTAATGGGTTATTTTAACTTTGTCCTTTGAGAGAGAATTAGGATCAATAGCAAAACCATGATTTTGACTAGTAATCTCAATTTTATTATTATCTCCACAAGGATGATTTAAACCGCGATGTCCAAAAGGTAATTTATAAGTTGAACCTCCTAATGCTAAACCAAATATTTGGTGGCCAAGGCAAATACCGAACATAGGTATTTCACCATATTCAATCAATGATTTTGCTAAGTCTATACCTTCAGAAACAGAAGAGGGATCGCCTGGACCATTTGAGAAAAATACACCATCCGGGTTGTTAGATAGAACATCTTTTAAAGAAGATCGAGAAGGTAAAACCAAAACTTCACAACCATGCGATACAAGTCTATTTAAAATTGAATTTTTAATTCCAAAATCAATTGCTACTATTTTTAATTTTTTGGAAGATTCAGCATATCTTTTTCTTAAATCAAAAATTGTTTGTGTATGACTTTTCCATAAATATTGTTGCTTTGTTGAAACCACTCTTGATAAATTTAATCCTTCCATCTTTGGTGTATCACCAATCATCTTTAAACAACTTTCATCAGTTTTATCTAAAGAGGTAATAACTCCATTCATTGCGCCTCTAGATCTCAAAATCTTAACAAGAGCTCTTGTATCAATTCCATAAAGACCTATTATATTTTTCTCAAATAACCATTGATTAAAATTCTTTTTAGATCTCCAATTGCTGTTATTTGATGAGTAATTTCTAACAATTATACCTTTAACACAAATATTAGATTCTGAATCTTCAAAATTAATACCAGTATTTCCAATCTCTGGAAAAGTGAATGTTAATATTTGACCATAATAACTTGGATCAGTTATGACTTCTTGATATCCAGTCATTCCCGTATTAAAAACAATTTCACCAATGGCTGTACCTGAAGCACCAAAAAAGAATCCTGGGAATACATTTCCATTACTTAAAACTAATTTTGCGTTTTTCTTATATGGATTTATCATGAATTACAAATTAATTTACAGATAAATAATTTTTTAAAAGTAAAAACCTTTTCCAAGGATCTCCTTGACTAATCGAAAATAAAGCTTTATTAAATCCTTCATTTAAATCATCCTCAATTCCTGCCGCCCAAAGCACTAAAGCAGTGTTCAAGGCAACCACATCAATATGTGATTTTTGTCCAGAACCATCTAAAACAGACTTTAATATTTCCTCGTTAGAATCAAGATCAGAAACTACAAGTTTTTCGTTAGATATATTTTCATAGTTAAAGTCTGAAATATTTATCTCTGAAAAGCGCAATTCACCACTTTCAACAAATACTAATTTATTTTCTCCTTGAAGCGAAGCTTCATCAAGGCCACCAGACCCATGAACGACTATTGCTCTATTCATACCCATATTCAAAAGGGCGGTTCCCATAGGTTTTAAAAGATCCTCAGAAGCAACACCCAAAACTTGTGCATTGGGTCTTAAAGGATTTACCAAAGGTCCAAGTTGATTAAATACTGTCCTTATTCCAAGGGTCTTTCTTAATGGAGCAAGTTTAATTAAAGATTTATGCCAAACAGGTGCGAACAAAAAAGTTATCCCGATTTCACTAACTGCTTTGATTACTTTATCTAATGAACAATTTAAATTCAAACCAAGATTCAACAAAACATCCGCAGAGCCAACTTTTCCACTAGCACTTTTATTTCCGTGTTTTGCAATTTTCACCCCACAAGATGCAGCTACAAATGCTACTGCAGTTGAAATATTAAATGTATTAGCTCCATCTCCCCCGGTCCCACAAGTATCTACCAAATACAAATTTGGCCTTTCTACTGGCAATTCGCAAACATTTAAGAGTTCCTCAGCCATTGAACTTAGTTCGACACCTGTGGAGCTCTTGGCTCTCAAAGCACTCAAAAAAGCTCCTGTTTCAACATCAGAAATTTCATCATTAAGCCATCTCTGCATTAAAGTTCTAGCAGTTAAATCATCAAGGTCCCTTCCCTCCAACAAATTATTTAGGATCTCAGCGTTTGATAGTTTGGAAAACATTTATTTATTGAAAAAAATTATGCAGATAAAATTCAATTTGAGGTATCAAAACCTGAGCCAACTAAATCTTTATTTGTACTAGAAGGCCTGAAGCTTTTTGACCAAATATTTTTTGTTTTTGAAAAAAGTTCATATTTAGTGATTTTCCAAAATTTTAAAATCTTTTCAATATCATTTTTAATTTCAATTTCTCCAGGGAAATTTGTATAACGATTTATTAATCTAGCTAAGTTAATATAGTCATGATCGTCTGGTGTTTTTTTAGTGATAATGGAATCTATTATGTTCTTATCGGTTTCATGTAATGGATGAGTTTGTTCGTTACCCATAAATAAATACTGAATCATTTATAAAACTAGCTCACATATTCAAAAATGAAACATTATCTTAATCATATCGGCAAAATAAAATGAAAAATTTAAAGTTAAAAGTTATATCTAAATATTTAAGACCATATAAAAAAGAATTCTTATATGGAGCTTTAGCTCTCTTGGTAGTTAACGTTTTAAGTGTTGTAATACCCTTGGAAGTAAAAAATATAATCGACCAATTGCAAAATGGGTTTTCTTCGGATTTTGTTATTTCTAAATCTTTGTGGTTAATATTTTTAGCAACATGTATGGGTTTAATAAGATTATTTTCAAGACAGATTGTCTTTGGCATAGGAAGAAAAGTAGAGGTAAATCTTCGTCAAAAACTTTTTGACCATTTACTTATTCAAGATCCAGAATGGATCCAAAAAAAAGGTAGTGGAGACATTATTAGTAGAGCCACAAGCGATGTCGAAAACATAAGAAGACTTTTAGGTTTTACTGTTTTGAGCCTTTGCAACATTGTCTTAGCTTATTCGTTCACTATTCCTTCAATGTTTTCGATAAATAAAACACTTACAATATCAGCTTTATTGATATTTCCATTCATCCTTGGAATTGTAAGTCTATTTGGCGGTAGGATGGTTAACCAAAGAAAAGCTCAACAAGAATCATTATCAAAACTTAGTGATCTAATACAAGAAGATCTCTCTGGTATTAGCGCCATCAAAATTTATGCGCAAGAGAATGCCGAGAAAAAAGAATTTAACATATACAATAATGATTATCGAAATTCAGCGATAAAACTTGCAAGAACTGCGAGTACCCTATTTCCATTGTTGCAAGGTATTTCCTCAATTTCATTATTGATTTTATTATCATTAGGAACATTTCAACTAGAGAATGGATTTATTTCAATAGGTGGTTTAGTCGCTTTAATCCTATACGTAGAAAGACTTGTCTTTCCTACTGCTCTTTTAGGTTTTACATTAAATACTTTTCAACTCGGTCAAGTAAGTTTGGATCGAGTAGAAGAAATCTTTCAGAACAATCCAAATATTGTAGATAGAGCAGACACTCAATTTTTAAAAAGAAAGGTGAGAGGATTGTTAGAAGCAAAAAATTTAACTATAAAGTATCCAGGATCAAAATTTAATTCATTAAATGGTCTCAATTTTAAAATTTATCCTGGAGAACTTATTGCAATAGTTGGCCCTGTAGGTTGTGGTAAGACAACACTAGCAAAGTCTCTAGGAAGAACTATTGAAATTCCCGACAATCAATTATTTTTAGATGAAATTGACGTAAAAACTTTAAAATTAAGCGATCTAAGAAAAAATATTTCAATAGTTCCTCAAGAGGCATTCTTATTTACTTCTACAATTTCAGAAAATATAAGTTTTGGAGAACCCAAAGCTTCAAAATTTTTAGTTAAGGAAAGCGCTACAAAAGCTGGATTAATCGATGATATCAATAGTTTTCCTCAAAAGTTTAAAACTATTGTTGGGGAAAGAGGTATTACATTAAGTGGTGGGCAAAGGCAACGAACTGCACTAGGAAGAGCACTACTTGTTAAGTCACCTATTGTTGTCCTTGATGATGCTTTAGCAAGCGTAGATAACAAAACAGCAGCTAGAATAATAAATGAAATGAGTGATAGAAGTAATAAAACAATCATAATGATTAGTCACCAACTTTCTGTTGCAGCAACATGTGATAGGGTTTTAGTAATGGATAAAGGGAAAATAATACAAGAAGGGAACCATAAAGATTTAGTAAAAGAAAAAGGGCTATATAAACAACTTTGGGAAAGAGAATTAGCCACCAGAATTGTTAAAAGCTAAAAATAATTTTTTTACTTATAATGATTAGATTTGATTATGTTTAAATTTCTGAAAAAAATTATGAATAATGAGGAGGAAAATTTAACCAATGATGCTTATTCACTACATAGGATATTAAAAACAGATATTAAAAAAGATCCTAATATAGAAGAAGGTGAAATAATTTTTGGATGTGGTTGTTTCTGGGGAGCCGAAAAATGCTTCTGGAAACTTCCTGGAATTGTCACAACATCTGTAGGTTATGCTGGTGGTGAAAAAAGAAATCCAACTTATTATGAAGTTTGTTCCGGCTTAACTGGTCATTCAGAAGTTGTAAGAATTTTATGGGATAAAAGAAAAATAGATATAAGCGATTTATTAAAAATGTTTTGGGAATGTCATGACCCTACTCAAAAAAACAGGCAAGGCAATGATATGGGAACTCAATATAGATCAGCAATATACTATACAAATAAAAATAATTTAAAAACTATATTAGCTAGTAAGGAACAATATCAAAAAGAACTAAACAAAAAAAATTTTGGTTTAATTGAAACGGAAATAAAGATGATTGATGAATATTTTTATGCGGAACAATACCATCAACAATATCTTGCATCAGCTGGAAGCAGGCAGTATTGTTCTGCCTCACCCACAAAAGTTAAGTTAGGAGTTTTTACGGGAAGCAACTACAAATTAAAAGACCATATATGGGACAACTTTAATTGGGAAGTTGATAAGTGTGTATTGAGATCTGATAACAATCCCATAAAAAATTAACTTTTAAATCAATCTTATCTTTATAGTTAATGCACGGGGCGTAGCGCAGTTTGGTAGCGCACCACTTTGGGGTAGTGGGGGTCGTGGGTTCAAATCCCGCCGTTCCGATTACTTATCGTCTTCATTTATAAGAGATTTATATAGTTTATATGAACTTATGCCTACAGCTATGAATGTAAAAGAAGAAAAAAACACTAAAACCAATATAGTAAAATTTGAAACTTCTACTTCACCTAGCTGAAAAGAAATAAATATATTCATATGAAAGAATTTTTTTAAACCCTAACACAATTGTGAAAATTTTTTCACAGCCAATTATAAACTCAGAAGAATCACAACACCAAAAATTAATCTATAGATAATAAATATTTTCAACCCATTTGAAGAAAAATATTTTAATAAGAAATCTATAGCCAATAAAGAGGACATAAATGCCGTAATAAGACCAACAAAAAGAGGGAGTAAACCTATTGAAAAAAAATCATTAAAAGAAGAAATAAACTCAACAATCGCAGCAAGAGTGATAGCTGGCATCCCTAATAGAAAAGAAAATTTCGCAGCATCGCCTCTTTCCCATCCTGAAATTAGAGCGCTGGATATAGTAACACCCGATCTAGAAACACCCGGTAAAATGGCAAATGCCTGAAAGAAACCGATCAAAAAACTATCTGAATAATTATGGTTTTTAATATTAATAGAACCTCTTTTAGAACTATCTGCCAAGTACATAAAAAAAGCCATTAGAAATGAGACCAATGCTATTGATAAATTTGAACGTAGAACGTTATCAAAAAAATAAGGGATAAATATTTTTATACTCCCACCAAGCAAAACAATTGGGATAGTAGCAATCAAAATAGACGTTAATAATCTTTCATGTAAAATATATTCAAGGAAATTTTTGAAAGTTCGAGTCTTGAAATTAAAAATATCATTCTTAAAATACCAAGCAATGGCTAAAACACTCCCAAATTGAATAGTAGCTGACAAAGATGCTCCAGGATCATCAATACCTAAAAAAAGAGATATAACTTTTAAATGAGCGGTACTACTTACAGGAATAAACTCTGTCAACCCTTGAATTAATCCATATAAAATAAATTTTAAATATTCCAATAAATAAATAAATAAATAACCTAATTAATTAATAGCAATTCGCATCATATAGTTAAAAGCTAGTATATCAAAATGTAAAAAAAATCTATTTTGATATTATTTTTTCTTCTATCTTTAATCTTTTCGGATTATGCGAAATCTAACTATTGGTTAATAATTGAAATTTATTGACAAGGGCTTGGAGGAAGACCAGAGGTTAGTGGAATAACAAATCTCTCGCTACGTTTTATACCGATGACTGAATTAGATGCTCGTAACAATGGAAGAGAAAAAATAACTAATGAAATATATAAATCTGTTTGGCTGCTTGATATTAAGAGTGCTTGTGGACATAGAGGTGATTGATAATAAATTTACCTCTTAACATCGTGAGCACAACCATCACCTTTATAGTTTTCACTCTCGTAAAAATCATTTTTTGTCCCAAAATAAACTGTTAACAAAACGAAAGGTAAGCTTAAAATAAATAAAATAGTTGTTAAATCCATAGTGTTAATTTATTCAGGAAGGTTATGAAAATATAAATTGTTAATTAACTAATCTTTAATAATCTGTAGGTCCTTTAATACCAAGATAAAAAAAGGCTCCCAGTCCAATCAAAAGTAGAACACCAGCGATAGCTGCAGAAGGAACAAAACCTCCTATTGCAAAGGAAGAAAAATAATGCATTTATAAAACTAAAACTAGTTAGATAATATCAATAAAAACTAGGTATTTGTAAAAAATTTTGACTCGAAGACAATTAAAGAATATCATCTTTAAGCCACTAAAGTCGAGTCTTCATTATCAGCTGAAATTCTTATTCTCTCTTCCAATTTAGGGCCATATAATTCATTTCCCCAGATCTCAACTCTTGAATCATTTGGGGCCATAAAAGTAAGAATGTCAGTTGGGAATAAAACTCTTTCTAAAAAAAAATTTGATGGCCCAATACATCGTAGGACAACCATTCTACTACTATCATTTTTGTAGGAAAACTCAACCATCCTAAAATCGCAAAAATATCTATAATTAAACACTATCAAGAACTACAAAAAATGTATAAAAAATTACTGAAAAAAAAGAAATTTAGAAAATACTAAAAATTTAATCCAGCCTCAACTAGATTTCTTTCTTGATCAATTAACAATAGAGCATAAGAATTTATAAAATCGAAACTTTTATGGGGAATAGAAACATTAAGCATCCTTAAGAAATTAGATAATTTCTCATCTTGAAGGGCATTCCCTTTTTGTAAGAGCATTGCTTTTTCTTGAGAAGATTTCCACATATTCATATATTCAAACTTCGGTGGCTTTAAATGCCATATATTGTCTATTAAACTCCAAACATCTAAATACTCATTTAAATTATTTTGAATCTTTAATAAATATCTAGATTCATTTGGACTCAATTTTGCTGATTGTATGTGCTGATCCTTAACAACAATTGAGCAGGGTTCTATTCCTAAAAACCATCCCTCAAGAATTACTAAATCAGGATTATCAAATCTCCAGTGAGATCTATCTCCTAAGCCATTTCTTAGTGATTTATCAAAAACCGGAACATTTAACTCTCCATTAATTTTCCAATATGATAATTTGTCATACATTAATTTTACTGAGTGACTACCAGGGAAACCTCTCGATACTTTCCAAGGATTATTCTTAATTGCTGATTTCATTTCATCTGAAGGAAGATAAAAATCGTCAATTGAAATAACAGCAATTTTGAAATTTAAATTTAAAGATATTGCTTCAAGCCAATTACCTAAGGTTGTTTTGCCTGTTCCTGGGAGAGCTGAGATCCCAATAATTTTTCTATTTGAAAAATTTTCATAAAATCTATAGGCCTGAGACAAAAGAGGTAAAGCTAAACCCCAAATCCAATCCTCATTTACTTTATTGTTCCAATATTGATCAATTGAAAGAATGTTTCTTTTGCCATTCCAAAAATTGAACCAATCATCCAAGGATTCCCAACCAATATCAATAATTAATTTTTCAAATTTATCAAGAGGAAAATTAATATCTAAATCTTTCATCTTTCTAATTTAGTTCTCGCTTATTTATTAATTTATTGATTTCATTTTTCCAACCATATCCATTTGGTTCAGAGGCCAGAATAAATTCCAAATCTTTTAATTGATCTAGTAAATTTAAGTTAGGTCCATCTATTCCTGGAATAACTATTTTAATATCTGAGTTTAAAAGTAAAGGCAAATCATTTGGAGAATCGCCTAGACCTATAATCTCAATATTATGGACATTTGAATATTTTTTAAGAGCATTTATTGCTTTACCTTTATTCGATTTTGTAGATAATAAGTGACTCATTCTATTGCCCTTAAAAATATCAACATTGAATTTTTTACAACAGATATTAATTTTCTCTTCTAAATAACTTGGCGGATTTAAAAAGGGCATGCTCCAATGTCTATCACGCATTAAGTTCAATGAGTTGCCTACTAAACCTGTAAGCTGAGTGGCTTCTTGATCAGTGAGATTATTAAGAGGAGTAAGTTTGTAATCAATTTCTTTAGAAATAAAATTTAAGATTTCTTCAAGAAATTCGTATTTTATTCCAAGAATAATTTCTCCATTTACTCTTTTAAGAGATTCACCATATATTGCCGCACCATTCTCAACAATATAAGGATCTGTCAAGTTAAGTTCCTTTCTAATAACTTTTACTTCAGAAGCAGTTTTGCTTGTACAAAGAATTACGGGAATAGATAATTTTTGTAATTTTTTTATAGTTTCTTTAGCAGGTGATAAATCATATGAGTGATCCATTAAAGTACCATCTACATCACTTACTACCCAAATAGAAGAATTTTCTATCATTTTTATAAAGCACCAAGCCAAATTACTTGAAAAGGATCAAGACTAATATTTTTGCAATTGTATTTAGTGGATGTTAAAAAATCATGGGTATTGAAATCATTATCAATTATTTTTGGTAAATCATTATCATTCAATTGATAATTAATTTTATTTTCAGTCATATTATGGATTGCAAAAACTGACTTAGGCCCTTTACCTCTTTTGATTACAACAATATCACTTCTACCATTCGACAAACATTTCATTTGTGAACAAGGGTGAAATTGCTTTAATTCTGATCGGACATCCATAGCATTACGAAGATATTTTAAGTTTTTATTAGCATTAGATTCAGGATTATTTAAAACAGCTGAAAGATTTTCTGATTTAAACTTTTCTCTGTTTAGATCTCTTCTTTGACCTGTCATAGAAAAACTTTTGATATCATTTTCTGAAGCTAGTAATGCTGGTAAATAAAATGCAGGAACCCCTTTCAGAGCCATTACTAATAGTTGACTCAAAATAAATCTCTCATATTGAAATCTTTTAGCATCTCTACTGGAGTCTTCCATTGCACTCCACCAACTAATATTCAATTCATAAGGTTTATCATCACCATTTGATAAACGTCTATGACTTACTAATCCTCCTCTTTTCTCACAATTAATTAATAAATTCTTAATTCTCTGCTCATTCATTAAACCCTCAAGAGCTCTTAAACCAACACCATCGTGCGATGCAGTGAAATTAAATAAAGTAGTATCTTCAGGTAACATGGGCCAATCAAAAATCCATGAGTTTAGAATATCAGCTCTTGAAGTAATAATTGCCTCTAAGAGAAGAGGAGGTAATGGGAAATTATATGCCATGTGGGCTTCATCATCAGAAATGAGATAAGATAGATTCTCCTTCTGAGGAACATTGGTTTCTGTTATTAAAACGCCATCATCAAGAAGATTATTTAAAAGAACTCTTAGGAGTTTCACAATTGAATGTGCTTTAGGTAAATGTAAGCACGTAGTCCCTGACTCTTTCCAAATAAAACCTACAGCATCAAGCCTTAACCATTTAATTCCATTAGATAAATAAGAAGTAATTAAATTTAAGAACTCAAGAGTCATTTTAGGATTATGCCAATTCAAATCAATTTGATCTGGCCCAAAAGTTGTCCAAACTTGTTTAGGGCCATCATCAGTATTTATTTGAGAAAACAAAGAGGAGCTTCTAGGCCTAACTACATTTGACCAGTCAAGATTTTGTTTCGGTGAAAAAACATTTGATATACCCGGTTCTTGGGATTTAATAAATTGCTGAACCCATGGATGAGATGATGAAACATGGTTTAGTACTAAATCAGCCATCAAATCATGATTTTTAGAAATACTTTTGAGATCATCCCAACCACCAAATTTTTCTTCTAAGGAATCATAACTTGAGACTGCGAAACCTCCATCGCTTGTGGATTTCAGAAAAGGAAGAATATGTACAACTTTAGAAAGACTTCCAAAATGTTTACTTAACAACTTTCCAAGAGTTATTAATGTTGCCTCGCCATTTTTATAAATACTATCTGCATAAGTTATCAAAACTGAATGAGATTCATTCCACCTTTCTTTATCTCTTATTTCTTCATAAGCAGATTTCTCTGAGAAATCATTTAAAATCTGTAATAATTGGTTTGAAATAAAATTAATTTCTTCTGTAGTATGATTTGAATAAATTGTTTTTAACAATTTATCAATTTTTAATCTATCTAATTTTTTCTCTGAATCAATTTGCTTCACTTTGAAAAAATCATCGAAGTATTAATACCATTCTGCACATCAATTAGAAAATGGACTTTCAACAAGGTTTAATCACAACAATACATGAATATGGAGTTACAGGAAATTTACTTAAAGAATTAAACAAAAGTCTTAAAAGAAGATCAACTAGCATTTTAATACCTTGCTTATATGAAGAGTTTGAGCGTCCAGCATTAAAAGATATAAGAGAAGTTTTAAAAAACCTTACAGGCTTAAATGAATTAGTTATTGCTCTTTCTGCAAAAACTGTTGAGCAAGTTAAGTCAGCAAAATCATTTTTTGACTCTATGCCATTCCCAGTTCACGTTCAATGGACTAATTCTCCCTCTGTAATTGAGCTATTAAAAAGCCAAGAAAAAAATGGATTAGAACTTTTAGGAACTCCAGGTAAAGGATGGGCTGTATGGCAAGGCATAGGAGTTGCGACTAGAAAATCAGAAATTGTTGCTCTTTTTGATGCTGATATAAGAACTTTTAGTCCTTTATATCCTTCAAGAATGATCCTTCCACTTCTGGATGAATCATATGGAATATCATATGTAAAAGCTTTTTACAGCAGATTATCATTAGAAACAAATCAATTGCAAGGTAGAGCAACAAGATTATTCGTGGGTCCTTTGTTAGCAAGTCTTGAGCAGTTAGTTGGTAAGGGTCCGTTTTTACAATATCTTCAATCATTTAGATATCCTTTGGCAGGTGAGTTTGCTTTTACTAAAGACCTTGCTATGAATTTAAGAATACCCTGTGATTGGGGTTTAGAGATAGGTTTATTATCAGAGGTTTATAGAAACGTAAGGACCTCCAAAATAGCCCAGGTTGACCTAGGTTTATTTGATCACAAACATAAGAATATTGGAGATTCTTCTAAAGAAGGATTGCAAAAAATGTGTACAGAAATACTTTCAAGTGTTTTAAGAGGTCTCATGGAGCATCAAGCCGAGACCTTAACTAGCACTCAACTTGCAACTTTAGAAGTTCTCTACAAAAGAGTTGGAGAAGATCGAGTAAAACAATTTGGATTAGATTCAGCAGTTAATCAACTTCCATACGATAGGCACGAAGAAGAATTATCAGTACAAAAGTTTGCGAAACTATTAAGACCTGCTACGGAAGATTATCTGGCTTGTCCTACGACACTTCAATTACCAAGTTGGTCAAGAGTTCTATCTTGCGAGAACAAACTACAAGAAGATTTAGCTTTAGCGGGGTCAAAAGACATAAAGATAAGTGAAAAAGAATTAATTAAAAACTTCTAAAGCAAAAAATACCTCTGAGCCATTGGGACTTCATCAAGTGGTTCACAAGTAAGAAGTTCTCCATCAGAAAAAACTTCATAAGTTTGAGGATCAACTGAAATATTTGGTAGTTTACTATTTAGTTTTAAGTTTGATTTATTGATATTTCTTGTATTTTCTACGGCAATACATTTCTTTTGCAAGCCTAATTTATTTGGAATATTTTGTTCAATTGAATTTTTACTTAAAAAGGTAAAAGAACTCTTAATTAGAGATTGGCCGA
Organism: Prochlorococcus sp. AG-355-G23; assembly: GCA_003278765.1. Classification (GTDB taxonomy): domain Bacteria; phylum Cyanobacteriota; class Cyanobacteriia; order PCC-6307; family Cyanobiaceae; genus Prochlorococcus_A. Next base: position 83,040 of record QCDK01000003.1, read on the forward strand.
AATTTGCAAACATAGGTCGACCATGTACGGGACCTGGAGTAGGAATTGAAGCATTTGCATCACCCATTTGGGACCAAACTATAGATCCTCCCTTAACAACTAATTCAGGCTTTACCGCAAAAAAAGAAGGTTTCCATAATGCCAAATCCGCAATTTTACCCTTTTCTATAGACCCAACATGTTTATCAATACCATGAGCTATTGCAGGATTAATTGTGACTTTAGAAATATATCTCTTTACTCTATAATTATCATTTCTATCAGAATCCTGAGTTAGCGGCCCCCTTTGGACTTTCATTTTATGTGCGGTTTGAAAAGTTCTTGTAATTACTTCGCCAACTCTTCCCATAGCTTGAGAATCACTAGCAATAATTGAAAAGGCACCTAAATCATGCAAGATATCCTCAGCTGCAATAGTCTCTCTTCTGATCCTTGATTCAGCAAATGCAATGTCTTCTGGGATTTTAGAATCTAAATGATGACAAACCATTAACATGTCAAGATGTTCTTCTAATGTGTTCCTTGTATAAGGTCTAGTTGGATTTGTACTACTAGGAAGAACATTTTTTTCTCCACAGATTTTTATAATGTCTGGCGCATGACCTCCACCTGCTCCTTCGGTATGAAAAGTATGAATAGTTCTTCCTGCAATAGCGTTAATGGTATCTTCAACAAAGCCTGCCTCATTCAAAGTATCAGTATGGATACATACTTGTACGTCAAACTTATCTGCAACATTTAGACAAGAATTTATTGTAGAAGGAGTGGTTCCCCAATCCTCATGAAGCTTCAATCCACATGCACCAGCCTCGACCTGATCAATAAGATTGCTCTCGTTTGTTGAGTTTCCTTTTCCAAAAAAACCTAAATTCATTGGAAATGCTTCTGCAGATTGAAGCATTCTTGAAATATGAAAAGAACCCGGAGTACAAGTAGTAGCATTTGTGCCAGTTGCAGGTCCAGTTCCTCCTCCTAACATGGTTGTAATTCCAGAGGCAAGTGCTGTCTCAATTTGTTGGGGACAGATAAAGTGAATATGGGTATCTATTGAACCTGCAGTAAGAATATGCCCCTCTCCAGCTATTACTTCTGTTGATGCACCAATAACAATATCAACATTATCCTGGATATCAGGATTGCCAGCCTTACCAATTTCAAAAATCATTCCATCTTTTATACCCACATCAGCCTTAATTATTCCCCACCAATCTACGATCAAAGCATTAGTTATTACGGTATCTACAGCCCCATCAGCTCTTCTTACTTGAGACTGTCCCATCCCATCTCGAATAACTTTACCTCCACCAAATTTAACTTCATCTCCGTATGTAGTTAAATCCTTTTCTACTTCTATAAAAAGTTCGGTATCAGCTAGCCTTACTCTATCTCCGGTAGTGGGTCCATAAGTTTGGGCATAAGTTTTTCTATCAATTTTATAAGACATAATTTTAACTATTTAAAGAACCATTAACTAATGAATTAAAACCATATGCATTTCTTAAACCTGCAAATGGCACTAATTTGACATCTGTTGTATCACCCGGTTCAAATCTAATTGCTGTTCCTGCAGGAATATCGAGACGCATACCATATGCTATTTTTCGATCAAAAATTAAAGCCTTGTTTGCTTCATAAAAATGATAATGAGATCCAATTTGCACTGGTCTATCTCCAGAATTAGAAACCGTTACTGTTTTAACTTGCTTACTAAGATTAAGTTCGATTTCACCTTGTTCAGGAATTATTTCACCAGGAATTAAATTACTCATAACTAATTAATCGGATTGTGAATAGTAACTAATTTAGTCCCATCGGGGAAAACTGCTTCTATTTGAACTTCATCAACCATTTCAGGAATGCCCTCCATAACTTGTGATTTTGAAAGCCAGGTAGTTCCCTCTGACATTAATTGACTTACACTTTTACCATCTCGTGCTCCTTCAAGAACTTGAAAACTTAAAAAAGCAATTGTTTCAGGATAATTAAGCTTAAGACCTCGACTAAGCCTTCTTTCAGCTAAGAGTGCAGCAGAAAAAATCAATAATTTATCCTTTTCTTGAGGTGAAAGATGCATAATAAAAAATTAAACTATAAATTCTTAAAAAAGGTTCTTTCTGAACATAATTAATAATTCATAGAATCTTGTAAAGGCCATACACCTTGATATTTTGGCTCACAAAAGCCACAAACAGACCTAATTTGTTTCCAAATACAAAAAAAACATTTTCTAGCATCTTGAGAAGAACTCCCTAGGAATCGTACAGAAATTCCATTTTCAAGGATTCCAATTGATAAATTATTAGTTTCATTGAAAATCTTTTTTATATTTCCCACAAGATTATTTATTTTTGACTTGGAAAAATCTTTTTCGCAAATCCAAATTAATGATCCAAAAACGGGCATGTAATCCATACCTGACTTGGCCACAAAACTTGCCTTAGATAATTCAATTTGATCAACATATTCCCAATCATCAAGTAAATCATTATTTCTCATAATTTCTAATTTAGATCTAAAAACTCCACTCTCAATAGATTCTCCCGAAGATGATCTTCCAAGTCTTATTAAATCAGTAAATAAAAAACTTGAAGTTTCTGAAATAGATACTTTAAAAGTTTGCTCATATAAACCATTTGCAAAGATTATTGTTTCTTGGGGAAGATACTCTAAATGAGAATTGTCAAGAATATTTATGAGATTCTTTTGCTTTGAAAAAATTCCTTTTGGATTGATTTTTGATCTTCCAACTGATCCATATACTTTCTGAGCTGAAGAAGTCGTCAACAAAACCTTAGAGTTTTTTTCAAGATTAACCTCAAAATCAAGTAAATCACCTCCTACCAATCCCCCTGCAGTATGTAGAACAGGCAAAATGCATCTCCCCTCTTGATCATGAGTAGACTTTAATAACTTATAAGGAGAAGTTGATTTAGATTTAAAGATTGTTTTATCAACATTTCCTAAACTTGCTTTATTATTGAAAAAATTTAAGAAACAATTACCTTCCCATGAAGTTTTAATCATAAATTGTTTTCTTTAATTACTAAATTAAAGTAACCAAAAATTTTGATTATGAGAATGAATAAACAAATTGTTGTAACTGATTGGATTAAGGAAAAACCGAAATTAGGTTTATTTTTAAAACTCACCTTAAGTTCAGATGAAAGAAGAATCTTAAGAGGTAAAAGATTAACTGATTGTGATCAAGAAATAATTTTACAATTACCTAGAAAAGGGAAATTAAATGATGGAGATATTCTTTCAACTAATAAGTCCAATTTTTATGTAGAGATAATTGCCAAAACAGAAGATTTAATTGAAATAAGTTCAAATTCTAAAATTGAGCTTATTAAAACTGCTTATCATCTTGGAAATAGGCACGTGGAAGTAGAAATCGAAGAAGGCATTCTTTTAACAAAAAGTGATTATGTTATTAAAAATATGCTTCTTAATTTTAAAGTTGATTTAAAAAATACGAAAAAAAAGTTTTTTCCGGAAAGAGGTGCACATAGTCATGAGTAAAAGTCACTTATTAAAATATTTATTAATAAGTCCGAACTTACCAGTTGGAGGATTTTGTTATTCGGAGGGTATGGAGAGTTTTCTTCATAATAAAAATTTAACAGATTCAAATTCGGTAAAAAACTTAATAATAACTGAACTAGAAATTGGTCAGATAAGACTAGATGCAAGACTTTTACTAGAATTTTTTGATATTTTCAATGAGATAAAGGAAAGCAAAAATTTAAAAGGTAATTTGCAAAAGCTAATGAGTTTGGATAAATGGATCCTCTCATCAAAGGACTCTCTCGAAATGAGAGAACAACAAATTCAAATGGGAAAATCTCTCTTTGATTTAACCAAAGAATTTGGATTTGAATATCTATATGGAAATAATAAAAAAAGCTCCTGGTCATTAGCGTGGAGTTGGGCTTGTTATTGTTTTGAAATTTCCAAGCTAGAAATGGTTGAAAATTTTTTCTACTCATGGAGTGCAAACCAACTTAGTGCAGCATTGAGGATTATTCCTATTGGTTCAACAAAAGCACAATTAATTCAGAGAGATTTATTAACAATAATTTCCAAAGTTTCTAAAGAAATTATGGACAAAGAAATTAATGACATCTATTTTGGCAATGTAGGTTTAGCTATGGCACAACAAAATCATAATGACCTTTATACAAAACTTTTTAGAAATTAATTTATGAGCAGCAAATTGAGAGTGGGAGTTGCGGGTCCTGTAGGCTCGGGAAAAACTGCATTAGTAGAGACTCTATGCTTAAGTTTGAAAAAAAATTATGAGATAGCTGTTGTCACCAATGATATTTATACCAAAGAAGATGCTAACTTTTTAATAAATAAAAAAGTTTTAGAGGAAGGAAGGATAATTGGTGTAGAAACAGGAGGTTGTCCTCATACAGCGATAAGAGAGGATTGTTCCTTAAATAAAAACGCAGTTTTAGATTTAGAAATTAAATATAATCCTTTAGATTTTGTTTTTGTAGAAAGTGGAGGAGATAATTTAGCATCTAGTTTTAGTCCAGAACTTGTAGATTTATCAATATATGTGATTGATGTATCTGCTGGAGACAAAATCCCTAGAAAAGGGGGGCCAGGCATAACAAGGTCAGATTTATTATTAATAAACAAAATTGACTTAGCAGATATGGTTGGTGCAGATTTAAATATTATGAAAAGTGATACTGAATTTATGAGAAAAGGGAAACCTTGGTTTTTTACCAATCTCAGTAGCGGCAAAGGAGTTGAAGAAATAACTCAATTTTTAGAGTCACATATACCCAACAATCCAAACTAGAAAATTGTTAATTATTTATATATTGGATTCAACAAATAGTTACGACTGATACAAAACGAATCCTCACTCGTTAATAACTTTTATTTTATCCCCCTAAAGAGGGTCAATTACCTAATTTATCCTAATTCATGAGAATTTCAAGGCGTATTTTGGCAGGATTAGCTACTGCCTCACTTGCTGTCACAGCAACTTCATGCGGTGGAGGCGGTACCTCCGGAAGTTTCGATGACACAGTAACCGTTGGTATTTTGCATTCGTTATCTGGAACAATGGCGATTTCTGAATCAACCCTTGTTGATACTGAAAAAATGGCTATTGAAGAGATAAACGCCGCTGGTGGTGTTAAAGTTGGCGGTAAAAGCTACAAAATAGAATACATAGTTGAAGATGGTGCATCTGACTGGCCTACTTTTGCTGAAAAATCTAAGAAACTTATAGACCAAGACGGAGTTCCTGTCGTATTTGGTGGTTGGACATCTGCTAGTAGAAAGGCAATGTTACCTGTATATGAATCAAAGGATGCTTTCCTTTACTACCCAATTCAATATGAAGCTCAAGAATGTTCAAATAACATTTTCTATACAGGAGCCACACCAAACCAACAGTCAGAACCCGCTACAGATTTCATGTATAAGCGTTCTCCTGCAGCCGGTGGAGATTTCTTCCTTGTAGGTTCTGATTATGTTTTCCCAAGAACTTCCAACACAATCACTAAAGCTCAGGTAAAACAGTTAGGAGGTAAAGTTGTTGGAGAAGATTACCTTCCATTAGGAAATACTGAAGTTGCTCCAATTATCTCAAAAATCAAAAAGGCTCTTCCTGAAGGTGGAATAATCATTAATACACTTAATGGTGACCAAAACGTTGCATTCTTCAAACAGATTCAAGATGCGGGTATCACTCCTTCAAGTGGTTACTACGTAATGAACTATTCAATTGCTGAAGAAGAGATTAGTACTATTGGTCCTGAGTTCCTTGAAGGTCACTATGGCGCTTGGAATTACATGATGTCAATTGATACTCCTGCTTCAAAGAAATTTGCTAAGAGTTTCAAGAAAAGATGGGGAGCTGATCGTGTTGTAGCTGATCCTCAAGAATCTGCTTATAACATGGTTTATTTATGGAAACAGGCAGTTGAAGATGCTGGAACATTCGACGATAACGCAGTAAGGGAAGCCCTTGTTGGACAAAAGTTTGATGCACCACAAGGTCCTGTTGAAGTTATGCCTAACCACCACTTATCTCAAACAGTAAGAATTGGAGAGATTAATGCAGAGGGTGGATTTACAATCCTTGAAGAGACAGGAGTTGTTCTTCCTCAAGCATGGAACCAAAAGCATCCAAGTTCAAAAGGATTCGCATGCGATTGGACAGATCCTTCAAAAGGAGAAAAGTATAAGCTTTAATTTAATTAAAACCTATACATCAAAATAAAAGGAGGTTAACGCCTCCTTTTATTTTATATAATCAAATATTTTCTTTTTCTAAATTGGAGTTACTTTTCGATAGTCTTTTTAATGGTGTTGCAATTGGATCTGTACTTCTTGTTGCTGCACTAGGTCTAGCAATTGTTTTTGGTCTTATGGGTGTTATTAATCTTGCCCATGGGGAACTTATGATGCTTGGGGCTTACACAACATACGTCACACAATTAATTTTTAAATTACCTATATTAAAGCCTTTCTACAATTCATACATAATAGTTTCAATTTTCCTTGCTTTTATTGTTAGCGGTGTAGTAGGCATTCTCCTAGAAAAAACTATAATAAGGAGGCTTTATGGAAGTCCACTAGAAACACTTCTCGCCACATGGGGCGTAAGCTTAATTCTTCAACAATTTGTCAGAAGTGTACCTTTAGCTTATGGGACCGGTCTAGTTATAAGTTTGATAATTGGTTTATTTTTACCATCAACGTTTCCTTCAAAAATAAAAGAATCAATAAATTTCAAATATTTTAAATTTAGTACTTGGTTATTTGCTGCTTTAACTGGAGTCCTGACAGGCAGCATAATCTCATCCTCTGTTAGCAAACTTAGTAGAGCAAGCGCTCGAAATGTTGATGTAACTGCACCTTCATGGATGAGAGGTCAAGTAGAAATTATTGGGACTGCATTCCCTAAAACAAGATTAATGATAATTGTAATTACACTAATTTCCGTAATAGCAATAACATTATTTCTTAATCAAAGTGCATGGGGGATGCGTATAAGAGCAGTTACTCAGAACCGACAAATGAGTGATTGCCTTGGTATATCTACTGAAAAAGTGGATATAATTACTTTTGGAATTGGATCTGGCCTAGCAGGAGTTGCCGGGGTAGCAGTATCTCTTTTAGGTTCTGTAGGACCAAATGTAGGCGGGAACTATATTGTTGGTTGTTTTATGGTTGTAGTGCTGGGAGGAGTAGGAAATTTATTAGGAACAGTATTTGCTTCATTTGGAATAGGAATAATGACTGATTTAATTGGTGCTGGAAGGCTCTTATCAATATGGCCAGATATGCCTTTACCTTTATCAAACACAATCAACTTTTTTGCAACCACAAGTATGGCAAGAGTAATGATATTTGCACTAATTGTTATATTCTTACAATTTAAACCTACAGGTTTATTTCCTCAAAAAGGAAGGATGGTTGAAAACTAATGTCCTTTAGTAAAATTAAATTTGATAAAAAAATAGTATTATCATTTTGGATAATATTAATAGCTCTAATTATTGCAGCACCAACCTTACTCCCCGTATTTAGATTAAATCTTCTTGGTAGATACTTATCTTTGTCCATAGTTGCTCTTGGTGTAGATCTTATCTGGGGATATACAGGTTTACTAAGTCTTGGACAAGGTATATTTTTTGCATTAGGTGGATATTGTGCCGCTATGTATTTGCAAATAACCAGCTCTTCTGAATTCCCAAATAATATTCCTGAATTTTTTGCTTTATATGGAGTTGAAAAATTGCCTTTTTTCTGGGAACCGTTTAGATCGCCAATTTTCACCTTCTTCGCTATCTGGATAATTCCAGCATTGATTGCTGGTTTAATTGGATTTCTTGTTTTCAGGAATAGAATCAAAGGGGTTTATTTTTCTATACTTACTCAAGCTTCTCTTCTTGTATTCTTTAACTTTTTTAATGGACAACAAAAACTTATAAATGGAACAAATGGATTAAAAACAGATGTAACACAACTATTTGGTCAGATGGTAGGTTCTGAGTCCATGCAAAGAATATTCTTTTGGATAACCGCCATGCTAGTAATAGCCGCATGGTTTTTTGCAAAGTGGGTAATTAAAGGAAGATTTGGAAATATTCTTATAGGAATACGAGATGATGAACCAAGAGTTAGGTTTACAGGATATAACCCAGTAATATTTAAGACGATAATATTTTCTATTGCTGGAGGACTCGCTGGAATTTCGGGAGCTTTATATACTGTTCAGTCTGGAATAGTATCCCCTCAATTTATGACAGTTCCCTTTTCTATAGAAATGGTTATATGGGTTGCTGTTGGAGGTAGGGGAACTTTATTGGGAGCGATACTAGGAGCAGTTTTTATCAACTATGCAAAAAGTCTAGTGAGTGAAGCTTTACCAGCTAGCTGGATGTTTATCCAAGGAGGATTATTTATCTTAGTTGTAACAGCTCTGCCGGAGGGAGTTTTAGGCTGGATTAAAGGAGATGGTCCTAGGAATCTTCTTCAAAGATTTGGTTTGAAAAGGAAGATTGAAACCTATCCAAGCTTAGAAGTTAATAATAAGGAGGTGAATAATGAATAATACAGATCTTCTGAATTTAATAGATATTACTGTTAGTTTCGAGGGTTTTTTAGCTCTCAACAAACTTAATTTAAATTTAAAAAAAGGAGAATTAAGAGCTGTAATAGGACCCAACGGGGCAGGTAAAACAACATTTCTTGATGTAATAACTGGAAAGGTTAAGCCAACAAAAGGTGAAGTAATTTTCAAAGGAAAATCTTTAGTAGGTAGAAAGGAGCATAAGATTGCTCGACTTGGAGTGGGAAGAAAGTTCCAAAGTCCAAGAATCTTTGAAAATCTAACAGTTAAAGAAAATCTTGAAATATCAGTTTCAACGCCTAAAAGCCCCTTAAACCTTATAAATAAAAGTATTAAAGATGAGCAGCTTAATGAGATTGAACGTCTTATGAAGATTGTCAATTTAGCTCAAAAAGTTGATTCTAAAGCTGGTTCTTTATCACATGGCCAAAAACAATGGCTCGAGATAGCCATGTTAGTAGGACAGAAGCCAGATTTAATGTTAGTTGATGAACCTGTTGCTGGTTTAACTGATGAAGAAACTGATCTTACAGCTGATTTATTAAAATCATTATCAGGAGAAAATACTGTAGTGGTAATAGATCACGATATGGAATTTATAAGAAGACTTGATAGTAATGTTTCAGTATTAAATCAAGGCACAGTATTATGCGAGGGAACAATGGAAACTATACAAAAGGACCAAAAAGTTATTGATGTTTATTTAGGAAGGCCTGAGGATTAATTATGAAAAACTTACTGGAAATCAAATCATTGAATACATATTATGGCGAGAGTCATATTCTCAGAGATGTAGATTTAAATGTTAAATCAGGAGAAATGGTTTGTTTGATTGGAAGAAATGGAGTTGGCAAAACAACTTTATTGAAATCACTTATTGGTTTGTTAAGACAAAAAAAAGGCGATATTTTTTTGATTGGCGAAAATATCAATAGAAAAGCACCCCATCAGAGGGCGAGGAAAGGAATGGCTTACGTTCCTCAAGGGAGAGAAATTATTCCATATCTATCAGTTGAAGAGAATCTTATGTTAGGAATGGAGTCGCTGCCAGGTGGATTATCTAAGAACAAGAAAATAGATCCATTTATTTATGATCTATTCCCAATCTTAAAAGATTTTCTACAAAGGAAAGGAGGAGATCTCAGTGGTGGACAACAACAGCAACTAGCTATCGCAAGAGCATTGCTGGGTAAACCCCAACTACTATTACTTGACGAACCAACGGAAGGTATTCAGCCGAATATAGTTTTAGACATTGAAAATGCAATTAACCAGATAATTAGAGATACCGGAATTGGTGTTTTATTAGTTGAACAACATTTGCATTTTGTAAGACAAGCCAATAGATATTATGCGATGCAACGCGGAGGTATTGTTGCTAGCGGAAATACTAGTGAGTTGAGTCAAGCGGTGATTGATAAATTCTTGAGTGTTTAAAAGTTTATTATTTTAATTTATTAAAAAACTTCATTCATTTTTCGCATCTTATAAGGTCTATACTGTTTGGATGTTCATTTATATACTTATTAAATTCCATTGCTAGTGTTCTAGCCTCGTAAGCGTCAAAAGCATAAAAACAACTTTCTAATCTTATATTTTGAGTATCACGGTAATGCACTGTGTATGGCTTCAACGTATTATTTTTGTTCATTTAATTTGCTAAAAAGCAATTACTTATATTTCAACCATGCATACATTAATAAGTCTTAAGCACAGATTTTGTTGTTATCAAAATATATTGACTTAAATTATGTATTTAAAAATACTTTATAAAGAAAAAAAGTAATTAATTTATTTTTTTTTATTTTTGGAATCTTGCTTTTTACCTTCTATCAAAAAAACAAATTTTGATAAAATATAACCAAAAACTGGAACCCAAAACTTTTCATAAAGAAATTTCATAAAAATTACGCAGCTAATGATTCGTTATCTTCAATTTCAGTTTTATTAATTCGCTGCAAATCTACAGAATTAAATAAATGTTGAATGAGGAGAAAATCAAGTTCCCCTTTCAACAAATTAATATCGGATGAAAGGAGATCATCAACAAAATCATCAAAAGTATCTGAAAGGGGATTCACAACTAAAAATTTATTTTTGCCATTATCATCGCATTAATAATAAAAGTCAACCAAATTCGAATATTAATTTTTGAATTTTTTGTAAATTAATTAATGAAGACTAAAATGTTAAATAATAAATATAAACAAGCAAAATAACAGGTTTAACATCAAGCTTAAGGTTTTTGAATTAAATTTCATTTATCTCGCTTTTCTTAATTTAACATCACTCCTGATTTGCATTATCAAAACGACAATACACATATTTGCTAAAAAGAAATTTAAAGAATGCATCATCAATCCTTTTAATATATTAATAGCAAGACTATTGATGTGCCAATTACGAAAGAATCACTAAAAAAATTTTTAAACGTAGTCAATTTTTATAGCAATCAAATTTGATATTAATAGCTAATTTTAAATATTATTTTTTAATTAGCTCGAAGTAACCATTTTTATTTAATAAGTACTTATCAAACCAAAGGCTTAATAGATTATCTAATCCTATTCCATTCATTTTATTTATTTGTGAAGTCTTATAGTCTGAGAGTGCAAGCAATAAATAAGGAAAAATCATATCAGAAACCCCTTTTGGCAGTTTATCTAAAGGTACTCCATGCGCTCTATCCCATAAAATTTGCATATCCTGAGAGAACAAGGAACTCCAATAACTAAAATTACAATATAATTTTTCTGGAGGAAGAAGATTTACAGATAAAAATGGGAGAGATGAATTCATAAGAATAAATATTTTATAGATTATTGAATTTAGATTTTTAAATGGTGAAAAAATTTTAATATGAAAATCTCCTAGTTAAATTCAAATTAAATTTAACGCACGGTGCATCACTTAGCAACACCATATTAAGTGTTATATTTATCCATCATTTCCTGAAATTTTAGGAATGATAAAAACTTTTTATAAGTTTGCAAGTCAAAAGCCTCCTGATTCTGTGCATTTAAATCGGTTGATTTACTAGGAATAAATTGATGTCCTAAATTAGTATCAATTGAGAGTTTTGCATTATCTGTAAAGTCACCAGAATTATAAAATAAGTTTTTTGAATTATCGCAAGTTGATTGATATGATTGAGTTACTTTACCATTTTTTTTATTAAATATACCTCTTATAGAAAGTGCTTCTTCTACCAAAATACTTATTATTTTTGAATTACTTAAATTGTTTTCTGTGCTTAACTTTTCAATTATTCTCATAACATCTTCTCTAGGAATAAAACCAACTCTTTTTTTCTTAGTAGGCATTTAAAAATTAATAAAAGTTCAGCACTTGACTGTAATAAGTGTTGCACTATATTCATTATAAGTCAATTTAATGCTAATGATTTTACCAACAACATTACTTTTAGGAGCCCTTGGATATCTTTTTTATACTTCAAAAAAAGAACTTTCACTAGATCACCATGAACTTATAGAAAACCAAAAAGAGAATGATGATTTGTATAAAGATTTGGAAGATCTATTTATTTAAAATTACCGCATATGCATTAAAGAACTTTGTTTCTTGACTAAAGATATACAAAACCTTAAACATAATTAGAATTAGTTTAAGAAGCTATTAATTCAATGACTGTCCATCAAGATTACGAAATAAAAATCAATCTAAATGAATTGATCGAGAAGAGAATCCCATGTTGTGATTTACTTCATCCAGATCATTGTCTAACAGAAAAACAAGTATCTGAAATTGCACATGATATTCGTATGGATTTAAATTTGCATGATCTTTATAAGCAAGTGGATCAACATATTATGAATTATGTAAATGCAGCAGGAATTGATAACAAAGATCATTGGGTTGAACCTCATCTTCCAGATTTGGAGAGAGATTTAAAAGAAGAAGTTGGAATAGAATTTGATTAATCTTTTTTCTTACAAAAGAAATCAATATATGTATTTTTTTTCCAAATCATCTATTAATTTATAGATACTTTTAGCTGATCTCTTTCTTTTTTTTAATATTCTCAGTACTATAAATCCAATCAATAATGCAAAAATAGGTGTAAAAATAATAATTTCATGATTCATAACCATCAAACAGAAGCCTATTATTTAAATTATTAAAATTATTACATCAATAAAATAGGTACTTTATACAAATTTCCTTCGCTATAAATAATTAAGATTTTTTATAAAAAAGTGAATGGATACAATTTTTTTTATAAATTATGTAGAAATAAATTTTAATTCAATAAATATAATGATTAATTATTTTGCTTTAACATTAACTGAGATGGGGATCGGTAAAATAGAATTAGCAGTTATTGGCCTAGTAATTTTAATATTTCCAATTTTATTTGTTTATGCTTCTAAAAACCTTGATGCCAAGGGAGTTTTCGAATGGATGATGGAGAAACCAAATGATTAGATAGGAAAAAAATAAGACTCATAAAATATACATTTTTTAGTTAAACTTCAAATTTTCTAAATTACTAATATCGAAATCATAAACCTGGCAATTATTTTCTAAATCATTAATTATTGAATTTTTTAGTAGAGAATAATCTATCAACTTATTGAGTTTATTATTTTTAAATTCCTTATTAGTTTCTCCAATAGCAAATGCCAAAGCTCCTTCATAAGAGATGCCGAATTTGGTAGTGTTGCAGTAAGTTCTAGTGAACTTGTTAGAAATCCTTCGAGTATACTTTTCAAGACTTTTTGAAGAAGTATCCAATGAGTAAACTGGAGTACTAAAAAGAAAAAGCAAAGTTAAAATTAATATCGCAAAAACTCTTTTGATCATAATATTTCATAAATTGCAGATTTAATATAGTTTAGAATTTAACTCTGCCGACTATGTTTTATCAAAAATATAGAAATTAAAAATTTATTAACCACAATCGCTAATTTATATTTTTGAAGATAAAAACTCTCTAAATGAGTATTTTATGGTTTGAATTTTTTTTGGTAGTTTTTTAAAAAACCGCCTAAATGCTTTTGGCATAATCAAAAATCCATTTCAATAATTAATAGATAACAAATAATACATTGGAATTCAATAAATAATTATCCATAAATAAATTAATTAATTAATTATTAAATATATGGATTGAGCTATGGAAATGTTTTTGAACATGAATTATTCTTTAATTAAGTATTAAATAAAAATTAATATGGCGCTACCAGAACTGATTTATGCTCCTATAGATGGCGGAACAATACATAGATATGAAATTAGTGGTGGCAAGAGAAAATTTTTAAGATTTATAGGCTGTTATTTGGGTCAATGCAATTTCCACAAAAATATTGATGATGCTATTGCTTCCATAAAAAATTTGAAGGAATCACAAAAGATACAAAAAACATGAAATAAAGATACATAGATGCGACAGAGACTAAATATTTTTCGATAACAAAATAATTATTGCTACAAATAATAGAGAATTTTCTTTTTATAAGAAATTGATTATTTACTTGGGTTATAGTTCCGAAAGATAAACAGTCAGTTAAAAAAAGAAATTAATTTATGGAAAACAGACAAATTAATTTTTTTAAATCAAAAGACTTTAATACCGTTCTTAAGCCATTTAAAAAAGGAACGGTAGTAAAAATTGACTCGTTTGATATTAGAGAAAATCAAAAAGAATTAAATATAGGTTTATTTGGTTGGTATGCAATTTGTCCCTCTAAAGAGCTAAAAAAAAATAAGCTATATTATTTTTCACTCTATGATGAGCCTCTCGTTCTTTATAGAGATGAAAATAAAAAAGTTAGGTGTATTAAAAATATTTGTCCACATAGAGGAGCCTCCTTTTTGGGAGGGACATTATCAGATGGGGTAATAACCTGCCCATATCATGGAGCTAAGTTTTCATCTGGAGGAAGTTGCCAAAATCTCAACAGAATTACATGTCGCCATATAGTCGATAATAATTACGATAACTACGCCAAAAGAATTCATTTATCTCAATACAAAACTTCAGAAAAAAATGGATATATTTTTGTACATTTTTCTAAAAAATCTGAAACTGATTTAAATAATATAAGTGAAGATACACCTATAACTAACTACGAATTATATGAAAATGGGTTTTCACATAAGGATTATGTCTTTGAGGAGGTATTAGTTGACTTCAAATGCGATTGGTCAAGGATTATTGAAAATCATCTAGATATCCTTCATATCTTTTGGGTTCATGGCGATACAATCCCTGATAAAGATGTTAATAAAAACGTACTTGTTAGTTTTAACCAGAAAATTAATATTAATCCCAAATACATTGAAAGTATTTATTACTACAAGAATGACCCTACAAAAGAATTTATTCGGATAAAATACATACCTCCAGGAAGGATATTAATCTACAAAGGCGATCCTTCCGCATCAAGATATTTACAAGTTTTAGATCATATTCCTCTAGGAAACAACAAAGCAAGGGTAATAGTGAGACACTATAGGAAATTCCTACAAAATAAACTACTTAATAACCTCTTATTATTTAAAGAGACTCAAAGAAAGATTTTTTATAAGATATTCGATGAGGATTATATGATTTTAAAAACACAAACATATAATCACGATATGGGATTTATAAGTAAGGATGAAATAAAATTATTAGGAGAAGATAGGATAATAAATTATTTTTGGAAGTGGTACAAGAAGTCTGAAGATAAAGATGAACCATGGAAAAATACTAAAAAGGCCCAAAATCATGATGTATATGAAAAAGTGATATTGAAATATCCACCTGAGATAAAGAAGTTAGAAATTGAAAATAATCTTGATATTATTAGAAAAACATTTGTAAGATTTGCTGCTCCGCTTATATTTTTTATGTTAATAATATAATTTATGAAGAAAGTAAATAGACCTTCATGGTTGAATTGGCTTTATCTCTTTATATTTATTTTAAGCTCTATTCAATTGATTATATTTTGGAGTAATAAGTTTTAGTGTTAAATAAATTTTGGTTTGACGCAAAAAATATAAATTGTTTTAAAAATGGCTTTAAAGTAATTAAAGATTTAAATTTAAAGATAGGTTATTCAGAAAATGTAATATTAATTGGACCAAATGGTTCAGGTAAATCATCCTTAATTGAAATAATTAATAGAAACATATACCCAGTAGTAGCTAATGAATCGAAACTGAAGATATTTGACAAAGAACTTATAAATTTGTGGGAACTAAGAAATAAAATAAGTACCGTAAATAATGATATAAAAAAAAGAATAAATCCAAATTTACAAGTTTTTGATTTAATATTAAGTGGATTATATGGAAGATATTGTTACGTACAAAATAAATCTGAAAGAGATACTTATAAGGTGGAAAAAATCATCAAAAAAATGAATATTTCTAATTTATCCAAAAAGAAATTTTCATATTTATCAGATGGAGAAAAACAAATTTCTCTCATTGCAAGGGCATTAATCAAAAAACCGAAAATCTTAATCCTAGATGAACCAATTGCAAATTTAGATTATAAATCAAAATATTTTGTAATCGATAAGGTGAATGAATTATCAAAATTAAACACTAAAATTTTATGTGTCACGCATGATATTTCAACGATTACAAAAATTTATGACCGGGTCATAATGCTAAAAGATGGCAAGATAATCGCTGATGGAGATCAAAATAAGGTTATAAATAGTGAAAATCTTAATAAGTTATAAGATGTTCAAGTAGAAGTAACAAATAATAATGGACTTTGGAATATAAAAAGATTATCTAAATAACAATTATGAAAATCGCTATCGCAATAGCAAGAAATATTAATTTTTTACTTTTTAAAAATGAAGAGGATTTTTTTTTAAATGAGGAAGAACCACATTTAGAGCACACAATCCTACCTCCTAAAGATCGATCTGAGACGAATGAAGAACTTCCACAATTAAAACAAACTCTATTTGCGCTCATCTAAAATAAAATATTCAGCAATACTATCTAAATTATATTCCTAAATATTATGTAAAGAAAAACTTCATTAAATGTGATGATAATGAGAATCTATTGCAATAAGCATTTTTTTAATGCATAATTGATAATAATTCTCATTATCATATTTTAATTAATGAATTTCCATAGTTATGGAGAATCTCCTTCCAAATCAGTAAGGATAATAACTGGGCAATCCGTATTAATAGATCCTTCATCAAGACCAAAAGGTACATGCCTGGAAGTTGAAAGTGGAATCGCAAGAGTTTATTGTCCTTGTGAAGAAACTGAAGGGATGACACTTGCATTTTTACAATCAGGTGATCAATTAAGAACAGACCTTTTATGTAGCGAAGGTGTTTGCGTTGAAGCACTTACAGATTTGTCTTTTCATAGCAATGTAAATATTGATGAGAATATTGGTTTCGATGCGGTAAATGAATGGACTTTGCAACTCCTTAGGATTAGGCACTTAGGAAATGCAGAACAGAGATTACAAGCGTTATTTTCAATACTAGTAAATCGTCTAGGTAGAAGATGTGGTCAATGGTGTGAGTTACCTTTTAGGTTAACTCATGAGAGGATTGGTGAATTAATCGGTTCTACACGAGTAACATCAACAAGATTAATTTCAAAATTAAGATCATCTGAGTTATTAATAGCTCCTATCGGGACGCAAACAGTAAGTGTTGCCCCTTCTTTTATTGAAACATCGCCGCTATAAAACATGAAGGAATCACAATCACTCACAAACAATTTATTGATGGAAGTCTATTTTTTATCGAATAGGCTCAGAAATATCAAGCAATCCTACAAAACCACAGAAAATAAAGCATTAAAGGAAAGATTATTTAATGAAAACAATACTATTTTTAAAAGAGTTAATGAGATTTATAAAATAGCTGAACTCTTAAATAAAAATAATGAGAAAATCAACTTTTCAAATTTACTTTATGAAATAACTAAAAGGACATTGAATGAAAATAAATTTGAAAGTAATTTATTTTTTCTTTAAATCACTATCAATTAATAAGATTGCCGAAGGTTGATTTGAAGCAAACTTTACCTTTCCCAGTATGTTGGCAAATTCATCTTCTGATTGTGTTTGAGCCTCTATAATTGGATCTAAGAATACGTTAGTTCTTGTATCTGAAATTCTTTCTGATATGGAATAAAGTTGTTGTAGAGATGAAGTTAAATCAGCCTCCATATTAAATGAATAAGAAATGAGCTCCTCTATAGAATCCCACATTTGAACAGGTGCAGGAATTTCATCTAATTTTACGCTTTGTCCTCTTGCGATTAAATAATCTGCAAATTTCTGAGCATGTTCCATTTCACCTTGTGATTCACTTAGAAAATGAGAGGCAAATCCATTTAAATCACGTTCTTGAAACCATAGATAAATAGAAAAATATTGAACATTAGCATATCTTTCCATTGTAAGATGTTCAAAAATGTTATCTAACAAACTTTTGTCTATCGGTTGAGCAACAGCTCTTCCAGATGGACCAAAATTAACTAATTTTTTTGTTTTTAAGTTATTTTCATTCATTTTCGGATAAGTATCTAAGAGAATAATACAACATTTTGTATAAATTAGTAATTAATAAATACTTTAAATTAAATTAAATAATATGATAATGAAAATCACTCGCAATACTATAAATGAATTTTGAGTACAGTTTTTCAGAACTGCTTTTAAGTAATAAAATATATAAAAATAAAAAAAAGAAATGTAAAAAGAAAAAATGCTCTAATTGGAAGGGAGGGAGGTGTAATTGCCTATAAATAAATTTTATATATATACCTTATGTGCTCCAGGATATAAAAAATAATAACTATTTTTATTGATAAAAAGAGAACATTTATCACCATTATTTAAGAGATTATTAATATCAGTTCTAACCCGCAATATGTTTCCATTAATAGTTACTTTATATATAAGAAATTCTCCAAGAAATTCTTTAGATATCACATTCGCATTTCCAGATTCTGATTTTTTAATTGAAATAAATTTAGGCGAAATTGACATACTTTTAATATTTGCAGTTTGTAAAACCCCTGAACTATTTATTTCACCTAAACAAGACATATATGAATTACCATTTTTTTTGAGATTAATAATATTATTGCCCAAAATAAAACTACTAACAAATATGGTCTTGGGATTATTTAGAAGGTTAATTGGTGTATCAATTTGATGAATTGTTCCATCATTCATAACAGCGACTTTATCGCAAATTGACATCGCTTCTTCCGGATCATGTGTAACCATCAATCCGCTTGCATTACAACCTTTTAGAATATTAGGGAGTTCACTTCTCAATTTTAGTTTGACATGCATATCAAGACTACAAAAAGGTTCATCTAATAAAATAAAATTTGTGCCTGGAGCAAGAGCTCTCGCAATTGCGAGTCTTTGTTTTTGGCCTCCAGACAATTCATGTGGGTACCTTCCAACAAAACTATCAAGACCGACAACATTTAATAAATAATCAACTCTAGATCTATCTTTTTTGTTTTTCAAACCAAAAATTACATTCTCCAAAACAGTTAAGTGAGGGAAAAGTGCATAGTCTTGAAAAACCATACCAATATTTCTTTTCTCAGGACTAAGAATTTTTTGCCTACTTGAAATTTCTTTATCATTTAGAGAAATCCTCCCTTTAGAGGGATATTCGAACCCCGCGATTAATCTTAAAAGAGTAGTTTTTCCGCAACCAGAAGGACCAAGCAACCCTAACAATTCGCCATTTTCAATTTTCAGGTTAATTTCGTTTAATATCCAATTTGAACATTCTCGCTTATCATATTTATGATGCAAATCATCAATTATTAACGCATCATTTTTCACTAAGTTCTTCTTATTCAAATATATTAAGTTAGCAGAAAATATTCACCTAAAATATTCCATGTATAATTTTATACACCATTTAATTTTCAAATTTAATGAGAAAGTCTGAAAGAGCAGAAATAATACGCAAGGAACTCAAAAAGCTATATCCATCGCCTCCAATACCCCTTGATCATACAAATGCATATACTCTTCTGGTAGCCGTAGTTTTAAGTGCACAATCAACAGATAAAAAAGTTAATGAATTAACAAAAAGCTTATTTAAAGTTGCAGATAATCCAGAAAAGATGATGCAGCTAGGTATTAAAGGCATTTACGAATACATAAAATTTCTAGGTCTATCCAATCAAAAATCAAAGAACATCTATAATTTATCTAAATTATTGCTTGAGAAGCATAATGGTACGGTCCCAGATTCTTTTGAGAAGCTTGAATCTCTTCCAGGGGTAGGTCATAAAACAGCATCAGTTGTAATGTCTCAAGTGTTTAAAATACCCTCATTCCCAGTCGATACTCACATACACAGGTTGGCACAAAGATGGGGCCTATCAAATGGCGATAGCGTAGTTCAAACAGAAAAAGACCTAAAAAAAATATTTCCTGTTAATGATTGGAATACTTTACATTTGCAAATAATCTTTTATGGCAGAGAATACTGTACAGCAAGAGGCTGTGATGGAACAAAATGTTATTTATGTCGCACTCTTTATCCCAAAAGAAAAAAGAAATTTATATGTAAAAAGCCTTAAGAAATTTATATAATATTAAAATTAGTTTTTTAATCATGAAAATAGCAATTACTGGTGCATCGGGGAAAACAGGTTATAGAATTTCCGAAGAAGCAGTTAAGAAAGGATATAAAGTAAGGCAAATCATCAGAAAGAATTCAAAAGTTTCAGCAGAATTAGAGCGTTTAGAAACAATTAGGGTTTCTTTAGACAAAAAAGGGGAACTTGATGAAGCTTTAAAAGATATTGATGCTTTGATAATTGCGACTGGAGCTAGAGCATCATTAGATTTAACTGGTCCTGCTAAGGTTGATGCATTAGGTGTATACAGGCAATTAGAGAGTTGCAAAAGAGTTGGTATTAAAAGAGTTATTCTAGTTAGTTCCCTTTGTACTGGCAAATTATTTCATCCATTAAACTTATTTGGTTTAATTCTTATTTGGAAGAAATTAGGTGAAAACTTTCTACGCAATTCAAATTTTGAATGGACTATTATTAGACCTGGAGGATTAAAGGAAAATGAAGATATTAAATCAGAAAATATAAATTATTCAAAAGAAGATACTCAAGTTAATGGATCAATACCAAGAAGATTAGTTGCGCGATGTTGTATAGATTCTTTAAAAAACAAAGAATCAATAAATAAATTAATAGAAGTTACAAGTTCAAATGATAATAAAAAGATATCTTTTAAAAAAGCTATGCAAATGATTTAAAAGATGTAAATATATTAATTAAAACTATGAAAATAAATCCCAAAATTGATGCATTACAATTAATGCTTACTGATTTAAGAACTAGAAATGAGCCAATAAGACATAAAGCTGCATTTAAAGGTTGTCAACCAGAATTTCAAAGTCTCGTATCAAGATTAATAAAGCAGTTAGAGGACGAATTAGTTGCTGAAAAGCTCACTAATCGTGATAATTAAAAAATTTAGATTACTTAAATGAAATTAAGTTATCCAATTTTGCTTGTTCTGAAAGTTCATCATATCCTCCAAAAAATTTATTATCCAAAAATATTTGAGGGAAAGTATTATGGCTACTTTGAGCCATAATTTTTTGAAAGCTCTCATCATTATCTACTAGAGAAACTTCATGAGGGATAGATAAAGAATTAAGCAATCTAATTGCTCTTTTAGACCAAGGACAATCCTTTAAAATATATGCTTTTACACGTG
Organism: Prochlorococcus sp. AG-355-G23; assembly: GCA_003278765.1. GTDB lineage: Bacteria > Cyanobacteriota > Cyanobacteriia > PCC-6307 > Cyanobiaceae > Prochlorococcus_A. The sequence goes on from QCDK01000003.1 coordinate 104,378, forward strand.
ATTCATTAGTGATTAAATCATGATTTGAGATATTAATAATTTTCTTTTCAAAAGAAAGTAAAAATATATCAGTACCTTTTTTTACAATACATCCCTCCTCTAGATGCCCGCCAAACACATTGCATCCCTCATCTGCAAAACTCAAATGTAAATGAACATCTCCTTTATTAAAATGTCCGTTTAAAGAAACTATTTCTAGATTTCCTTCAAATTTATTTATCTCTTGATTACCTGGGCATTGAATACAAACTGTTCTAAGATTACCAACCACTCCAGAAACATACCCGTATAAATTATTCGATAAAGAATATTCTTTAATTGAATTTATCAAATCAGATTCTGGAGATAGCTTTAGGCTATGAGGCTGCATTAGATATAAGGAATAATTTTGTAATATAAAACATCATCATTCATAAAGAGAAGTTGAGTTTATAATCTTTAGGATTAAGATTTAAATTAAATTTTAGAATCTTGCATCAAAACCCATTTAAAACTTTTACTTAAAATTTAAGCTTGTTGAGAGTGTAATATACTTTTTAAATACAAAAACTAATTTGTTATTAAGAAAAAATCTTAAAAATTTGGCATTGAATATTCCCAATTTATTATCGATATCTCGCCTTTTCCTTGTATTTCCATTAATACTTTTTTTAGAAATTAACAGACCTTTTTATGTCTTTATATTGATTATTTTTGGAGGTTTAACTGATTATTTTGACGGCTTAATTGCAAGGAAATTTAATCTTAAAACCAGATTAGGAGCTATCCTTGATCCCTTAAGCGATAAAGTATTCTATTTAATTCCTTTAACCTTCCTTTGTAAAAATAATTTTATACCCTTCTGGTCTTTATCATTAATTTTATTTAGAGAATTAATTATCTCTAGCCTAAGGAACTCTACAAAAGACGGTTTGCCAGCGTCAATATTAGGAAAATATAAAACATTTTTCTTTTTTATTTCAGTAATTACCTTCTTTACACCATTAAAAATTACCTTATTGAATAATTTGGCTTTAATTTTTTATTGGTTAGGATTCATCCTGACCTTAGTGACTTTATTAGGTTATTTAAGAATTAAAAAGAATATTATCTGAATTTTCATCAAACTCATCACTCTTTTTATTATTAAAATCATTCACGAAACTATCCTTAAGACCATTAAGTAAATCAAAAGTTGGCGCCCACTCTAAATCACGTTTTATCTTTGAGATATCAGTCTGATAATGATTTAATCTAATTGGAAATCCCTTTCGAGACTTAGGATCTAATTTTTGATAATCAAATGTTCTTAGAGAAATCTCATTTTGGTTTAATCCAAGAACTTTCGCACAGAAAAAGATTAAACCCTTGATTGTTACTCCTTTTTCACCTGAACAATTGTAAATATTATTTCTGGAATTTTCAAAATTTATGCACCTAATCATTACATCAGTCAGATCCGAAACATGGCCTAGCTGAGTAATTAAAGAACCGTCACCAGGGATTGGTATAGATTTTTTAGTAAATAACCTTTCAAAAAACCAATTTTCAATTTTATTATAATTTCCTGGTCCATAAATATAAGTAGGTCTAAAACTTGTAAAAGGAATTTTTTGTTTTTTTAACCAATTTTCTGTCTCAAACTTTCCTTTGTGCCTACTTTCTGGATCAATTGGATCAACTTCGGATAAGGGTAGTTCAGAATTATCTTTATAAACACCTGCAGAGCTTACATATATATATCTCTGGAAAGAGTTATCTAAATTTTCTATAAGAAGTTTGGTTTGTTCTAACTCTCGTCCAGAAATATCAAAAACAACATCATACTTTTCATTTCTTAGCTTGACGATATCTTCTGAATTATTTCTATCACCCTTAATCAAATTTGTTTTTTCAGGATTACTTTTATTACCTCTCGTGAAAATATCAATATCATATTTTTTACATAATAACTTTCCAACCAAAGACTTGCCAACAAATCTAGTGCCACCCATTACAAGAATTTTCATATTCAAAAAATATTTAACTGAGGTAGTAATCTTAAATAGAATTACATATTGAATAGTACTACTAATAAGTAATTAATGAAAAGGATGATTCTATGGACCTAATACCCGCAATTGATTTAATGAATGGTAAGTGTGTAAGGCTTTTTAAAGGCGACTTTAAGAAAAGAAAAGACTTCACAAAAGAGCCTCATGAGCAAGCTAAATTTTGGGAAAGCGAAGGAGCAAAATATATACATATAGTTGATTTGGATGCTGCAAAAACTGGATCCCCAACAAACGATAAATCAATAAAAAAGATTGCAAAAACAGTAAACATACCTATTCAAATAGGTGGGGGTATAAGGTCTCAAGAAAGGATCGAACAATTATTTTCTTATGGTATTGAGAAAGTTATCATGGGAACCTCTGCAATAGAAAATAAAGAACTAGTTAAAGACTTATCAAATAAATTTCCTGGAAGAATAATTGTTGGGATAGATGCAAAAGATGGAAAAGTTAGTACAAGGGGTTGGCTTGAGCAATCTAATATTTTTGCCACAGATCTAGTAAAGGAGTTTTCTTCATTTAAAATTGCTAGTTTTATTGTTACGGATATAAATACAGATGGGACTTTAGAAGGGACAAATGAAGAATTCATAAAAAGCATACTTGAAATTACAGATATTCCAGTAATAGCCTCAGGAGGTGTTGGTTCAATTTCTGATTTATTATCCTTAGTAAAATTTGAAAACTCTGGACTATTTGGAGTAATAGTAGGTAAAGCTCTATATGAAAATAAATTCACGATAAACGAAGCGAATAATGTATTGTCAGCAGAGAGATTAAATGACATTGATATAAACACAAATTACTACGCTTAAAAGATTATAAAAATTGATTTAAGGCTGGTGTTTGCAGTAATTGTTAGTTAATTTTGTAAAAGAGATAAGAAATCTAGTCTTGGAATTAATTTCAAAAAAATCGATATTGATTATTGCTCCAAGCTTAATAGCGGAATCTTTATCGCTTAAGTTAACATCACTAGACCAAAATTTAGAAATTAATTTCAATAATGGAACAAGTGATAAAACTCCAGATTTAGTTATATGGAATGTTCTTAATTTCCAATCAGAAGATCTTATAAGGTTAGAATTATTAAAATTAAGAGAAAGATATGATGAGTCAAAGTTTCTTATAATTCTCTCTGGCGAACTTGTTTATGAAGCAAATACCCCCCCATCGTTAAATGCTGAAGGTTTTCTTTTAAATCCCAGTGCAGAAAAAGTTCTTGAATCTATTCATACCATTTTAAATGGAGGAAGGGTATTTGATATTGAAAATAATTCCCGAGTTCAATTAAACAAAAATAAGCCTCTCTCTTTTAGTCAAAAAATTCTAACTTCAGGTCTTAAACAAATAGATTCTGAAATTAACTATATATTCAAATATGTCAACTCTGATTCAACACCAGAATTTTATAAATTCATTCTAAAAGGAAGATTAAGAGAACTTATTACTGCAAAATCTTTTCTAATTTTCTTATGGGGTAATTCACTAGAACTTTATACAGAGGCAGTTTACACTGAAAATAAAATTAATCTTGAAAATAAGAACACTGTTTTCATTAAAGATAAAAACACCGCAGAAATATGGAATTTAATTTTAGATAGACTAAAAGAAAGGTATAACTCAACTAACTTACAGGTTGAATTTAATAATTCATCAATAATTCTCTCTGGAATAAAGAAAGAATTCATTTCGCGACTAATTTGCAAAATGTTAAATGAGTTAGATAATTTAGTCAAAAATATTAAGGAAAACTATAAGGAGAAAGATTTTAAAGATGATTTAAATTCTCTTATAAAAGAACTTAAAGTTAATACAATATCAAATATCACAGACAGTTATTTTCGATTAAAAAAAGGAGGCGAATCTATTTCAATAAATGATTTTATTTATAGTGAGGTAAGTTGCGAAGAGATAGATAGAGAATCACATGAATCAATTATGTTTATTGAGCCAATTATTAAAAATGAAGCTCTTGACTATGATGGGAAATTACTCCCTCTATATGAAACAGAATCGTTTTTGATCCTTGAAAATATTATTTCAAACTGGACAATAAGGAACTGTAATTTATTAGCTTCTGAAATCTTTAATATTTGTTCTTCTTGGCCTGAATTAAGAACTGTACTTATAAATCCCGAATTACAATCGACAAGAAATTTTGAAAGATTTAGAAATAATATTAATAACTATAATCGCTGGCATGACTATATTTATATGCCTATCTACTTGTATGAGAGTAAAAGAGAATATATTGATATTATCGATAAAAAATTTACCCGTTACTTTAAAAATGAAAATAGGGAGAAAGAATTAGAGAATCTAGAATGGCTACAAAAACAAGTTACATTGTTAGTTGAGATAAGAGATGCCGTAGCACCGCAGTTAGAAGTTGCTGTAAAATATATCGGTAATCTTTTCGTAACTTTCCTTACAAAGGTCGTTGGTAAAGCTATCGGTTTAGTGGGGAAAGGAATCCTTCAAGGATTAGGAAGATCAAGTTCAAAGTAAGTTTTTAAACTTTAATGAAAATAATTCAATGGATCCTGATAGCATTAATTTTCTTAAGCCCATTTAAAGCAAATGCCTCTAGAGATACTGATAGTTACGATGGCAACATTTTCCCAATATACGCAGGTAATGGGGCTATAGTTCCTCCCCAGACAACTCTTCAGGAATCATTAAAAAATAAAAGAGTTGCAGTTTTATTTTTTTATCTTGACGACAGCTCGGATAGTAAAGCTATGGCTCCGATAATATCCGGTTTAGATTTGATATGGAGAAATAATATAGATATCATTGCTCTAACTACTGATGAATTACAGGATAAAGAAAAGTCTGATCTTAGAAATGAACCTAATTATTATTGGAACGGATTAATTCCACAAACCATTATTTTAAATAGTGATGGTGAAGTTAAATTTGATAAAAATGGAATGATTAATATCGATGAATTAAACAAAGTTATTGGAGAACTAAAGGGAATTGATATAGAAGAAACGACATTTTCTTTAGAAAGTTTTAATGAATACAACAGTATCATTTCTGAGAAAAAAAATAAAAACAAAAATTAATTAAAAAAATGATATTAATAAATATCTTCTTAGTTCTTTTAATTTTTTTAATTATTTCAGATTTATATATTAAAAACTCACCCAAATCAAAGTTAAATCTGGTACCTATTAAATACAAAATCAAAAAAAAGGATGGTTTAAACGAATTAATTATTGATTTAAAAATAACTAATAAAAGTAAAACTAAAGAGACGATGGTTTCTAATATAAATTTTGAGTTAGATTGTTTTAAAAGTAAAGGTAACGAATATTGCCAAAATTTTAATTATCATCAAGATATTTATATATATGAAAATAATAAAATTAAGAATTTAAATAATTACTGGCCAACAACAATTATCAAGTCAAATTCAGAATTATTTGTAAGAATCATTTATAAATTTAGCAATGATAATTTTAGAAAAAAAATAAAATATCTATGGTTAAAAATATATTGGGAGAACTATGGACATTTTGGTATTTCAAATAATAAGGATAGTTTCTTAATTAATTTAGATGGTCAAAAACAAAGGCCGAAAGAAGTTTTTGAAATTCCAATAAATAATAAATATAAAGCTTTTGCTATTGAAACTGATTTACTTGGTTGCTTTGATAACCCAGTAAAGACTGTGATTGAATACTGCAAAGGAATTGTAGAAAAAAATGATATTTTAACTATCGGTGAGAGTCCGCTAGCGATTATGCAAAATAGATATATTTCCCCTCAAAATTTAGAATATAGTGTATTTTCGAAAGCTTTATGTTATTTTTTTCACCCTACAAGCAGTCTCGCAACAGCTTGCGGGATGCAATTATTAATAAATAGAATCGGAGTCACAAGAATAACCTTTGCACTATTTGTTGGATATCTCTTCAAATTAGTTGGGATTAAAGGTATGTTTTATAGGTTAACTGGTTCAGAATCATCCCTCATTGATGATATAAGCGGCACAGTTACACCTTACGACAAGAGTATAGTTATGGGTCCTCTTAATGCGGATTTATTTTGTAAGGAGGTCTCGAACTATCTAAATATAGATGTTGCAGTTGTCGATGTTAATGATCTTGGAGGTGTGAAAGTCTTAGCAAGTTCAAATAAAAAAGTAAATAAAATACTTAAAAAAAACTTATTATCTAATCCAGCTGGCAATGGAGATGAAAAAACCCCTATAGTATTAATAAGAGAAAAAAAGTAAATGAAAAAAGATACCTCTTATTCTTTTCAATCTAAAAAAGGAATGGAAGTAACTTTTGAAGAACTCCATATACGGCACATTAATCTTTTAATAGATATTAAAAATAAGGAATTGAATAATTGGTTTTTAAAGATGGCAATTATCAATACCTTTGATGACTTAAAAATCTTCTTGAATAATCTTAAGAAAAATAAAAATAAATGCATAATTGCCATATATGGAAACGAAATTATTGGTTATTTGAATATTTTTCCTTTAAACAAAAAAGAGACTTGCTTAAAAATATCTAAGCCCAATTTGATTAATAGCAAGTGTTCTTTAACCGATAAACAATTAACTTTAGGATTGATAAAAAAATCCATCTCAATAAAAGAAATCAAAACTTCAAGTTGGATAATTAATTCAGATATAAATAATGTTGATCTCATATCAAACGCAAGAGAATTAGGCTTTCAACCTTTAGGAGAGATAATCCTTTGGGATGGTTCTGATCTAAATAAACCTAAAAATCAAAATACCAATGCCTATACATTAATTAATGAATTCCAAAACATTAATAAACAAAATATATTAAAAATAGTTAATTTCATAAGATCAAATCAATCTCCCTTAATAAGAAATATTTTAGATTTTGATCAAGACGACATTCTTAAAAGAAATAACTCTAAGAGTGGTTCCTTAATATATGAAAATTCAGTTTTATGTACAATTTTAAAAGATATTAATTATCAAAATGAGGAAATTTATACTTTAACCATTAGTAGATATTGGGATAAGAGATTCAATTCTATTTTAAAAGAATTTATAAAAAGATTTTTTGAAAAATCACCTGTTTCATATCTAAAAACCTATAAAGAAAATTCTCAATTAAATGTTTTTCTTGAAGAGTGTAATATCAAAGAAAAAAATCAAGAAATAATTCTTATTAGGAACACAATAATTAAGAATGAAGCCAAACAAGTAAATATAATAAATCAATCTTTGGAATCAATCTTTGAAAAATTAAGTCCACAAGGTAATCCGTATCCATCTCCTTTTCCATTAAAAACAAAGTGAAATTTTGCAAACCCAAACCCAAGTCAATTTTGAGTTTGGATATAGGTACCAAAAGAATAGGATTAGCTTATTGTGATCCCCTCTGCATAACATCAAATATACTTCCAGCAGTAAAAAGATTTGAAAATAATCAAGAGATTAAAATCATTAGAAATTATATAAATAAATTTAATTTGACTGGTTTTATTGTGGGTATTCCGCTAGATGAGGAAGGTAAAATGACCACTCAAGCTATTGACTGTAAAAATTACGGTCAATTACTTTCAAATAATTTAAAGCTTCCATTTTCTTATGTCAACGAACATAGTTCAACTTGGGAATCTTCAGAAAGATTTGGAATAAAAAAAGATAAATCCGGATTGATTGATAGTTTTTCAGCAAAAATAATACTTGAACAATGGATCCAAGAAGGTCCTGAATTAGAAGAAATAGCTGGTAAACGTCAGATAAAATATTAGTATTAAAAAGGATAGATAATTTTTAAATGAAAGAACGCAATTCAAATGATAATTATGATGCACAGACTCTTTTATTAAATGACTCAAATGGAAACGAGCTATTTTGTTATCTTGAACAATTAGTAAGTGTTGAAGGCCAAGAATATGCTTTATTAACGCCAGTTGATACACCTGTAAGTCTTTTTAAGATAAATGAAAAAGATGAACCTGAACTAATTGAGAAAATAGATAAAAATGAACAAATACTAAAAAATGCTGAAGCAGTCCTTCAAGAACATGATTTAAGACTTATCAGATCAGCAGTTACATTAACAGTATCAGGAGAACTTGAAGAACCAATTTACGATGAATTAGAAGAAGATTACGTCGATGATGATAGTGAGAGTTATGAATTGCTAGTTAACTTTAATCTTTTTGACCAAGAATATGGCTTATATATACCACTAGATCCTTTTTTTATTGTTGGTAAATTAAAAGACAAAGGTGTCTTATTAGTTGAAGATGATGAGTTCGATAAAATTCAACCTTTGATTGAAACTGAGCTTGAAAAAAGTAGTTCCTAAAATAAATGAGATCTATCCTAAATGTCAATTGGGATTCAAACTTACCAATATATAATATTTCTCAATCTGAGTTGCAAAAAAAAGGAATTAATTCTTTATTGCTAGACGTGGATGGGACTCTATTAAATAGAAAATCAAATATGATCCCAAAAGCTGTAAAAAATTGGATCATAGAATCTAAAAAACTTTTCTCTTTATATCTAATAAGTAATAATCCATCAAAAAAAAGAATCGAAAAAATAGCAAAAGAATTAAATTTAAGTTATAAATACAATGCATCAAAACCTAGAAAAAAAGCTACTTTGTCTGCTATCAAAGAAATTGGCAGAGAGCCAAAAAATATAGCCATTATTGGCGACAGAATTTTTACAGATATTATTGTTGGGAATAGATGTGATATAAAAACAATATTAGTTAAGAGATTAAATAGAGATGGCCTGCCTATAAAATTTAATTTAACTTTGACAATAGAAAAACTAATTTCTCATTTTATAAAATGAAAACTTGGGTTATAAAAATTGGTACTAGTATTTTAAGAGGAACAGAGGTAACATCTACAGAAGAAGTTATTGAAAACCTTTCTAGATCCTTTACAAGTTTTCTTTCAAAAGGAAACAAGTTAATTTTAGTAACTAGTGGAGCCGTTGGATTAGGTTGCCAAAAGTTAAATATTAAAAAAAGACCAAATGATTTAAGTACCCTTCAAGCTACTGCTGCAGTAGGTCAAGTTAATTTAATGTCCTTATACGATAAAGTATTTAATAAATTAGGTCTTAATATTGCTCAAATTTTAATAACTAAAGCTGATTTCAATTCACGAGAATCCTTTAATAACGCTTCTAAAACTTTAAAAAGATTAATCGATTTGAATGTTATTCCAATAGTAAATGAAAATGATACCGTAGCAAATGAAGAACTTAAATATGGAGATAATGATACCCTCTCTGCTTTAGTTGCCTTGGCTATAAATGCTAACAAGCTTATTTTATTAACCGATATTGAAAATCTATACTCAAAAGATCCACGTAATAATAAAGATGCTCAACCTATTAAAGAAGTCCATAATAGTGAATTAAAGGAAATTAAAGATAAAAATATTCAAAACTCAAATAATGAATGGGGAACAGGAGGAATTTCTACAAAATTAATTTCTGCAGAAATAGCAACAAAAGGAGGAGTCGAAGTCCAACTAGTTGATGGAACTAATAAAAAAAACTTAATTGAAATATTTAATGACAAAAAAATTGGAACTTTATTTTATCCAGTAGAAAAACCTATTGGAAACAAAAAAAGTTGGCTTTCACACGCAATCCAAACAGTAGGTAAAATTACTTTAGATGATGGCGCTTCTTTTGCAATTAAAAAAAAAGGTGCCTCACTTTTAGCGGTTGGTGTTAAGAATGTAGAAGGAAACTTTACGATTAATCAGGCAGTTAAAATCGTAAATACAAATGATAAAGAAGTTGCAAAAGGTTTAGTATCAATAAGTAGCGACAAATTGAGAAGTATCTTAAAGAATAAAGAAAATAACAACTCCTCGATAATAGTCGTTCATAGAGATGTTCTTGCTCTCTCTTAGAAAAAATTAAAACTGAAAAATGCTTTTAAGTGATTTAGTTGATCTAATAAAAAAAGGAAATTCAAATTTTATTAGTGCCAATATTTTCGAAGATTTAAATATAGATGATGCTGCCTCATTAGATGCTGCAGTTAAACATCAAATATCTTTTTTAGAAGAAAATAATATACTTAAAGAAAAATTAGATCAAACTAAAGCATCAGCAATAATAACTACTAACAACGATAAAATCGTTAGTGCCCTTAAAAAACTCAATATATCTAACATAATCGTTAAAAATCCAAGAATTGCATTTGCAGAAGTATTGGATTATTTATATAAAACTATCAATTTCAAACCAGGAATTCATGCTTCAGCAGTTATAGATAAAACAGCAATAATTGGAGCAGATTGCCATATTGGACCTAATGTCTATATTGGAGAAAATACCGTAATTGGAGACAATAATCATATTCTTCCTGGATCATCAATTTTAGGCAATGTTCAAATAGGAAATAATAATATAATTCATCCAAATTGTGTTATTTACGAAAATACCACTCTAAAAAATAATTGTGTAATTAATTCAAATTCTGTTATTGGATCAGAGGGATTTGGTTTTATCCCTGAAAATGGCAAATGGGTAAAGATGCCACAAAAAGGTGGTGTAAAAATAATGAGTTTTGTAGAAATTGGAACTAATTGTTGTATTGATAGACCCGCAGTTGGATTTACTTTTATTGATGAGGGAACAAAGTTGGATAATTTAATACAAATAGGTCATGGCGTTAAAATTGGAAAGAATTGTGCATTTGCAGCTCAAGTTGGTATCGCTGGAGGGGCAAATATTGGAGATGGTGTTATTTTGGCAGGGCAAGTAGGAGTCAATAATAGAGTAAAAGTTGGTAATAATGTCATTGCGAGTTCAAAATGCGGAATCCATTGTGACATTGAAGATGGCAAGGTAATAAGTGGTTTCCCCGCGATGGAAAATAAATCATGGCTAAGGAGTTCAAGTATTTTTAAAAAATTACCAGAATTAGCAAAAAAACTTAGACAATTAGACAAGCAATAATTTATTGTTCTATTAAACAAAAATTTAAATGAAGAAATATAAGATTGTTTTATTGTCAGGAGACGGAATTGGACCAGAGATTTCAGAAGTTTCAAAAAAAGTTTTAAAAAAGCTTTCAAAAAATCATAATTTCGATATTGAGATTATTGAAAAATTGTTTGGAGGGATAGCGTATGAAAAATATGGTACTCCTGCTCCAGATGAGACACTAGATCAATGTAAAAAAAGTGACGCGGTACTTTTAGCATGTGTTGGAGATATTAAATATGATTCTCTTGCAAGAGAATTAAGGCCAGAAAGTGGGTTACTAAAGTTAAGATCTGCCCTAAACCTTTTCGCAAATATCAGGCCTGTCAAAATAAGAAAATCTCTATTAGATTCAAGTACATTAAAAAAAGAAATCGTTGAGCATGTAGATCTTATTGTTGTAAGAGAATTAATAGGAGGAATTTATTTTGGAAAACCAAGAGGACACATAACAAATACAAAAATCCCAAAAGCTTTCAATACGATGGTTTATGATTCGACTGAAATAGTAAGGATAACCGAAATAGCAATAAAAATTGCTAACCAAAGAAATAAAAAAATATGTTCTGTTGATAAATCAAACGTTCTTGAGGTTAGCCAATTGTGGAGAGATACAGTTTTAAATATCACCTCAAAAGATAAAAACATATCTCTAAGCAATATGTACGTTGATAATGCAGCAATGCAATTAGTTAGAGATCCTGGTCAATTTGATGTGATTTTAACTAGTAATTTATTTGGAGATATTTTAAGCGATTTAGCCGCAATGTTAACTGGTTCTATTGGTATGCTTCCATCTGCTTCACTAAACAATAATGGCCCGGGCGTTTTTGAACCTGTTCATGGTTCGGCTCCTGATATAGCTGGTAAAAACATAGCTAATCCTATTGCAATGCTTTTATCTGCTTCCATGATGTTAAAAATTGGATTAAATGAAGAAGAAGCTGCAGAAAATTTAGAAACTGCCATTGATAAAGTTTTATCAAAAGGATTTAGAACAGCAGATTTAGCTGATGGGTCTACTGAAGTTTTATCTTGCAGTGAAATCGGAGATAAAATAATGGATGAAATTTAAAAAAAAAATTAATAAATAAAAAAATATTTTTAAGTAAAACATAAAGTTGGCATATGACCTGTCAGAATTATTAGATATTGTTTTTAAAAAATGTCAAAACGTCATCCAGTAGTTGCTGTAACAGGGTCTTCAGGAGCAGGAACAAGTACAGTAAAAAGAGCCTTTGAGCATATTTTTGCCAGAGAAGATATTGTTCCCGCAGTTGTTGAAGGTGATAGTTACCACAGATTTGAAAGAATGCCTATGAAAAAAGCTATGGCAGACGCTCTTTCAAAAGGTGAAAATTTCTCACATTTTGGTCCAGAGGCTAATCTTTTTGACAAGCTAGAAGAACTTTTTAAAATCTATGGTGAAACTGGAGGAGGAAAGAAAAGATATTATCTACATAGTCTTGAAGAAGCAGAAGAACATAATACAAGACTTGGGACATCCCTAGAACCTGGGCAATTTACTCCATGGGAAGATATTCCTGAGGGAACAGATGTACTTTTTTATGAAGGTTTGCATGGCGGGGTAGAAGGTGATGGATACAATGTTGCCTCTTATGCTGATCTACTTGTTGGAGTTGTTCCGATAACAAATTTAGAGTGGATTCAAAAAATCCATAGAGATAACGCAGAAAGAGGTTACTCAGCGGAAACCATTGTAGATACTATATTGAGGAGAATGCCTGATTATATAAATCATATTTGCCCACAATTCAGCAAAACCGATATTAATTTCCAAAGAATTCCCACAATTGACACTTCTAATCCTTTCATATGCAGGAATATCCCAACTCCTGATGAGAGCTTTGTGATCATACATTTCAGAAAAGGGGCAAGAGAGAAATGGGGGATTGATTTTCAATACTTGCTTGGAATGATTAATGATTCATTTATGTCAAGTCCAACAAGTATCGTTGTAAATGGAGGGAAAATGGGATTCGCAATGGAACTAATTCTCACTCCAATAATTCATAAAATGATTGAGGAGAAAAATAAATAATAATTAATTTTCGATTATCAACTTAAATCATTATTTTTTAATTTTTAGAAGTTTTTAATCTAGAGGATCTCAAATTTTTATATATCTTTCTTGATAAAAGTACCTTACTTAGATTTAAATAGAAAAAACAGGAAAAGTTGTGTCATTAATCGACTGGTTTGCCGCAAGGCGTAAAGATCAATTTGTTGGGAAAGTTTCCCAAGATACTGATGAAGGAGATGGTTTATGGGTTAAATGTTCAGAGTGTTCACAAGTAGCCTATAGAAAAGACCTAATTTCAAATTTCAATGTTTGTAGTAATTGTGGACACCACAATAGGATTAATAGCGATGAAAGGATAAATATAATTGCTGATAAAAATTCATTCAAAGAATTTGATAGTTCACTAAGTCCTACAGATCCTTTGGGTTTTAAAGATAGAAGAGCGTATGCTGATCGAATTAAAGAAAGTCAAGCAGGTACAGGTTTAAGAGATGGAGTCGTAACAGGTATCTGTTCTGTGAATTCAATGCCTTTAGCATTAGCTGTTATGGATTTTAGATTTATGGGAGGATCAATGGGTTCAGTAGTTGGTGAAAAAATTACAAGGATAATTGAGAAAGCAACTTTGGAAAATTTTCCAATTCTTATTGTTTGCGCATCAGGAGGAGCAAGGATGCAAGAAGGTATGTTAAGTCTCATGCAAATGGCAAAAATATCTGGAGCACTAAAAAAAAACATAAAGAGAAAAATCTCCTATATATGCCCTTGTTAACTCATCCAACTACTGGAGGGGTAACAGCCAGCTTTGCGATGTTAGGTGATTTAATTTTGGCGGAACCTAAAGCACTTATTGGATTTGCTGGAAGAAGGGTTATAGAACAAACATTAAGAGAAAAATTACCCGATAATTTTCAAACAGCTGAATATCTGCTTGAGCATGGTTTTGTTGATGTAATAGTGAAAAGGAAAGATCTCAAGGATACTCTGACTAAAATTTTAAAAATTCATGGTGTAAAAGAATTCGCGGAATCAAATATATAAAATGAGAATAATTTCTAATTTATTTTATTTTTCTTTAAGCCTTCTACTCTTTATTTTAAACTTTGCCTCTTATTCATATGCGATAGGAAATGTTGATTGGGTTCTACTTAAAGAGAATGATGATGGGAAGGAATGGCTTGATAAAGGGAGTATTAAGTCGCTCCCAAATGGCGAAATAAGTGTATTAACAAAGTTCTTTAGGAATCCAACTAATTCTGATGATGATGGAGAGTTATCACTTTATGTAATGAGAATTAATTGTAATGAAAAAAAGTTCAAAGATACATCAATAAATGGAATTCCTCAATTCAATTCAAAATGGCAAACTTCTAATAATGATGAACTTATAGATGTTGTTATTGAAAATAGCTGTTCAGAGTTTATTAATAAATAAGAATGAATACTAAAAATAAAAAATTAAAAATAGCAATCGCTGGACTAGGATTTGGGAAAAAAGTTCATTTAGAGGCATTAAAAGAGTCTGATCACTTAACTCCTGTAGCAATTTATCATTACGAGAAAAAGCAAAAATCGATATTAGAAAAAGAAACGGGCTTAGATTTTTTTCACAATTGGGAAGACTTAGTTAAATCTCCAAAAATTGATGGAATTATTATTGCCACTCCTCCCGAATCAAGATTCAAGTTAGCAAAACAAGCCCTTGAGAACAATAAAAATTTGCTCCTAGAAAAACCTGTTTCAATATCCTCCTCAGAAATTGAAGAGCTTCAGAGAATATCTTTGATTAATAATTTAAGCGTATGTGTTGATTTTGAATATAGAGCAGTACCTCTTTTCCTACAGACAAAAAAACTTATTGATGAAAATATCTTAGGAGATATATATTTAGTGAAATTAGATTGGTTAATGGGCAGTAGATCCGACCCCAAAAGATCCTGGAATTGGTATTCATTGGAAGAAAAAGGTGGAGGAGTTATTGGCGCTTTAGGTACTCATGCATTCGATATGTTGAATTGGTTTTTTGGAGAATCAATAAACGTGTCTGGCAAGTTAGCAACATCAATAAAAAAAAGACCTTTACCTAATTCATCTGATTTAAATGATGTTACGAGTGAAGATGTATGTTTAGCCAATATAGAAATATCAAACTACAGCTCAAATCTTATTCCATGTCAGGTATCTTTATCATCAATTTCTAAAATGGTAGAGGATTTAGTTTAGAAATATATGGAAGCGAAGGTTCACTAATTCTTAAAAGCGAAAACCAAAAAGATTATGTACATGGTTTTAATTTGAAATATTCAAACAACGAAAATAAAATACAAAATCTAACTGCAGATTCAAGTTTTAATTTTGAAAAAACATGGACTGATGGGAGAATAGCTCCAGTTTTGAGAATTCAAAATTTATGGGCTCAGAGTATAATTAATGGAACACCTGTAATCCCAGGCTTATGCGAGGGACTTGCTAGTCATAAAGTTTGCGAAGCCATAAGAGAATCTTCCAAAAGTGGATTAAGTATCAAAATTTAAGGCTATACATTTATAAGTAGCAATTATCACCCAATAAAGTATTGGATTGATTTTATTTTTTTTTCATATTCTGGAAAAATCAATTGAACTGATTTATTAAAGAATGGCTTTAAATTATTACAAAAATGAGCTTAAAGAAAATGCTGAATTACTTGCTTCTAAAGGAAAAGGAATATTAGCGGTAGATGAATCCACTAAAACAGTAGGTAAAAGACTCGCTGGAATTGGCGTTGAGAATACTGAAGACAATAGGAAGGCATATAGAGGAATGCTTTTTACTACAGAAGGTCTTGGCAAATATATAAGTGGAGCAATCCTCTTCGAAGAAACTCTTTATCAGAATCACCAAGATGGCGAGTCAATGGTTAAGAAACTTAATGATTTAGGTATTATTCCAGGTATAAAAGTCGATAAAGGCCTAAATCCACTTCCAGGAGGAGGAGATGTAGAAACTTTTTGCTCTGGCCTAGATGGGTTAGTTGAAAGAGCCGCAAAATATTATGAACAAGGTGCCAGATTTGCAAAGTGGAGAGCAGTTCTGCAAATTACAAATGATGGTTGTCCTTCAAAACTATCAATTCAAGAGAATGCATGGGGATTAGCAAGGTATGCAAGATCAGTTCAAGAATCTGGGTTAGTACCAATTATTGAACCTGAAATCTTAATGGACGGAGACCATACTATTGAAAAAACTGCTGAAGTTCAAGAAGAGGTAATAAAGCAGGTTTATATTGCCTGTCAAGCAAATGGAGTTTTTCTAGAAGGTACTCTATTAAAACCTTCTATGACTGTTAATGGAGCAGATTGTCCAATAAAGGCTGATCCTATGAAGGTTGCAGAAATGACAATAAGAACTATGGAAAGATGCGTTCCTGCATCTGTTCCTGGAATAGTTTTCTTATCAGGAGGGTTAAGCGAAGAAGCTGCTTCTGTTTATCTAAATAACATGAACACTCTTTACAGGAAAGCTTTATGGAATGTTTCATTCTCCTATGGAAGAGCATTACAGCACTCATGTTTAAAGGCCTGGAAAGGAAGCGACGTTGAAGGAGGTCAAAAAGCATTAATAGCAAGAGCTCAAGCAAACTCTGAAGCTTCAAAAGGTGCCTATGCAGCAGGATCTCAACCTTCATCTGATGAGCAATTGTTTGTGGCAGGCTACACTTATTAACTAAAAAATCCTAAAAATGTACTCTGGGTCATAAAATAAGTTTCTTTAATTTAGTATTTTGTATATCTAATGACGTGACATTTGATACCTCTTTATACTAAACTCTCGGAAACATATGCTTTATATAGCATTTAACTTATTTTAATTATGGCCCTCGTTCCACTAAGACTACTTTTAGATCACGCTGCTGAGAATGGTTACGGTATTCCAGCTTTCAATGTTAATAACCTTGAACAAGTTCAAGCAATCATGGAAGCAGCATATGAAACTGATAGTCCTGTAATCCTCCAAGCTTCAAGAGGGGCAAGAAATTATGCAGGAGAAATTTTCTTACGTCATCTAATCCTTGCTGCTACAGAAACATATCCTAATATTCCAGTGGTAATGCACCAAGACCACGGTAATGAGCCATCAACATGTTATTCAGCAGCAATAAATGGTTTCACATCAGTTATGATGGACGGTTCTCTAGAGGCAGATGCAAAAACACCCGCTAGTTACGAATATAATGTTTCAGTTACTAAAAAAGTAGTAGATTTTGCTCATTCAGTTGGAGTTAGTGTTGAAGGAGAGTTGGGTTGCTTAGGTTCATTAGAGACAGGAAAAGGTGAAGCGGAAGATGGTCATGGATTTGAAGGTGAACTTTCTACAGATATGCTTCTGACTGATCCTGAAGAAGCTGCAGATTTTGTAGCTAAAACAAAAGTCGATGCTTTAGCTATTGCTATAGGAACAAGTCATGGTGCTTATAAATTTACAAGAAAGCCTACAGGAGAAGTTCTTGCAATAAGCAGAATTGCTGAAATTCATAAAGCACTTCCAAATACCCACCTTGTAATGCATGGATCTAGTTCAGTTCCTCAAGAATGGTTGGATATCATTAACAAATATGGTGGTGAAATTCCTCAAACATATGGTGTTCCTGTTGAAGAAATTCAAGAGGGAATAAGAAATGGAGTTAGGAAAGTCAACATTGATACTGATAACAGACTTGCTTTTACTGCCGCGGTTAGAGAGGCAGCATTTGCTGATAAGGCAAACTTCGACCCAAGACATTTCAACAAGCCTGCTAGAAAATACATGAAGCAAGTTTGTCTTGATAGATACAAGCAGTTCTGGTGCGAAGGTCAAGCAAGTAAGATCAAACAAAATAGCACTAATTATTTTGCTGATCTTTACGCAAAAGGTGATTTGGATCCAAAAGTAAAAGCTACTGTTTAATTTCTTCCCAAATTAAATAAAAAAGACCTCCATAATTTGGGGTCTTTTTTTATTTCAATATTAATGATTTTAATGTAAAGAGACCATCAGTCCCACCAATTATCTCGTCACATGCACGCTCTGGATGAGGCATTAAACCTAGAACATTTCCCTTCTCATTAGTTATGCCTGCGATATCAAATGAGGATCCATTGGGATTATTTTTATATCTCAAAGCGATCAATTCATTATCTACAAGTTTCTTTAAAGTATCAGAATCACAATGATATCTTCCTTCCCCATGCGCTATTGGCAACTTAATTGTTTGTTTTTCATCTAAATTATTAAACCAACCTCCTTTTGAAGAAACGATGTCCAGTTCAACGTCATCACAGATAAAATTAAGATTTTTATTTGCAACAAGAGCACCAGGCAAAAACCCTGATTCTGTTAAAATTTGAAACCCATTACAAATTCCTAAAACTCTTTTCCCGCTTTTAACAAACTCATCCAAGGCATTTATTAATGGAGAGAATCTCGCAATTGCTCCGCATCTTAAATAATCACCATAGCTAAATCCTCCGGGTAAAACTATTGCATCTACATCACTTAAATCTGAAGACTCATGCCACAAGTATTTTGTTCTTACGTCTAAACAACCTTCCAATGCCCATGAAACATCACGATCACAATTTGAACCAGGGAAGACAACAACTCCTACAGTAAAATTATCCATCTTATAATTTTTCTAGTGAATACTCATAATCTTCAATAACAGTATTTGCGAATAACCTATCACACAATAAATCAATTTTTTCTCTTACTTCGTTTTCACCATTACCTTCTATTTTTACCTCAATCATTTTTCCTATACGTAATGATTTTATTCCCTCGGCTCCAAGTTTTATAGAAGCAGATTTGGTAGCTTCCCCTGCTGGATCTAAAACTGAGGGTCTTAGTCTTACAAAAACTTTTACAGCAAATTGGTCCAATTAAAAATTAATTTCTACTAGAAGATTAGTTTAAATTTTTATAAAAAGTACTATTGATTAATAAACAAATATTTTTACCTTAAGGTTTTATGAGTTATTAAATGTTTATGAAGCCTCTACCAAAACAAACTAAGCAAGTTCTTCTTGAATTTTCATGAGTTTTGAAATTTCCTGCCCCTCCACATTTTGAACATTTTATTTTATCAATTGATGTAACTTCGTTAGAGATTATTTGTTTAAAAGCAATTTTTGGATTTTCCATATTAGGCTGTCTACTGTAGTAAGTATCCCGATAGGTAACTATAAAGTCAAATTGCTATTTTTGGGTCACTTAAAATCTTAAATTTCTCTGTAATTTTTCTATTGAAAGTTTTTATAGATTTTTCATCAAAGGAAATTATTACTAATTCAAGCCCAGCATTATCATTTGGTCTCCAACAATTGTCTGGAGCTTCTTCAAACCAAGTATTAATTTTCTTTCCAACAATTTGTATTTGTAAAGGCAATGATTTGTTTGGTATCCAAATACGTCCTTTTATTCGAAGAATGTTTAATTCATCCAAGATTTCTGACATCTCCCTTTCAAAGTCATTTTTTTCAAGGAAGTAATTTAATTTAAATGAATCTGATACAAGCTCAACATGATTATGGTCATGTTCTTCAGTTAAAAATTCTTTATAAGTCTCTTTTTTTAAATTTAAATCAAATAGATAATTTAAATCAATCTTGCCATTCTTAGATTTAAGGACTGGTGTAGATGAGTTTAGACTTCCTTGAATTTTATTTTTTACAACGTTAAACTGATCATCATTTAAGACATCTGATCTAGAGACTAAAACGATATCAGAAACTTCTAGTTGCTCCTCAAAAAGTTCATCTATAGTGGCATTATGATCGATTTTATCTGTTTCATTATATTGTTTTGTTATTTTATTTAAATCATTAATTGGTGAACCATTAAGCATTGATTCTCCGTTAACGATACCAACAACAACATCAAGGTAGATGGAAGATCTAATATCAGGCCAGTTAAGTGCTTGAATTAAGGGAATTGGTAGTGCCAAGCCACTTGTTTCGATAATTATTGACTCGATAGGAGGATTAAATTCTAGGAGAGCTTTTATTGATGGAACAAAATCATCTTGAACAGTACAACATAAACATCCATTGTTTAATTCGATTACGCAGTCGTCTTCAGATTCATCACATTTATCACAACTTTTAATCAAATCACCATCGATTCCAACATCACCAAATTCATTAATTATTAAACCAAATTTTTTATTACTTTCTTTTAGTAAATATCTTAGAAAAGTTGTTTTACCTGAACCAAGAAATCCAGAAACAACTATAACTGGTATTTTTTTTTTCATCTTTGATGATTAACAACCTAAGCTATATTCTGTACTCTCTCCTGTAGAACTATTTGTGCCATTAGCAATCGCACATAATTGTTTTTGTTGTGTACGACTAAGAACAGCATCAGTAAAATCTGCACCATCTATTTTTGCCCCTTCAAAATTGCTCTCCATTAATAAAGCATTTGTAAAATTAACATCCGAAAGATCTGCATCTGTAAAGTCTGTTGCGTAAGCTAGTGCATCTCTTAAATTGGCTCCAGTAAACTTTGAGTTTTGCAATTTACTATTATTGAACACCGCGCCTTCTAAATTACTTTCACTGAAATTAAACCCATTCAAATCAAACTTAACGTATTCGTTACCGCTTAAGTCTTGACCATGCATATCTGGCTCTAAATTAAGGTCTTGCTGGTTTCTAATCTCAGGAGGTCTTTTAGCCCATGCAGAATTTACAGAATTAAAAAATAAAATCCCAACGAATAACAAAGTAATTAATGCATTCTTTAGTGAGGGGAAAACAATTGATTTAATCATAATAAGACTGTATTTTAGAACTTAAGTATTTAAAGTTTGTAAGAGTATCTTAAAGGAAAATATATGGCAATGTCACTAAAGGTTATTGTTCCTCCTCATCCATTAATAAAACATTGGCTTTCAATATTGCGAGAAAAAAATACTCCAAATATTTTGTACTCAACTGGATATGAGCAATTAGGGAAATGGCTTACATATGAAGCATTACGTAATTGGCTGCCATATAAAAAAGAAATAGTAAATACTGATAATGGAGACGCAGATGGATTCTTTATTAATAGTGATTATCCAATAAAAGTGCTCGCAATGTTGCCTGAAGGGTTATCTCTTTGGTTTGGATCTAAAGAGGTAATTCCTAATTCAACCCTCTCATTAGGAGAACTTCCTAAAACTATTGAATCAAATGAAGGAGTTATATTTTATTCAGAACAAATAACAACAAAATCATCAACATTAGAAACTTTAATTAAATTAAAGGACTTAGGTGTTGATTCAAATAGGATTCTTTTAATAACTGCTATTTGCTCAAATAAAGGATTAAATGAAATTGCGAAATTATTCCCTAATCAGGTAATTTACACTTCTTGCATAGATGAGGAAGACGAAAAAACACAATTATTAGTACCGGGTATTGGGAATCCTCTATCGCGTTTAAGTACTATATTTCGAGATAAGAACTAATATAGAATATAGGAGTAAATATTTTACCAATGTCTGAATACAGAGATTCGTCTTCAAATAATCTTTTATCATTAATAAGCGGTGCTTTTATTGGAGCAGCGGGTCTAGCTTGGTGGTTAATATCCGAAGCAGACAAAAGAAAGGAGGAAAAAAAACAAAAAGCAATGATGTATTCCTCCAGAATTCAAGACGGCTCAGAGGCTATTGATTCTAACGAAAATATAAATGAAGTTGAAGGAGAGAATCTGGAGAAGAAAGTTGAGCAACTTAATTCTGCAATTGCTGATGTGAGGAAGCAACTTGAAGAGTTGGGGCAATAGAATAAAAAAGGTTCTCAAATAATATGAATAAACTCAGATCATCTGCAATAACCCAAGGTGTGCAAAGATCACCTAACAGATCGATGTTAAGAGCTGTTGGATTTAATGATGAAGATTTTAATAAACCTATTATTGGAGTTGCAAATGGATACAGCACCATAACACCATGCAATATGGGTTTAAATAAGTTGGCTCTAAAAGCTGAAGAGTCTATAAAAAGATCAGGTGGGATGCCTCAGATGTTTGGCACTATAACAGTAAGTGATGGGATTTCTATGGGAACAGAGGGCATGAAATATTCCCTAGTTTCAAGAGAAGTTATTGCTGATTCAATTGAAACAGCATGCAATGCTCAGAGTATGGATGGAGTACTTGCTATAGGTGGATGTGATAAAAATATGCCGGGTGCCATGATTGCGATTGCAAGAATGAATATTCCCTCAATTTTCATTTATGGAGGGACAATAAAGCCTGGGAAATTGCATGGAGAAGATCTTACTGTTGTTAGTGCATTTGAAGCTGTTGGACAATTAACATCAGGCAAAATTAATGAAGAAAGGCTAATCCAAGTTGAGAAAAATTGTATTCCTGGTGCTGGTAGCTGTGGAGGAATGTTTACAGCTAATACAATGTCTGCAGTTATTGAAGTATTAGGGTTAAGTCTTCCTCACAGTTCCACTATGGCAGCTGAAGATCTTGAAAAAGAACTAAGTGCAGATAAAAGTGCTGAGATATTAGTCTCTGCAATAGAAAAAGATATAAGACCTCTAGACCTAATGACAAAGAAAGCATTTGAAAATGCAATATCAGTTATTATGGCAATTGGCGGATCAACAAATGCGGTATTGCACATCTTAGCTATCGCGAATACTGCAGGAATAGATATCAACATTAATGATTTTGAGAGAATCAGACAAAAAGTACCCGTTATTTGTGACCTTAAACCGAGTGGTAAATATGTGACTGTGGATCTTCATAAGGCAGGTGGGATTCCACAAGTAATGAAAATACTTTTGAATGCAGGATTAATTCATGGCGATTGCAAAAACATTGAAGGCAAAACCATCTCAGAATACTTACAAAATATTCCAGATAAGCCTCCAACAAGTCAAAATGTCATAAGAGACATAGATGACCCTCTTTATAAAAAAGGACATCTAGCGATATTAAAAGGTAACTTAGCGAGCGAAGGTTCTGTAGCCAAAATTAGCGGAGTAAAAAACCCTGTATTAACAGGTCCCGCAAAGATTTTTGAAAGTGAAGAGGATTGTTTAAAATCGATATTAAATAACGATATCAAAGCTGGTGATGTTGTTGTTATTAGAAACGAAGGTCCTGTAGGAGGTCCAGGCATGAGAGAAATGTTAGCTCCAACATCTGCGATTGTTGGTCAAGGGCTAGGAGAGAAGGTGGCTTTAATTACCGATGGCAGATTTAGCGGGGGCACCTATGGTCTTGTTGTGGGTCACATAGCTCCAGAGGCTGCTGTAGGAGGAAATATTGCTCTAATAAAACAAGGCGATTTAATTACAGTAGATGCTGTAAAACAACTAATTGAAGTTGATTTATCTGACGAAGAATTAGAACAAAGAAAAAAAGATTGGGTAAAACCTATTCAAAAATACAAAAGAGGAATTCTTTCAAAATATTCGAGAATCGTAAGCACATCAAGTTTAGGGGCTGTTACTGATTTATAAATCAGCTCAAATTTTATTTTCTTAATCAATAAAACTTTTTATCCTATTTGCTAAATTTTCCAATCTGGCGCTGTATTTTGGTGAGTTGCATTTTTTTCCATTATTGCTATCCATCCATAATGTTTTAACTCCACACCATAATATTGGTTCATCAGGGAAGTTAAGCTTAGAGATTACTAAAACCAACTCTTTATTTGATTTAAAAAGTTCTAATTCAAGATCATAAATTTCTAATCTTTTACCTTCTTTATCTCGACATAAGATATTTACTGTTAAATCAATATCTTCATCTTCGAATTCGTATTCACCATTTATTTTTACTACAGAATGAACAAAAGGTTTATTTGTTAAATCTGCTGACTTAGCGATTAAGCTCTCTATATTTTTAGGTGGATTTTCAAATAACACTTATTGATTTAATTAAAACTTTTATTGAACCCTGTTTAAACTCATTATTAAGTAATCCATCATCACCGAACTTAGAGTGTAGTAGTTGCAATCTTTTAATTTTAGATGGCTTGAATTTAAATGGAAAACGTACTTTATTAGCTCTTACTGAAGGTTTTAACTCACTAAAAGGAATTTGAACATTTGTTGTCCCGAACTTTTTTGTTGGGAATGATTTAATCCATCTAAGACCACCAGGAATAAATTCAGTTAGTCCTAGTAGATCATCTTCACAAGCGACAGCAAATTTAAAAGTTCTTCCTTGTCCATCAATATTTAATTCAAAGGATGAATACTCAGATACATTTAAAGAAGGTTTATAAATAGACGATCTACAACTAACAAATCCTCCTGCTTTCTCGACAATATTACCCTTTAATATCAAACCCGAATTTGAGATTTCACAAAAAGCTGAACTTGATCCGCCCATAACAGTAT
>QCDK01000004.1 GCA_003278765.1 Prochlorococcus sp. AG-355-G23
CTTATCAGATCCACATTATTATTTTTTATCTGTCGTAAAGATTCCATATAATCATTATGTCACAAGTGAAAATGTTCAGATCAAATTTTATTTAAATAATCAAACATTCTAGGCCTCACTCCTAATCATATCTTCGATAGAAATTTTCATTATCTGCTCAATAGAAAGACCTTTTTCATATTGATTTATCCATTTCATAGATTGATTGCCTTCTTCAAGTACTTTATAGATAGGATCTAAAAGATGTTTCATACCAAAATCTTCTGCTGTGGATGATAAATCTGATAATAAGTTTTGAATCCATTCTCTACAAATAACTCTTTTGCCATCTTCCCAGTGAATTAACTCTGAATTAAGACTATCTTTAGCAGCATTAATTTCATTTTGATCACATATTTCTGATAACTCATCCATAGTAAAAGTACTAGAATTCATAGGATCCAAGGTATTTATATTTTCAAAAAGATTTAAAATCCTTAGTTCTATCATGGCCGTTATCCCTAAAAGCAGATTAATATCGTGCACAAAATCACAAATTCTTAATTCCAAACGATCAAGAATTAAAGGTCTTTGGGGACCATTGGGTCGGATTGAAGACCAAAAATGCCTGATATTTTGCATATTTTTATTAGCTATATTTTTCTCTATCCAGGCGATATAAGAATCATGATTTACAAAAAAAGGCACCTTACTTGGAGTTTTAGGAAACTGCATCCATCTCTGAGAGTGATTCTCCGTAATTTCATTATTTAAAAAAGGTGAACTTGCACTTAGGGATAGATATAAAGCAGCCTCAGATCTTGTAAGTCTAATAGCTGCAAAAAGCTTATCTAAATCTTCTATTCCTACGTTTATATGTACACTTGAGGTTGCTATTGCGGTTCCATAATTATCTTGTATGAATTGATGATAAAGATTGTTAAGATCGGATCTTTGAAATTGAATATCGTGTTCAAAACAAAGAGTGGATGAAGGAATAATTGTTAAATCTTTATTGTTAAGCCATCTTCTTAACTTTTTTCTTGGAATTATTAATTTCTCATATAAAGAACTGTAATCTTTTTCAGGTTTTGTAATGTATTCAACGTTTCTATTATCTGGCTCTTTCACAAAATCAGGAAATATTTTCTCAATTTCATCCGAAACACCAATATGAGAATTTAAAGAACCTGTAAAAAGTTCCACCTCAAAACCCTTATAAAGATTATTTTGACTCATTTATTTATCCAAACAGGCTAGTGCTTTTAGTATCCCCTTTGCTTTATTTATCGTCTCTTGATATTCATTTTCAGGAAAAGAATCAGCAACTATTCCAGCTCCTGCTTGCACTGAAACATCATATTTCCCATCTATTGAGGGTTTAACTATCATAGTTCTTATCGTAATTGCTGTATTTAATGCACCATTAATATCAATAGATCCGTATACACCTGCATAAGGCCCTCTAGCATCTTTTTCAAAGTGCTTAATCAATTGCATAGCTCTTATTTTTGGAGCGCCAGTTACTGTCCCAGCAGGGAAGGATGCTTTGAGCAAATCCCATACATCAGCATCGTTTTTTAAAATTCCCTCAACTTGACTTACTATATGCATAACATGTGAATATTTCTCAATAACCATTAAATCTTTGACCTTGACAGTACCAATTTCACAGACTCTTCCAAGATCATTTCTCCCAAGATCAATTAGCATTACATGCTCAGCTATCTCTTTTGGATCTTTTAATAATTCCTTTTCTAATTCCAAATCTTGCTGATTATCAATACCTCTAGGTCTAGTGCCAGCTATTGGCCTTAAGCTTGCAACAATCTGACCATTTTTATTTTTATCTGCTTTAACCATTACTTCAGGACTTGAACCTATCAGATACCATGAGCCAAAATCAAAAAATGACATATATGGAGATGGATTAACCATCCTCAAACTTCTATATAAATTAAAGGGATCATTTTTGACTTGAGTCTGAAATCTCTGACTAATAACTATTTGGAAGATATCTCCGTTTCTTATGTATTCTTTTGCAGAGAGAACTGCATCCTCAAAATCTTTTTTCTCCCAATTACTTTCTAGATCTAAATTCAAATTCTCATTTTCATTCCAATCTAAAAAATCATTTTCTTTTAGAGGAACTCTCATTAAATTTCTAGTTTTCTTAATTTTAGAAATTGAGTTCAGGTACAACTCTTCAATTTTGCACTCTTTTGAAGAAGTTGTATCTATATAAACAACTGCAGTAATACACCTTTTTATTTGATCAAAAACAACTAACTGATCAAAAAACATCCAGGAACCATAAGGGATATTATTTTCTACTTTTTCATTTATTGGAACGCTTGGTTCTATTCGATTTATTAATTCATAACCCCAAGATCCATATAACTGTCCAATTGAGGGTAAGTCATCAAGCATGGTTGACTTGTATTGGTTTGTCCAACTTCTCAAAATATCAAAAGGATCACCTTTATGTGTTTCAGTTTTGCCATTATTCCAAGTTTTAATTATTTCTTCTCCATAACAAACGGCTTCCCAAAGAGGTTGAGTAGCAACAATACTCCACCTACCTAAATTCTCCCCACCTTCAACAGATTCAAGAAAAACACCATGGGAATCTTTTGAGGATAATTTTAACCAAGTCGATAATGGAGTCTCTAAATCTGCGGGCCAAGTTTCAACGATAGGTATAAAATTTTTACCTTCTTTGTAAGCCTTTAAAAAACTATCTTTTTTTGAGCTGATCATATTAATAATGTCAGCCCAAATTATAATTATTTTCTTCTTTTATATCAACTTTAAAGAAGTTAATCAAAAGTATTCTTAGTTGTAAATTTCAACCCAGCTGGATTAGGATTCTCACCTATTCTTCTAGGATTATGACCTACTTTCTCTCTACCCTCATTTACTTTTTCGGAGAAAACACCATCTTTGGGGTGTAAAAATTCAATATCACCACCTGGGAAAATACGGTAGATTTTAAAATCTTCAATTCTTGGTTTGAAAGCTCTTAATTGTGTCCCTAATGCAAGACATTGTTCTTTTCTCGCAAAATACATTAAATTATCACCTTCATGCATTATGGCTGCTCCACCGGTTGGCAATTCAAATGCTTGTTCCTTGGAACTTTTCCATACAATTGCATATTTTTCTTCGGTTTCTGCTGAGTTTAATAAACCCCCAGTACTCCCTATATGCTTTGGAAATTGACCAACTAAAGTTTCAGTCATCCTAGATTTTGAGTTATTTCTTATAAGAAACTAGCATTCATATTTTGCAAAAATCAAAATTCATTGCAAATTTTCTACATTATTTAATATATGGAAAACTTGTTTACAAATTTATTTTGAATCTGAAATCGGAAAAAATACTGTCAAACCTGTATCACGTCTTTGTGTGACATGCCCTCCTAAACTAGCTAACAACTTTTGAGTGGCATTTTGACTAAGTTGTAAACTTCCAGTTTGAGGGTTCCAATTTAACACAGGACCAATATCAGAACCGTTATCTTTTTTTAGAATTTCTTTTTGATTATTATCTAATTTTTGTACTTTGAGTTGAAGTTTGAGTTTTTGACCGGCTGGTCTTAATTCTAAAATTAATGTACTACCTTCTTTTAATCCTCTAGTATTTTTATCAATTAATCCTCTTAACATTAATTCTAATTTTTCAGAATCACTCAAAATTTGTGGAAGTTGTTTGGGAATATCTATCTTTAAAGAAATACCACGTCGGTTTAATTGTTTATTCCATAAAGGTGCAAGCTTTTTGAAAATTTCGGCTAAATTAATTTTCGCCAAGTTATTCAATGAAGGTATTTCGTTATCAACTAATTCTGCTGCATTAAAGATTAAACCAAACCTATCAATTTGTTCATTACATTCATTATCTATTTGAATTAAACGATTTTTCATTGATTCATCCATTTTATATTTTTTTAAAGTAGAACTTATTAAGGTTCTTATTGTTGCCAAAGGAGTTCTTACTTCATGAGAAATTGCACGTAATAATTTTGCTTCAGTTATTTGCACATTTTTTTCTTCATTTTTCATAGAATTTTGTATATTGTGATTTGGCGTAATATTTGCTAATTTTGCCGATAATATTGGCCAAAATAATTTTTCAAATTGATTATTAACATTAAGATTACCTAAGTTATTGATTGCATTACGAAATTTTACCCCTTCCTCATAATTTTCTTGATTTAATTTTGCATGCATTAATTCAATTGAAAGTTTAAGGCTCTCTTCATCACATTTCATTAATAGAATTTTCTTATCTTTTTCTCCAACAATTGATAATACGCATTGAAAATTTGGGGTGATTATCATCAAAAAAGGTTCATAGCCATCTTCTTGACAAAGGTTTAAGACTTTATAATTACTAAATAAATCGAAATCTTTTTTTATTTTTTCTGAATTATTGACTGGTAAAAAACCTGCATTCTCATTTTGAAAGTATGGAAACCCCTCAGGAGACCAAAGCCATCCATGTAGTTGATTTAAAAATTTTTTATCATTAAAAGCTGGCAAAGGCGAGGCAACCCATATCCCCCCCTGTTTATAATTCTGAGAAAGGAAATCTTTTTGAATAACTTCTAAAGAAGCCCACCACATTCTTCTGGATGTATCATCATCCACATATATGTTTTTAACTCCTTTAACCAAAAGCTCTTGAATTTTTTTTATAGTTATTTGTGATTTCATCAACTTCTTAATGATCTAGAGCGTTTTAATATAGATAAAACAAATCCAATAGATATAAAATTAGTCACCAATGATGTTCGACCATAGCTCATAAAGGGAAGGGGAATCCCAGTAACTGGTCCTAATCCAATAGTCATAAATAAGTTAATAATTATTTGAAATAAAAAAGTTGAGGCTATTCCAATAACAATTAGAGATTCAAAATTAGTCCTAGCAATTGTTGCAGTATTAATAAGTTTTTTAATCAAAAAAAAGAACAAAAATAAAACTATAGAGCAACCTACAAAACCTAATTCTTCACCCAATGCACTGAATATAAAATCAGTATGTTGTTCAGGTATAAATTGCAAATTAGTCAGCTTACCTTGTAGCAAACCAGTCCCAAATAATCCTCCTGAACCAATAGCAATTTTACTCTGTATCAAATGATATCCGCCACCTAATGGATCTCTACTTGGATCTAAAAATAAAACTAATCTATCTTTTTGATATTCTTTTAAACCATATTGCCACAAAATTGGTGTAAATTTTGCCACTAATAAATGGAACGAAATAGCGAGAGCAGAAAAAATAATTTTCTTTTTTGAAGATCTATAAGCAAGATATCCGATAACTGGAATCCAGAAAATAAGAAGAGTTGGTAAGGTTAGATATAATAATGATGTGAATATACAAAACAATAATATCAAAATCCACTCTATGGGCATTTGAGACCAATAGAGCATCACACCTGTCAAAACAATTAAAACTAAAGAGGTACCTAAGTCCGGTTGAAAGAAAATTAATAACCAAGGAATAACTACTACTGATAAGGGCAATACTAAATCTCTTATTCTTAGGATTATTTTTTTATCGAGTACTAAAGCAAGGGTTAATACAGTACTAACTTTAGCTACCTCTGAAGGCTGAAAAGAAAAGATGCCCAAGTTTAACCATCTTTGAGCTCCAGAAACTGAAATCCCAAAAAAATAAACAAGCAATAAGGATATTAAAGTACAAAAATAAAATGGAACCACATACTTTCTAAGTCTCTCTAACGGTATATAAGAAATAAAAAATGCTAAGAAATATCCTAAAAAACCAGTCAGGATATGACGTAAATAGTTCGATACTAAAAAATCGCGCTGAATACTTTTTATCAAAAAACCAGAAATAATAACTAAAAACAGGGGAATAATAAGTAGCGGAGAAAATAAAAAACCTCTATTAAAATTGTCTTTTTTTGGTAAAAATCCTCTGTTATTTAATAAAGAAATTTTCTTAAACATCAATAAGTATTAACAAATTGATTCTTAATTAATTGAGCTAAATTACCAAACACGACAGCACTTTCTTTATTGGGCTGGCTTATTGAGATTGGTATACCTTTATTACTATCATCAACGAGAGGGATTTCAATCGGAATTTGAGCTAATAATGGTAAGTCATTTTCGTTAGCTAATGTTTGTCCACCACCTTTACCAAAAATTTCATATTTTTTACCTGGCATATCTGGCGGAATAAATACTGACATATTTTCTACAATGCCCAGTAAAGGTACTCCGAGTTGTTTAAACATTGCTAATCCCCTCCTTGCATCTTGCAAGGATACTTGTTGAGGAGTAGTGACAACTATAGCTCCAGAAATAGGAACAGATTGAGAAAGGGATATTTGAGCGTCTCCTGTTCCTGGTGGCAAATCAATGACCAAAAAATCAAGATAATTCCATTCAACTTGGTACAAAAATTGTCTAATAATACTATTAAGCATTGGTCCTCTCCATATAACTGGCTGACCTTCTTCTATGAGGAAACCCATTGATACCAATGAAATTCCATACTTATTTATTGGTATTAACCTTTGATCACTGCCACTACCTTCTGTAACCTTTGGATTCTGTTCGGCAACTCCCATCATTGAGGGAGTATTAGGTCCATATATATCCGCATCGAGCAAACCAGTTTTCAAGCCTAATTTAGCTAGAGAACAAGCAAGATTAACTGCAATGGTACTTTTTCCAACTCCACCTTTACCACTGCTGACAGCTATGATATGCCGAATACCATCAATCTTCTGCAACTCAGGAGCATTACTTTGATTTTGAGATTCTGTTTTGGAAGGATTATTATCTATCTCTATTTGAACATCATCAATATCTTCAAAATTCAGTAGTACCCCTCTAACCTCTTGGACAATTCTATCTCTCTGAGAATTTGCAAACGATGGTAACGATAATGTAACGATTACTCTAGGTATAGTTACTCTTACATTTTTAATCCAAGCTAATTCAATTACATTTTTCTGTGATCCAGCATCTAGAACTTTTTGTAAAGCAAAATTCGCATCTTCTATTGTGGTCATTAAATTTTTAAATATTTTGACAAGGTAGTCGACTGTTTAAAAGATTAAGAACTATGTCGAACTATCAAATAATAGGCAATAAGGACCCCCTAAGAGAAATTATAAAGAGAAACTTATAATTAACCAAAAAATTTCTTTTCTTCAAGATTTACTAAATACATGTTGAAAGTACCTCCTAAAAACTCGAGAGAAAAAACTAAAAATCTCTTATTAACTCTTCAAGACAAAATTTGTTCAGGACTTGAAAATGTAGATGGCAAAGGGAAATTTACAGAGGAATCCTGGCTAAGAGACGAAGGTGGTGGTGGAAGATCAAGAGTATTGAAAAATGGTTCTATTTTTGAACAAGCTGGCGTTAATTTCTCGGAAGTAGAGGGAAAAGAATTGCCTCAATCTATAATCTCGCAAAGGCCCGAAGCAAAAGGTCATGAATGGTTTGCTACGGGAACTTCTATGGTTTTGCATCCTAAGAATCCCTATATTCCTACAGTTCATCTGAATTATCGATATTTCGAAGCTGGTCCTGTTTGGTGGTTTGGAGGAGGTGCAGATTTAACCCCTTTTTATCCTTATCTTTCTGATGTAAGGAATTTTCATAATGAACATAAAAAAGCCTGTGAGAAAGTTGATCAAGATTTGCATAAAGTTTTCAAACCATGGTGTGATGAATATTTCTTCTTGAAGCATAGAAATGAATCTAGAGGCATAGGAGGTATTTTTTATGATTATCAAGATGGTTCAGGCAATATTTATAGAGGAATTAATCAAAATGGAGAAGCATCAAAAGCTTCACAAAATATTGGTAGATCGAATTTAAATTGGGATAATTTATTTTCTTTAGCTGAAAACTGTGGGCAGGCATTCCTCCCTTCATATTTGCCCATTATTGAAAAAAGAGCTTCTAAAACATATTCATCGAATGAAAGAGATTTCCAGCTATATCGAAGAGGTAGATATGTCGAATTCAATTTAGTTTGGGATAGAGGGACGATTTTTGGACTACAAACAAATGGCAGAACTGAATCTATATTAATGTCCTTACCGCCTTTAGCTAGATGGGAATATGGATATAAAGCTAGAAAGAATTCTCGAGAGGAATTTCTCACATCAATATTTACAAAACCCCAAGATTGGTTAAATGATAAAGAGTTAGAGAAATTCTGTGTGGAGAATAATATTTTTGATTAAAAATTATCTAATAAAATTTTAAGGTATTTTAAATAGGTGTTTTAAATAAAGAACCGTCACTTTTCAACTGAAGTTTTTCTCCGAGTTCATTTTCTAAAGATATTAATTCATCCCTATGGGCTCTAAGTCTCATAAAAGTTGAATCATTTTCATTTTCGTTGATCAACCTTAATTCAAATTTCTCCTCTCTTGCTGATTTTTTAAAATAAACAAATCCAGACAAAGGGCCACCAATTAATCCCAAAAGAATAGGCCACCAACCTAATTCAGGATATATTTGAATAATTACCAATCCCAAAGCACAAGAACCAAAACCGCCAAGAAAACCTAAAAAGATTGCTAAAAATTTACTAGAAACAACTTGACCCTTGAATATTAAAATTCTTTGTTCAAAATCTCCTCCTGTTTGCTTCCATCCCCTCAAATTAAGCCATTCACATAAACCATTTAAAACCTTAATTGGCTGCTGAGAAGATGAAATCTCAACGATTGTTGTTCTATCTTTACTCGAAGCCCTAAGAAAAAAAAATAATCCTATAGCCAAGAGAATTGTCAGCAATAATGTTGAATTTAAGGAATATGACATTAAATAATTTTTCTGGTATCTCGATAATAAAAATTAAAGTTACATCATATTATAGTTTTTAGAATTATTCTGTAAAATATTCTTATTAGATAAAAATTTTTAATTAAATAAAATCTTAAGTAATATTCTAAATCTTAAATTTCCTTAAATACTTATTAAAAATGGCTATTGAAAATAAAAATATTGATCTTCTTTATAGCGATTTAACAGTAGATTTATACAATCTTTATAAAAAATCATCCTACCTAGCTATTGACACTGAAGCAATGGGTTTAATACATGGAAGAGATAGACTCTGCTTAGTACAAATATGCAATGAATTTAAAAGAACATCCTGTATAAAAATAGAACTTAATACTTCTTCTTCACCTCTTTTAAAAAAACTTCTTGAAGATAACAAAATTACTAAAATATTTCACTATGCGAGATTTGATGTAGCAGCTCTAAAATGCAATCTCGAAATTAATACAAAAAATATTTTTTGTACAAAAATTGCTAGTAAGTTGGCAAGAACTTATACAAATAAACACGGTTTAAAAGATTTAATAAATGAATTGTTAGGTATTGAATTGGACAAAAGCTCGCAAAGTAGCGACTGGGGTAGCAACGAAGATTTAACAAAAGATCAATTAGATTACGCGGCAAATGATGTCAGATATTTAATTGAAGCTATGCATAAATTAAAAGTTATATTAGAAAGAGAGAAAAGATATGAATTAGCTCAAAAATGTTTCGAGACAGTTTCTGTACATGCTGATTTAGACATACTAAGATTCTCAAATATATTTGAACATTAAGAATCAATCTTCAGTTAAAAAATTATCTTCACCATCAAGAGTTTCCATAAGCTTATCAAGTATTCTTGAAGAACTTAATTTATCTCCATCATTTTTTTCACAAATTTTTAAAACATTTTGCGCAACTTGTATTTTTTCTTGAATAGTTTTCGAACCTTCTTTTGCAATTTGAATTTCTACTTTCTTTTTAGCAGAAGATAAGCTTATACTCATAAGTTTTGCAATCTCTGCACAAATTTTTAGATATTGCCGATCATTTATTGGATACATAAAAGAATTAATAATTAATAAGCTAACGCCATTTACTAAGATAACAAATGAAGGTTTATGGCATCTACGATTTTCTTACTTGCTCCTGGTTCCCCCATTCTTTTTTTTCCAATTTTTGCTTGTTCTAACCTATCAACTTTTCCATTCAAAAGTAAACTTAAACGTTTTAAAAGAATTTTTTTATTCTTGCAGACTTTAACACTACCTCCCAATAATCTTGATTGCCTTTTTGCAAATGATTTTGTAAATTGTGGTCCAGTCCCCGGTAGAGAAAGAGATGGAATTCCAAGGCCAGCAATTTGCTCTGTAGCTGTTCCTGCATTAGACAAGCCAACTTCTGCCATATTTGCCCATAAATTGAATTTACCTTTTCCAATCACTAAATATTGATCTTTCTTTTTCCATACTGAATCTTCATCAATTAGAAATTTAACTTTACTCTGTTTTATAAAACCATATTTATTCAAATAATTTTGAATTTGAATCACATTCGCATTAATGCTCAAAGGCAAAAGTATTAGCAAATCTTTTGATAAATCAAAATCTTGCAAACAATTTAGAAAATTATCAAGATTTTTAAGAGCTTCAGGGTATCTACTTCCAACTAATAAAATAATCCTTTTAAAGTAAATAATATTTGATATCTTATCGTTTGTTGCATTAACAAAATCCATCATTGGATTACCCAAGTATTTTGCATCAATATTTTTTTTATTCAAATTATTAGCTGTAATTCTATCTCTCATAATTAAATTTTTACATCTCGGAGATTTCATTAAAAACATTTCCCATGGATCCCATTCAGAACCTTTTAACTTATGATAAAAATCGCTTAAATCCCAACCCGGTTCACTACTCCAAGTATGATCACTTTTGGGAGTTCCAATGAAACTAAATTCGCATTCTGAACTCCAAGCGTAGAGTAATGGCAAGAAATCGCCTACAGCAATAATTTTGCAGTTATGTTTTGATTTCTGTTTTACAAGTAGAAAATTTCTTAAATTATCTATTAAAAATCCTGCAAACAAATCAAGCACAAATCCCTTCAGACTTTGATTACTAAAGCCTCCACTAGGCAGCTCTTTTAAATTTCCTATTTTACTAAAATTCTTTGATTTTATGGAATTAAATACATCTCCATTACCTACTAAAGGCAAAGCTTCAATATTTTTATTTTTTATTTTTTTTAATAATCTTTTTATTATCTCCGATGCGATTACATCTTCTCCATGACCATTGCATATAAATAATAGAGAATGAGACACCTTACTGTTAAGATCATAAAAAGACTTATTCGAATCTTTTTCGGCGGCATGGCCAAGTGGTAAGGCAGAGGATTGCAAATCCTTTATCCCCAGTTCGAATCTGGGTGCCGCCTTATTTAATTTTTTTAAGCATTTAATAATGAGGTTTTCTAAGAATTTCAATTTCAAATAAAGGGTATAACGTTTCAATTACTTATTGATATATAGAAAAATAATCTTTTCTTTAATTGTTTATAAATAATACCCGATATCTATTAATAAATAAAATTTAATTGATTTATTGATTATTTTCATCAGATTCTTTATATGAAAATTTGAGTTATTTTAATAATCATTATCTGCAACACACATTCCTAGACATCTAACACCATTTGATGCAGTCCTTTTGCAATGATTACATAAAATGGGATCTTTCTCTGAAGTAAGGTTAATTTTTGAATTATTTTGGTCTTTAAAACTTATTAACTCTTGTTTTGAATCAAATAGAGTCATTCTTGGAATCATCAATTGAATCGATACTAACAACAAGTGAAGCATTAGTGTTGGAAGAGGGTATATCCATAATTTTTACAGTTTCTTTAGGCTCATCAATCACTTGATTTTCTTCAGTACTCTCATCAACAGCACAAGCTTCTAGAGCCTCTCGAAGTAGTGAATCAAAAGTTGCTCCAGGCAATCTATGTCTAGCCACCTCAAGAAAAGTTCTCGGTAAAGATTCAGATGCAGCATCTCGTAAAGCAGGATTATTCTTTCTATGTTCTTGTTCTTCTTCTATTGATTTAATAAACCTCAGTGTGACATCTCTTTTGGTAGAAGCTTTTATCAGAGTATCGTTTTCCGGATTACTAACATTAGGTTCATTTTCAAGATCACTAAGTCTTTTTTCTAAACTATTTAAAACTTCATTAGCTTCTTTACTAATGTGCGCTAATTGACCATCGGACAAATTAGGTAAATCAGCGACAAAAACTTTCCCATGATCCCTTAGTGTCAAAAAAGTTGGTCTTGGGCCTTGAGCCTGTCTACCAACTGATTCAGAATTATTACCTATTGGTCTTTTTGGAGGTGTAGGGCCAGCTGAACTACGTCTACGTGTAATTCTATGATTATTTGCAAAGGGCATTGAATAAAGGTTAAATCTTAATACTTAAACTTCCGATATAATTCGGCGGTAATTTTATTATATTACACCTAACTTTTTCATTTGGGTATAAAAAATAATTTTTTAAAACTCATTTAAAAAAGATAAAAAAATTTAAGTCAAAATTTCTGGCAAAAATTTACCAATTGTTGAATCATTTTTTCGAACTATCTTTCCAATTTCCCAACTATCAATATCATAATCTTTACAGATGCTTAATATCGCATCCTTAAATTGTTTATCAATAATTAAACAAAATCCCACTCCAAGATTGAAAGTATTCCAAAAATCTTTTTCAGGAATAGATCCTTTCTCTTTAAGGAATTTAAATAAAATAGGTATTTGCCAAGAACTGGTATTGATATAAGGAATAAAATCAGAAGGAATACATCTTGGTAAATTTTCTGGAATTCCTCCTCCAGTTATATGAGACATTGCTTTAATTTCAATATCTTCAGATAACATTTGGTTAATCACATTATTGTAAATTTTTGTAGGTTTCAATAACTCATCATAAAAATTTAAGTGAGAAACTTTTTCAAATTCTTTATCTATTTGCTTATTGTTTTGAATAATTTTTCTTACTAAACTAAAGCCGTTACTATGAACTCCATTACTTTTTAAAGCAATTATTAAGTCATTTTCAGAGACTTTTTTACCATTTATAAGCTTATCCTCATCAACTATTCCAACACAAAATCCTGCTAGATCATACTTATTTTTTGAATAAAATCCAGGCATTTCAGCAGTCTCTCCGCCGAGTAATGAACAGTTATTTTCTCCGCATCCATGTGAAATTCCCTGAACAACCCTCAATAATTGTTTCTTATCAAGCTTACCGGTAGCAATATAATCTAGAAAAAATAAAGGTTTTGCACCACTAGTAATGATATCGTTCATGCACATAGCAACTAAATCAATACCAACCTCAAAGTGAAAGTTTTTACTTTGGGCTAATTCTAATTTTGTTCCAACACCATCAGTCCCTGAAACAAGAACTGGTTTTTTAAAACTATCGATAGGAATTCTAAACAAACCTCCGAACCCGCCAATACCCTCAATCACATTAGATGTATGAGTTCCTTCAACTGCCTGTTTAATTTCGGAAACAAATTCTCGTCCAGCTTCTATATCAACACCTGATGTTTTGTAATCCATGAAATAAAAATGATAGACTTTCCCTATATAGATATTCCTCCTAAGATTGCTTTTGTCCAGTAATTATTTATCAAATAGATTTATTTTTTAAAAACAAAGTGAAGAAAGTAATTATAAGGAAAACTGAAGAAATAGAAAATTGGAGGAGAAATACTAAAAGTGAAATTAACTTAATCCCGACAATGGGTAATCTTCATGATGGTCATATTAAACTAATATCAACAGCAAAAAATGACAATTCTAATATTAATTTAGTAAGTATTTTTATTAATCCACTTCAATTTGATAACAAGTTAGATTTAGAGAATTACCCTAAAACAATTGATAATGATATAAAAATCTCCTTTTCAAATGGCGCAGATGCTATCTTCATCCCAAGTAATGAAGATATATATCCACCGAATAATAAAAATATTAAATTCCTAAAAGCTCCAAAAGAATTATCTTCTACATTATGTGGATTAAATCGAGTTGGACATTTTGATGGCGTTTGTACAGTAGTTTATAGATTACTTAATCTCATCAAGCCAAAAAATCTTTACTTAGGAGAAAAAGATTGGCAACAACTGTTAATTTTAAAAAATCTTGTCATTAGAAAGAAATTAAATGTTTCTATTAAATCCATTCCTACACAAAGAGATTTTGATGGAATTCCTTTTAGTTCACGTAATGTACATTTATCAAAAAAAACGAAAGAAAATTGATTAAGTTTTTTTCAAGTGAGTTATTAGAAGCAAAAAAAAAAATTTTCAACAAGATAAAAAGATCAATTTAAACCAAATAATTAAGAAGCTATCAACAAAAAAAATTTCTATTGAATATTTAGAACATTTACACCCTTATACACTCCAAAAAGCAAGACTTGAGGATAATATTTCGTTATTGGCTGGTGCGATAAGATGTGGAGAGACAAGATTAATTGATCACGTTTTTCTTATGAAAAGAAGGCCGATTATTGCAATTGATGGTCCTGCAGGTTCAGGAAAAAGTACAGTAACAAAGTTAATAGCGAAGAAGCTTAAACTTTTATATTTAGATACTGGCGCAATGTATAGGGCATTGAGTTGGCTTATGATAAAAGAAAGTATTGATTATAAAAAAGAAAAAAAATTAAAGAATATTCTCAAAAATATATCTATAGTTTTCAAGTCGAATACAAATTCACATCAGGATGTTTATATTAACGACTACTGTGTTACTGAAGAAATTAGGACGCAAAAGATAAGTTCCATCGTTTCTAAAATTTCCTCAATAAAAGAAGTAAGAAAATTCTTAGTAGAAGAACAAAGAAAAATTGGAGAATCAGGCGGACTTGTGGCTGAGGGAAGAGATATAGGAACTACTGTTTTTCCTAATGCAGAACTTAAAATATTTCTAACTGCTAGCATCGATGAAAGAGCAAAAAGAAGAAAATCTGATAAAAATAGTAAAGACTCACAAGAAATAGACCTTCATACATTAAAAGAACTTATCAAGAAAAGAGATTTTGAAGATTCCAGTAGAGAAATTTCACCTTTAATAAAAGCGAATGACGCAATAGAAATTATTACAGACGGACATACAATTAATGAGGTAGTGGACAAAATTATTGACCTTTATAATGACAAGATTCCTAAAGAGACTGAGATCAAATAAATTTAAGAAATACTTTCCAAAAAAACCGTTTACAGAGTCTTCTAAAATATCAAGGACATAATCGAAGCCCTCATCACCTCCAAAATATGGGTCAGGAACTTCTTGCTCATTAAAAACTGATCTAAAATCTTGTATTTTTTTTATTGATGCAAAACCAGTTGAAGCTGTTCTATTTTTAAGATCTTGAATATTTCTAAAATTTGAATCGTCCATTGCAAGAATATAGTTAAAGTCGTCAAAATCTTTGCTAGTAATTTGACGAGCCTTGCTTAAGATATTTATATCTCTTCTTTCTGCCGCAATTCTCATCCTAGAATCAGCTTCTTTTCCAATATGCCAACTCCCAGTTCCGGCAGAATCTACAATAAAGCCATCTTTTAACCCCTTCTTTACAAGTAGACTTATAAAAATGGATTCTGCTGCAGGAGATCTACAAATATTTCCTAAACATACAAAAAGAACAGAAATTTTTTTCATATGACTTCAAATTCCAGTTGATTATAAGACTTTTAAGTGGTAAATAAAACTTCTTTGATTAATGATTCAGTAAATTCTTTACCAAACAAACTCGACAACATTGGCCTTGCTGGATCGTTATCTCTTCTATAATTCAAATAATTATTTTGACCGTTTATTAATTCTTTTTGCATTTCAATGTTGACTTCTTTGCTTTCGAAAAGAATTTCCAAATACAAATCAAGATATTCCTTAAATGCAGTATAAAGCTGATTAGTAATTAAAAAATCACTTCTTTCTTCTTTTGGTAATTTTGACCATATTACTCCTGGAGAAAAAAAATCTAGCTACATCCGCAGACATTTTTTCAGCTAATGGGAGTGATGAATGGCAATGATTTTTGAGTTTTATAAGTTTTTCTAATAACTCATTATTGTATTGATTTTGTATTTTTAATGAAGGCTGAAAATCTAATACTAATAAATAACTATTAGGTAGAGAAACGAAATCTACTCCAAAAAATGGGACGTTATAAATAGTATTAGGAATAATTAAAAAATTTAAAACAGAATAATTTGGACTATTTATACAAACTGCTCTTGCAAATTGAATTCTTTTTTTATGCGTTACACCCCAA
Source organism: Prochlorococcus sp. AG-355-G23 (assembly GCA_003278765.1). Taxonomy (GTDB): domain Bacteria; phylum Cyanobacteriota; class Cyanobacteriia; order PCC-6307; family Cyanobiaceae; genus Prochlorococcus_A. The sequence goes on from QCDK01000004.1 coordinate 16,172, forward strand.
GTAGATAGATTGACATTTTTTTTTGATTTTTTTGAACCATAAGTTGAATCTTTATAAGAATATTCTGAGGGTATTGTTTTTTCTAAACAGTTATATTTACTTAAATTATTTGTTAAATATTTTAAAAAATTATGCCATCTCCAATCTGGCCTGTAAAAAATTGTATCTTGTATTAACATTCAATTAATAATCTCATTATTTAATGTAAATAGAAATTTATTGATAAATTTTTTTGTCCATTTTTCTCCAAAAAAAGATTTAAACAATTTATCTGCAGGGTCTTTTTCAAAACTGTACTTATCATATTTAATTTGATTAATCTTTATTTCTTCTGCATTTAAAAAGTGATTAACTGGATTCGATTTATAAATGTTCAAATAATTATTTACAAATGAATGGAATATATTATTTAAATCTCTATCAAGATTTAATTTATTTCCTCTACATATAATCACCCATGGGGAAAAATACTTTTTTGAATCATATATATTCTTCATTTTATTATTATCAAATGCAGAATATTTTTTCTTAATACTACCTAAACTTGAACAATATTTTTCAAGATAATTTCTTTCTTGAATTAAAGGTTGATAATCAAGTATTGCTAATAACTTTTGAGAAGTTCCAAACCATAAAATATCAGCTCCTAAAATAGGCATTTCACTATCAAACTTAGGATATGCGACCGTATTAAACACTTGCAGTTTTTTGCCACCATCTAATCTTGTTATTCGCCACTTTCTATATTCTGGAGATGAAAAAAGCCAATTTTTAATGATATATTTTGAGTCTTCATTGTGATGTTCTTTGAATTCACTAGATATTTGTACTTCATGTCCATTTAATTCATCAATATTGGTTTTAAGGAAATCAACTAATGAATCAAACATAAAAATTAGGTCTCGGTACTTCCTTTCCTAACTTTTTTTGTAATGTAATTGAATACAATCTTTCCTAAAACAGCAATCAAGTTGCCTTCAAGCTCCTTAAACATTTTCATATTGTAAGTAAAAGCTTGATTAGCTTCATCAATAATTTCATCAGCAGTCTTTTGATTTATTGGAAGTTGATTTAAAGTAAGGGAATATTCTTCCTTGAATTTCTTTTCATCAGCAATTAATTCGAACTCATAAAAATTTAAACCATCATTTCCCTGCAAATTTAATGCTTTTTTAGCGATCCTTTTCAAGATTTGCCCCCCAGATAAATCTCCTATATAGCGAGTGTAGTGGTGACCAACTAAGAGCTCTGGTGAATTTTTTGCGACCTCTCGGATTCTTTCAACATATTCTTTTGCTGAGTGAGAAATATTAATTTCATTCTTCCAGTTTTCACCAAAATAAAATTTAAGATCATTTACAAGAGTTTCTTTCCTGAATAATGATTTAAATCCTATAGGTTTTATTACGGGATGTTCCTCATTGACCAGTCTTTCAATTTCTTCTTCCATAGCTTCATAAACAAAATATAAATCACTAATTAATTTTCTATAAGATTTTTTTTCAACAACTCCTTTTAAAAAACAAGCCACAAAGCCAGTATTTTCTGCCATAGTATGGGATTTTTTTGTCCCTTCTCTTAATTGTCCTGCAAGAGCAACTGCCATATATTTTGAATTATTTTTGTAAGTGTATTTAATCTACAAGGAAAATACATAAAACAGCTAATTTTTGTTACCAGCGGATGTTGTAGAGAATAGCTTATAAAGTTCTTTACAAACCAAAAAAAGGTTATCTTTTTGTGCCTTGTGCGGTAGATGAGTACCAGTCATTTCCCAATCACCGATGGTAGCCACTCTCCACCTCTCGGAGGGAACAATCATACCTCGCATAATTATTCCTAACAATTTCGGAACTCTGCCATTACTATCATTTTCAACTCTTAATTGTAAGAGTATTGCTCTACATTCAATAAGAGGACTCCAACCAGGGAAATGAAACGCAAAATCAATGGAATCTTGCATAAATTCATTATTTGTATTGTCCCAGGGACTAAAGTTTACGCTTGCATCTGGAAAATATTTCCGAAACAAAGCTGCAGTGGAAGCAATTTTATTAGCTATTTCAACATTACTTACATTTGAACTCGCATTCATAAGTAGCTGAGTATTTTTTTGAAAATGACATAATTTGCTTTAAATTGCTTATTAACTACTTTTTCTTTTAATAAAGATGTTGAAATGCTGATCAATAAACTATTCTCTATTCACATTTGAATAATAAATTTCTAGGTTTTAAAGAAAAATAACTCATCGCAAATTAAAATACTAGCAACTTCAATGAGTTATCTTTTATTAATAAAATGCTATGCCAAAATTTGAAAAATTAACTTTACCTAATGAAGGCGAGATAATAACTTTTAATCAAGGCAAACCTAATGTTCCTAATAATCCAATTGTCCCATTTATTAGGGGTGATGGTACTGGAGTTGATATTTGGCCTGCAACTCAAATCGTTCTTGATTCGGCTATAAAAAAAAAGTTATGGAGATGAAAGAAAAATTAATTGGTTTAAAGTCTACGCAGGTGATGAAGCTTGTGAACTATATGGAACATATAACTACCTCCCTCAAGATACTATTGAAGCAATCAAACACTTTGGTGTAGCCATCAAAGGTCCTTTAACGACTCCCATCGGTGGAGGTATTAGATCTCTTAATGTTGCATTAAGGCAAATATTTGATTTATACAGCTGTGTTAGACCTTGCAAATATTATTCAGGAACTCCAAGCCCTCACAAAAATCCCCAAAATTTAGACGTTATTGTTTATAGAGAAAATACTGAGGATATCTACATGGGAATTGAATGGGAAGCGGAGGATAATAATTGTCTTGAATTAATTAATCACTTAAATAACGTAGTCATACCAAAAAGTGAAAATTTAAAAAATAGATCTATACCAGACGGATCAGGTATTGGAATAAAACCGGTGAGTAAATCTGGGAGCCAAAGGCACATTAGAAAAGCTATTGAACATGCCAAAAGATTATCAGGAGATAAAAGGCATGTGACTCTTGTACATAAAGGGAATATTATGAAATATACAGAAGGTGCATTTAGAGATTGGGGATATGAATTAGCAGTAAATGAATTTAGAGAGGATTGCATTACAGAAAGAGAAAGCTGGATTTTAGATAATATTCAGAAAAATCCAGAAATTACAATTGAAAATAATGCTCGAAAAAATTGAACCAGGTTTTGACAAACTTACAAATAACAAAAAAGCATTCATTTGCGAGGAAATTAAAGAAGTTATTGCATCAATATCAAATTCTCATGGAGATGGAAAATGGAGAGAACTTATTCTTGTTGATGATCGTATAGCTGATAGTATATTTCAACAGATTCAAACTAGACCTCAAGAATATTCAATTCTTGCAACCTTAAATCTCAATGGAGACTATGTTTCTGATGCAGCTGCAGCAATTGTTGGTGGCCTAGGTATGGCTCCAGGTGCAAATATTGGAGATAATGCAGCAATTTTCGAAGCCACGCACGGTACTGCGCCAAAACATGCAGGCTTAAATAAGATTAATCCAGGCTCAGTAATTCTTAGTGGTGTAATGATGCTTGAATATTTTGGTTGGTATGAGGCAGCTAACTTAATTACTAATGGTTTAAGTAAGGCAATAGAGCAAAAAAAAAGTCACCTATGATCTAGCACGCTTAATGGAACCAAAAGTAGAACCCTTATCCTGCAGTAGTTTTGCTGAAGAAATTATCTCAAATTTCTAATTTATAAAATTATTTTTATTTTCAAAAACTTTCCAAATATTAACCAATGAGTCCTTAGTCCCAATGTTTCCAGGATGAGTAACAATGGGAAGTTTTTCGTCATTTTTTAAATTGTAAGTCACCACTGAAATGCCAGTTAAAATCTGTCCTTCAAGATAAACATAATCTGCATTAAGTCCTTTACTAAGAATCCAATTTGTTGTTATTCCACCTTTAGAAATCAAATATCCTATTTCATACTTCAAATCTGCGACTAATTCAGCAATAAAAAAAGCTAGTAAATTATAAAAATTAAATAGTTCAGAAGCATCTAATGACATAAATTTTCTTGAAGTAAACAAAACAGGAGTTTTACCTTTCTCAAAAGAAAATCTTATTTCTTTCAAAAATTTACTTTTAAACAAATTCCTTCGCTTCTGATAATTATCTGATGAAGTAATTTTAAAAAATTCAAAAACATCTAATTCAACTGGATTGCAATTACTTATCTCTAATAAATTATTCAATTGTATTGTTGAAAGTTCTACGTAAGATCCAACAATTATCAGTCCTGGAAGAAAACTCTTTTCTTTATTTCTTATTCTTAAATTAGAGAAAAATATTTCACTCTTAGAGACACATTTTTTCTCAGAAATTGAACTTATAAAACTTGCTGCAGTTCGAAAAAGGAATTTTTTTTGTTTAATTAATTTTTTAATTACTAAAGAAAATTTTTTTAGTTGAGAATAATTTTCTACATCTACAACTATATGTTTATTATTCTTAAAGTTCTTTAGTTTTTTAAAAACAATATTATTTTCTTCATCATTTAGCATTTCGATATCTGACAATAAAAGATTTTGAATATCTTCAAAATTTATTTGCGATTTACTCTGCTGAAATAAAAGATTCTTGACATTACTTGTCTCATATCCAAAAATTTTATCTTTTGCAAAAATTGTTTGGCTAATAGGAGTTTTATCAACAAAATGAGATCCATTAATTGTTAATCTTTTACCCTCTATGAAAGCTGGAATATGAAAAGTAGCATCAAAAGGACCTAAGCAATTATTTAGAGTTTTTGGCTCTAAAAAGTTATGTCCTCGAAGAGTAGAGTCTCCTCTACTTATAAAAATAATTTCTTCTTCATAGGCTTGGGAAATAATTACAGTCTTAAGATTTTTGCAAATTTCTTCTATTCTAAATTTTGCATCATTTACCGATAGTGACCTTGTATTAGCCAAAATAAAAAATAAATTTGATTTAGATTCAAAACCTTTTACTAAAGTTGAGCAGTCCCACTTAAGAAGTAATAAGCAATCGTGAACAGTTTGAGAGCCTGTGGGATCATCATCTATAACGACAAATTTCATAAGTATTTCAAAATTACTTAAGAGATTTTATATGTATTGAGGCATTTAACCTTTTACTATCATTTGAAGGAATTATAATGTTTCTAAATCCATCAATGAGAGAATTTCGGGGACTAGTCCAAGGTTCGAGACATATCATTCGTCTTGGAGGATCACTCCAAATTACGCCTAAATCAAAAGGATATGGATGATTTAAAGTTACCTCTCTTTTAAAAATTTTATCCCGAAAAGAGCTTCTGCCGGAAGTATACATAAGTAGATCAACTCCTAAATTAATTTTGTTTAATTCATCCAAAGTATTACTTATAGTATTTCTTTTTTGATCCTGACAATTAAGTGGATTATCAGCAAACACTAAATTTTTGAAATCTGAAACATTAAAATAAGGATGCAAACCAAAATTTATTGGCATAGCAAAGTCTGTTTTGTTTTGGATTTTAATTTCAAATTCTAAAGAGTTAATTTTTAAGGTAACTTTTATTTTTAGTTCGAAATCGAAGGGATAATATTTTTTGGTTTTTTTAGATGCCTTTAATAATAAGCATAAAAATTCTTCATTTTCATTGAAGGAGTATTCCCATTGCAAATCCCTAGCGAAACCATGTTGTGGTAATTGCAAATAACCATTTCCAAATACTGAACCAGAGGTATTGAGATTACCACAAATTGGAAACAAGATTGGAATGCCTCCCCTAATACTTTTTGTCTTGTCCATAAATCTTGTTTCATCGAAATAAAGTATTTCATTACCATCGGAAACCCAATTTGTAATAACGCCTCCTCTTTTAGGACAAAATTTAATGTAATTGTTTTTATCTAATTGAAAGACAAAAATTCCTTGGTCCTTATTAGATAATTCAAGTTTCACAATTAATTTTTAAATAGAGTCAACCCAATCCAAAATATGCTGATTAACTAATTCGGGTATCTCATCATGAGGACAATGTCCTGCATCAAGAAGAATTTCTTTTGTATTCTTCGGTATAAATTTTTTATAAAGATTTCTTTTTTTTGGGGTGTTCATCCACGGATCTTTCCCTCCCCAAAGAAGTAATAATGGTGCATTTAGTTTTGCGAATAGCTTATCCAACGGCAATCCCTGAGGACCTGATGGATTAAATACACTTCTAAAAACATTAAAAGCTCCGAAATCTAGAGAAGGCTTCCTTATTGACTCAACTAAAAAATCATCAACATTTTTTTTATCAACATAAACTTGATTCAAAGTTTTTTTAATATTTTTTGGATTTCTCATATTCTCAAAAATCAAACGTTGAAGAAGAATATTTTTCAAAAATATGCCAGCAACTGTTTCAATTGAAGTTTGCAACATATTCTTTTTGATAGTTTTTTCTTCACTAAAATATCCAGCAGCATTAAGTAAGATTACTCCTGCGTTTAGTTCATTTAATTCTGCACCAGCTGCTAATGCGGCATAACCACCTAATGAATTTCCAACAACAATTGTAGGTTTTTGTATTTTCTCTTTTACATAAGCGACAACCTGATCTTTCCATAAAGATCCTGAATATTCGACGTCTTGAGGCTTAGGACTTTTTCCAAAACCTAGTAAATCCATCGCATGAACTTCGTATTTTGTACTCAAAACAGGGATATTAAATCTCCAATGATCCGTAGAAGCACCGAAACCATGAATTAATAAAATTACACATTCTTTTGATGTTTGCTCAGGCTTAGCGGAAACTGTATGAATTGGGTAATTTAAAAAATTCCAGTTATAATTTACATCACTATCTCTCAAAGCTGACTTTTCCATTCAGTGAAAATTTTATCTTAACTGATTCTAATAAACTTATTTCCTAAAGAAGACCCACAGGATCAGCTGCAACATCATCTGAAATTTTATTGCCATCATTTGGGGGCTTATCTTTTAGAACAATTCTTAAAAGTACAGGTGCAAGAAATGTAGTTCCTATGACCATTAATAAAATAGCTGCTTCAAGAGAAGGAGTTAATAACTTAGCGCTTGTTCCTAGCCCAAGAAAAATTAAACCAACCTCTCCTCTAGGCATCATACCCAAGCCTACAACTAATCTATTTGTAGGTTTATCACTTGAAAATACCCATCCAGCTGCAATTTTTCCAATAATCGCAACAACTAATAAAAATCCTGCAACTACAAGAGCTGATCTGCTTGTTGGATCAAGTGGATTGATAACTGATAAATCCATTCCAGCTCCAACTAATACAAAGAAAATAGTTGCGAATAAGGAAACTAAAGGTAAAACAGATTGTTGTATTGCATGATTATTTTTAGAACTACTAAGAATCAATCCAGCTGCAAAAGCCCCTAAAGCTGCTTCCAATCCAATGGCTGTTGCCACGAAACAACACAATACAAGTATCACAAAAGAAGCTACCACCACAGCTCCAGGAGCCTTTAATCTATCTAATAGCCAGTCAAAACCTGGAGCAGCTGTTCTACTTAATGCAATAGCAGCAATAACAAACACTACAGCTGCTGCAACTAATTTAACAATAGGAGCAATTTCTAAAGTACCTCCAGCAGCAAGGGCGACTACAACTGCCAGAATAACAATTCCCAAAATATCATCTAACACTGCTGCACCAATAACAATCTGCCCTTCTCTAGTTTTCAAATATCCCAATTCACCAAAAACACTTGCAGTAATTCCTATACTTGTGGCCGTCATAGATGCTCCTGCAAAAACTGCTGGAATTAGATCTACTTGGAAAATAAACATTAATCCAAGAGTTCCAAACGCAAACGGTAATATTACGCCAGCCATAGCAACAGTAAAAGCTTGAGCACCGACAGCTACCAATTCCTCTAGCTCACTTTCTAAGCCTGTTAAAAATAAAAGTGCATATAAACCAAGTGTTGCTACTGCTTGGAGCGAGGGAAAGCTTTCGAAATAAACATCAGGTACTGCTTCTGGGGGGATTGACGCTAATGAACTAATAACATTTACAAGTCCCTCATTTAGTTCAGTTCCGGCTGAGGGAGGTATCAATAAATGGAATCCTGATGCTCCTATTACAACCCCTGCAAGAAGCTCACCTACAATCGTTGGCAAACTTAGTCTTACTAATACTTCTGCTAATGCTCTTGCTGCTAAAAAGATCAATAAAAATCTTATAACTCCGATCAACGTTTCAGCAACTTCTAAATCATGTGCACTTAATTCAGCAATTAAAGAGTACATTTAAGCATAAAAAATAAACTACATAATTGGAAGATAGTTTATTGAGGGCCCACTTTAAGAAATATGTAAGAAAAAAGCAAAAATACTCAACAAGTGTGGATCTGAAGTTACAACAAAGATATTTTCTTAAAAATGGCTATTGTCTGTTATATGTCTAATCCAATGAATTCCAACGAACCCTTTGATCTGCGCTTGCCTACACCAGGCTGCTATTTAGATCCTGAGAAAGCTGGGATGGATTCAGATGCTGTTTTTCAAGGAATGACAGCCCATCTTTTCTACACTCTTGGAAAGTTAGCAACCTCTGCAAGTCCTCACGACTTATATATGGCTTTGAGTTACGCAGTTAAAGATAGGCTAATGACAAGATACCTGGCCAGCCAAGAGGTCATAAGAAAAAAACCACAAAAAACAGTTGCTTACTTATCGGCAGAATTTTTAATAGGTCCTCAATTAAGTAATAACCTCCTCAACCTTGGCATAACTCAAGAAGCGGAAGATGCACTAAAAAGATTTGGTATTGAATCTTTATCTACAATACTCGAAGTAGAGGAAGAGCCTGGATTAGGTAATGGTGGACTTGGTAGACTTGCAGCATGTTATATGGAATCATTAGCCTCTCTACAAGTTCCAGCAATTGGTTATGGTATTAGATATGAATTTGGCATATTCAACCAGTTAATCCGAGATGGTTGGCAAGTAGAAGTAACTGACAAATGGTTAAAGGGTGGATGGCCATGGGAACTTCCACAACCTGACGAATCATGTTTCGTTGGTTTTGGAGGCAGAACTGAAAGTTATAGAGATGATAAAGGAAACTATAGATCAAGATGGATCCCTTCAGAACATGCTATAGGAGTACCTCATGATGTTCCAGTTTTAGGATACAGAGTAAATACGTGTGACAGATTAAGATTATGGAGAGCTGATGCAACTGAAAGTTTTGACTTTTATGCATTCAATATTGGTGATTATTATGGTGCAGTAGAAGAAAAAGTTGCATCTGAAACTCTTTCAAAAGTTCTATATCCAAATGATGGAACTGACGAAGGAAGAAGATTAAGACTCAAACAACAACACTTTTTTGTAAGTTGTTCTCTACAAGATATGTTGAGAAGCCTTGAAAAAAGATCAATTCCCATAACAGAATTCTCTAAGCATTGGACTGTCCAGTTGAATGATACACATCCTGCCATTGCAGTTGCAGAATTAATGCGACTTCTTATTGATCAATATCAAATAGGTTGGGATAAAGCATGGAATATAACTACCTCTTCAGTTGCCTATACCAATCACACACTACTTCCAGAGGCTTTAGAAAAATGGGATTTAGGTTTATTTAATGATCTTCTTCCTCGTCATTTAGAAATTATTTATGAAATTAATTGGAGATTTCTACAACAATTAAGACTACGTTATCCTGGAGATGACAATATCCTTCAAAAACTCTCAATAATTGATGAAGAAGGCTCTAAATCAGTGCGGATGGCCCACTTAGCTACAATTGGAGCCCATCATATAAATGGTGTTGCAGCTCTTCATTCAGATCTAATAAAAAGACAACTTCTGCCTGAATTCGCAGAATTATGGCCTGAAAAATTTACAAATGTAACTAATGGGGTTACTCCAAGAAGATGGGTTGCTTTATCTAATCCATCATTATCTAACCTTCTAGAAGAAGAAGTTGGTCCAAATTGGATAACAAATATGGAACTTCTTAAGAAGTTAGAAGAAAAAAAAGATGACAACAATTTTTTAGAAAAATTTGAGGAAACTAAACTAAATGGCAAAAGAAAATTAGCTAGTTTTATTCATTCAAAAACAGGGATACTTGTAGACCCATCAAGTTTATTTGATGTTCAAGTAAAAAGAATACATCAATACAAAAGGCAACATTTAAACGCTCTTCAAATTATTGCTCAATATTTAAGAATCAAAAATGGTACTAACAAATATGAAGTGCCAAGAACCATAGTATTTGGAGGTAAAGCTGCACCAGGTTACTTTATGGCAAAGCTAATGATTCGATTTATAAATGGTATTGCTGATGTAGTAAATTCTGATCCAGACATGGATGGTCTTTTAAGAGTCGTTTTTCTCCCAGACTATAACGTTAAACTTGGTGAAATTGTTTATCCAGCAACGGATCTTTCAGAACAAATTTCAACTGCTGGTAAAGAAGCATCTGGAACTGGAAATATGAAATTTGCCATGAATGGAGCGTTAACTATTGGAACCTTAGATGGAGCTAATGTGGAGTTAAGAGATCTTGTGAAAAAAGAGAATTTCTTCCTTTTCGGTAAAACTGAAAGCGAAATTATGGATTTAAAAAATAATAATTATTCCCCCAAAACTTTTATTGATCAATGTCCAGAACTTAAAGAAGTTATACGCTTAATTGAAATAGGCCACTTTAGCAATGGGGATAAAGAATTATTTAAACCTTTATTAAATAGCTTAACTGGAAATGATCCATTCTTTGTTATGGCTGACTTTGAAGACTACCTAAATAAGCAGGATGTAGTCAGTGAATGCTGGAATAATAAAAGAGCTTGGAATAAAATGGCATTATTAAATACTGCTAGATCAGGATACTTTTCTTCAGATAGATCTATTAGAGAATACTGCAAATCTATTTGGAAAGTTTCTCCAATGCCTGTTGAAATTACTTGCGATGTCGAAGAATTAACTAATTAATATTTTTCTTATCTGGTGAATCTGGGGTTTGATGAAATAATCTATTCAAAATTAATCTATCCATATTTAATGGATCTGGGGCTAATTCATTTGCAATTTCTTTAAATTTAGATTCAATATTGTTGGATATTTTTGTATCAAATATTCTTTCCATTAATGCTTCAATTGAGTATAAATAGGCATTAACACTTTCAAGTTCATCTAAAGCTTCAGTAATTTCTGTATCAGAAATATGTTTTTCTTCTTGACTGATATCTTCATTTGATTCTCTTTCAGATAATTCTCTCTGCAATTCATCGGTAATTTTTGTGCAAAGAGTTCTGAAAGATTGAATAGATGCCCAATTCAATTCTTGTTGCTGTTTGAAAGTAGGAAATTGTCTAATCAGACGATCATGCTCTTTATAAAATCTCTGACAATCAGAGCATTGACATGGTTCTTCAGCCAAAAGAAAATACAATTCTCTTTATATCATCTCACTATTTAGGCAAAATTGTAGGACCATCCAATAATTCGTCATTTTCATCGAGTGAATCTGGACTATCTGGCAAAGGTATCTCGATACTGGTAACCAAATTAATCACATCTCTTAGCCTCATAGAATCAGCAAACCATCCCATCGCTTGCTCGGCATCGCCTCTCTTCTCAGCATCATTTGCTTGATCTTCGTGAGCTTCAGCCAATAAAGCAAGCCAGCACAGACATCTTGCTTGAACTATTGAAAGATCTAAATCATTAGGTTGAGACTTAGAAATGCGTTCATGCTCTTGTTGAATTAAGAGCTTTAAGCGCATATCATGCAACTTTGCCATAAAAGATTTACTACTAGCTATACGCTAGCTAGAGAGTAGCAATTTTGCACACATACTACATATAGTTTTTTATTTTTACGGGACTAGCGGGATTCGAACCCACGACCTACGGTTTAGGAAACCGTTGCTCTATCCTGCTGAGCTACAGCCCCAATAGATGATTTTTGGAGTATTAAGCATTATGCTAAAGGAAAGCAGGAGAGGCAATCGCAAAAAAGTTTTATTTTGGAAACAAAATAAAACTTTTTTGAGGAAAGTCCGGGCTCCCACATGGTCAGGCTTGCTGGGTAATTCCCAGTGCGGGCAACCGTGAGGATAGTGCCACAGAAACATACCGCCTAATACTTCATGTATGGCAAGGGTGCAAGGGTGTGGTAAGAGCGCACCAGCAACATTGAGAAATGTTGGCTAGGTAAACCCCGGCTGGGAGCAAGGCTTAGTAGATTTATGACCATTAAACAATCTACTTTTAAGAGCCGCTTGAGACTGTGAAGTAATTCCAGTCCTAGATAGATGATCGCCCATCTTTATTAAGATGAACAGAACCCGGCTTATGACCTGCTTTCTAATTGTTATGATTATCGAAATAAGATGACAAATATAATTGACGCAAAGAGAATTAATAAAATCACTACTTTTTTAAAGTCTTTAAATATTAATTCGAAAAGATTTTCTGAAATAATTAGAACTCAAGATATTTCAGCTATTCAAGATTTTAATCAAGCATTTATACACTCCTCAGAGGACAAAATAATAAATTACGAAAAATTAGAATTTTTCGGAGATGCAGTGCTCAGATTAGCTGCTTCTAATTTTATTGAAAAAAAATATCCTCAAATGAGTGTAGGAGAGAGATCAGAGCTAAGAGCACAAATTGTAAGTGATGAATGGTTAACTAAATTAGGGAAAAAAATTGATATAGAAAAATTAATAATTAAAGGACCTATAGCTCTTGGTGATGAAAATTCAAAAAATACTATTATTGGTGAAGCTACAGAAGCTTTAATAGGTGCTATTTATAAGTCCTTTAATTCAATTCAGGAAGTAAATCTTTGGCTAGATGATATTTGGGAAAAAGATTCAGAAATATTTTTAAAAGCTCCATACAAATTCAAATCAAAGACAGTATTGCAAGAGTGGTGTCAAAGTAAAGGTTTTGATTTGCCAATATATAAAATAATTGAAGTCTCCAAAAAAATTGGGGACCCTAAAAGATTCTCTTGCAATATATTTATCGAAGGATTAAAAGAATCATCTGCATTCGGCAAATCCCATAAACAAGCAGAAACAAATGCAGCTAGAGTTTTGATAGAAAAATTTATAGCTAAAGGTAAATTCTAATTTTTATACAATTTCTAGATTGGTTAGCTGAAAAGTTATGAGTTTATCCCAATTACCCCCTTCAAACAGAACAGCTGCTCTTTTTTTTGTAACTCTTTGTACAAACCCTTTATATCCTCTGTATATAGAATTATTATCTTTTACTACAACAAAAGAACCAGGGAGTATTGGTTTGGCAGATAATTCCATAAAACAATCTTTCTAATACAATATTATGATAAATAAAAATGAATGGTTGATTGTTGGATTAATAACATCATGTCATGGAATTAATGGGCAGTTAAAGGTTAAATCTCTAAGTGATTTTGAAGAAAGATTTTTGAAACCTGGAATGAGATGGTTACAAAAAGAAAATGAACCTCCTTCAAAAATAGAACTCATATCTGGTTTCAAACAGCCTGGTAAAGAAACCTTTGTAGTTAAGCTAAAAGGAATAAATACAAGAAATCATGCTGAGCAACTTAAAAAATTTAAAATTCTTGTAAAAACTGATAAATTACCTAAATTAAAAAAGGAAGAATTCCATTTGTTGGAACTTATAAATCTTGAAGTCAAGACTTTAGAAAATGATGAATTAAAAATAATTGGGAAAGTTATAAATTTAGAAAATGAGAAAAATAGTTTACTTGTTATTGAACTATTTAAAAATCAAAAAAAAGTTCTCATACCATTTGTTAAAGAAATAGTCCCACTAGTAGATATTAAAAATAATTTTTTAGTTATCAATCCTCCAAGTGGTCTCTTAGAACTATAAATTTCGAAAATACAAGTTCGTAATACACAAATCATTCGACAGTTACACTTTTAGCTAAATTTCTTGGCTGATCCACATCAAGACCTCTATGAGCTGCGATATGATAACTCAATAATTGTAAAGGTAATATATTAAGTAAAGGTGAAATCCATTCATTCGAGGAAGGTACTGTCATTAAATAATCAAAGATTTCAGTTCCATTACATTCAGGAGCAATCCCAATCAAATATGAATCTCTAGCTTTTGCTTCTTGAGCATTACTAATAACTTTGTCAAAAACTTCACCGGGGGAGGCAATTGAAATTACAGGTACTTTTTTATCTAATAAAGCTATTGGACCATGTTTCATTTCACCAGCAGGATATCCAGCAGCATGAATGTAACTAATTTCTTTAAGTTTTAAAGCACCTTCAAGAGCAATTGGATAATTTATTCCCCTTCCTAAAAAAATAACATCTTTAATATTAAAAAAGTCATGGGCTAGTTTTTCTGAAGATTTATTATGTTTCTCTAAGAGATCTTCCAGTAATGGCGGAAGTTTTATAAGTTCGTTTATTAATTTTCCTATTTCAACAGGACTTTGATTGCCTTTAATTTGAGCAAATTTTATTGCTAACCCATAAAAAGAAAGTAATTGAGCAAAAAAAGTTTTCGTTGCTGCAACTCCAACTTCTATTCCTGCACAGATATCAATGATGTTCGAAACCTGCCTTCCTATGGAACTCTCTGTTCTATTTGTTATTGCAATAAGATTGGGTTTAAATTTTTTATCTTCAATTGAAGAACGTCTTTTAATTTCCATATCGATAGCCGCAATTGTATCAGCAGTTTCTCCAGATTGAGTGACTCCAATAGTGAGTGTATTTGGCAATAATGGAGGCGGTGAATATCGAAATTCACTTGCATAAAAGACATTTGTGGGGATACCTGAAAATTGTTCTAATAAAAAGCTGCCCACCATTGCTGCATGTTTACTTGTACCACAAGCAATAATTTCAATTCTTTCTATTGATTCAAAAAAATCTGTACTAAAAGGGTATTTGATTTGATATTGACCATTTTCTAAGTTCTTAATTAAATAATTCTCCAGCCAATTTTTTGCAGTCTGTGGCTGATCATATATTTCTTTTAACATGTAGTGTTTGAAGTTCATCTTATCCATTATTTGCTCTGAGACTTTTAGAGAAACTGGATTTCGGTATTGTCTCTCGTTGCTTGAGTCATATATTTCAATTCCAAGCGGAGTTAACAAAGCTATTTCTTCATCCTCCATAGGTAAAATAATATTCGTAAAGTTTGCAATGGCTGGAGTATCACTAGCACAAATAAATTCTCCTTCACCCAAACCAATAATCAAGGGCGCTTGTTTTCTTGCAACTACCAAGGAGGTTGGAGCTCCAGACCATAACACTGCTAAAGCATAAGATCCTTCTAAATCAGATATTACATTTCTTACAGCTACTAATAATGTTGAACCATTATTCTCAAGATTAAGTTTACCTAATGTATTTAACTCTCTTTGAATTAGATGGGGAATTACCTCAGTATCTGTATCCGAATTAAAAATAATGCCCTCTTCCTCTAATTTATTCTTTAAATCTTGGAAATTTTCAATAATGCCATTTTGAACTACTGCTATGTTTCCTGAACTATCAGTATGAGGATGTGCATTTTTAACCTCAGGCTTTCCATGAGTTGCCCATCTGGTATGACCTATACCCACAGTTCCAGGAATATTGTGATCATTAAGATGACTTATTAAATTCTTGAGTTTTCCTTCTGCTTTATTACAAGAAATACAATTTGTTTCGGAATTTATTATCGCAATACCTGCAGAATCATAACCTCTATATTCAAGTTTTTCTAAACCATTAATTAATAACGGTAGAGCTTTTTTATATCCAGTTACAGCTACTATTCCACACATACGAAATTTTTTTTCAATTATATTGAAATAAAATGCGTATTTACTAAAACATGGACTCTCTTAAAACTGCACTACAAAAATTAATATGCTAAGCCCATACTCCTTGAAGTCTCGTCTCCTAAATAAACGCGAATACTTAAGAAATCTGTTGGACATGCCGTTTCACATCTTTTGCAACCTACACAATCTTCTGTTCTAGGAGATGAAGCTATTTGACCAGCTTTACAGCCATCCCAAGGAACCATTTCTAAAACATCAAGTGGGCAAGCCCTTACACATTGGGTACAACCAATGCAAGTGTCATAAATTTTAACTGCGTGTGACATGTAAAAATTGTCTTTTGAACCTCGCTTTATAATACTATTGTCTTACAAAGAAATTAAAAAAATTAAGATATGCTTCACTCTTGTTAACTCTAGGGCATAAAATCATATAGATAATTAGTAATTTACATAAATTATGTCACAAGAAATTCTCGAAAAAGTCTGTTCTATTGTTTCAGAACAATTAAGCGTTGAAGCAGGAGAAGTAAAATCAGATTCAAATTTCCAAAATGATTTAGGTGCAGATTCTCTAGATACTGTTGAACTAGTGATGGCTCTTGAAGAAGCATTTGATATTGAAATTCCTGATGAAGCAGCTGAAGGGATAGCAACTGTTGGCGATGCAGTAAAATTCATCGAAGAAAAAAAAGGTTAATAAAGAATGCCAAATTTCCATCGAGTAGTTATTACTGGTATCGGAGCAGTAACTCCTATAGGTAATAACATTGATGAATATTTAGTCGGTCTTCAAACAGGAACTAATGGGGTCTCTGATATCACCCTCTTTGATCCTGAACAACATCCCTGCAAATTTGCAGCAGAAGTAAAAAATCTTCAATCTGACAATTTTATTGAAGCTAAAGAATCCAAAAGATGGGATCGTTTTTCCCAATTTGGAGTTATTGCTGCAAAGCAAGCCTTTAATGATTCTGGACTTGAAATTACTGAAGATAATGCATCAAGAATTGGAGTGATTATTGGTTCTGGTGTTGGAGGCTTACTAACTATGGAAAGTCAAGCTCAAATATTGAGTCATAAAGGACCTAAAAGAGTAAGTCCATTTACAGTCCCAATGATGATTCCAAACATGGCAACTGGATTGGCTGCAATCGCTTTGGGTGCAAAAGGACCAAGTTCCTCTGTTTCCACCGCATGCGCTGCCGGTTCAAATGCAATTGGTGATTCATTTAGACTACTCCAACTTGGAAAAGCAGATGCAATGATCTGTGGGGGAGCTGAAGCAAGTATTACGCCTCTCGGAGTAGCTGGTTTTGCCAGTGCCAAAGCTCTTTCTTCCAGAAATGACAGTCCTCAAACTGCTAGCAGACCTTTTGATGCAGAAAGAGATGGATTTGTTATTGGAGAGGGATCTGGAATTCTTGTTTTAGAGACTTTTGAAAATGCACAAAAGAGGAATGCGAGAATTTACGCAGAAATAGTTGGATATGGAACAACATGTGATGCTCATCATATTACTGCTCCATCTCCAGGCGGGGTTGGAGGCGCCGAAGCTATTAAATTAGCAATTGAAGATGCTTGTCTTAGCATTGAAAAAGTTGATTACATAAATGCTCATGGAACAAGTACATCAGCTAATGATAAAAATGAAACTTCTGCAATTAAATCTATTTTTAAAGACAGATCTTACCTCATTCCTGTAAGCTCTACTAAGTCGATGACAGGTCATCTCTTAGGAGGCTCGGGAGGTATAGAAGCTGTAGCTTGTATACTTTCTTTGACACATAATTTTATCCCTCCTACAATTAACTACGTTAATCCAGATCCTGAGTGTGATCTTGATTATGTACCAAATAATGCAAGAGAAGCTCAAATAGGAGTTGCTCTTTCTAATTCTTTCGGCTTTGGTGGTCACAATGTTTGCCTTGCTTTCAGCAAAATGAATTGAAGACAACCAATTCTGTATTCCCAACTTAACTTAATTTAAAACAATGGTCGCTGCATCTGTTTCATTAGAATCACTTTGTGTAAATAGTATAAGAATGCTTGCTGTAGATGCAGTAAATAAATCTAATAGTGGACATCCTGGATTACCAATGGGATGTGCTCCTATGGGTTATGCATTATGGCAAAACATACTTAATCACAACCCAAATAACCCAAAATGGTTCAATAGAGACCGTTTTGTATTGTCAGCTGGTCATGGCTGTATGCTGTTATATTCCTTACTTCATTTGACAGGATATAAATCAGTTTCTATAGAAGACATTAAAGAATTTAGACAATGGGGATCAAAAACTCCTGGACATCCAGAAACATTTGAAACTGAAGGTGTTGAGGTTACAGCTGGTCCCCTTGGAGCAGGAATTTCAAATGCAGTTGGTTTAGCAATAGCTGAAACTCACTTAGCAGCAAAATTTAATAAGCCTGATTGCAATATAGTTGATCACTTTACTTACGTAATAATGGGTGACGGCTGTAATCAAGAGGGTATCGCATCAGAGGCCTGCTCACTAGCTGGTCACCTTAAGCTTGGAAAATTAATTGCACTCTATGACGATAATCAAATTACAATTGATGGGCGAACCGACGTTTCTTTCACCGAAGATGTTTTAAAAAGATACGAAGCTTATGGATGGCATGTACAACATGTTGAAGATGGCAACCATGATGTTAAAGGAATTACCGAAGCTATCGAAAAAGCAAAATTAGTTACAGACAAGCCTTCAATTATAAAAATCTCTACAACCATAGGTTATGGTTCCCCTAATAAATCAGATACTGCTGGGATTCATGGAGCAGCTGTTGGAGAAGAAGAAGCTTCATTAACTAGAGAGTTTCTAAATTGGGAATATCCTCCATTTGAAATACCAGATGAAGTATATGCACACTTTAGAAAATCGATAAACAAAGGCGAAAATTTAGAGAAAGAATGGGATTCTAAGTTTGAAGAATATCAAAACAAATATCCCTCCGAAGGAGCCGAATTAAACAGAATGTTAAAAGGCCAATTACCTGAGAATTGGGACTCAGGTCTACCCACTTATACCCCTGATGATAAAGGTTTAGCCACTAGAAAGCATTCACAAATATGTTTAGGTGCTTTAGGACCTAATCTGCCTGAATTAATTGGCGGATCGGCAGACTTAACTCACTCTAACTACACAGATATCAAGGGCGAAACTGGATCATTTCAGCCTCATAGTCCTGAAAAAAGATATTTACATTTTGGCGTACGAGAACATGCTATGGCAGCTGTACTTAATGGTATTGCCTATCACAATAGTGGTCTCATTCCTTATGGTGGAACTTTCCTCGTTTTCGCCGATTATATGAGAGGTTCAATGAGGCTTTCAGCACTCAGCGAATTAGGAGTGATCTATGTATTAACTCATGATTCAATTGGTGTAGGAGAAGACGGGCCAACACATCAACCTATTGAAACTATCCCCTCTCTGCGAGCCATGCCTAACATGCTAGTTTTCAGACCAGGAGACGGAAATGAGACAAGTGGAGCTTATAAGCTCGCTATCCAAAATCGAAAAAGACCTTCTGCCCTTTGTTTAAGTAGACAAGGTATGCCAAATCAAGAAAATACTTCGATCGACAAAGTTGCTTTAGGAGGATATGTAGTTTCTGATTGTGAAGGAACACCAGATCTAATATTTATTGGTACTGGAAGCGAACTTAATCTTTGCATTGAAGCAAGTAAGCAAATTTCAAGCTTAGGTAAAAAAATTAGAGTTGTATCTATGCCTTGTGTAGAACTTTTTGAAGAGCAAGAAGAATCTTACAAAGAAAGTGTTTTACCTAGTAGTGTGAAAAAAAGAGTTGTAGTAGAAGCTGCCCATTCGTTTGGTTGGCATAAATATACAGGTTTTGATGGAATTTGTATTACTATGGACAGATTTGGTGCATCAGCGCCAGGTGGAGAATGTATGAAAAATTTTGGATTTACGATCGAAAACGTAGTAAATAAGACGAAGGAAATTCTATAACTACTAATTTATAACTACACTGAAGTATTGCATCCTTCAAGCTTATCTTTTAGCTGATCAAGAGATTCATCAGAAATCTTTGAATTCATTGGGCAATGTTTAGGACCACACATTGAACAAAACTCGGCTTTTTTAAAGATTTCTTCAGGCAGTGTCTCATCATGGTACTGCTTTGCCCTTTCTGGATCTAATGAAAGTTCGAATTGTTTATTCCAATCAAAGTTATACCTTGCATGACTAAGTTCATCATCTCGATCACGAGCTCCAGCTCTATGTCTTGCTATATCTGCAGCGTGAGCAGCTATTTTATAAGCAATTAAGCCTTCCCTAACATCTTCTGCATTGGGTAGACCTAGATGTTCTTTTGGCGTTACATAACATAACATAGATGTTCCATACCACCCTGCCATCGCAGCCCCAATAGCACTTGATATATGGTCATAACCAGGAGATATATCGGTTACTAATGGACCAAGCACATAAAATGGAGCCTCTGAACATTCTTCCATTTGCTTTCTCACGTTAAACTCAATTTGGTCCATAGGTACATGACCAGGACCCTCTACCATTACTTGAACATTATGTTCCCACGCTCTTCGAGTAAGTTGGCCTAAGGTCTTCAATTCAGCGAGCTGAGCATCATCAGAAGCATCATGTAAGCATCCAGGTCTTAATGAATCTCCTAGAGAAAAAGTACAATCATATTTCTTAAAAATCTCACAAATGTCATCAAACCTTGTGTAGAGAGGATTTTGTTTAAAGTGATGCAGCATCCATTGGGCTAGAATTCCTCCCCCCCTACTAACAATTCCAGTGATTCTTCCTTTGACTTTCGGCAAATGCTCTATTAATAGCCCAGCATGAATAGTTTGATAATCTACGCCCTGCTGACAATGTTTTTCAATAATATGAAGAAAATCGTCTTCAGTTAGTTTATCTATTGAACCATGTACACTTTCTAATGCTTGATATACAGGCACTGTACCGATAGGAACAGGAGACTCATGAATAATTGCTTGCCGTACTTCATCTAAATTTACTCCTCCTGTAGAAAGATCCATAACTGTATCAGCCCCATATTTAACTGCAAGTTTTAGCTTCTCTACTTCTTCATTGATATCACTTGCATTAGGGGAAGCACCAATATTGGCATTAACTTTGCATCTAGAAGCAATACCTATAGACATTGGCTCAAGATTCAAATGATTAATATTAGCTGGAATAATTAATCTTCCTCTTGCCACTTCTTCCATTATTAAAGAAGAAGGAAGATTCTCTTTTTTAGCGACAAAATCCATTTCTTCAGTAATATATCCGTTTCTCGCGAAGTTCATCTGAGTTACATTTTCTTTGCCAAGGCGAGGCTTAATCCAAGAACTTCTCATAATTTACAAATTTTTAAAAATGTTATTACTAAAGTTTGATCAAATCTTCACTTCCCTGAATCAAGATTAATGATTCAGGTTCAAAGGGTATGATCTCAGCTAAGTTAAAATTCTTAGCACCCCTAGTATTAATCTTATTAATAGCTCTTTTCTAAAAAATAGTCATCTCATGTTGCATAAAAATAAATAAATGATTTTATTTACATTTTTTATAAGACTTTATCTTTTTTAAAATATTTTTCCTATCCAATTGTCTGCTTATACCCCTCTCCAAAATAATTACAATCCCCATAAAGCCAATAGGTAAATAAAAAATCTTCCTGGGATTGTCTCTAAATATCAATCCGAGAGCAGATAGAAGGATCATGAAAGGAGCAACAAAAGATAAAATAAATCTTTGATTAATTTTCATTTACCAATTGTATTAATTATTTTCATTGTTTAATTTTACTATGGATTCTGTTATCACTTTAATTCCAACAGCAATAGCTCTTTCATCTGGATCAAATTTAGAACTATGAAGAGGAGCACATCTATTTGAGCTAGAAACGCCAAGCCTAAACATAGCTCCTGGAATCTCTTTTAAGAATTCAGCGAAATCCTCGGCTCCTAATGATGGTTTTTGTAATTCGATTACATTTTCTTGACCCAAAACCTTAATTCCCGAATCTCTAAGAATTCTATTAATTTCAGAATTATTATTAACTGCCGGGGTAATTTCTCTGAATATTACTTTTGCTTCAGCTCCGCAACTATTAGCTAAAGAAGTGATATTTTCATTGAGCCAATTACCAATATTCGAAAATACTTTACGATTAGTGCATCTAACAGTACCAATTAAATTAACCTTTTCTGCGAGAACATTGAATGCATTGCCACCATTTATTTTCCCAAAAGTTATTACTACTGGATCTAGAGGGTCTAACTTCCTTGTTATTGATTCTTGAATTCCCGAGATAACTTTTGAGGTCGCCCAAATAGCATCAACTCCTTCATGAGGTCGAGCACCATGGCCTGATTTTCCTTTAATCTCAACATTAAGTTCTCCGGCAGCTGCAGTTAAACTTCCCTCTTTAATACCAATAGTCCCTACGGATAAATCGGGGTAGACATGAACTCCCAAAATATGGGTTAAACCATTAGTTGCACCGTCCTTAATCATCCATCTAGCTCCACTCGCAATTTCTTCAGCAGGCTGAAAAATTATCCGAGTCCCAAAATTTAGTTTTAAATCCTTAATAATTTTTGCGACACCCAATCCAATCGAGATATGCAAATCGTGACCACAGGCATGCATAACACCATCTACTTTTGAAGAAAAACTTAATTTAGTTTCCTCAAATATTGGCAAAGCATCCATATCCACTCTTAAACCTATAATACCTTTATCTAGGGGGCCAAAATCAGCTATAACTCCAGTCCTACCTATAGATTCTCTAACATTCCAACCAATATCTTTTAAAAAACCACTGATCAAGATTGCTGTTTGATTTTCAAGTCCACTTAATTCCGGATGTTCATGGATATGTCTTCTTAAGTTAATTAGTTCATCATTAAACGAATCAATTTTTTTATGTAACTGATCTCTATTCATTACTTATTTTAAATCGATAAAGTTCATTAAATCTTTAATTGGTTGAGGAGGCCATCTTCTTATTTTTTTTAACCATTCTTCATCACTATATCTAGGATCTAATTCAGTTACCGCTATCCAATTACTCTCTGCTTTACCAGATTCACCCTTGGACCAATTCAAAGCTGTTAAAGCTGCCCTAGCATCTGCAAAAGTTGGATAACGTCTAATTAACTTTATTAATTCTTTTTCAGCTTCATCAATATTTTCCAACTGGAAATCTGCTAACGCCAAACTTGACCTAGCCATGGCAAATCCTGGATTATATAAAGCAGCTTTTGAAAACAAATCTCTTGCTTTATCCCAATGGGATGTAGATCCTTCGACGTTAGCTAAATTATATAATGCAGAGAAATTTTCACTATCTAGGGAAATAACGAACATATAATCCTTTTTCGCTTGCGACCATAAACCCAATGCTTCCTCAGCAATCCCCCTGTTAATGTAAGGATCTATTTCACTAGGATTCAAACTTATTGCCTTATTTTGGTCATCTATTGATCCCTTAACATCTCCTACAACAAGTCTTACATTTCCTCTATTACTAAAACCTGCAGCATCATCAGGATAAGAATCGAGATATTGATTCCATTCTTGTAAAGCTAGATTAAATTTTCCGCCCGAACTAAGTTCTAACGCATTTTTAAACAAATCCTCTCTCGAAGATAATGAATAGCATGGAGCAATATAAAAAATATTGAAAAAAATAAAAATTAATAAAAAACAAACCTTAACTTTTTTAAAAGTTATCATCTTTTGAATCAATGTACTTTTTTCCTAAAGCAGTAAGTAATCTTCCTCGAGGAGTTCTCGTGAGAAAACCAATTTTAATAAGATATGGCTCAACAACAAATTCTAACATTGAAGGATCATCGCCCAACCCAGATGCAATTGAATCAAGGCCAGTTGGAATATTATTGTTTTGGTTAAGAAAAGATAAATAGTGTCTATCTAAAGAATCCAATCCTTTTTCGTCTATTTGGTAAGAATTTAAAGCTTTTTTTATTAAATTCACTGAGATAGTATTAGTTTTCATAACAACTTGAGCATAATCTCTAACTCGTCTTAATAATCTTAAAGCAATTCTTGGAGTCCCTCGAGATATTTTTGCCAAATCATAAGATGCTTTATCTTCTAAATTGAGGTTTATTAATCGGGAGAAATTAACAATAATTTGTTTTAATTCATCACATGTATAGAATTCAATTTTCTGAGATAACCCAAATCTGTCTCTTAGAGGTGCACTTATTGAGGCTAATTTAGTTGTCGCGCCAATCAGAGTAAATTTAGGAAGATTAATTGTTCTGCAACGGGCTCCTCTATTAGCTCCCATAGTTAAGTCAAGTCTAAAATCCTCCATTGCAGAATATAACAACTCTTCAGTTAACCTATTTAAGCGATGTATCTCATCGATAAATAAAACTTCACCTTCTTTTAATCCAAGAAGTAAACCCACAATATCTCTTGGTCTTTCAATTGCTGGTGCAGTCGCAATCCTACATTTTGTATTCAATTCATGAGCTATCAAAAAAGCAAGAGTAGTCTTACCTAGACCAGGCTGTCCATATAAAAGAGTATGCTCCAAAGGTTCTTTTCTAATAATTGAAGCATCTATAGCTATTCTTAAAGTAGATTTAAGTTGTTCTTGGCCAATAAATTCTTTTAAATTAAGAGGCCGGGCTAAGTTCAAATTATTATTTCTCTTTTCTTCTGGAATATTTTTTGAATCAACTAGCCTAAGTTCTTTTTTACGAAAAGAAAAGTCATTATCGCCTATATTGGAAGAAATTATTGCCATAATGAAAGGTTAATTGCAATTGTTCTGAGTAGAAAGATTTTTTACAACTAAAATGGCAAAAAACTCAAACAAAGTGAAAAAAAATACTAATAAAGAAAATAATTTTAAACTTCTAGCTGATAATAGATATGCAAAATTTCAATATGCAATATCTGAAACATTCGAAGCTGGAATTGAGCTTTTAGGGACTGAAGTGAAGTCCATTAGAAACGGAAAAGCAAATTTAAGAGACGGATACTGTTCATTCAGAGATGGTGAGATCTTATTATTAAATGTTCACATTTCACCACATAAAAATGTGGGGTCTTTCTTTAATCATGATCCACTAAGAAATAGAAAGTTGCTACTACATAAAAAAGAAATAATAAAAATGAAATCTAATACTGAAAAAAAAGGAATGACTATTGTTCCTTTATCTCTTTATTTAAAAGGCTCATGGATAAAACTAACTATTGGAGTTGGTAAAGGGAAAAAATTACATGACAAACGACAAGATGAAAAACAAAAAAGCATAAAAAAAGAAATCAACTCTGCACTAAAAAGATAAGATAGATTAGTCAGAATTATTGAAAGTATCAATCTAAACTTACTGAAGTTGGGGGTGGGGAAGGATCTGGATCTGCAATTAGCATATGCTGCAATACAGTTTCTGGCCTCTCACTATCTCTCCAGCGAATTTTGTATGCAGGCATTTTTGTACCTCTACTTGTAGTTTGCTCTACTGGTTCAATAACCCATCCTCTTCTTGATCGGCCTTGAGGATTTCTTTTTACTACTGCATCCGCATGTTTGAAACGGAAACCAACACGTTCACCACTCATTTAAAAAATTTCGTATTGGATCAATTTAACTATTTTACTTCATTCGAGGGTAATTTTTAACTTTTTTTGGAAGTTATTTCTGGTTTTAACAATGGGAAAGGGATTACATCTCTAATCGATGCGCTATTAGTAATTAACATAATTAGCCTATCAATGCCTATACCTAATCCTCCCGTAGGCGGCATGCCAATCTCTAAAGCATTTAAAAAATCTTCATCTATACAGTGAGCCTCAAGATCTCCTTCATCTCTAAGAGATTGCTGTAATTGCATTCTTTCTCTTTGATCTACTGGATCTATCAACTCACTAAACGCATTTGCCAGTTCTCGACCAACAATGAATAATTCAAATCTCTGAACTATTTCTTTATTATCATGATGAGGCCTAGCTAAAGGAGAAATTTCAACAGGATAATCAATAACAAAAGTGGGTTCTATAAGTTTTGATTCTACTTTTTGCTCGAAGACCTCATTTAAAAGTCTTCCCATAGTATTTACTTTATTAGAACAATCAACATTGATATTTTTAACAGCTTGTTTTGCTGCTAGAAAGTCTCCACTGAAAGAATCAAAATCAATCCCTGTATATTTTTTGACAATAGCTTTCATGGATATTCTTGACCAAGGCTTAGAAAAATCAATTTCTTTATCTTGATAATTTATAATTAAAGATCCACATGCATCAGCTACGATATCTTTAATCAATTCTTCAGTTAAATTCATCATATCTACATAATCAGAATAAGCTTCATAAATTTCCACTGAGGTGAATTCTGGATTATGCCTTGTACTTATCCCCTCATTACGGAAGATTCTTCCCAATTCATAGACTTTCTCAAAACCTCCAACAACCATTCTCTTTAAATGTAATTCTGTAGCTATTCTTAAATACAACGGAATATCTAGTGTATTGTGATGAGTTATAAATGGTCTTGCTTCAGCACCACCAGCTTCAGATTGCAGAATTGGAGTCTCTATCTCTAAGAAATTTCTATTATCTAGCCATTTTCTTATAAAACTTATACATTTCGCTCTGGTTTTAAATACATTTTTAGAATGAGGATTTACTATTAAATCTAAATAACGTTGTCTATATCTTTTTTCAATATCAGTCAATCCATGCCATTTATCTGGGAGAGGTTGTAATGATTTGGATAACATTTCCCATTTTTCTACTTTAATTGAAAGCTCACCTTTATTAGTTTTTTTAATAGTTCCATAGACTCCTATCCAATCACCAATATCTACTACTTCCTTGAGATCTTCAAAAGTAAGTAATTTTTGTTTTTCTAAATTGAAATTAATAATCCTTTTATCTAGATAAAGCTGAATCTGACCATTTTGATCACTTATTGTGAAAAAGGCAATTTTGCCCATTACCCTTTTTGCCAGAACTCTACCAGCGATAGAAACACTGAAGTCTTGCTCTTGACCATTTTCTAGATGATCAAATTTTTGAATAAGAAAACTGGTAGTATGTGATACCTTAAAGCTCTGTGCGTAAGAAGCAAATCCTTTATTCACGAGTGAACTAGCTTTTTGTAAGCGCGCTTCTTTTATTTCAGACAAAATTTATTTAAATATATTTGTTTTATTTAATAAAATTATCAGACTATTGCTCAACTTGCCAAAGATGTTGCTGTTTCGCCAACTCTCTGAGATGCGTAACCAATTCCTCTAACAGTTAATATTAATTCTGGATTTCTTGGATCTGGTTCTAATTTACCTCTTAATCTAGCTACATAAACATCTACAACTCTTAAGTCTGCAGCTCTACGAGGAGGATAACCCCATAGCTGTTCTAAAATTTCTGCTCTTGGAACAACCTTACCAGGCTCGTCAAACAATAATTCTAGGAGGCTAAATTCTGTATAAGTTAAACTAATCCTATCTCCTGCTCTAGAAACTTGTCTACGGTTAGTATCAACAACTAAATTCCCAAATTTCATAACTCCTTTGCCTGAAGGAACTTCTTTAGTTTCAGTAACTGATATAGTTGGGCCCATTCTTCTCAAAATGGTAGCTATTCTAGCCTCTAACTCCTTTGGGCTAAATGGTTTAGATAAGTAATCATCAGCCCCTAAATCCAAACCTGCTACTCTCTCTGAAATAGCCTCTAGAGCGGTTAAAAATATTATTGGAACTACTGATTCAGCTCTAATTCTTCTACAAACAGCAAATCCATCCATTTTTGGAAGCATAACATCAAGGACAATCAAATCTGGGGAATCCCTATGAAAAGACTCAAGAGCTTCTTCGCCGTTAGTGGCTGAATAAACTTGATATCCGGCTAGTTGAAGCCTCGTAACTAATACCTTCAGAACTGCTGGTTCATCATCAACAACTAAAATTCTTGCTTTTGACATAGTTAAAAAAGATTTCTCGATATTTCAAAGCAAAGAATTATTGCATTGAATATTTATTCTAACAATTAAAAATATAACATTACGAACCCTCAAACAGATATTCCTAAGGAATACGAATATTTTCAATAAATTTAAAATACATAAATTATTTCAAACACTTTTACCTCTTAACAAAATTTGTTAATAAAATTTTCTTCTTGAAAATTTAAACATTCTTAAAAGTTGGGAGCAAATAAACGGAGCAAAAAAACCTGTCAAAAAAACTTCCGCTAAGATATTTTTAACGCTGGAAATAAACATTAAAGAATTACTATCCGAAAAATTTCTAAACAAAATTTGTAAAAAATAGAGAGTCCCACATAAAAAACTTCCGAAAGAACAAATTAAACCATACCTAAAATGTCCTACCAAAATATCACTATGTAATTTAATTCTCCCAAACAAAAAACCACAAAAAATTAAGCCTGGTATTTGAGTAAAACTATCATCTAAAGTTAGTGAATCTAAAATTAGACCTAAAAACAACCCAAATATTAATCCATTGAATGATCCATTAATCATTGACCAAGGCAATAACCAAAATAATGGCCAATATGGTTGAACACCCAAAAATCCAAGCCAATTAGGGTGCCACAAAAAAATAATTGGAATAAAAATAAAGCTTATTAAAGATAATTTTTTTTTGAAAATTTTATTCATTAAATATCTACTTTCAAAATTTGTACCCAATCAATTACATGAGGTTTTGCTAAAAGCGAAATTTTTGCCGTTTTTTTTGTTTTCAATGTCTCATCTATAGATTGGACAATACCAATAGGGATATTTGGAGGTAATAAAGTACTAGCAGGGGATGATGATACAAAATCTCCGACTTTAATATCAGCATCTTTTGAATAAAGTATTAGGCTAGGATAATCATCTCCTAAACCGACGAGTAAGCCATTGATTTGAATTCTATCTACCCAAACGCCTATCTTACTTTCTGGAGCAGTTATTAAAGTTACCGACGAAGTGAAAAAAGAAGTATTCTTCACTCTGCCTAATAATCCACCCGGGCCAATCACAATATTACCAATTTCTACTCCATCCTTTGAACCTTTGTTTAAAATTATTTGTCTCCACCAACTACCTGCTTTTCTCGAAATAACTGTAGCTGAAATCTTATTGTCATTAGATGATTCTTGAAGAGATAAGATTCGTCGCAATCTTATATTATCTTTTTTAAGAAGATTTAACTTTATTAAATATTCTTGGTCAATACTCTCAAGAAGAATTTCTTTTTGAAATTGACCAGGCCAAAAAGGCTTTGAAATAAAATAATAAAAGTCTTTATAAATAGCTCCTTTTGATATTCTTACAAAAACTAAAAATACAAAAATTGCAAACAATAACCAATTTTTCTTTTTATGCCACCAACGACTATTAGAAATTCGTCGGATATCTAACATAACATTAATCTCTTATGGCATTCCTTATAAATTCAGGAGTGTCAACAACTCTTTTCAGCTTTTTAAAATCATCTAAAACCTCCCCACAACCATTCACTACGCAAAGTAGTGGATTTTCTGCAATGTGAGTAAAAATTCCTGTTTCATCGCTCAATAAATCATTAATACCTCTCACTAAAGCTCCACCCCCTGCAAGCATAATCCCCCTATCAACTATGTCCGCAGCAAGTTCAGGAGGAGTTCGCTCCAAAGTTCTTTTTACAGCTTCTACTATTTTGCTAAGTGTTTCAGCCATGGCTTCTCTGATTTCTCCTGAGGTTAAAGTGACTGACCTAGGAAGACCAGATAAAAGATGTAAACCTCTGACCTCTAAAGTAGTTTTATCAAAATCATTATCTGGAAATGCAGATCCAATTTTAATCTTGATATCTTCTGCAGTTCTCTCTCCAACAACTAAATTATGAACTTTTTTAAGATATAGAGCAATTGACTCATTTATTTCATCGCCTGCTATTCGAACAGACTCACTCAATACAGTTCCTCCTAAACTTAATACTGCAACTTCAGTAGTACCCCCACCAATATCAACAATCATTGTTCCAATTGGCTCAGTTACTGGCAATGATGCACCTATTGCTGCTGCAACAGGTTCATCAATTAGATGAACTTCTCTAGCTCCAGCTAATCCAGCTTCTCTTACTGCTCTTCGCTCAACACTAGTAACTCCACTTGGAATACCAATCACTATTCTTGGGGCTACGATCCCCTTGCCTTCATTACATTTTTGAATAAATGTTTTTATCATTTGTTCTGCAGCATCAAAATCTGCGATAACCCCATCTCTTAGTGGTCTTACGGCTCTTATGTTACCAGGAGTCCTTCCAAGCATTAACTTTGCTTCTTTACCAACAGCTAATGGAATCCCTTCTTCTAAATCCATAGCTACTACAGAAGGCTCTTGCAAAACAACGCCTTTTCCTGATACGTGTATAAGAGTATTGGCCGTTCCTAAATCTATGCCAATATCTCTAGAAAATTTAAATCTGTTAAAAATCACAATAAGAATTTCTTTTTTTAAATAATATATCTATTTTTTGCTAAGCTCTCGGAATTCTGTAGTTTAGTTATGAATAGCACGTAAAACTTTGAGCAGAACCTAAAAATATGAGTAGTATAAAAAAAAAAAATTATGGAAATTAACACTATTAATCTTGTTGGCAGAGCAGGACGAGAACCAGATGTCAGATATTTTGAATCAGGGAGTATTGTAGCGAATTTCACAATTGCAGTTAACAGAAGAAGCCGAGATGAAGAGCCAGATTGGTTTAATTTAGAAATATGGGGCAAACAAGCACAAATTGCTGCAGATTATGTGAAGAAAGGATCTTTAATTGGAATTACAGGAAGCTTTAAAATTGATAGTTGGAAAGATAAAAATACTGGAGAAGATAGATATAAACCAGTTGTTAGGGTAGATAAATTAAACTTACTAGGCTCACGAAAAGATTCTGATAATAACCAATATTCGAACAACAATAACTCAAGTGAAATTCCTTTCTAAGTTCTATTTTTTTTTAAAAATCTAATGAGTATTTTTGCAAAAAAATATAAGAAAATTAGAATTAAAATTGGCTTTACAACATACTTGATTTGATCTAAGTAAGTTTCAATGATTAAATATTTTTCACCAAAAAAATACCCTGAATAAGTGAGAAGTGCTACCCATATCAAGCTACCAAAAGTAGTCCAAAGCAAAAATTTTCTCAAAGGCATAAGTTCTATCCCAGCAGGAACTGAAATTAAAGTTCTTATGCCAGGTACTAATCGGCCCCAAAAAACTAGAGAAACTCCATATTTATCAAACCACCTTTTACTTTTACTTAGATCATTAGAAGAAATACCAAAATACTTTCCTTTTTTATCAAGAAAATTTGATAATCTCTTTTCATTTACTAATCTACCTAAATAATACCAAGGCAATGATCCTAAAATAGTTCCAAGCAATCCCCAAAAAACTAAAATATAGAAGTTTAATTTTTGTTGATAGACGAAAAATCCACCCAATGGCATTATTATTTCCGAAGGAATTGGGGGTATTATATTTTCTAAAAACATAGCCAGACAAATAGTAAGGTATGCAATTGTTGAATTTTTTTCAACAGCTAAACTAATATAATCAGGAATTGAAGTAAAGAAATTTACAAAAATTAAACTCAATTTTAGTATCTATAAAGTTCAGGTTTATAAGGTCCATCAACAGAGACATTAATATAATCAGCTTGTTCTTTAGTTAATTTTGTTAATTTTGCACCAATTTTATCTAAATGCAATCTAGCTACCATTTCATCTAGGTGTTTTGGTAAAACATAAACCTCTTTCTCATATTGCTCTGACTTATTGAAAAGTTCGATTTGAGCTAATACTTGATTAGTAAAAGAATTACTCATAACAAAGCTTGGATGGCCAGTGGCACAGCCTAAATTGACTAATCTACCTTCAGCTAAAAGAATAATCTTATTTCCACTAGGTAGAGTTATGTGATCAACTTGCGGCTTAATATTTTCCCATTGATAATTTTTTAATGAGGCTACATCAATTTCATTATCAAAATGTCCAATATTACAAACTATGGCTTCATCTTTCATCTTGAGAAGATTTTCATGAGTTATGACCTGATAATTACCAGTAGCCGTAACAAAGATATCTATATCTTTCACAACATCATCTAGCGTAACAACGCTAAAACCTTCCATTGCTGCTTGAAGAGCACAAATTGGATCAACTTCTGCAACTTTAACTATTGCCCCAAGTCCGCGTAAGGACTGGGCCGAACCCTTACCTACATCTCCAAATCCCATTACTAAAGCGACCTTCCCAGCAATCATCACATCAGTTGCACGCTTTATGCTGTCAACTAAAGATTCGCGGCAGCCATATAAATTATCAAATTTGCTTTTAGTTACTGAATCATTAACGTTGATAGCAGGGAAAGGGAGAGCATTTTGCTTTTGTAGTTGATAAAGTCTTGCGACTCCAGTTGTAGTTTCTTCAGTGACACCAATGATATTACTCTTAATTCTAGAATAGAAATCACTATCAATTTCCAACTTAGACTTAATAGAATTAAACAAAGCAATTTCTTCTTCATTACCAGGATTATCTAAAACAGATAAATCTTTTTCTGCTTTACTACCTAGTATCAATAAGCCAGTTGCATCTCCCCCATCATCAAGGATCATATTTGGAGAATCTGAACCCCAATCAAGGATATAGTGGGTATATTGCCAGTATTCATCGAGAGTCTCGCCTTTTTTTGCGTAGACAGAAATTCCTTGATCTGCGATTGCTGCAGCCGCATGATCTTGAGTTGAAAAAATATTGCATGAAGCCCATTTAACCTCTGCACCAAGATCAACAAGAGTTTCTATTAAGACTGCTGTTTGAATAGTCATATGAAGACTTCCAGCTATTTTTGCACCTTTAAGCGGTTTCTCAGATTGATATTTATCTCTTAGTGCCATTAATCCAGGCATTTCTGTTTCGGCAATTTTAATTTCTTTACGACCAAACTCAGATAAAGAGATATCGGCAATTACGTAATTAGGAGTAGAGGTTTTGACTGAATTTGCGATAACCATATCTAGTATATACTTTTTCTATTAAACTATAAATGATTTTTGTGTAATTTTGTGTTTGTTGAGAATTTAAAAGAGACTTTAAATTTAGGAAAAAAACTCTCACACAAATTAAATCCTCAATCAATTGTTTTGTTGCAGGGTCCAATTGGAGCTGGGAAAACTTCATTTGTTCAAGGGATTGCTAAAGGCTTATCAATCTCTGAGGACATTACAAGCCCTACATTTGCTTTATCGCATCACTACAACTCGGGCAGAATACCGCTAATTCACCTTGATTTATACAGGTTAGAAAATATTTCTTCAGCAAAAGAAGTTTTTTTTTCAGAAGAAGAAGAGGCAATACAAAGACAAGCAATTTTAGTTATTGAATGGCCAGAATTAATAGAACCTGTTATTGATAATTTCTGGAAAATAGAAATTAGTTACGCAAAAAATTATGGAAGACACTACAAAATAAGAGATCCCAAAAATTTATTAACCTTCTCATAATATGGCTGTTGCTCGATGGCGCCTTCACCAAGACAAGTTAATAATCCACATACACCTGCGAACTTAATGCAATCTTCTATCTCTAGTTCATTTGAAGGATAGCCAGAAGAAATTAATTTTGAAATTAAGCCAGCCAGAAAAGAATCGCCTGCGCCAGTTGTATCAATAATTTTTTCTGAAGAAGGAGTTTCGGTAATTCCCCACAATCCATTGATGAACCATTCAACGGGATTTTTCCCGTCAGTTATTATTACATCTGGTCTATTAGGCAATTGTTGAGATATTAGCAATGGATTTTCATCCTCAAAAAACATAATTGCTTCTTCTCTAGCAAGTTTTAAAACATTTGCATGATTTAAAAAATTTTTGATTAAATTAACTCTCGCTGCCTTTGTTATTTCTAATGAAAAACTTGAATGATCCCAGAAGACCTCTCTCCAATTTAAATCAATAACTATTTTAACTTCAAATTTTTTAGCCTGTTTAAGAATAAAAAAAATGGTCTCTGCTGATATTGGAGATGATAACATGATCGTTCCAGTAACTAAATATTTTGTTTCTAGAAAAGATTCCTCTAATTTTAAAATTTCTTTTTGAATTAATTTCTTACTTAACACTTCATCTGCAAAGCATAAATTAGAACTTTCCTCAAAGCCTGAAAAAAAACGATCTCCAAAATGATCTCTATCAACGTTAACCACACGAGTAGATGAATCATTATCTAGTTGCAAAAAATCTAAATTAACTTCTAATTCATTAAATTGCTTAATAAATTTTTTCCCATAATCATCACTACCCAAACATCCTATAAATATTGAATCTATATTTAATTTTCTTAATGCACAAGCTACATTAGCGGGCGCACCACCCAAAAAATCTGTAAATCCCTGATTTGACTTATTTCTGATTCTGTCTATTAAAGCCTCTCCAATACATATGACCTTTTGCTTTTTCATAAGATGAACACTTACTCTTAACTAAGAATAATTTATTAAAAACGAATAATTTTTTTTTGAATTAAAGTTTAATTAAAAGCATATCTAAAGTGTCTTTAAATAAATCTAAAACTTGGAAGTGGAAAAATTGGGAAATTTCTTGGTCTCTATCAAAAGGATCTACTTCTGAAAAAAATATCAAAATTTTATTAGTTCATGGATTTGGGGCATCAAAAAGCCATTGGAGATATAACCAAGATTTTCTTGGGGAATTTTCTAACTGCTATGCAATTGACTTATTAGGATTTGGGAAAAGCAGTCAGCCTAGTGCTTTATTAGATTACGAACCTGATAAAGAAAACTCAATTAAATATTCATTTGATTTATGGGGAAATCAAATATCAACATTTTGTGCAGAGGTAATTAAATCTCCTGTTTACTTAGTAGGAAATTCAATTGGTGGTGTTATTGCATTGAAAGCTGCTGAAATCCTCAAAGATAATTGCAAAGGTCTTATTTTGATTGATTGTGCACAAAGAACTATGGATGATAAACGTTTAAAAAAAAGTGATATCTTAATGAATCTACTGAGACCGGTTCTTAAAACTATTGTCAGACAAAGAGTAATTAGCGATACACTTTTTACAAGAGCTGCTAATCCAAAAGTTATTAAAAAAATACTTGAACAAGCTTATCCTACAGGAAAAAATATTGATAAAGAATTGATTGAAATACTTTATCAACCATCTCAAAGGAAAAACTCAAAAGAAGCATTTCGTGGTTTTATTAACTTATTTGATGACTATCTAGCTACTGACCTTTTCGACAAGGTTGATGCCCCAATCCAATTAATTTGGGGAGAAAAAGATCCTTGGGAAAATTTAAATGAAGCAAGGGAGTGGAAGAAAAAATTCAGGAATATTAAGAGATTAGATATCATTAATGAGGCTGGTCATTGTCCTCATGATGAAGAACCTGAAAAAACAAATAAGTTAATGAATGAATTTATTCAAGATACAAAGTAAGCTTCTACATTATCACTAAGTCTTCTTAAGCCTCTTAATCCATCTCGTTCAAGATTTCTTACTCGATCTCTACTGATCCCTAGTACCCTTCCTATGCCAGTTAGAGACATTGGCTCATCACCATCCATTCCATATCTCATTCTTAAAACTCTACATTGCAGATCGGGTAATTGATGTAAAAGAGAATGCAGATCACCTCTCATACAATCCATCTCTATTTGTTCGTCTGGCAAATCCTCACCCCCTGCCAATAAATCTAATAAAACAGTATCTTCGCCATCACCAACTTTGGTTTCAAGACTAACTGGCTGCCCAGCTTTGCACATTAAATCTTTAACATCATCTTCAGGAAGCTCTACGTACTTGGCAAGTTCTGTAATAGTTGGAGTTCTAGACATTTCTTGGCTGAGCTCTCTTTGACCTTTTTTTAACTTATTCAACATTTCAGTTATGTGAATTGGTAGCCTTATCGCCCGACTTTTTTCAGCTATTGCTCTTGTAATGCCTTGTCTAATCCACCAGTATGCATATGTTGAAAATTTATATCCTCTTGCTGGATCAAATTTTTCAACTCCCCTTACTAGTCCTATAGTTCCCTCCTGAATTAAATCTAAAAGTTCCATATTCCTTTTTGTATATTTCTTTGCAACGCTTACTACCAATCTTAAATTTGCTGCAACCATCCTTTCTTTAGCTCTCTGTCCAGCTCTCAATCTTTTTTTAATTATTGAAGTAGATAATTTTAATCTGGTTGATAATTCTTCAATACTAGGTTTATCTCCTGTTAATTCAATAAACTCTAATTCTGCTCTTTCAACTTCCATATACTCTTGAACTTGGCGGCCTAGAGTAATTTCTTGCTCGTGAGATAGTAAAGGAACCCTTCCTATATCTCTTAAGTATGATCGAACAAGATCTACATCATTACTAGCTTTTATGCTTGCGATTGACGCAAGTTTATTTTCACTTATTGTTTCAGAAGACATGAAAGTTGAATGATGTTTTGTAAACAATACCATTAAGAAATGTAAAGTTAAACAAAAAAATCCACATTTTTACAAAAATGAGAATAAATACCTAGTAAATTTAGATAAATGAAGAGCTTAAGAGCCATTTTGCTGTACTGAGATAAATAAATACACCAGCAATATCAGTTACAGTTGTTATAAAAGGAGAGGACATTAAGGCTGGATCCAATTTCATTTTGTCAAACAACAAAGGGAGGATCGCTCCTGTTGTTGCAGCTAAAGTTGTTATGGATATCAAACTTATTCCCACCGCAGAGGCGATTAAAGGCCCCTCTCCTTGCCACCAAGCAAATGGAAATACTACTAGCATCATAAAAACACCCAGAAGAGCACCTGTAATTGCCTCCTTAACTACAGCCTTAATTGCACCAAGAGACTTCAATTTTTGAGTACTTAAACCTCGAATTACAACCGTTGAACTTTGTGCGCCAACATTCCCCCCAGTACCTATCAGCAGTGGAATAAATGCTGCTAATAAAACTATTTCTTTTAATATTTGATCATTCATAGCTATAACTTTTGTCGTCAAACCATTTGCTAAAACCAAAATTAATAACCATAAAATTCTTCTTCGAGCAATTGTAAACAAACTACTTTGGAAATAATCATCCTCATCGCCAGATTGAACTGCCCCCGCTGCATAAATATCTCTTGTTGCTTCTTGTTCTATAACATCAATCAAATCATCAACAGTTACTATACCAACAAGTCTTTTTTCCTTGTCAACGACTGGGAGAGCTAAAAAATCATATCTTTGTATTGCTCTAGCAACCTCTTCTTGATTGGTATTAGTAGAGATATTGACTACATCTCTTGTCATAACTTCTCCAATTGGCTTAGAAGGATCGGCAGTTACAAGGTCTCTTAAAGAGAGAATACCAGTTAAATGTCTTTCTTTATCTGTGACATACAAACTATAAATAGTTTCAGTAAATGGAGCTCTTTTTCTAACTAAAGAAAGAGCCTCAGCTGCTGTTTGCATCTCTTTAAGATCTATAAATTCAGTTGTCATTAATCTTCCAGCAGTTTCAGGCTCGTATCCAAGTAATTCAGCTGTTACTTTCCTTTCACCAGGACTAAGAGCAGATAAAAATTTTCGTACAACTTTTGCAGGTAATTCATCAAAGAGTTGAACCCTATCATCAGGAGACATTTTTTCAACTATTTCTAAAACTTCTCCTGAACGCAGTCTTTCTAATAAAGTTTGCTGAACTACTGGATCTAAATATTCATAAACCTCAATTGCTTCATTTTTCTTTAATAATCGAAATGCTAATGCCTGCAATATTAGTGGAAGGCTTCCAATGGCATCTGCAATATCAACAGGTTGTGATGGCTCTAAAAGTAACTTTGCCTCATCATAATTTCCCGCGATGAGCAATTTCTCAAGCTGAAAAGTAATATTTTCTCGTGTACTTAAATCTGAAGATAGGGATGTAACTGTTTCAAGATTATTTTCGTTCATAAATATTATCTCTCGTCAAAGTAACACCACTATTATATGAAATCTAAGTAATTTTTCTACTTATCCAGAACCCGATAAACATTGTGAATAAATTTGCGATAATAATTAAATTAAAAAAAATTATAAATTTCATCCACTCCCCTTGATTTAAAATTTTGTACAAAAAATATATAAATCCGCTAAAAGATGTGAAGCAAGAAATAAAACCACTCAATAAAATTTTTTCAATTGAAAAACTTAATCTTTTACTAATTAAAAAACCGACTAAAAATGATCCAATTATTGATGTACAAAAGTTATTATTTATAGTTAATCTTAAAAAAGTAGCTAGGTAACCAGCTAAAAGAATATAAATAAGATTATTTATTTTCACTTTAAAAAAACTGAATAAGAGAATAACCTAAATAAAAGAAAAGGAAAGAAAGAATGATTACTTCGATGTAGTGAAGAAATAATCTCAGAAATTTTCTCTTTTTGAATAGAATAAATAGTTGATATATAAAAGAAGAAAATGTGCTAAAAGATCCTAAAAAACCGCTATAAAATAACATTAATATTTCGTTATTAATAAAATTTAAAGCTACTAAAATTCCTAAAAAAAAAGATGATAAAAAATTTACTATTGAAGTATTTTGAATATCAAAACCGATACTTTTTTTAAAATTATTTTGTATGAATATTCTAAGTATTAATCCAAAAGTACTACCAAGTAAAATTTTTCCTACGAAACTAAAATCCAAAATTTACATTTTTATCCAGCCTTTTAAAACTTTATTGGGATCATCTAAAAATTTATTAAATGCTAATTCAACCCTAACCCAAGTTTCACTTTTGCTGACTTTCCAATTACGTAATACTGATAAATTTGTACCTACATCAAGAATTAATAATTCCTTAGCATGAATTTCAGGAGAAGAGTAAAGCGAAGTATTGGAAATCAATATTATTTCATTTGTATTATTAGGGAACTTATCTTGATTGAAACTTTTTTGGATGCCACCAGCAGGCAATGTAATTGGCGCAATTAATGCAAAAGTAATTAAGCAAAAATTCTTTAGGAGATTATTTATCATATATCTAAAGTTGCCATATCTAAATTGCTACTATGAGTTTCAATAAATTCTCTTCTTGGTGCAACTTTATCTCCCATTAATATATTGAATATTCTGTCAGCTTCAAGTGCATCTTCTATTTCAACCCTTTTCATCATCCTCGTTTGAGGATTCATAGTTGTATCCCATAATTGTTTTGGCATCATCTCACCTAATCCTTTAAATCTTTGAATATTATAATTTGCATTTTCTCCAAAACCTTGAATTGTATCCTTTAATTGATTCTCGTTATAACAGTAATTATGATTCTTACCTCTTTCAACTTTATATAGAGGGGGACAAGCAATGTATATAAAACCTTTCTCAACAAGTTCTCTTTGGTATCTATAAAAAAATGTCAATAATAAAGTTCTTATATGAGCACCGTCAACATCAGCATCAGTCATAATCACAACTCTATGATATCTCAAAGAGCTCTCGTCGAACTCCTCTCCTTTTATTCCTAACCCTAGAGCTGTTATTAATGCCTGTATTTCTGTATTTTTATAAATTTTAGTATCATCTGTTTTTTCAATATTAAGAATTTTACCCCTTAGAGGTAAAATAGCCTGAAAATTTCTATCTCGGCCTTGTTTTGCGGAACCTCCAGCTGAATCACCTTCAACTATATAAATTTCTGATTCTGATGGATCTCTAGAACTGCAATCAGCTAATTTACCAGGCAAAGTAGAACTTTCTAGAACGCTTTTTCGCCTTACTAATTCTCTAGCCCTTCTCGCTGCTTCTGCCGCATTAAATGATTGAATAGCTTTCTCAAGAATCAGATCCAAAATTCCAGGATTAAATTCCATATATTTTGTAAGAGCCTCACCAATAAGGGAATCTACGATTCCTCTCACCTCTGTATTTCCTAATTTTGTTTTTGTTTGCCCTTCAAATTCGGGATCTGGAACTTTTACCGATAAAACAACAGTCAAGCCTTCTCTAATATTCTCCCCAGCTAAATTTTTTTCAATATCTTTTCTTTTACCTCTCTTTTTTGCAAGATTATTGAAGGTTCTAGTCAGAACTGTCTTTAGCCCTTCTATATGAGTTCCCCCATCAATAGTTCTAATATTATTCGCAAATCCCAAGATATTATCTGAATATACATCTGAACACCATTGCAAAGCTGCTTCTACATATACATTTTCTTTCTGTGAGTCAATATAAATTATTTCAGGATGAATAGACTCTTTTTCAGCATTCATATATTTAACGTATTCTTTAATACCTCCCTCATATAAGTAAATTTCTTCTTTAAAAGAACCATCTGATAATTGATTTCTTTCATCTCTAAAAACAATTTTTACTCCGCCGTTAAGATAGGCTAGTTCTCTTAATCTTGATGAAAGAAGGGAATATTCAAATTCAATTCCTCCAGAAAAAATTTCTTTGTCAGGTTTAAAGCAAATAGTTGTACCTTTCTTGGAAGGTTTGCCAGTCTGCTTTTTAGTTTGTAATTCACCTTTTGATAGACCTTTTTCAAATGTTTGATTAAATTCGCTACCATCCCTATAAACAGTTACATTAACCCATTCGCTTAAAGCGTTAACTACAGATATTCCTACACCATGCAAACCACCTGAAACTTTATAACCACCACTTCCAAATTTACCTCCTGCATGAAGAACAGTTAGTACAGTTTCTAAGGCACTTTTCCCTGTTCTTGGATGAATATCTGTAGGGATTCCTCGTCCATTATCAGAAATTAATGCAGAACCATCTGCTCGAAGAACTATTTCTATGTGATCACAATGACCTGCAAGCGCTTCATCAACAGAGTTATCAACTACTTCATATACTAAATGATGTAATCCCCTTGGCCCTGTAGAGCCTATATACATACCAGGGCGTTTACGAACTGGTTCTAACCCTTCTAAAACCTGAATCTGTTCGGCGCCATAATCATTTGAGATTTTATTAGATCTTTTGTCCTCACTCATTTAATATAAAAAAAATATTAAACTTTTAAAATGTTATTTTTAAAAGGTCTTTCATTAAACTTACCACCGCTATAAGATAAAGTCTCGAAGTCAATGAAAAAATTATCACTTTAATTATATAGCTAATATTTTTTTCTTCAGAAATTCATATGTCTTCATATCCACCACATGTAATAATTTTAATTGGGCCTACTGCAAGTGGTAAAACAGAATTAGCTATTGAAATTGCTGAATATTTTAAAACTCGCATACACAATATTGATTCAAGACAAATTTATAAGTCTATGGATATTGGAACAGCAAAGCCATCTAAAGACCAACAAAAAAAAATAAAGCATTTTTTAATAGATATTGAAGAGCCCATCCATCCAATTAATGTAAAAAAATTTCAAGAAATTGCACAAAAATCCATAAGTAGAGAAATTAAAAAAGACTACGTACCTTTTCTTGTGGGAGGGAGTGGGTTATATATGAACTCAATAACAAAAGGTTTTTTTGTACCAGATGTACCACCTCAAAATAATTTGAGAAGACAATTAGAAGAACTTGGTCAGACAAAATGTTGGGACCTTTTAAAAAATTGTGATCCATTATCGACTGAAAAAATCAATTTTGCTGACCAAATTAGAACAATAAGAGCTTTAGAAGTCTTCTATGTTACAGGTAAACCTTTGTCAACTCTGAAAATTCAAAAACCGCCTGACTGGAGAATACTAGAGCTTGGATTAGATAGAGATAATTTAAAAGAAAGAATTTTACAAAGAACAAATAATATGTTTTCATCTGGAATTATTGAGGAGACGAAAAACCTTATCTCTAAATACGGATTTAATTTGCCAATATTAGAAACCATTGGTTATAGAGAAGCTAAAGATGTTTTAAATAACAATTCAACAATTGACAAAGCGATTGAGTTAACTACGAAAAAAACAATCCAATTTGCCAAA
Source organism: Prochlorococcus sp. AG-355-G23 (assembly GCA_003278765.1). Lineage (GTDB taxonomy): Bacteria > Cyanobacteriota > Cyanobacteriia > PCC-6307 > Cyanobiaceae > Prochlorococcus_A. The sequence continues at coordinate 57,991 of QCDK01000004.1, forward strand.
AGACAAAAAACTTGGTTTCGTAATAAAAATAATCCTCTTTGGCTCAATAACAAAAACCTGCTAAAAGATGCAATAATTAAGATAGAGTCTTTTTTAAGCTAACTTTATAAAAATAGATTTTATTCATCATCCAATCAATTTATTTAATTAACTGAATGCCCCCACGCCCACGCTTTGATCGCCGAGCTCCCGTAAGAGAGCTGCCAAATATAAATGAAAGAATAAAATACCCTCAATTGAGAGTTGTTGATTCAGATGGAAAACAATTAGGTGTCATAGATAGATTAGAAGCATTAGAAATAGCATCTCAAAGAGATCTTGATTTAGTTTTGGTCAGCGAAAAAGCAAACCCTCCTGTTTGTAGGATAATGGACTATGGAAAATATAAATTTGAACAAGAAAAGAAAGCTAAAGAGGCAAGGAAAAAATCTCATCAAACAGAAGTTAAGGAAGTAAAAATGAGGTACAAAATTGATAAGCATGATTATGATGTTCGCATAGGTCAAGCTACTAAATTTTTAAAATCGGGAGACAAAGTAAAATGTACCGTAATTTTTAGGGGTAGAGAAATTCAACACTCTAATTTAGCTGAAACACTTCTTTTGAAAATGGCAAATGATTTAGAAGAGCAATCAGAAGTTCAACAAAAACCAAAAAGAGAAGGAAGAAATATGATTATGTTTTTAAGCCCTCGAAAAACTCCTCTCAATAAAAAAGATGATGGGTGAAAAGTTGTTACTATAAGATATGACGAATGTTAAAGTGTCACTATGGTCAAAAATAAATTAGTCAGGGTTTTTATCAAGTGAAATTCAATATTCAACAAGAAAGTGATATCCCTGCATCTACTCAACTATATAATCAAATTTGCTTTGCAATTGCAGCGAGACATTATCCTCCCGGACACAGACTTCCCAGTACGAGGCAACTTGCAATGCAGACTGGCCTCCATAGGAATACTATAAGTAAAGTTTACAGACAACTTGAAATAGATGGAGTTGTTGAAGCAATAGCTGGATCAGGTATCTATGTAAGAGATAATCTTACAAAAAAAGAATTTAAAAAATCATTTTATTCAAAAGATAAAATAAGTAAAGTACCAGATCAAGAAGCAAAGAAGGTAATTGACAACTTAATAAGTCTTGGATGCACTTTACAAGAGACGAGAGATATATTGACCAATGAAATTGATTGGCGCATTAAGTGCGGATCAAGAATAATAGTTAGTACTCCAAGAGAAGATATTGGAGCTTCTATGTTAATAGCAGAAGACCTTTCTTCAAAAGTGAAAGTACCAGTAGAAGTTATCCCTATGGAAGAATTAGAAAAAGTTTTGAGTAATTCAAATAATGGTACGATTGTCACAAGCAGATATTTTTTACAACCTCTGGAAAAAGTTGCTAAGCAACATGGAGTTCGCGCTATTGCAGTTGACTTGAGCGACTTTCAAAAGGAATTAAAAATTATCAAGGAATTAAATGCTGGAAGTTGTGTGGGTATTGTTAGCATTAGTCCTGGTTTATTGAGAGCAGCAGAAGTTATCATACACAGCATGCGTGGAAGTGAATTAATGCTGATGACGGCAATCTCAGACAACAATAGTAGATTACTATCACTTTTAAAAACTTCAAACCATATAATCTGTGATGGACCCAGTTTATCAGTTGTAGAAAACACATTATTAAAAAATCGTTCTCAGTTGATGAGATTACCTCAAATAATATGTGCTAAAAATTATTTAAGTATCGAAACAATAAATCAATTAAAAAAAGAAATAGGAGTTATCCATTAGACCATGGTATTGAAAACTTTTAAATCAGATATAGAAATTATTAGAGAGAGAGATCCCGCCGCAAGAGGCATAGTAGAGATATTTCTTTGCTACCCTGGTTTTCAATCAATAGTTATTCATAGGTTTACACATAAATTATGGCAATTAAAGATTCCTTTGATTCCCCGCTTACTCAGCCATCTTAATAGGCTAGCCACAGGTATTGAAATCCATCCTGGGGCAAAAATTGGCAAAAGGGTTTTCATAGATCATGGAATGGGCGTTGTAATTGGGGAAACAGCTGAGATAGGAAATAATTGTTTGCTTTATCAAGGAGTGACATTGGGAGGTACTGGTAAAAACCATGGCAAAAGACACCCAACCTTAATGGAAAATGTTGTAGTCGGAGCAGGTGCAAAAGTTCTTGGATCCATCACGGTAGGATCTAATACCCGTATTGGTGCTGGCTCAGTAGTTGTTCGAAATGTAGAGGGGAACAGTACTGTGGTTGGAGTTCCTGGCAGGGTAGTACATCAAAGTGGTGTCAAAGTAAATCCTCTAGCTCACTCTGCCTTGCCAGATGCAGAAGCTAATGTGATAAAAAATTTAATGGACAGGATAGACACTCTTGAAGATGAAATTCTTAAATTACAAAAAACTCTAGAATGTATAGCCAGCTCAGAATCTATTGATATTTCTAAACTCGGTGATTCTCAAAATCTTAAAGACAAAGAAATAATAGAATTTCTTGGCGATGATTAGGTTTTTGTTTCATTAACCTCAGTTTTAGGTTGAAACATAAACATTGAATAAATAACATTTCGTCTCATATTAGTCATCATTTCGAGGAACATGTCATATCCTTCGTTTTTATATTCGATTAATGGATCTTTTTGACCATAACCTCTCAATCCCACTGATTCCCTCAAGGAATCCATGGATTGAAGATGTTCTCTCCATAAATTATCGATTTGCTGCAAAATGAAAAATCTTTCAGCTTCTCGCATTAATCCTGGACGAATCTTTTCTATTTGTGATTCCTTTAAATCATAAGCTATTCGTAACTGCTCTTGAAGATAGTTTTTTAATTCTTCTATTGATAGTAAATTAATATCATCAGATTTAAGATCATCTAATAAATATATAAATTCTTTGACTTTGGAAATTAATTGATCAATATTCCATTCTTCAGGAGGAAGATCAGGATTAATATAAGCATCTACAATTTCAATCATTGTTCTTTCTCCATATCCTATTACTTGTCTCTTTAAATCAATGCCTTTTAATACTCTTAGTCTTTCGCTATAAACTGCTTTTCTTTGATTGTTCATTACCTCGTCGTATTCAAAAACTTGTTTTCTAATATCGTAATAGTAGGTTTCAACTTTCTTTTGAGCGCTTTCTAGGGACCTAGTAAGCATGCCTGACTCAATAGGCATATCTTCATCAACCCTAAAAGCATTCATTAGGTTTGCTACTCTATCACCTCCAAAAATCCTCAATAAATTATCATCTAAAGATAAAAAGAATCTTGTACTTCCAAGATCACCTTGTCTTCCCGCTCTTCCTCTAAGTTGATTATCAACTCTTCTCGATTCATGTCTCTCAGTACCAATTACATGTAAACCGCCAGCTTCTCTTACTCTTTCTTCTTCATGAATCAAAACTTTTTCATATTCATTTTTTACATCAGACAAAGATTCTCTCAAAAGCTTTATCAAGGAATCATCAGTTGGTGCTTTTTCTGCAGCTGTAGCTATCCTATCATCAAGCTCCAAGAGGGAAAGTTGTCTATCTCCCCAATTTTTAACAAGTTCATCAGATAAAAGAGAAAGTTTCTTTTCAATTACTTCATCTAGTTTGCAAGGGAAAAGACTTGTTGAAGAATTTGAAATGTTCTTTTTCAAATTTGAACCAGCTTTTGTAGAAAAACCAGCCTTAGATTTTGAATTTCTTTGTTTAGGTATTGGTGGCTTATGTTCATTATCAGGCTTGACTAACAAAGGAATTAAAATTTCTTTTAATTTAAGCCTTGCCATATAGTCACTATTACCGCCAAGAATTATATCTGTTCCCCTTCCAGCCATATTAGTCGCAATAGTAACAGCACCTGCTCTTCCTGCCTGAGCAACAATTTCTGCCTCACGTTCAACGTTTTCTGGCTTAGCATTTAACAAATTATGTGGAATTTTTTCTTCAGATAAAAGTGAACTTAATAATTCACTTTTTTCAACACTTGTTGTACCAACTAAAACAGGTCTACCTTCTCTATGAATTTGTGCAGTTTCTTTAGCAACAGCTTTCCATTTACCAATCTCTGTCTTAAATACTTGATCAGACCAATCTTGTCTCTTTCTTATTTGATTTGTCGGTATAACTGTTGATTCTAATTTATAAGTTTTTTCAAATTCAACCTCTTCAGTTTTTGCAGTTCCCGTCATTCCAGCTAAACCAGGATATAAAAGGAAAAAATTCTGATAGGTTATGGATGCTAATGTTTGAGTCTCAGGTTGAATTTTAAGACTCTCTTTTGCTTCAATTGCCTGGTGTTGTCCATCGCTCCAACGCCTTCCTGGCATTACCCTACCAGTAAATTCGTCCACTATTACAGCCTCATCGTTCTTAATAATATAATTCACATCTTTAATAAATAATTCTTTGGCTTTTAACGCGTTAGTTATGTAATGCGCCCAAGGATCTTGAGGATTATATAAATCATTCACTCCCAAATACTCTTCACATTTTGCAAAACCCTGATCAGTTAATATGCAACTTCTCTGTTTTTCATCAACTTCATAATCCCCTTCTGGATCAATGCCATCTTTACTTAATTCTTTTGCTTTGACTAATGCCAAAGATAATTCTGCAGCTTTTTGATATTTTTCTTGTGGTCTTTCAACTTGGCCAGAAATGATTAAAGGCGTTCTCGCTTCATCAATTAATATTGAGTCAACCTCATCAATTACGCAGTAATTAAATTTTCTTTGAACTACCTCACTAATATCAGTAGCCATATTATCTCTTAAATAATCAAATCCTAATTCTGAATTTGTGGCATAAGTTATATCACAATCATAATTTTTCTTTCTCTCAACTGGATTCATATCTTGCTGAATCAAACCAACTGATAAACCTAAAAAACGATGAACTTGTCCCATCCACTCTGCATCCCTTCTAGCTAAATAATCATTTACAGTAACAACGTGAACACCTTTTCCCGTGAGAGCATTTAAATAACAAGGTAATGTTGCGACAAGAGTTTTTCCTTCTCCAGTCTTCATCTCTGCAATTTGACACTCATTCAAAACCATCCCGCCTATTAACTGAACATCAAAATGTCTCATATCAAGAACACGTTTACTTGCCTCTCTTACAATTGCAAAGGCTTTAGGAAGAAATTCTTCTAGGAGTTCTTTTTGCTTTTTAAAATCTAATTCTGCTGAAATATTTGATTTAAGATTTTGAGTTTCTTTTCTCAGCTCATCATCTGTCAATTGAGAAATTTCTTCTTCTAAAAAATTTATCTCTTCCACTATTGGTTGATAGCGCTTTAACTTTCGTGTATTCGGATCTCCCAACAAAAGTTTTAGCATAAGTCAAAGTCCTTAAAAAATTCATCTTATTACAAACATTATAAATTAGTGCGTTACAACAGAATGAAGAAAACTATTATCTCTTTATTTTATAGAAAGGATCGATTAAGGTATTTAGATTGAAGTCACAAAAATAACCTAGCTGACATCACTTTTCAAAAATCTTTTTAATAAATGCAAGAAATATCTCTAATCAGGCATGCCAAAGGAGCTTTAGGGTTAAGGGTTTTTGGATTAGGTCCTAATCTTAAACCAACAAATGGATTAATTAAGCTACAAAAATTTCTAAACACCAATGCTTTCTGGGCAAAAGATAGGACAATTAATGATCTAAAAAAATGTCTCTCTAACAGTGATGTCGTAATAAGTCTTTGGGTTGGTAAGGAAATAGTTGGTTTTGGTAGAGCTTTAACCGATGGGATTTACCGTGGAGTACTTTGGGATATTGTTATAGATCAAAATCATCAAGGCCAAGGTTTTGGCACTTTAATTGTAAAAAATCTTTTATCTTCTAAAAAAATTAAAAATACAAAAAAATTATATTTAATGACAACAAATAAAAAATTGTTTTATTCTCAATTCGATTTTAAAGAAGTTACTTCTCAAAATTTATTGATTCGTGAAATATGAAAGGACTTTGTTTCTAGAGAAACAAAATCAAGATACAAATTTACTATAAAGCCATCTTATAAAAGGTCCTAAAATAGGAACTGGTCCAAAAGTTGGTCCGCAAAAATCAAAGTAATCTCTGTGCTCTTTGATTAATCCATTTTCACCAAATAATAAACGAGTAGTTCCGGGATAAATAAATTCTTTACCCATAATTTTTAAACCCATTGTCCATTCAACAAATCCACAATCCCCAGTTATAGAAATTGAATGAGTTTCTAAAAAAACATCATCACATCTTTTAACTAGCTTTTCTTGAGCTTTAACATAAGAATCTAAGCCCTCTGTTTCCTGAGTTGGGTCTGTAAAAATTACATTCTCATTATAAAATTCAGCCCATTTTTGTTTTGTTGGTGCATCAGTACCATAAGGTTTAGTAAATAATCCCTTTAAATCCTCAATAGAAATTACTCTTGTCATTACAAAATTTTTATTAGGAATATCTTAAAAGATACAAATATTAAAAGCGGATGAAGAGATTCGAACTCTCGACATTCTCCTTGGCAAGGAGATGCTCTACCACTGAGCTACATCCGCATAACTTTTTTATTTTATCTCAAAGAAGGGATCAATGATAAAAATAATTAAATTTTTTCAATTAATTTAAATTTTTAATTAAGGATCCCATCTCAATTGCTTGTAAAGCATAATTCCAACCAAGATTATTTTTAATCCCTGCTCTTTCTAAAGCCTGCTGCATAGTATCAGTAGTTAGAACTCCAAAAATAATTGGAACATTATTTTCATTTGATACTTGCGAAATACCTTTACTCGCCTCAGATATAACTACATCATAGTGGGAAGTTTCACCACGGATGACAGCCCCAAGAGCAATTACAACGTCATAACTCTTTTTTTTCATGAGAGTTTTAGCTGCGATTGGTAATTCGAATGAACCTGGGACCCAAGCAATATCTACTTGATTGCTTAATTCTGAAGTATCTAAACCATGTCTTTTTAAACAATCAAGACAACCAGATAGAATTTTATTTGTAATTAAATCATTAAATCTTGCTATTACAATCCCAACTTTTAAAGTAGAGGCATTAGTAAAAGAACCCTCAAAAATAGCCATTTAATTTTACTTAGATATATTAATAGACTCTCACGAAAAGGTATTAAGTTCAAACTAATGAAGAAACTATCCCTGTAACAAAAACCAAAACAACCCAAACAGCAGCAATAGAATAAATTTTTCTCCTACTTTCTCGCTGTCCTTCTTCAGTAGAGGGTTGAGTCACATATAAAACGGGTACTCCAACTACCGCAATTAAAGAAGCAAATAATAGAGCATTTACGAAAAAAAAGTTAACAGCCTGCATAATTCAGTCTTAAGTTTCAATTATTATAAATACTATAATCTCATGAAAATGATAATTTTTAGAGAAAATTTACATACTTTAGCCACTTTAAATGCAAAAAAAAAATTTCTACCTAATATCTATTTAGGAATTAAAAAAGTATGCAAGAAGATACCATAATTCAAAAGAATTTATTTGCGATTGGTAATGATAATAATGAACAAAAAGAAATAACAAAAATTCCAGAAGATTTATCTTTGGAAGATTTAAAAAAAGAATCGCAAAAAAGACCCAGAAAAAGAAAAAATTCAACTAATTTAATAAATAAATTAAAGACTGATTTAATTTCAAATAACAAAAATGTTTGCATCAATGAAGAATCTTATAGCTATAAAACAGTTTCAAAACTGAAATTAACTCCTGTAATGAAGCATTATGTAACTCTAAAAGAAGAAAATAAAGATAGGTTATTACTTTATAGATTGGGAGATTTTTTTGAATGTTTTTTTGAGGACGCTGTATTAATATCTAACCTTTTAGAAATAACGCTTACCAGTAAAGATGCTGGCAAAGAGATTGGTAAGATCCCTATGGCGGGGGTTCCCCATCATGCAATGGAGAGATACTGTGCTGATTTAATTAAAAAAAATTATTCTGTGGTTATATGCGATCAATTAGAAAAAAGTTCTGGAAATTATGGGACTCCAATTAAAAGAGGAATAACAAGAATAATTACTCCTGGAACTGTAATTGAAGAGGGGATGTTGATAGCAAAGAAAAATAATTGGATTGCTGCTGTTTACTTATCAGAAGCAAACTCAGATGAATCTTATGAATGGGGTATATCAAAAGCTGATGTAAGCACAGGAGAATTAATAACTTTAGAAGGTCAATCTCTGTCAAAACTATTTGAGGAAATTATTAAATTAGATTCTTCAGAAATCATTGTTGGGAGCAATGCAGTAAAAAATTTATTAATTAAAGGAAATAGTCAAAATACATATACTGTTTCTCAAGAGACTAATTTTGGAATTAATGAAGCAAATTATCTAATAAAAGATTATTTCCAAATTGCAACCCTAGAGGGAATAGGACTTAAAAATTTAAAAAATGCAACTAGATCTCTTGGTGGTTTATTAAATTATTTAGAAAAAATTAATCCTTCAAATTTAGATAAAGATTCTTCTTTAAAAATCTCATTAGACTTTCCACAAATCCAATATGGTCACAACAAATTAATTATTGATTATCAAACTCAAAAAAACTTAGAAATCAAAAATACACAACGAGAAAACAATTATGTAGGTTCGCTCCTATGGAGTATTGATAGAACTTATACTTGCATGGGTGCAAGGTGTTTAAGAAGATGGATAGATTCGCCACTATTAAACGTTAATGAAATTTATGAAAGACAAAATATAATTACAAACTTTCTTGAATCTAAAAAATTACGTACAGATACCCAAAATTTACTTAGAGCAATGGGGGATTTAGAAAGACTTGCAGGTAGAGCTTGTGCAGGTCATGCAAGTCCCAGGGACTTAATTGCAATAGCTGAAGGTTTAAAAAAATTGCCTAGACTAAAATCCATAGTTGAATTATTTAAATATGATCTCCCAGATTGGACTGATCAATTAAAAAATATTGATGAAGGACTCTTAGAATTAGCTGATACTATAAGTTTTAAACTAGTAGAAAATCCTCCTCTAAATATTAGTGAAGGAGGCATGATCCACGATGGTGTTGACAATATATTAGATGGTTTACGCAATTTAATGGATGATTACTCTGAGTGGCTAAATAAAGAGGAATTAAAAGAAAGGAAAATTAGCAAAATTTCAAACCTAAAAATTCAATTTCATAAAAATTTTGGTTATTACATTTCTATAAATAAGTCAAAAGTTAATTTAGCTCCACAACATTGGATCAAAAGGCAAACACTTACTAATGAAGAAAGGTATATCACTTCAGAAATTAAAAATAAAGAAAATAAAATTTTCCAAATAAAAAGTAGAGCTTCATCAAAAGAATATGAAATTTTCTGTGAATTAAGAAATATAGTTTCTAAAAAAACAAAACAAATAAGATCAATCGCAAAATCCATAGCATCTCTTGATGCACTACTTGGTTTATCAATTACTGCAGTAGAAAACAATTTTATAAAACCTTCATTAATACCAATAAATGATTCAATGACAAAAAATAGTACAAAAATTATCGCAGGAAGAAATCCAATTGTAGAGCAATTGTTAAGTGATAAAAAGTTTGTAGCAAACGATATCTCTTTTGAGGATAATCAAAAATTAATTATATTAACGGGTCCCAATGCAAGCGGAAAAAGTTGCTTTATAAGACAACTTGGTTTAATACAAATTCTCACACAAATTGGTAGCTTTGTTCCTGCTAATAATGCTGAAATCAAGATTGCAGATAGGATTTTCACAAGAATTGGGGCAGTTGATGATCAATCATCTGGGCAATCAACATTTATGGTAGAAATGTCTGAAACTGCATCAATTCTAAATCAGGCAACTCCTAGCTCACTAGTGTTACTTGATGAGATAGGCAGAGGGACATCTACTTTTGATGGTCTTTCAATAGCTTGGTCAGTAAGTGAATATCTTGCAAAAAAAATTCAATGTAATACTATTTTTGCTACTCACTATCATGAGCTGAATTATTTAAAAAATTCAAATAAGAATATACAAAATTTTCAAGTTTTAGTAGAACAAAATAACGATCAGCTAATCTTTAGCCACAGGATTGTCAAAGGGGGCTCAAACAAAAGCTATGGCATAGAAGCAGCTAAATTAGCAGGAGTTCCAAAAGAAGTTATAGAAAAAGCAAAATCAGTTTTAAATTCTTTAGAAGAAAATAACAAATTAAATTATGACATTAAGTAGATTTTTGACATTTTTATAAAATAAATATTTTTTAAATTGTTTCCCTCAATAAGGCGTTAACCGCAGCAGCTGCCATGGAAGCACCTCCTCTAGTTGAATTCAAAACAATTTTAGGAAGATCGGTCGAAATCAGTTTGTTTTTGCTATTCTCAACTCCAATAAATCCAACAGGCATTCCGATAATTAAACTAGGTAAATCTTTTGCATTTTCTAAAATATCAATTAAATAAGTTAACGCTGTAGGCGAACTGCCAATAACTACAATAGGAGATTTGCTTCCAGAATTTATAGCTGATAACTCCCTCCAACCTTCACTTAAGCCATATGCAGTTTTAGTTAAGTTTGAATGATTATTTTTTCCAAACCACATTCTAGCGGTGAATACTTTATTCCTCGTGGTATTCTCTGCCATGGATTTTATTGCTGCTGCTGCCATATCGGTATCAGTTAAAATAGGAGCACCATTTTTAAGTGCCTGAAGACCCTTTTCACAAGCACCTTCACTAAAATTTACAAGATTTTGAACTGTAAAATCCCCTGAAGTATGGACTAATCTCTCTAAAACTTTTTTTTCCAAATAATTTAGATCATTTGCTACTAAACGAGATCTTATGAATCTGATGCTTTCCAAAAAAATTGGATGATCTATTACCATTGAATTTAATTTGTGTTAGAAGTAATCATAGTTAATATACGGTTTTTATTGAGCTATTATGCCAATACAAATATTATGGGGTAATGATCTAAATGCTCAAAATACATTTATTCAAAAATTAATTGATAAGGAAGTATCCAAAGAATGGAAAGAAATAAACGTAACTAATTTAAATGGAGATGATGATGAGCAAGTCAATAAAGCTTTTGATGAAGTTCTTACACCTCCTTTTGGAGATGGATACAGAATAGTTACATTGAAAAATAATCCCATATTTACTGCCAAAAATGAAGATCTAAGAACTAAATTTGAAAAAATTCATGACAATATACCTGAAAATACTTATTTCATTTTGCAAAATACAAAAAAACCAGACTCAAGACTAAAGAGTACTAAATTTTTACAAAAACTTATCAAAAATAATTTAGCCAAAGAAAAATCATTTTCTCTACCAGAAATCTGGGACTATGAGGGACAAAAAAGATTTTTAGAAGATGCTGCAAATGAAATGAATATCAAAATTGATAAAAATGCAGCTGAATTAATTATTGATTCAGTGGGTAATGACAGCTTTAAACTAATAAATGAATTAGCCAAAGCAAAAACATACCTATCTGCAGTATCAAGTGATTCGAATTCACAACTTTTTCTTAAAAGTATTGATGTAAAAAAAATATTTAGTGATCATCAATCCAATATTTTCAAAATCATTGATCTTCTCTTACAAAAAAATATTAATGAAAGCCTCATTGAAATAAATTATTCTTTACAGAAAGGAGAACCTGCTTTAAGACTAAATGCAGGCTTAATTAGTCAAATAAGAATTCATACCATTATAAAACTAGCAGTTAATTCAGGTAACGATGATGCAGAAAAGATTTGTAATCTTGCAGGCATTTCTAATCCAAAAAGAATTTTTTTTATTCGAAAAAAAGTCAAAAATGTATCTCAAGAATATTTAATTAATTTAATGAGTAACTTACTAGATATTGAATCATTACTAAAACAAGGTAATAATCCTATAAATGTTTTTACAGAGAAATTAATTAATTTAATTTAACCAAATTATAAGTTTAAGAATTTACATTATGATTTAAGTATGGCTTTACTAGTAAAAAAATTTGGCGGTACTTCTGTCGGTGATATTAAAAAAATTAAAAATATTGCAAGTAGCATTTGTCAAAGTAAAGAAGCAGGGAATGAAATTGTAGTAGTTGTCTCTGCGATGGGGCAAACTACAGATGATTTAAATTGTTTAGCGGAATCAATTAGTAAAAATCCTAATCGAAGAGAATTGGATATGCTTCTCTCAACTGGAGAGCAAGTAACCATAGCTCTTCTTTCAATGGCATTAAACGAATACGGAATACCTGCAATTTCAATGACTGGTAGCCAGGTTGGAATTATTACTGAATCAATTCATGGGAAAGCGAGAATTCTGGATATTAAAACAGAAAGGATCCAAAATTATTTAAATCAGGGTTTTGTAGTTGTCGTGGCTGGATTTCAAGGAACAACATTAAGCCATACGGGGTCAATGGAAATTACAACTTTGGGTAGAGGTGGTTCAGATACTTCCGCGGTAGCTTTATCAACAGCTTTAGGAGCTGAGACTTGCGAAATTTATACAGACGTTCCAGGGGTTCTTACTACTGATCCAAGGATTGTTCCTAATGCAAAACTCTTAGATGAAATTAGCTGCGAGGAAATGCTTGAACTTGCAAGCGTCGGCGCTTCAGTTCTGCATCCAAGAGCAGTAGAAATTGCTCGCAATTATGGAATTAAATTGTGTGTCAAATCAAGCCAAATTGACTCCAGTGGGACTCTCCTAGAAAGTCAAATCCAACCTCTCCCGCTAAAAAGAGGAAGCTTAGAATTAACAAAAACAGTCAATAGTCTTGAAATATTAGAAAACCAAGCAGTATTCAGTCTCTCAAATATTCCTGATAGGCCTGGGATTGCTGCACAAATATTTGAAAAACTTTCAGAAGCAAGTATTAACGTAGATTTAATAATACAAGCGACAAATGATGGAAATAAAAACGATATTACATTTACTGTTGGTGAATTAGAAGTTAAAAAGACTGCAGAACAATGTGAACTTATAACTAGTCAATTAGGGGGAGAATTTAACTTAAAAACCAACATGACTAAATTAAGCATTCAAGGAGCAGGCATTATGGGCAGACCTAGTGTTTCAGCTGATTTATTTGATACTTTATCTCAAGCGAATATAAATGTTAGGTTAATAGCTACTAGTGAAATTAAAGTCAGCTGTGTAATTGAAATTAATAATATACCAAAAGCTATTAGATTTGTTGCTGATAAATTTAAGTTATCCGATACACAAATATTTATTAATCCAATCAATGAAAAGCAAGATCAACCTGAAGTAAGAGGAATTGCGTTAGATAAAAACCAAGTTCAGGTAAGCTTTCGAAAACTGCCTGATCGTCCAGGTGTAGCTGCATCGATATGTTTAGCATTAGCTGAAAATAATTTACTTATCGATACTATTGTTCAGTCTGAAAGAATTTCCTCTTTAAAAACTAAGGATATTAGTCTTACAATGAATAAACAAGATAGAGAAAAAGCTAACTTAGTTTTTGAGGCCTTAACAAAAAAATTACCCGGATCATTCATTGAAGATGGCCCTGCTATAGCAAAAGTAAGTACTGTAGGAGCGGGAATGGCATTTAAGGTTGGGACGGCTGGAAAAATATTTAGGGCATTGGCTGACCAAAATATAAATATTGAAATGATTGCCACGAGTGAAATTAGGACTTCATGTATTGTCTTAGAAAAAGATTGTGACAAAGCTGTTAATGCGATTCATAATCATTTCGAATTAGAAAAATAAGTTCTTTTTAATTATTTCTTGCCAATTTTTGTCTTAATTTTTTGATTCTATCCCTCAAATTTGCTGCTTCTTCAAAATTTAACTCTTTTGCAGCGTCTTTCATTTTAATTTCTAACTTTTCTATTAAGTCAGGCAATTCTTCGAGCAAACATTGATTATCACTGGAACTTAGAATTGCGTCAGTTTTGTTATTAACTATATTTATTAAATCTTTAGATAAACCACCAGCATCTAGTTTTCTGGAAAGTTCTAGAAAAGATAATATTGAATTTTCTATTTTTTTTCCTGCAGGTTTTGGAGTAATACCATTTACTTGGTTATATTTTTTTTGAATAGTTCTTCTTCTTTCAGTTTCAGATATTGCTCTTTTCATTGAATCTGTGAAGTTATCTGCATAAAGCAAGGCAACACCTTCAACATGTCTGGCAGCTCTTCCTATTGTTTGAATCAATGACCTTTCTGCCCTCAGAAAACCTTCTTTATCAGCATCTAAAATGGCGACTAAGGATACTTCTGGAAGATCTAGTCCCTCTCTTAATAAATTAACTCCTACCAAAACATCATATTCGCCCATTCTAAGGTCTTGAATAATTTCAATTCTTTCAATTGAATGGATTTCGGAATGCAAATATCTAACTCTTACTTTATTTTCAGATAAAAAATCAGTTAGATCTTCAGCCATTCTCTTAGTAAGTGTTGTCACAAGCACTCTTTGATTCTTCTCAGCTCGAATTCTTATTTCAGATAACAGATCTTCTATTTGACCTTCACTAGGTCTTACATCAATTACCGGGTCTAATACCCCAGTTGGTCTTATAACTTGCTCAATAAATTCACCATCACATTGATCTAATTCCCATTTACCGGGGGTTGCACTTATAAATAATGTCTGTTTTGATTTTTCCCAAAACTCTTCACATTTTAAAGGTCTATTATCTGCAGCACTTGGCAATCTAAAACCATGATCTATTAAAACTTTTTTTCTAGATTGATCACCGTTGTACATTGCATGAAGTTGAGGGCATGTTACGTGACTCTCATCAACTACCAACAACCAATCTTTGGGAAAGTAATCTATTAAGCATTCTGGCGGTGAACCTTCCTCCCTACCTGATAAATGACGAGCATAATTCTCAACTCCATTACAATAACCAACCTCTTTAAGCATTTCTAAATCATATTTTGTACGTTGTTCTAGACGTTGAGCCTCTAATAATTTTCCTTCGTATGTAAATTTATCGAGTTGAGTTTTTAATTCACTTCTAATTGCACTTATTGCACTTTCAAGTCTTTCTTTTGGAGTCACAAAATGCTTCGCTGGATAAACGCTAACTTGTTCCAAACTTTCAAGTATTTCTCCTGTAGTAGGGTCAACGTATCTAATAGCCTCGACTTCATCACCAAATAACTCAATTCTTATTAATCTATCTTCATAAGCTGGACCGATTTCTAAAACATCACCTTTAATTCTGAACCTACCTCTAGTAATTTCAATATCATTTCTAGTATATTGATTTTCAACTAGAGACCTCAAAGAAGAACGTAGATTTATTGATTTTCCTACTTCAAATTTAACTGCAGCTTTTAAATACTCACTCGGTATACCAAGACCATAAATACAACTTATTGATGCTACAACAATTACATCTTTTCTTTCAAATAATGAGCGTGTTGCAGAATGCCTAAGCATATCTATTTCTTCATTAATTGAAGCAGTTTTGGCTATGTAAGTATCACTTACAGGTACATAAGCTTCAGGTTGATAATAATCATAGTAAGAAATGAAGTACTCAACAGCATTTTTTGGAAAAAATTCCCTTAATTCATTACATAGTTGTGCAGCCAACGTTTTGTTATGGGCTAAAACAAGTGCTGGTCTTCCTGTTTGTTGAATTACATTGGCAATGGTAAATGTTTTACCAGTTCCAGTAGCTCCTAAAAGAGTTTGAAACTGTTTACCATTATTTACGCCTTTAACTAATTTTTTAATAGCCTCTGGTTGATCTCCATTTGGTTCGTAAGGAGCTTGAAGCTTATAGTTGTTCATCAAGCTAGTAGCTAAAGGATATTGCTATACTAAGAAACTTTTTCTCCAATTATTGAATTTTTCAAAGATTCTTTTAAGCCCCTAACAACCGCAATCATTGATATTAAATCATCTAATTTATTAACCACAGATCCAACGCCAACTGCTGAGGCTCCAGAAGATATTGCTAGTGGACAAGTTACTTGGCTTAATCCAGAGGCACTCATGATTGGTATATTCAGTGATTGTTTCTTAAATTCTTGATGAATAGCATAGGTAGCTGCAAGAGTTGGTACTGATTTTTCAAAAAAACCTTGAATTCCTGAAGAGTAAGGAATAGAACTGGTACCACCTTCTGTTTGAATAATATCAACGCCTTCTTCCACTAGCTTTACAGCAAGATCAACTTGTTTATCAATAGGCATAGTATGAGGAACAGTTACTGATAAAGGAAAATTAGGCAATAAATCCCTCGTCTCTTTTGTAATGTTTAAAACTTTTTTATCTGAAAAATGAATGCCTTTTTCATAAAAAGTATCGTAATTTCCTATCTCGATTAATGATGCTCCTGCTTTTACACAATCTTGAAAAGATCCAGGCACTACTGAACTAACACAAACGGGTAGTGTTGAATTCTTAAGTGCTAAATCAACGAGTTCAGGTTTACAAGCAATATCTATAAGATCTGCACCTCCTAATGAAGCAGCCTCAACAATTATTTTCACAGACTGAACATCGAAATTATTCAATCCTGAAATAACTTTGAGTAAGGATTTGCTTCTTAACTCTTCTTTGATTTTTTGTGGCAAAAGATTAATCAGACTCATTTACTTAATGAATTTATTACCCGATTGTGACATTGTTTTAGTAAAACAGTGCATTTTTTAAAAAATATTATCTGAGCAACACAAAATGACTAATAAAAAATTAAGTCAGAAAAATTGGTCATCATGGCATCATCAGCTTCATAAGGAGATTCTTTCCAAAAAAATATTAATTCCCAAAGGATCCAATATTTTAATAAGTGTTTCGGGGGGTCAAGACTCAATGGCCTTATTAACCCTAATTAATGACCTAAAAAAACTACATAATTGGTCTATTAGTGTTTGGCATGGTGATCATCAGTGGCATGAAAAATCATCACTATATGCTCTTGAATTAAAAGATTATTGCGAAGATAAAAATATTTCATTCTCTTTTGATCAAGCAAATAAAGAAAGTATTTCTTCAGAAGAAAAAGCACGAGAATGGCGATATAAAAAATTATGTGAAAGAGCCAAAACTTTATTAAATAAAAACCAGCAAAAACATAATATTTATTTGTTAACTGGTCACACGAGTAGTGATAATGCAGAAACATTTATCCTCAATTTATCTAGAGGAAGTAATTTTGCAGGTCTGAGTAATATTGAGAGTAAAAGACTAATAGAACATCAAATTTATTTAATAAGACCAATTTTAATTTTCAGTAGGGAAGATACAAAAAAATTTTGCAATGATATGAAGATCCCAGTCTGGGAAGATCCTACAAATTCAGATCTTAAATTAAAAAGAAATTTAGTAAGAAAAAAAATTATTCCTACCTTAGAAGTCATCTATCCTGGTTGTTCTGAAAGGATAAATAATTTTTCCCAAAAAATGAGCAAATACAATAATGAACGCAATGATCTTAGTGAACTAGCCTATTTATATTGTAAAGATGTTAGAGGAATCGATAGGAATCTACTAAATGATATGTGTCTTGAAGCGAGGTGCACAATTTTAAATAGATTTTTAAAAGAAATATCTGCAAAGCAATGTAGTTCTAAAAATCTGACAAAATTAGCAACTTCAATTTATGAAGATAATAAAGGTCAAATTAATCTGCAAAAGTTTTTAAAAATTGTTTGGGATAAAAACTATATAAATTTTGAAAAAAGTTAAGATGTGACAGCAGATCTTCTTCTTCTTGTTCTACCTTCAAATGAATCTTCTGTAGGATTTTGTGAAACTTTTGGACTTTTTTGGTTATTTTGTGGGTTATTTGAACTATTAGGATGTTTATTGTTTGATTTCTTATGAAAATTATTATTATTTCTATTTCTATTGGAGAAATTTTGCTCCTCGGTAATCTTTGGAATATAAGCACGAGTTCCACTTGGAGCAGGTTGAACTAAACACAAAATAAGTGGTTCAACTTGTAATTCTCTTCTCATTCTTCTAGATAAACCATTTTCAATTTCTCTTTGTACACCAATCCAATCAACCTCAAAATTATTAGGCCCAGTTTGTCTGGATAATTGTTTCCATCTATTTTCTAAGACCCAGCTTATTTCTCGTTCTGTCCACATAGACATTTTTCTTGGCTCTGCAGTAGTAACAACTCCTCTTAAATTAACTCTTGGAGGCGCAACCATCTTCCCATCTGTACTAATAGGAGCTAAAACAGTTACCACACCATCACCAGCTAATTGCTGCCTTTCCTTTAATACTCGAGCATCTACTATCCCATTTCGTGAATTATCAAGCAGTTCAACACCAGCTTTTACAGGATCACCCTTTTGAATAGAATTAGGTGTTAACTCAACTACATCTCCATTTTCAATAATTAAGATATTGTCCTTTGGAACCCCCATAGTTTGTGCACTCTTCCCATGACAAACAAGCATTCTATGTTCTCCATGAACAGGAACAAAAAACTTAGGTTTTGCGAGTGCCAACATTAACTTTTGATCTTCTTGAAAACCATGACCAGAAACATGAATATTCTCACCCTTGCCATAAACAACCTTTGCTCCGAGTTTCATTAATCTATCTATTGTATTAACAACAGAAATAGTATTACCAGGAATTGGACTGGCTGAAAATATAACAGTATCAGTAGTCTTAAGACGAACATGCTGATGTTCCCCACGAGATATTCTGCTTAAGGCCGCTAGGGGTTCTCCTTGACTTCCAGTCATTAACAATAAGGTCTCCCTATCTGGCAAATCTCTAATTTGCTTGATAGGAACAAACAAATCATCTGGGCATTTCATATAACCAATATCTCTTGCCTTAGCAATAACATTTATCATCGATCTACCTAACAAACCGACCTTTCTTCCATGTTTCATGGCCAATTCTAAGATCATTGTCACTCTATGCACAGAACTAGCAAAAGTGGTAAGGATAACTCGTTCTTTTGCCTCTGCAATATGTTTTTCTAAAGAGGGATAGATAGTCTTCTCAGAAGGACAAAAACCTGGAACTTCGGCATTAGTAGAATCACTGAACATGCATAAAACACCCTTCTCTCCGTAATGCACCATTCTTTCAATATCAAATTGCTCTCCATCTACTGGCATATGATCAAACTTAAAATCTCCCGTGAAAATAATTGTGCCAACAGGTGTTGTAACTGCTAAAGAAAAGCTATCGCAAATAGAATGGGTATTTCGAATAAATTCAACAGAAAAATGTTGTCCTACTTTTACAACATCTCTTGGATTTACTGTCTGTATAGTTGTTCTATCAGATACCCCTGCTTCCTCCATTTTCCCTCTAAGCATTGACATTGCCAATCTTGGGCCATAAATAATGGGAATATTAAAATGCTTTAGATGATGAGAAATACCTCCAATGTGATCTTCATGCCCGTGAGTGACAATCATTCCTTTTATTCTTCTTTGATTTTCTTTTAAAAAAGTTGTATCAGGCATAACAACGTTTACGCCATGCATACCATCAGATGGGAAAGCTAGGCCAGCATCAACAAGCATTAATTCATCTCCATATTCAAAAACGCAAGTGTTTTTTCCTATTTCATGTAGTCCTCCAAGAGGTATTACTCGTAGAGCTGGAGTATTACTTTTAGATCTAGATGAATCATGAGTAGATCTATTTACAGTTGAATTTGTACTTGATTGCATAATTTTGAAATTTATGAAGGCCTGCTTGTAATCAAATAAGGTTTATTTAAATTTAATTATCAAGTTAAATATAATCCCTATTATAAGGAATTCAGGATAAAAGATAGTTGCTTTTTCATGTCATTGGTTAAAGGTGACAAAGGACTTCTAGGATTACCTACATCCCATCCCGACAGCTCCAGAGCAGCCTTAATTGGGATTGGATTAGTAGTCATAAAGAGTGCTTTGAAAAGAGGCTGAAGTTTTTCATGAATAGCAAGAGCATTAGAAACCTTTCCACTTTGAAAAGAATGAATCATCTCTTTCAATTGCAATCCAACTAAATGACTTGCAACACTTACTACTCCTACAGCACCTACAGATAACATTGGAAGCAACAACGAATCGTCGCCACTATATACAGAGAGCTCGGAGCCACAAATAGCTCTTAGTTCTGTTACTTCTTCTATTCTACCGCTTGCAGCTTTAATACTGAGAATATTTGAGAAATCCATAAGTTTCTTCACAGTATCAGGTGATAAATTGCATCCAGTCCTGCCAGGAATGTTGTAGAGCATAAGAGGCAAATCCTTTGCAGATTTAGCTATAGAACTGAAATGTTTATAAAGACCTTCTTGAGGCGGCTTATTGTAATAAGGAACAACGACCAAAGCACCGTCAGCACCAGAGTCGTAAGCTTTTTTTGTAGCTTCCACAGCTTCGCTTGTACAATTGCTACCAGTGCCAACTATTACTTTACAGCTTGCATCCAAAGATCCTTTTACCGCAATAAATAAATCATGCTGTTCCTCCCATGAAAGAGTCGGAGATTCTCCAGTAGTACCGCACAACACAATTCCATCGGAACCATTCTCAAAAAGATAATTTGAAAGTTTTATAGCAAGTTCATA
Organism: Prochlorococcus sp. AG-355-G23; assembly: GCA_003278765.1. GTDB lineage: Bacteria > Cyanobacteriota > Cyanobacteriia > PCC-6307 > Cyanobiaceae > Prochlorococcus_A. Next base: position 78,549 of record QCDK01000004.1, read on the forward strand.
ATCTACATCTCCATTCTCAGTGAATGGAGTAACCATTGCAGTCAATATTCTTCCAAATAGTGGATTATTACACTCAGTTTTGTCTGTAATCATTTTTTTGGAATTAATAACTCAGCTATTTGAACAGCATTCAGAGCTGCTCCTTTTCTTATTTGATCTCCACATAACCATAATTCTAATCCATGAGGCTGACTTATATCAGTTCTTAGCCTGCCAACAGCAACATTATCCCTTCCCATAACGTCATTTGGCATAGGAAATCTATTATTTTTGTAATCCTCAATAACTTCGATTCCAGAAGATTTTTTTAATTCTTCGAGAGCATCTTTAGGCTCAACTACATCGGCAAATTCAATATTAATCGATTCAGAATGTGCTCTCAGTACTGGGACTCGAACACATGTAGCAGAGAGCTTTAAATCAGCAATATTTAATATTTTCCTTGTCTCATTAACCATTTTCATCTCTTCTTCGCAGTAATTATTTGAAAGCATAGGGGAATTATGTAAAAACAAATTAAAAGCAAGGGAGTATGGCAAAAATTCACTTTTTTGAGGATTTCCTTGAAGATATTGTTCAGTTAAAAGTTTTAGTTCCTCCATCGCCAGTTGGCCTGCACCACTGACAGATTGATATGTTGAGACAATAACTCTTTGAATAGTCGAAAGTTTGTTTAATGGAGCTAAAACTAATGTCAACAAAATGGTAGTGCAGTTTGGATTCGCTATTACCCCATCATGATTAAGTACGTCACTAGCATTAACTTCAGGGACAATAAGAGGAACGTTCTTATCTAATCTGAAAGCACTTGAATTATCTATCAGTAAAGCATTTTGATCAATAATGGTAGACAACCATTTTTTTGAAATACTTCCACCAGCTGAAGCCAAAACTAAATCAAGATTCTTAAATTCTTCCTTAGTTGTTTTTTTTGTAACTAATTCTTCATCTTTCCAAATAATTTTTTTTCCTTCTGACCGCTCTGATGAAAGCAAGACCAATTCTGATATTGGGAAATCACGTTGTTCAAGAATTTTTAGCAATTCAGATCCCACAGCACCTGAAGAACCTAAAACAGCAACTTTTAATGGCCTATTAGGCAAATACGGAGATTGTCTCACACTTTAAAATGATTTTTATAAATAGATTGACTATTTTTTTTACTTTATCAAAAAATTAACTTTCAAGGAAATCACATAATGTGAAATAATTAAGATTCGGCTCATAGTAATAACTTAGAAAAACATGGCTAAAGATTCACTAATAGTCAAAACAACTCCTCTGCCTCAAAGTAGAATTTCATTCGAATTAGAAATACCATCTGAGACATGCAAAACGTGTGTAAATGAAACAATCAGTTCTATCAGTCGTTCGGCTAAAATTCCGGGATTTAGACTTGGTAAGATTCCTAAACAAGTCTTAATCCAAAGAATTGGTATCACACAATTACATGCTTCTGCTCTGGAAAAAATTATTGATAAATCATGGCAAGAAGCATTAAAAATAAAATCTATAGAGCCATTAAGTGAGCCAGAATTAGTAGATGGATTTGAATCTTTACTTGCAAAGTTTAGTCCTGAAAAATCACTTAAGGTTACTCTTCAAACTGATGTTGCCCCAGAATTAAAACTTAAAAAATCCAAAGGGCTAAGTGTTGAAATATCAAAGACAAAGTTTGATCCTAAGTCAATAGATGAAGCGCTAGAAAAATCTAGAAATCAGTTTGCAAACATTATTCCAGTTACCAATAGAGCAGCAAAATTAGGAGATATTGCCGTAGTGAGTTTCAAAGGAAAATATAAAGATTCTGGTAGAGAGATTGATGGTGGAACAAGTGAATCAATGGATCTTGAGTTAGAAAAGAACAAAATGATTCCCGGTTTCGTTGAGGGAATCGTAAAGATGAAAATTGGTGATACTAAAACTCTTAACCTTAAATTTCCTGATGATTATTCTCATGAGGATTCAAGAGGCAAAGAAGCAATTTTTGAAGTAAATCTTAAGGATCTTAAGGAAAAAGAATTACCTGAACTTAATGACGATTTTGCAAAACAGTCTGGCAACAAAGAATCATTAAAAGAGTTAAAGAAAGATATTGAAAAGCAACTTAAAGACAATTTTGAAAAAACTCAAAAAGATATCAAAATTGAAGCTTTATTAGATGCCTTAACAAAAGAATTGGTTGCTGAAATTCCAAAATCTATGATTGATTTAGAAGTGAGGAGTAATATTGAACAAACCGCTCAAAGATTTGCTCAACAAGGTCTTGATGTCAAATCTACTTTCACTCCTGAATTAGTTAAGTCATTAGCAGAGTCCACAAGGCCTCAAGCTGAAAAAAATGTTCAAAGAAATTTAGCTTTAAAAGCATTAGCTGAAACAGAAAACATAAAAGTCGAGAAAGATGAAATTGATTTAAAAATGAAAGATTATCAAGATGCAATCTCTCAATCTTCAAAACAAATAGATATTAAAAGATTAACAGAAGTAGTAAGTAACGATCTACTCAAAGAAAAATTAATAATTTGGCTTGAAGAAAATTCTGAAGTAAAAGAAAAAACTACAAAAACTTCTAAAACTACAAAAACCTCCAAAACATCAAAAGATGCAAAAACTGCGACTAAAACTACAGGAACTATAAAAACTACAAAAACTCGAAATAAAAAAGAAAAAAAATAATTTATGAAATTTCCTACTAATTCAACAAAAACCCCCTAGATTATTTATAAGACGAAAACTAATTTGTGAACTCAGAAAAAAAACATTTAATCCAAAGCTCAATAAGTTCTTACGAAAGTAATCATAAAACTATTGCCGCTGTTCCCACCGTTATAGAACAATCAGGTAGAGGAGAAAGAGCTTTTGATATATATTCAAGATTATTGAGGGAAAGAATAATTTTTTTAGGTACTGGAATTAATGATCAAGTATCTGACTCCCTTGTTGCACAATTATTATTTCTTGAAGCTGAAGATCCCGAAAAAGACATACAAATATATATCAATTCTCCTGGAGGCTCAGTAACTGCAGGAATGGCCATTTACGATACCATGCAACAAATATCGCCTGATGTAGTGACAATATGTTTTGGAGTAGCCGCAAGTATGGGGGCATTTCTACTCTCTGGAGGAGCAAAGGGGAAAAGATTGGCTTTACCTAATTCTAGGATTATGATTCATCAACCTCTGGGAGGTGCACAAGGTCAAGCAGTAGAAATTGAAATACAAGCTAAAGAAATACTTTTTCTCAAGAAAACATTAAATTCACTTTTAGCTGAACATACTGGTCAACCTTTAGAAAAAATTAATGAAGATACAGAAAGAGATTACTTTTTATCCCCCTCAGAAGCAGTCGAATATGGATTAATTGATAAAGTTATCAAAAAGTGACAAGGGGTTCTGATTTTTTAAGAATATGATGACGAATCGATATTTATGAGCAATCCTAAGAAATAGGGAATATTTAACACCTTTCACATTAAAACTTATAATCGATGGCTAAATTCGACGCCCATCTTAAATGTTCATTTTGCGGGAAGTCACAAGACCAAGTAAGAAAGCTTATAGCTGGTCCTGGGGTTTATATCTGTGATGAGTGCATAGATCTTTGTAATGAGATTCTCGATGAAGAACTACTTGATAATCAAGCGAACACAAACAACTCTCCACAAGTAAAAAAGAAATTACCAACTGATAATCCAAAAAAATCTGTTCCTTTAGAATTAACCTCAATTCCTAAGCCATTAGAAATAAAAAGTTTTCTAGATAATCAAGTTGTTGGACAAGAATCTGCAAAAAAAATATTATCAGTAGCCGTATACAATCATTACAAACGATTAGCTTGGAAAGTTAAAGAAGACAGTAAAAATAGTAATTCAACTGATTCACAAGCAACTAAATTACAAAAATCAAATATTTTACTCATCGGCCCCACTGGAAGTGGAAAAACATTATTGGCGCAAACTTTAGCAGAGTTTTTAGATGTTCCTTTTGCAGTAGCTGATGCAACGACTTTGACAGAAGCTGGATATGTTGGAGAAGATGTTGAAAACATACTTTTAAGACTTCTACAGAAATCAGAAATGAATGTAGAACTAGCTCAAAAAGGAATTATTTATATTGACGAAATAGATAAAATTGCAAGAAAAAGCGAAAATCCTTCAATTACTAGAGATGTCTCTGGTGAAGGGGTACAGCAAGCATTATTAAAAATGCTTGAAGGAACAATTGCTAATGTGCCACCTCAAGGCGGAAGAAAACATCCTTATCATGACTGCATCCAAATTGATACGAGTCAAATACTATTTATTTGTGGGGGAGCTTTTATAGGTTTAGAGGATATCGTTCAAAAACGTATGGGTAAACACTCTATAGGATTTACCACCAATCCAGATCAAAACAAAGTTGATACAAAAAAAATAATAGACCCAAGAGATTCCCTAAAAAATTTAGAATTAGATGACTTAGTGAAATATGGCCTAATTCCAGAATTTATTGGAAGAATTCCAGTTTGTGCTGTATTAGATCGTCTTACTAAAGAAACTTTAGAATCTATTTTGACTCAACCAAGAGATGCATTAGTAAAGCAATTCAAAACTTTGCTAAGTATGGATAATGTTGAATTATCATTTGAGCCTGATTCTGTTGAAGCGATAGCAAATGAAGCATACAAAAGAAAAACAGGTGCAAGAGCATTAAGATCAATAATTGAAGAGCTAATGCTAGACATAATGTACACTTTACCTTCTGAAGAAAATGTAAAAGAATTCACAATTACGAAAAAAATGGTAGATAATTTATTCTCATCTAAAATTGTTAAACTACCTTCAGGATCAAAAAGAATCATTAAAGAGTCTGCATAAAATTAGAGTTTAATTTTTTAATTGAATCCTTAATTTTTCTAATTAATGAAAAATAAATGCCAAATATACATAAGCCTTTTCATCAAAAATATAGACCAAACAACTTAGATGAACTGGTTGGGCAAAAATTTATATCCATTACACTCAAACAAGCTCTATTAACAAAAAAAATTGCTCCTGCATATCTTTTTAATGGTCCAAGAGGCACTGGAAAAACATCAAGTGCAAGAATATTTGCAAAATCTCTAAATTGCCAGGCATTCGGCCAACCTACGATAACTCCTTGTTGTAAATGTGACTTATGTAGACAAATTACAGATGGGAGTGCTCTAGATATTATCGAGATTGACGCAGCATCAAATACAGGAGTAGAAAATATAAGAGAAATTATAGAAAGAGCGAGATTTGCACCTACTCAAGCGAGATGGAAAGTCTATGTAATTGATGAATGTCATATGCTTTCAACGGCAGCTTCAAATGCTTTACTAAAAACTATTGAAGAACCGCCCTCAAGAGTTGTATTTATACTTGCGACGACAAATCCTGAGAGAGTATTAAATACAATAAAAAGTAGATGCCAAAAGTTTGATTTTAGAAGAATAAGCCCTAGTGATATTTTTCAACATTTATCAGAAATCGCCGAAAAAGAATCCATTAAGTACGAAGTTCAGGCGTTAAAAATGATTGCAAAAAGGTCTAATGGAGGTATGAGAGATGCACAAAGCCTCCTTGAACAATTGAATCTTTTACCAGAAGGGATAACAATTAATAATATCCAAAACCTCCTAGGAGAAGTATCAGAAAGTGAATTAACAAATCTGATTAAATCATTGGTTGAGAATAATGCAGAGTCACTAATTTACACCTGCAACAAATTATATGATGCTGGAAACGAACCTCTTCAAATAATTATCGGATTATTGAATATAACAAGAGATCTACTATTACACACTACTAATAATAAATATTCAGATCTTTATTATACGTCTGATGAATTTCGAGATGAGTTAGATAAAATCTCAAAAAAAATAAATAAATCAAAAATAATTAATTGGCATAATAATCTGAGAAATATTGAATATCAAATCAAATCAAGTGATAATCCAAGGCTTTGGTTTGAAATACATTTAACTGGTCTTCTGGATAGTCAAAAGATAAATAGTTTTGAAAATAAACAAGAAAGAAAAAATAATACGACTGAGGAAAAGCATGAAAGGAGAAAAAAAACTAGTTCAATTAATAAAGAAAATATTTCAGATGAGATTCCAAAACCAAGTGTCCAAGAAGAGATAAAACACAGGGAATTGATCGAAAAAAA
>QCDK01000005.1 GCA_003278765.1 Prochlorococcus sp. AG-355-G23
ACTGAAGTAATAAAAAAAAGCTAAAAGAAGCAAAAATTATTGTTGGCAAAGAACCAATATTCAAAAACAAAAGCATAAAACTTAAAACTATTAGAATGATTGGCAACTGAAATGAAGGAGATATTATTACTGGCTCATCTTTTTTTGATTTAGTATTAAACATAGGATCATCCAAATAAAATTTGCGTTAGTAATACATCCATTAAAGATACAGTAACGAGAGTCATTACAACCGCACCTGTTGTACTTGTTCCAACTTCTTTTGGACCTCCTTTGGTTGTAAGTCCATATCCACAAGCAATGATTGAAATAAGTAATCCGAACACTACAGATTTTATTAACATTGAAGTTAAGTCTGCACTGGTTAAACTCACATTGCCTGATCTTATAGATGTCCAAAAAACTATTGGAGGAACTTTATAAAAAATTGTGCTCCAAATTTGTCCACTCCATAAAGCTACAGATAAAAACAATAGACACTGTATTGGAGACATTATTACCATCGATAGTAACCGTGGGACTACCAAATATTGGACTGGTTCGGTCCTTAACATGGTTATTGCCTCAATTTGTTCTGTGACTTTCATAGTACCCAGTTGAGCAGCATAGGCAGTTGCAACCTTTCCAGTCATTAAAGTAGCAGTTAGAAGAGGAGCCATTTCTCTTGCCATGCCTACTGCTAATAAACCTCCAATTTCACTTGAAACCCCCATACTTGTAAGTTGTGATGCAACTTGAATATTAAAAACTGTACCTGCAGCAATTCCCGTAATTAATACAATTAACAAACTGCCAGGACCTGACTCCATAAGTTGCTCAAAGAGATCATTTTTGGAAATTTTACCCTTAAAGATAAAATTAATTGCTTGCCCGCCAATGACTAGGCTGCTTAGAAGTCTTTTGAAAAAATTAAGGTAATACATATCTTTATATTAGTTTGTAATTAATTTTCGATCCCATTTTCTCATGATTAAAAGACCAATGATTACCAATATTGAGGGTATATAGCCAATACATAATCTTATAGTTAATTGTGCTGAGTAGCATTGTTCAATAATATTTAGGCCATCTTTATCAACAAAGCATGATTGATAACCCGATAAATACAATAGAAATCCTAATAATTGAACACTAAACGCAATACCAATCTTCTGAATAAGTACCATCCAAGCAGTATATAATCCTGCTGGTTTCTCTGGGTCTTCGTCTATTGCATCAGGAAGTAGTGACCAAGGGATAAGAAAAGCGGTTGAAGCTCCAATGCCAATAAGACAGATTATGAAAATTAAAAGAATGAACAAAAATATGTTGCTGGCATTTAGGAATAAACTATCTCCAACTCCTGAAATTTTTGATAATGAAGGTAAAAATAAAGCTGCTGTACATGAAATAATCCACATAATCGCTCCATAGTTTAACGCTGAAATCCTGTTCAATTTATTTGATACTCTGGTCCATATTTGTAAACCCACTAAAGCGCTAATTTGGAAAGGTATCGGGATCCACTTCGCAATGTATGTTGGTACGTTCAGTACATCCTCGACATAGATTAACGCTACTGTTTGCATTAATTGTAAGGCGCACCAGAGAAGAATATATAGCGTAATAACTTTTAGAAATTTTTTATTTCTGAAGATCCTTTTGAATTGAAGTGTTATAGCTTCAACTTTTCCTGAAGGCCTTCTTGCTTTTTTTGCGAATGGAGCTAATCCCCAACAAGAAATTAATGTTGCAGCAACTGCAATACATCCGCTTATTTTACCCATTAAAAAATATTCATTATTTGCTGATCCTTCGGAACCTAATACAACACCAGCAATTATTAAACCAGTTAGTCCTGCTATTATTGAACCAGTAAATCTAGATGCGTTTAGTCTTGTTCTTATTACTGTTTTTTCAGAAATTTCAGTAGAAAGAGCTGCAAAAGGAAGATTAATACTTGTATAAGCAGTCATCACGATTATAGAAATTATGGCATAGTAAATGGTCTTGGTTAGCACTGAACCAGTGGGTGTCCACCATATCGCAGCTAAAGAGAAACCAAGGGGGACAGATGCTGCTACCATCCAAGGGATTCTAGGTCCCCATCTTGATTTAGTACGATCACTTAACCATCCAATTAACGGATCATTTACTGCATCCCATATCTTTATTAACATTAATAATGATCCTGCAATTATTACTGGTAAACCAGCAGAAATAAAGAATTTGAAAAGAAAAAAACCAAATTGTGTCGCGACTAAACCTGTGCCTGCATCTCCTAGCCCATAAGAGAACATTAATCTTGTTGTTGATCTAGAAATATTTTTTTTCGAGTGTGAATTTTCCAATCTTTTTACTTTGTTTATTGTTTGATAATGTATTATTGCAATGGTAATTCTATTACTTAATGCGGGCGTGGTTTAGTGGTAAAACCTCAGCCTTCCAAGCTGAAGATGCGGGTTCGATTCCCGCCGCCCGCTTTTAGAATAAATTATTTTTTGCCCCAAATACTTCTTCTGAAATGATTAGTAAAGAGCTTCTACTCTTTATTGAAACGGATTTTTCATTAATAGTTAAGGGTTCAAAAATCTCAGACATGCTAGTGTCGATAACTTTTAACCAATTATATTTACATTTCGGCAAGGGGAAATCGATACTTTTTGAATATGCATTTAAACCTATCCAAACTAGAGGACTAGTATTGTCTTTGTTAATGCTAAAGGCAACTGTGTGAGACCAACTACTCCAATCGGGGCTATCTAACTTTGTTCCATGCCAATGATATGTTGGAATATTTTCATTGGTTTGATTATTAGGGAAGAATGATGGATTGAAAATGTTTATTAGTTTTTTTCGGATTTTTATAACGTATTTAAAATATTCTAATAATTCCAAATCTTGTTGACCATGTTCCCAATTCATCCAGCCCAATAAATTATTTTGGCACCAAGAATTGTTGTTCCCGCCTTGTGATCTGCCTATTTCATCACCCATAAGTATCATTGGAACACCTTTAGAGATAAGTAAACTAAGAACAAGATTTTTTTGTTGTCTTTTTCTTAAATCATTGATTAATAAGTTTGTAGTTGGCCCCTCAGTACCATGATTCCAAGAATTGTTATGGTTATCTCCATCTCTATTTTGTTCTCTATTGGCAAAATTATGTTTTCTATTGAAAGTTACTAAGTCTTTTAGAGTGAATCCATCATGTGAAGTAATAAAATTTATCGACTTTGGAAAAATATTATCTTCTTTATAAATAGATGGCGTTCCTTTTATTTTATCGCTCATATTCCAAGCTGTATCTCTATCCCCCTTCCAGAATCTCCTCAAGTCATCTCTAAAATGACCATTCCAAGTGAAGGTATTTTTAGATGGGAAATCACCTAATTTATATAAACCGCCACAATCCCATGGCTCACTTATGAACTTGATATCGATAAGTTCTGGTTCACATTCTATATCTTCAAAAATTGGAGGATTATCAAGCGGTGAAAGATTTTCTCCTCTTGATAGGGCAATTCCTAAATCAAATCTAAAACCATCAACTCCTAATTCACTCGCCCAACATTTTAAAGATTCAATTATTAGTTTTCTAACTAATCCTCTGTTTGCTGCAATAGTATTACCACATCCGGAGACGTCCTGATAATTTTTATCTTTTCCAATAAAGTAATAAAGATTTTCATCTATACCTTTCCAAGATATTGCTGGCCCTCTTGAATCACCTTCGCAAGTGTGATTGTATACAACATCTAATATGACTTCAATGTCTGCTTTATGACATTCCTCTACAAATCTTCTAAATTCCTCTCTATTCTTTTCGGCGGATTCATTCGAAAGATATTCAAAATGCGGAGTAAACCAATTAATTGGACTATATCCCCAAAAATTTTTTAGACCATTTGGGGCATCAGTAGGATCAAAACAAAAAATTGGAAGTAATTCAATTGTTGTAATACCCAGTTCTTTGAGATAAGGAATTTTTTTTAAAAATTTCTTAAAACAACTTTCATCTTTATCAGTTGATTCAGTGAAAGCTTTGATATGGAGTTCATAAATAATTGTTTCTTCCCAAGAATGTTTCGGTCTTGGATAATCCTTAAAATTAAATAATTTTCTATCGCAAACAACACTTTTGAGACAAGAATTAGTATTTTCTTGATTTTTTAATGCATTTTCTCTTTTATAACTTCTCCATCCGGTAATACCCCTTGAACATGGATCAAGTAATACTTTTTTTTCATAGTTATTATTAATCTCATTATTTTTTTGTTTCACTCTAAAAGCATATATACAACCTTCATCTAAATCTTTTATTTCCGCATGCCAGTATGGACCTGTATTATGAGTCTGATCTAATTTGAATGTGCTTTTTGGGGAAATAGAGTCCTCTTTCTCAAACAATAAGATCTCTACATATTCTGCATTTGTGGCTACTAAGGAAAAATTAATCCCTTGCGAAGTTAGAGAACTCCCTAAAGGAAATGGTTTGCCTTTATTGAGATGAATCACTTTTCCCTTATCATTGTTTAGTTAAATATTGAGATAATTTATTTAAATTACTGATATTTGAATAATAGATGCAAAATTTAAAAAAAAACTCAAATTTAAGGCTTCACTAATCAACTTTATTAGATCTTGGAGAGTATTAATTTTCTAATTAATTACAATTTCTTCATCCATCTGCTTAGTGCATAAAACGATTTGCAGAGAAAGTTTAATAATGAGAAAACTAGATTTTTCTTGATTTCAAAATACAAATTGTGTTTTTTCATGTGATGAGAAGGAAATATATCTGAAAATTAATAAAACATAATAAATAGCTCAAATTCTTGAATTCACCCCCCCTTTGACATTTACCCCCTTTGCTAAATGTAGTTAGATTTTTAATGCTAAATCTAGTGCCACCAATGCTTTTTGCTGTTCTCTAAATGAAGAGGCTATTTTTTATAAATGGAAAAGCGCGGTTATAAGAAATAAATATTGTTGCTAAAAATGTCCCTAAAATTTGTATAAAGCTTTGCGCCGCCGGCATTTTCGGTTGCCGTATTTGTATTTGCTCCATATGATGTGAAAGTTCGAGGTTTAAACTCGATTTAAATCTTTTTTTTAACCCCTAGCTTTAATTTAAATTTCAATGAACAAAGCTGATTTAGTAAATCTTGTTGCAGCTCGTACAGAGCTCACAAAAACGGATGTTTCTTTAGTTGTTGATGCAGCTATTGAAACTATTGTTGATTCAGTAGTGGAAGGCAAAAAAGTCTCTTTACTAGGATTTGGTTCTTTTGAACCAAGAGATCGTTCTGCAAGACAGGGTTTAAACCCTAAGACAGGCGAAAAAATAGCAATACCCGCTAAAAGAGTTCCAACATTCTCTGCAGGTAAACTTTTTAAGGATAGAGTTCAAGGGTAATTTTTTTAATCTATTTCTTCCTTTAATAATAAGGTGCTCTTTTAGGGCATCTTTTTTTTTAGATCGCAAAAAGATGCAATTACCTCAATGCCCAATACGCTTAACGATGTATCCAAAATTTTGAAATCTTAAGAAGTAATGAAATGTTTAACTATTTTATTCCTTAAATTTTTGTTGTTATCTAATTTGGTTATGGCTGAAACAATACCAACAAAGTCTAAGATTTTAAGACAATCTAGTTATTGTTTTAAAGATTCTCGAAACCAAATATGTAAAGAATTAGTTTCGGAAATAGAAAAACTTCAATTAGTAGTATTCGACCAAAATAGATTCAAATGTCAATCAAGTTTATTGGGGCTGCAAACTGAAATTATCGAAGCTTATTTTTTTAATAATTTCTCAAATGAGAGCATTTCATTAATGATCCCATATGTGATTAAAAATTGTTAATTATAAAAATAATTTATTTTTTTTGAATATTATAAATTTGTTATTTAATTTGCAATGGGAAAAGGTTTTTCTAATAATGAAGTTAATAATAATACTCAAAATACTCAAATAAAAGAAAAAAAAGGCTTAGCTGGTTTTCTTAAAGGCAAGAAATTTACTTACACTTTGCCAGGCAAAAAACAAATAAATATTTTTGGCTCAATAGTAATAGGTTTAAATATCATTTTAGTATTGCTGGTCATCCTGTATTTAAAGAATCAAGAATTCCATGACTTTGTATTTAATGTTGGACGTTAGCTATATTTTTAGATCGAAAGATTTTATTAGATGATATATTTAAATTTTAGAATATCCTATGAAGGTAGTTAATTTAGTTTCTCAAGTATTTTTTTTGTTGATAACTAGTCTATTTCTGATTTTTTTTCTAACAGGTTATGACTCCGCTTTTGAGGCAGACCAAAATTGTCATTCATATCTTTCAAATTACGATAACCCTTCTGGAAATTATGGTTGTGACCATGATACTGAGACGCATCAGTGGATACTTTACGAGTCCAATGAAAGTAAAGAACCAGCAAAAATTATTAAGAAATTTAGGTACAAGTTTTTATAAATCAATTTTCTTATAAAAAAATTTTGCAGTTATTATAGAAATAACAGCTGTAATTGTGAAAGTAAGATATTGATATATGCTTCCTTCTAGGTAGATTTTATTTTTATAAAGAGGGAAATCGACTAAAGATCCAATAGTCCCCCAAATAATAACCCAAACAGATATGTATAAGAATACTTTTATAGGATTAGATTTTTTTGCTTCCATTTTTAATTAATACCAAAAATTGAAGAAGTGACAGGTCTGCCGCTAAAAACTAACTCGGTTAATATGAGCATTAAGAATCCGATCATTGCTGCTCTACCATTTACAAGTTCAGCACTGCTATTAAATCCAAAAACATTCTTTACTTCATCCCCCTGATTGTCTACCCATTTTGAGTATTCATTATCAGTTGATGATGTATCAGTAAAATCATCATTTTGATTTTCAAATTGAGAGCCGTTTTCTTGCATAGAATTTTTATATTTTATTCTAGTAATTTTAAAACTATTTTATTAAAAAATTAAAGTTGAAATTATAAAAAAAATTAAGACAAAAATTATTATCCATAACAATTGTAATCTCAAAATTAACTGACAAATTAATTTAATTTTCTTTCCAGTGCAATTATCTCCATTCGCATTAATCATTGGCTTTTTAATAATCTCATTTTTATATTTACTTTTTCCACCTAATGTTATTCCAGAAACATAAGCAAATATAGCTTCTGAAATCCCAGCATTAGGCGAATCATATTTTTTACCATCAAGATAGCTTTTTTTTATGATTGATCCATATTGATTAATTTTTGTACTAACTAAAGGTAATGTAATTAAAACCAATCTTGAAGGAACAAACGTAAAAATATCTTCAATTTTTGCACTGAAAAAACCTAAATATTTAAAATAATCATATTTGTAACCTATCATTGAATCTAAAGTACTTATGGCTTTATAAGAAAAACCAAGTGATAAAGGCCCAGGCAGAAAAATTGAAAATTTCATAAAAAAAATTCCAATAAAAATCCAAAATAATGGCCCAAATATTCCATCAACAGAATTTTCGGTAAGACTCTCTGTACTTGATCTCAAAAGATGTTCTAAAGAAGATGAACTTACATCCCTACTTACTATCCTTTGTACCTTCTCTTTGATTATTCTCTTATTTTGGTCATCAATTTCTTCGCGTTCTATTAGCTCTGCAATCTCTTTCACACTTGCAATAAGTCCCTTAGTCGCAATACAACTTGAAAGTCCAAAAAAAATTAGCAATCCACCAAAAAAATTATTTCTTGATTGCACATAACTGAGTTCTATCAATTTTCCTAAACCAAAACTCATTCCAATGGTAGATATAGCTACTATTAAACCTCCCCAAAACAATATATTTTTATTTTCTCCAAAATTATTTATTAGGTAATCAGATATTTTTTTTATGTAAAAGCCAATTACTTGAACAGGGTGGATTAAGAATCTTGGATCTCCGATCAATAAATCAAAACCAATAGATCCAAGGAATATTAAGAATATATTTATTTCAGCCAACTGAACATCGAACGCAAACCTTTCCCTACCTTCTCAATTTCATGTTTTGAGTTCTCTTGTCTTAATTTTGTCATTAAGGGTTTGTTTTTATCGCATTCTTCCACAAAATTCTTAGCGAAAGTTCCATCTTGAATATCTTTTAGAATTTTCTGCATTTCTTTCTTTGTATCACTATTGATAAGTCTTTTACCACTTACATAATCTCCATATTCTGCAGTATTTGAAATGGAATCTCTCATTTGAGATAAGCCTCCCTTCACCATTAAATCAACAATTAGTTTAACTTCATGTAAGCATTCGAAGTAAGCAAGTTCGGGCTGATAGCCTGCCTCTACAAGAGTTTCGAATCCTGATTTGACGAGTTCTGATAATCCTCCGCACAAAACCGCTTGTTCGCCAAATAAATCAGTTTCTGTTTCTTCTTTAAAGTTTGTTTCGAGAATTCCAGCTCTCGTTCCGCCAATCCCTTTGGCGTAAGCCATTGCCAATGATCTTGCATTTCCTGAAGAATCCTGGTCAACTGCAAAGAGTGCTGGAACTCCTTGACCATTCTGATATTCCCAACGTACTGTGTGTCCAGGTCCTTTTGGGGCAATCATTACAACATCCACAAAACTAGGAGGTTTGATAAGTCCGAATCTTATATTGAAGCCATGAGCAAAACTTAAAATCTTTCCTTCTTTTAAGTTTGGTTCTATTTCTTTGAGGTAAACATCTTTTTGAAACTCATCTGGGAGGAGAATCATAATCCAGTCTGCTTTTTCGCAAGCATCAGAAACGCTAAATACTTGTAGACCATCGTTAATAGCTTTGCTTCCAGACTTGCTTCCTTTATATAATCCAACAATTACATCAATACCGCTATCTTTAAGGTTTAGGGCATGTGCATGGCCCTGTGAACCATATCCAATAATCGCTATTGTTTTATTATTTAAAAGACTTAGATCTGCATCAGTGTCGTAAAAGAGTTGGGTCATTAGTTGTAGCTTCTTAGCATTTGATCATTAATATTTTAGGCATTAAAGGTGTAAATAAACCAATAAATTATTAATTTAAAAATTAAATTTAAAATATTTATTTAGAAAATTTAAGACTGATTTGCTTCGCTTGGATGTGTGATTACTCTATCAATTAAGCCATAGTTTTTTGCTTCCTCTGCACTTAGAAAATAATCTCTATCAGTATCCTTTTCAATTTTCTCAAATGATTGGCCTGTCATATCTGCCATAGACATGTTTAACATATCTTTAATTCTTAAAATTTCCTTAGCTTCTATTTCAATATCACTTGCTTGACGTTGAGAAGTTCCTCCTAGAGGTTGATGAATCATTATCCTACTATGAGGCAAAGCAACTCTTTTACCTTTTGTGCCAGCGGCCAATAGGAACGCTCCCATTGAGGCTGCTAGGCCTACGCAGATTGTTACTACATCACTTTTTACGTATTTGATAGTGTCATATATGGCCAAGCCAGCAGTAACTGATCCTCCCGGGCTATTTATGTATAAATAGATAGGTTTGGAATTATCATCAGAATCAAGATAAAGCATTTGTGCAACAAGGCTATTAGCAATACCATCATTCACTTCCTGTCCAAGAAAAAGAATTCTTTCAACACCTAGTCTTGTATATATGTCAACCCATCTTTCGTATTGACTTCCTGGAAGTCTGTAAGGCACGCTTGGAGTTCCTATTGGCATGATTTTAAAATAGTTTTGTGATAGTTAAATTTTATTTGGTAAATCTTTTTGACTTGTGAGTATTCTATCGATAACTCCATAGTCAAGAGCTTCTTGGGGGTTGAGATAACTCATCCTGTCAGAGTCTTTTGAGAGTTCTTCTATAGTCTTTCCAGTATTACGAGATAGAATCTCTAGCATTGATTTTTTATTCTTTAAAACTTCCTCGGCTCTTATTTGGATATCGGTTGCTTGGCCTCTTGCTCCGCTTATAGGTTGATGCAAAACAATAGAAGCATGCGGAAGAGCGGCTCTTTGTCCCTTAGTGCCAGATGAAAGAATAACTGCAGCAGTCCCCATTGCTTGTCCGATACATATCGTATGCACTGGAGGCTTAATGTAGCTTATTGTATCGCAGATAGCGAAAGCTTCTGTTTCAAAACCTACTGCGTCACCAGTGTACCAACTTGTCCCTGTTGAATTGATATAGAAATAGATTGGTTTTTCGGGATCCTCAAACTCTAAATAAAGAAGTTGAGCAATGATTAGCTCAGTAACATCCATTCCTAGTTGTCTTTTCGCATCATCATCTGAAAATAATGGTAAACCAAGATAAACAATTCTCTCTTTCAGCAAAAGAGAGGGGAGATCTGGAGGTGGGGTCCTCATAACGGTGTTTTCGCCGTAATAAGGAGCAGATACAGTCATATGTATCACAAAATTAAGATTGAACTGATTCTAGCTAGATTTAGCCCTGTGTCGCTGGTGATTTAAAAGATTTGTTTGACTCAGGATTATTTATTAGTTTTCCAAAGACCATTCTTCCAGTAGGAGTTTGTAATGCTCCTGTGATGACAATATCTAATCTGCTTCCAACAAAATTCTTTGCCTCATCAATTACGACCATAGTGCCATCATCTAAATATCCAATACCTTGCATTTTTTCTTTGCCTTCTCTCACGATTTTTATATTTAGTGACTCTCCTGGTTGTACTTCTGGCCTTAAAGCAATAACCAAATCACTCAAATTCATAACTTTTAATTCTTTAACTTCAGCAATCTGTGAAAGATTATAATCAGCTGTAATTAAAGTTCCTGTCATATCCTCAGTAATTTTAAGGAGTTTTTCATCTACCCCATTACCTTCATACTTTGTTGGGTTTATTACAAGTCTTCTCCCATATAAATCTCTTAATTCTTTTAACAACTTGAGACCTCTTCTTCCTTTGGACCTTTTTTCATTGCTGCTTGAGTCGGCTAAAGTTTGTAATTCATCAATTACACTTTGAGCAACAATTAATTGCCCTTCCAATAAGCCGCAACTTAATAGACCATTGATTCTCCCATCAATAATTACGCTAGTATCAAGAATTTTTGGACTTGCAGCAGGGAGAATTCCTTCATTTACTAGATATGCATCAGTATTATTTGGATTGAATAATCTTAATAATGTCCTTCCATGGGTATCTGCCAACTTATAACCAAGAACACCAAAGAAAATATTGCTTAATATAGCTGCTAATGGTTTTGCGAAAAAAACCTCTCTAGGGAAGGGAATTAATAGTATTGGAGCTAGTAGGAGATTCGCAACAAGTAATCCTAAAATTAATCCAACAGACCTACTTATTAGTAAGTCCGTAGGCATTGTTCTTATTTGATCAAGAAAAGTCTTTCTAAGTTGAAGGAATACAAAACCTGCTGCTAATCCTACAAAAAAACCAATTATTGCTAAAACAATTCTAAAACCTTCTACATTAGATATCTGTTTGAGTATGTCTATTGGTAATAAATCAACACCAAGCCAACCTGAAGCAGCCCCAGACAATACAAATAAAATTAATACTAAGATATCTGTCATATCTATAATCTACTAGGATTTATTAATTGAGTAAATAAGGATTTTATTTTTTTCGATCCTTAATACTTTGTTTGGAGCTTAAAAATGAATTTAAATTATGAATAAGTTTCCAAGAAGTGCTTATGTGCACATTCCTTTTTGCCACAGAAGATGTTTTTATTGTGATTTTGCAGTTATTCCATTAGGAAACGAAGTTGAAACTTTAAAAGGTTATGGAAGCAAAACAGTTCAAGAGTATTTGAAATTTTTATATAAAGAAATATTGTCAATTAAGCATAAATCACCTCTATCGACAATTTATATAGGAGGTGGTACACCATCAATTTTAGATCCTGCCCAAATCAAAGAATTAGTTGATCTTTTTAGAGAAAATTATGGAATTGACTATGGTGCTGAAATCACTATGGAGGTTGATCCAGCAAGTTTTACTCAAGATGATCTTTTTGGATTCATAGATGCTGGGATAAATAGATTTAGTCTTGGAGTACAAAGTTTTAATAATCAGATACTTCAAAAGTCAGGAAGGCGTCATTTGAAGGAAGATGCAGAGAAATCTTGTTTATGGTTGAAGAGAGAATATGATTCTGGGTTAATAAAAAGCTGGAGTTTAGACTTAATTCAAAACTTGCCACTAAGTGGATTTAAAGAATGGCAAGATGACTTAAAAAAAGCAATTACATTTTTACCACCTCATCTATCTATTTACGATTTAAATATTGAAAATGGCACTGTTTTTAAAAAATTAATTAATTTAGGTAAATTAAAACTCCCAAATGAAGAAGAATCTTTTAGGAATAGTGAATCAACCCATTTAATTTTAAAAAACTCAGGGTATTCAAGATATGAAATCTCAAACTATTGCCTTCCGCGACATCAGTCGAGACATAATAGAGTTTACTGGAGTGGTTTAGGCTGGTGGAGTTTTGGTCAAGGTTCCACTAGTTCACCTTGGGGGGAAAAGTTTACTCGACCAAGAGTTAGTAAAGAATATAAAGAATGGGTAACTAGACAAGACAAATTTAATTTAGATTCATCTCTAACAAATAAGGAGTTTGTTTATAAAGAGCTTGATGAGAAAATAATGTTGGGATTAAGACTTAAAGAGGGTCTAGATATCAAAGAAGTTTTTAAAGAACAAAACTGGGGAAACAAAAAATTTGAAAGCAACTTCAGTAAATTGGTTGAAGAATGGGAAAGATTTCTTGAAAGTGGACTACTAGTAAGAAAGGGGAACAGATTCTTTTTAAGTGAGCCTATTGGCATGGAACTTAGCAATCAAGTTCTTGTTTCTATGTTTAAGTGGTGGGATGAAATTAACTAAGTCTTTCACAGTCTACCCATTCTTTTAATTTATCCTTGAATAATTTCTTTCCTTGGATAATTGGTTGGCAAAATGGAGGTTGATCATCATTGAGGCCTAACAAATCTGCAGTAACTCTTACTTGCCCATCGCAATAATTACCTGCGCCGATACCTATTGTGGGAATTGTTAAAGAATTTTGTATTTCTTTAGCGAGTAAATCAGGAATATGTTCAAGAACTATTGAAAAACATCCTAATTCTTCAAGAATTGAAGCCTCTTTCTTGATTTTTTCTTGGCTTGCTAAGCTTTCTCCTTGTTTTCTTAACCCAATATTTAGATAGCTTTGTGGTGTGAGACCTATATGACCCATAACAGGGATTCCCATTCTTATCAATCTAGAAATAACTTTTTGTATTTCTGGTTCAGCTCCTTCCACTTTTACAGCTTTCGCATAAGTGCTCTGAATGATTTTTCCTGCATACTCAACAGCTTTGTCCTCACCACATTGGTAAGTCAGAAAAGGCATATCTGAAATGACTAAAGGTTGTTCCTCAATTTTCTTGTTAAATCCTCTTGAAACAGCATTAGTATGATAAATTATGTTATCTAAAGTTAATGGCAATGTCGATTTGTATCCTAAACAGACCATTGCTAATGAATCTCCTACTAGTACGAGATCAACATTTGCTTGTTCTGCAATAGATCCTGATATGGAGTCCCATGCAGTTAGTGCAATGATTTTGCGAGATTTTTTTTTATAATTCACTAGGTCTGAAGGTAACATAATAAATTTATGTATCTTTTTTAATCAAGAATTGCTAATATGATTTTGACTCGGCCTTTCGCGGTTTTAACGCCTAAACCTGGTCAGGACCGGAAGGTAGCAGCCACAAGGGATGCTTGAGGCAGGCGAGATAACCGGGTCACTCTATTTTACCTTTTAACTTATATCTTTTTTATTTTGCCTTAATCTCAAGAACTCAGGAATACTCGCTCCTGATTCTTTATTGTCTGAATAATTATATAAGGGTTGATTAGATAGTCTGTTTTTTATTCTTTGCTGGTTTAATGGTTGGGTTGTTTCAAATCCCGTAGCAATTACAGTAACTTGTATCTCCCCTTCCATTGCCTCATCGACTACTGCACCAACAATAATATTTGCTTCTTGATCAACAACATCATAAATAATTTCAGATGCGGAGGTCATGTCTTCTAAAGTCATGTCTTTGCCACCAGTAATATTTATAACGCAGCCTTTAGCTCCATCAATTCTAGCTGCTTCTAATAATGGACTATTCATTGCTGCCTGTGCTGCCTCTATAGCTCTCGATCTTCCTGAACCTATACCTATTCCGAGAAGAGCAGTGCCAGCTTCCGTCATAACTGATCTTACGTCTGCAAAATCAACATTAACTAATCCCGGGCAAGTAATTATGTCACTAATGCCCTTGACGCCCATCCTTAGAACATCATCAGCATTCCTGAATGCTTCTTGAAGGGGAGCTCCTGCTATAACGTCTTTTAATCGGTCATTTGGAATAACTATAAGAGTATCTACGTTTTCAGCTAGTCTTGCGATCCCTTCCTCTGCTTGACGCATTCTTCTTTTCCCTTCAAAAGAAAATGGTTTAGTTACGATACCCACTGTTAGAGCTCCACTTTGTTTGGCTACTTCTGCTACAACTGGTGCTGCTCCTGTCCCAGTTCCTCCGCCCATTCCAGCGGCTATAAAAACTAGATCAGATCCCTCTAAGGCTTGTTGAAGCTCTTCTTTGGATTCTTCGGCTGCTTTTTGACCAATACTTGGATTACCACCTGCACCCAAGCCTCTAGTGAGGTTTTGTCCAAGTTGAACTCTACTATCTGCAGACGATTGTAGTAGGGCTTGTGCATCGGTATTGAGAACTCTAAATGAAACACCTTCTAAATCACTATTGATCATTCTATTGACTGCATTACTGCCACCGCCACCTACACCAATAACTTCTATTTTGGCGTTTTGGCTTGGAAGGATTTCTCTCGAATGATCAAAGTTTGGATTGTTACCGAAGCTCATCTCTTAATTAGGAATCTAATACTAGTATTGGATGCATTATGAACTTACTGAGCTCATCTGTAGGAATTTGTTGAGGAAAATCCTAAAAATATTTATTTATTAAATATTTTGTGTGAATGCAAAACCCTTATTAACACTACAATAATTAAAAAAAATTATTCAGAATACTTTTTCAAATATTAGGGTTTGAACACTTTTATTTTTGGTTTATCTGGATTAGTAAGATCAATATTATCTAATTTTTTTGAAAAGCTATTTTTCTCAAATTCATTTTTAAGATTATTTATTATTTGTAATTGATAGTTGATTAAATTTGGCTTAAATCCTAATAATATTGTTTTTAAATCTTTTTCCTCAACAGTTAGAAACCCATCGGATGAAAAAGTTATTTTAACTATCTCTAATTCATAATTCTCCATAGCGATAAAAATTTCAGATAATATTTTTTTAAATTTTTCTTGCCATCCAAAAACTTGTATGGTTAATTTATTCAAATTTTTTTCATCTACATTTTGTTTATTTATAAAAATTCCATCTTTATCAATGAAGCCTAATATTTTTTCGTCGTTTAATATTCTTTCACCGTAAGCTATGGGAATTCTTAAATCAATATTAACTTTCAAACCAAAAGGTAATAATTCTTTATTTACCGAAACATTTTTGAGAGATAAATTTTGTTTTAACTCTTTTTCTAACAAATTAGTTTCAACAAAAATTAATCGGATCGGAAAATTTAAAGATGAATTTTTTACTACATCATTCTCCGAAAATAATTCACTTCCTGAAATCCTAATGTCCTGAGTATCAACTTTTTTGAGAGTTTTTATGCTTAATAAGCTTGTTAAAAATAAAAATGAAATTAGAAAAAAAATACTTCTATTTTTGATTACTTTTTGTTTTTTCACAAGTCACATCGAGCTTTTTTCATCAGTTGTTCCATCCATTCTCTAGCTTGCTCTGCATCTGAAAATGGTACATCCATCTCTTTCCCATCCCCAACTAATCTCAACCTGCACTTACCTTGAGATTCACTTGTTAGAGGAGCTTCTCCTGAAGTTAGTGCCATTAATTCAACTAATTCAAGTTTTTTGATTGTGAAACTATCTTTTTCTTCAAATTTACCAGCTTCAAATGCGCTCCATTTTAGCTTCCCATTTTTTAAGGAAGCTGCACCTGAACTATCTAACTTGCACAGTTCAGAATCACTTGCCCAACTTCTAAAAAGATTTTGTCTTCTTCTTTCTAACCATCCAAGTGCAGTTAATAAAATGAAGATTAGGAGTAATGGTAACCAAAGAATTCCATGCAACATTTAATTAAATTACAAATCTAGGGAAATATCTACCAGTTTAGCCACAAGTTGTTCAATTTTTAAACCTGAAGCTTCCCAAAGCATTGGAAACATACTGTTTTTTGTAAAACCAGGAATTGTATTTATTTCATTTAGCAAAATTTTATTTGAAGATTTTTCTAAAAAGAAATCTACTCTTGCAAAACCGAAAATATTTAGTGCTCTACAACTTTTAATAGCAATGTCTTTAATTTCTTTTGTGATTTTAGAATCTATTTCAGCTGGGATAATTATTTTATTATTTGAATAATATTTTGAATCGTAATCGTACCAATCACTTTCGTAATGTACCTCGCCTATCTCAGAGGTTAAGAGTTTTGAATTCCCAATTATTCCGCACTCAATCTCCCTAACCTCTAAACCTTCCTCTATTAAGATTCTTGGATCTATTTCCCAAGCCTTTTCTAATGCTTGCAGTATTTCTGATTCATTTGTGACTTTGGAGATGCCAAGAGATGATCCAGAGTTTGATGGTTTAACAAAAATAGGAAAATTTAATTTTTTTAAAATTTCATCAATTATTTCATTTTTTACATCTTTATCGTTGAGATCTTTATTTTGAAAAACTACATAATTAACTTGTGGAAGTTTAAGATTCGAGAAAATTGTTTTCATCAATATTTTATCCATTCCAAGTGCAGAGCCAATAATTCCGCATCCAACTAAAGGTTTCTTTGTAAATCTAAGTAAGCCATGAATTGATCCGTCTTCACCATTAAATCCATGTAAAAGAGGAAACCAAACATCAATATTTTGAAATGTAATTCCGTCAAGGAAGTTAATTTTTTTTTGATTAAAAATTTCTTGTTTTTTTGTTTTATTTTTTTCAATTCCACCAATTAGTATTTTTTCTGAAATATCACTATCAAGCCAATCTCCATATTTGTTTATGTAAAAGGTTTTAACTATATAGAGTTCTTTATTTCTTTCTGAATTAAATGCTTCATAAACTGTTTTCGCAGATGATATGGATACTTCATGTTCATTGGAATTACCGCCAAATATTAAGCCAATACATTTTTTCTTACCCCCGATCATTTAGAAAAAAATCATAAATAAAGTTCGCCTGTTAAAGAAAAAGGTCTAGCTTCATTTATTTTGACATCTATCTCATCTCCTAATGAAAAATTAAAGTTAATGTTTTTGGGAATCTCTACAAAAGTTAATCTATTTGTTCTAGTTCTACCCATAATTTGCGAGGAATTTTTTGGATTTAAACCCTCAATTAAAACGCTTTCGATATTATTGATATATCTTTGATTTCTACTCCTTGCAGTTTTCTCGACCAAATCATTGATTTCCTGCAATCTAGCTTTTTTTACCTCCTCCGAAAGTTGATTCGACCAAACTGCTGCAGGCGTATTTGGTCTTGGAGAGTATGCTGCTGTATTCACTTGATCAAAGCCAATTTCTGATATTAGCTTTAATGTATCTTGATATTGTTGTTCGGTTTCTCCTGGGAAAGCAACTATTGCGTCAGCAGTGATTGATGCATCTGGCATTAATGACCTTATATTCTCGATAATATTTTTATACTTTTTAATAGAATATCCCCTTGACATTTGTTTTAAGATTTCATCATTTCCACTTTGGAAGGGAATATGGAAATGTTCACAGACTTTATCAAGTTCATAACAAGCTTGAATCAACCTTTTTGAAAAATATCTTGGATGACTAGTAGCAAATCTTATTCTGCGAATTCCTTTAACATCATGAATATAATATAAAAGATCAGTTAGTGTATTCTCTTTTCTCCCTTCTTTTGTAGTTCCTGGAAGGTCTCTACCATAAGCATCAATGTTCTGACCCAAAAGAGTAATTTCTTTAAAATTATCATCAGCTAATTTTTGGATCTCATTTTTTATCGCATTTGGATATCTTGATTGCTCTTTTCCTCTTACAGAAGGGACTACACAATATGAACATCTTTCATTACATCCATAAATGATATTCACCCAGCCACAAATAGAGCTTTCTCTTCTGGCACTTGTTATATCTTCAGAAATGAAGGTTTCTTCTGTGGCTGCAACTTGATTTCCTAAATCAACTTTCCCCAGAAGATTTTCAAGATTATTTACGTGTTGGGGCCCCATTACCAGATCAAGTTCTGGGACTCTTCTTAATAATGACTCTCCTTCTTGCTGCGCAAGGCAACCTGCAACAACAAGTTTTAAGTTTGGTGTTTTGTGCTTTCTTTTTGCTTGTCTTCCTAGAAAACTATAAACTTTTTGCTCCGCATTATCTCTGATTGTGCAAGTATTGTACAAGACTAAATCGGCATTTAATTCATTATCTGCTCTGGTATATCCCATCTTCTCTAGTGTCCCAGCCATTCTCTCAGAATCAGCCTTGTTCATTTGGCATCCAAATGTGGTTATCCAATAACTGCCAGTAGTTGAATTCTTTTGAGATTTTTTTTCGTCTGGTTTTGTTTTTGTTAGCACTTTGCTAGGAATTTTTTATGATTCTTTAATTCAAAATTACAAGTTAAATAATTTTGTTGCAATATTTTTGAGGGCGAGCGAGGGGATTCGAACCCCCGAATAGCGGCGCCACAAGCCGCTGCCTTAACCACTTGGCGACGCCCGCCTCACATTTATAAATTTAACAACTCGAGGGTGATTTTTCATAGTTATTTTTATCTTTTAGCGAAATTTTAATTTTTTCTAATTCAGTAAAGTTTTCTTATGATTTAAAATAAAAGAAAATTTAAAAATTTGAGTAATTCCGGCGCAGCTGAGGTTCTTATTCCCAGAAGCCTTTGTTTAATAGAAGATTTAGATAATCTCATTATCGATGTAGAGGATTTATGTTCAGTTTCCATTAGTTGGGAGGATGGATTTGTCTCTGAGTTAAAACCTCTAGAAAATAAAGTTACAAAACCAAAAAATATCTTATTCCCAAGATTTGTTGAAACTCATTCGCATTTTGATAAATCATTTATATGGGGAGACTTTCCTAATCTGGAATCAAACTATGGAGGAGCATTATCAGTAAATCTTGAAGAACATAAAACTAGAACTACAGATAAGGTTCTCGAAAGAGTTGAGAAATCAATAAAACTTGCCATACAAAATGGATACCGAGCTATTAGAAGTCATATTGATACATACAAAAGTCAATCTAATGATATTTGGATTGAACTTTTTAAATTACAAAAAAAATTTTCATCTGAGTTGACTTTACAATTTGTTGCTCTAGCTCCATTGGAATATTGGGATACTTCTAATGGAGAAGAGTTGGCAAAAATATTTTCTTCTAATGGAGGCATTTTAGGAGGTGTTATTGTACCCCCATTCAACAAAAAAAATACAAGCAAATTTCTCGCTAAGATGCTTCTTCTTGCGAGTAAATATAAATTAGAAATTGATTTGCATATAGATGAGTCAATTATTGAGCCTGGAGCAGGAATAAAAGTTTTGTTAGAAACAATCGAAAATTCAAAAATTAATAGTATTCCGATCACTTGTAGTCATTTAAGTAGTCTTATTTTTCTAAGTCATAGAGAGATTTTAAATTTAGGAGAAAAAATGGCTGAGAAAAATATTAAGGTTATTGCTTTGCCCCTAACAAATTTTTGGCTCCTCAATCGTAGTAATAAAACTACGTCATTAAAAAGACCAGTTGCGCCAATAAAGCAACTACAAAAATCACATGTGGATGTATCTTTGGGTAGTGATAATGTTCAAGACCCTTGGTACCCATTTGGTAATTTTGATCCTTTTTATATGTTGTCTTGCTCGATACCTATGCTTCAACTAAATCCCTGGGAGAGAATGACTCTGTCTTCTATTTTTTTAGCTCCAAGCAGATTATTAAACTTAAAGTGGGATGGTTTAATTAAAAAGGGCTGCCCTGCTGATTTTGTGATTTTAGATGCACAAAGATGGGCAGATGTTTTTTCGAGTTCCTTAAAGAGAAAAGTTTTTATAAAAGGCGATTTATATTGCTAATCGGCTAATTTATATAAAACAACAAGAATTGAATTAATGACATCAGATACTCTTAAATTTATAGACAAATTTAGGGAAGTTAACAACTTAGAGATTATTGAAAGCAAATCTGACATAAAAAGGCTTTCAAAAGATTTTTATAACTACTCTCCAATCCTTACTGAAAAATTAGACGAATGTATTGCTGATTTGGTGGTAAGACCTAGTGATCACAAAGCAGTAAAGGAAGTAGCAGAAATTTGTTGGGAATTTTCTATCCCACTTACTTTAAGGGGTTCAGGTACAGGTAATTATGGACAAGCTGTCCCATTGTTTAAAGGAGTTGTAATGCAGATGAGTCACTTTAATAAGTTAGAAGAATTTGATCCAGATACAGGTTTTGTAAAAGTGCAGACTGGCTGTGTTATGGGAGATTTGAACAAACAATTAGAGAAATATGGGAGGGAATTGAGGTTGCTTCCTAGTACTTGGAAAACTGCAACAATTGGAGGTTTTATTGCAGGTGGATCAGGAGGTATTGGTTCAATTAGGTGGGGATTTTTAAGAGATCCAGGAAATCTTATTGGCTTAGAGGCAGTAACGATGAATGAAAAACCTGAATTATTAAAATTTGATGCTGCAGAATCCGAACCTCTAAATCATGCTTATGGGACTAATGGAATAATTACTTCTTTATTACTTGCTACTGATATCAAACGTAAGTGGTACTCATTAGTTATCGACTGTATTGAATTTGAAAAAACAATAGAAATATTAAAAACTCTTACTAGCGCAGCAATTGATCTGAAATTAGGAGCAATTCTTGAAGAAGAAATTGTAGATCAAATGCCAAAATGGTTCAAAGGTAAATCTAGAAGTCACAAGATATTAATACAATCTACTCTTGGAGGAATAAAAACCATCGATCTAATTTGTAAAAAATTTAAGGTTGAATCTACCCTACTTGGGGAAGAAGAAAAGCTCGTGAATGGAATTTCTGAAGTCGTATGGAATCATACAACTCTTCATATGAGGTCTAGGGACAAAAATTGGACGTATTTACAGATGCTTTTGCCACTTGATAATGAACTAGAATTAATTAATTTTTTGAGAAAAAAATGGGGTAAAAAAGTTCTTTGGCATTTAGAGGCAGTTTCTCAACAAGGATCACCAAGATTAGCGGCTTTACCTGTATTAAAGTGGAATGGGGCAGAAGAATTAAAAGAAATAATGGAAGATTGCAAGAAACTTGGTGCATTTATTTTTAATCCTCATGTTTTAACAGTTGAAGGAGGAGGTCTAGGAGTGGTGGATGCAGATCAAGTAAAAGCGAAATTAAGATTTGATCCTAAAGGGCTATTAAATCCAGGAAAATTGGAAGGTTGGGAAGTAAAAGAACAGTTTAAAATTTAACATTTCTGTTTATTTGCAAATTTAATAAATTCAGCAATTAAAAAAATAGAACCAGTTAAAACAGGATGATTAGTCGGCCATTTTTTTAAAGAAAATAAATACTCAATGGCAAGTTCAAAAGTTTTAAATTCAATTGTTTTTTGGAAGTCAATTTCTTTAATCTGAGAGAGTTCATTTAATTGCCAACTAGGTTGGTTTGGAACTGGCACAAGTAATAAGTGATCATTTTTCTTTAGAAGTGTTTTTAATATTGAGTAAATATCTTTCTGTCTTTGGACACCTAAAATCCAATAAATTCCTTTATCTTCATTCTCCCAATTGTTTCGCTCATTAGAGAGTGCTTTTGCAGCAGGATAATTGTGCGCACAGTCTAAAAGAATTTCTTTGTTTAAATAATTTATTATTTCTAGCCTTCCGTTCCAAGTTGTCTTTTTAAGACCTTCAGATATGTGTTTTTCATTTATATTAAATCCCAAATTATTCAGCGCTTCAATTGCTCCAACAGCTACTGATGCATTTTGCTTTTGAAAAATTCCTTTTAATCCAAGCTCATAGCTGTCTGAAATTGAATCTTTCCAAATAATTTCTGCTCCAACCTCTTTAACTTTTTTGGTTATTAAATTTTCAACTTGACTATTTTGATTGCATGAGATGACAATTGAGTTTTTTTCTATAACTGCTAATTTTTCTTCGGCAATTTTTTCAATAGTATCTCCAAGAAATTCTTTATGGTCTAAGCCAATATTCCCAATGGCAATGATAGGTCTAGATTTATGGGCTGTTGTCGCGTCTAATCGTCCCCCTAAGCCAGCTTCAAGAATAAGTAATTCAACTTTTTGATGGTCAAAAAAATTTAGTGCGCAGCAAATGATTTTTTCAAAAGGAGTTAATTCAAATGTTGAAAAATTTTTTTCTATTAATCTATAGATTTTTTCAAAATCAGTTTTGTTGATATTTTTTTTATTAACTCTAATCCTCTCGCAAACATCCAAAAGATGAGGAGATGTCGTTACACCGAAATTCCTTTCAGCTTCAAAAAGTATACTTTCTAAATATGCCGCGATTGATCCTTTCCCATTGGTTCCAATAATCTGTATGGCAGGGATATTCTTGCAAGGATTACCAAGTTCTTGAAGTGCTTTTTTAATTCTTGATAAACCTAACTTGATATTATCCCTTTCATATTTAGGAGATAATTCAAAAGTTTTTGAATTTGCATTTTTCAAAATTTAAATTGCTATAACTCTTCAAAAATTGAATTTAGCTTATTTAAAAGAATATTAATTTCTCTTCGAGAAATAACTAATGGTGGAACAATTCTCACAACATTTCCTCCTGCAGGAACTACCAGTAATCCTTTATCAAAAGCTTTTAATGTAATTTTTTTTGCATCAGCATAATCATCATTTATCACAAGACCTTGTATTAAACCTAAACCTCTTTTCCCAATAATAATATTTGAAAATTTTTTTGACAATTCTTCAAACCCAGCACTTAATTGTTCCCCTCTTTGATAGACATTATTGATAATATTTCTTCTATTTATTTCTTCTAATACAGTTAGGGCAGCTTTACAAGCAAATGGGTTCCCTCCAAAAGTGCTTGCATGATCCCCTGGAGAAAAAATGTTGGCTTTTTCTTTGACTAATAGCGCTCCAATTGCATGACCTCCACCTAATCCTTTAGCAAGGGTGAATCCATCAGGTTCAATTCCTAAATTCTCATAACCCCACATTTTCCCAGTTCGACCTACTCCACTTTGGACCTCATCAAGAATAAGAAGAGAATTATATTTATCACATATTTCTCTCAGGCTTTTAAAAAATATTTTACTTCCAGGAATTACGCCGCCTTCGCCTTGTATTGGCTCAACTAAAACGCCGGAAATTTTTTGATCATTATTTTCACACTCTTCAAATATTTTTTTTACCGAATCAAAATTGTTAAATTTAAAAAATTTGAACCCTTGAATCATTGGTTCGAAACCTTTTTGATATTTTGGTTGTCCAGTGGCACTCAAGGCTGCAAGCGTCCTTCCATGGAAGCTGGATTCTGCCGCGAGAATAATTGATTCTTTACCTCTATTTGTTTTATTTCCATATTTTTTAATTAATTTAATTGCTGATTCATTTGCTTCCGCACCACTATTACAGAAGAAGACGCTTTTAGCACAACTCATATTCGTTAAAGTTCTGCTTAATTGTTCTTGTTCTTCAATGTTATAGAGATTAGAAATGTGTTGAATCTTTTTTAGTTGAGTTGATAACCTTCTTCTCAAAACTCTATCGCTATGTCCAAGACTACAAGTTGCTATACCAGCGACTGCATCAAGATATCTTTTACCTGTTTTGTCCCATAGCCAACAACCTTTTCCTTTTTTGAATGATATATCGAATCGACTATAAGTATTCATTAAAGTGGGAGCGGTCGGACTTGAACCGACATACCCGAAGGTGCCGCATTTTGAGTGCGGTGCGTCTACCAATTCCACCACGCTCCCAAGGCTTTTGAAAAAATGAACTTTTTTATTATAACAAAAATCAACTTATTGACTATTGTTTTGGTCAAGGAACAGTTTCCAGATGACGCTTGTTAATAGTTAATCTTTTCGATAAAAACATAGAATTATTTATTGCATTTGCTGACAAAAAATGAGGTAAAAAGGAAAATTTAAACATATATGATACATTTTTGTGATTAAGTGCACCAAAAAGTCTTCTTTGACAGGAGATAGCTTCATAATTGGTAATATTGTGTTATATTTAGAAAAAAACAAATGTCTAAAACCCAAGCTAAAAAATTATCCTTTAAATTTGTCCCTTACCTTTTTATTGCGGTAACTATACTCACAACATTTGGATCTAATAGCGGAACTTGGGCATGAATGAATTCAAATTTAATGGTTTAAATAAAATTTGGTCTAATCGCTTTCTAGTTTTGTTTATATTATTTTTGGGTTGTATTTCACTAATCAATATTGCTTACGTTTAAATCAACTTTCTTAGTTTGAAAATTTGTTGGAAAAGATTAAGCTGCTTCTAGTTTTGAAAGTTTCTCGGATTTAGTTTTAATTTTATATTCATTCTTCTCAAAAGTACTTTTACTAAACTCTCTGGTTATTTTGATACCTAATTTTTTTAGTTTTAATTCAAAATTTTCATAACCTCTATCTAAATGTTCTAATCCATAGATCTTACTACTACCTTTTGCGATGATTCCTGCAATTATCAATGCAGCTGATGACCTTAAATCTGAGCCAACTAGATTCATTCCTTTAATTGTTTTAACGCCTTTAATGTGAGCTACGTTTTTGTTTAGTTTTATATGAGCACCCATTTCATTAAGTAAATAAATATGATTCATTCTGTTTTCGAAAATTGTTTCAGTTATCTTTGATTCCCCATTTGCGATTGTCATTAAAGTTGTAAATGGTGCCTGCAAATCAGTAGGAAAGCCGGGAAAAGGAGCTGTTTCAATATCTACTCCTTTAATCTCTTTACTCTTGATAGAAATCGAATTACCTTTAATAGTAACTTTACTCCCACTCTCTTGAAGCTTATTAGTGACAGCTTCAAGATGATGAGGGATTACTGGAGAAATTGTTATTGAAGAGGAAGTTGCAGCAGCAGCTATTAGAAAAGTTCCAGCTTCTATTCGGTCTGGAATTACTTTATGGGTACATCCGCCAAGCTTATTGACACCATCAATAATAATTGTTTCTTTACCGGAGTCATAAATTTTTGCCCCCATTTTATTAAGCATTTGGCATAAATCTTGAACTTCAGGCTCTCTAGCAGCATTTTCAATAGTAGTTCTTCCTTTAGCTAAAGATGCTGCCATTATTAAAGTTTCAGTCGCACCTACACTTGGACAATTTAATTTAATATGAGTGCCATGAAGTCTATTTTTGTCCCCCCTTGTTTTTGCCTTAACAATTCCCTCTTCAATAATAATGTCTGCTCCTAGTGCGATTAATCCGTTAATGTGCTCGTCTATTGGCCTTGAACCAATATTGCATCCACCCGGTAACGGTACTTGAGCTTCTCCAAATTTAGTTAATAGTGCACCTATGCAAAAGAAACTAGCTCTTAATCCTTTAACAAGTTCATATGGAAGTTCTTTAATCGAAATAGTTGTTGGATCTATTTCTAGTTGGTTGTTTTTACGAACTAAATTCACTCCTAAATTCTTTAAGATATTCCCCATCTTTTCAATATCAGTGAGAAAAGGTACATTTTCAAGAATTATTTTTTCATTAGTTAGCAATGATGAGGCTAATAAAACTAAGGCGGAATTCTTCGCACCACTTATTTCAACTATTCCATTTAACTTGCCTTGGCCAAGAATCTTTAAATTTTGCGATTTAAGATATGACTTCGTTTTGCTCCCGCAAATCATTAAGACTTAATTTATTAGATTCATCATGACAAACTAATAATATTAAGTCCACCCTATGTAACGTCATGAATATTAATTAAAAGTGAAAATGTATTTTTTATTTCTTGGGAAATAAAAATTTAATAAATAATTGATCTAAATATTTATGTAATTAAAATATAGTTGATAACAAATTTTTTAAAATACTCATAGAAAATACTTTTTTAAAAATAACTAGTAAAAACAATAATCTAGTTAAAAGATTTAGATCATTTAAGAGAGGATCATCTCCAAAAGATCAAGACTTTTTTTGCATAGAGGGTACACATCTCATTGAAGAATTGCTGAAGTCTGGAAAAAATCCCTCTAAGATTTTAGTTACCGAAAAATGGCTAAGAAAGAATCAAAATCTAAGCAAAAAATTTGATGAGTCATTAATAAATATTGTCTCAGAGGAAGTCTTGGCATCTGCGATTTCAACAATTAATCCAGATGGAATAGCAGCTTTAGTAGAGATTTCAGCAATACCTAATTATCAATTTAATAGAAAAGATGATTTTGTTCTTGTTCTTGACAGAATTCAAGATCCTGGGAATATGGGTAATCTATTTAGAACCGCTTTAGCTGCGGGTGTTAATGCAATTTTTTTAGCTGGAGGTGCGCACCCATTAGGCCAAAAGGTATTAAGAGCATCCTCAGGTGCAGTTTTTCATCTGCCATTTTTAAGATTTGATGGCATTGAAGAAGAAATATTAAATTCTTTACTTAAGACTTTGTCTGAATTGTCAAATGTAGGATTTAAGATTTTCTCTACTAGTAGCCATAATGAGAGTTCAAAAAAACCTTCAAAACCTTACTGGGAAGTTGATTGGTCTAGACGTACAGCATTAATTTTGGGTAATGAAGGTCAAGGTATTCATAAAAAAATTCAAGAAGCTTTTAATGAAACAATTACAATTCCGCATAGTGAGATTGTAGAATCATTGAATGTGGCTTGTGTTGCAGTTCCGTTATTACTAGAACGAAAAAGAGTCGCATACATCTCTAAATAAATAAATAAAAAGTGACTAATTCAAGTTTTGATTTTGATTTAATAGTAATAGGAGCAGGATATGGAGGTTTTGATGCCGCTAAACATGCTGCTGGTAAGGGACTGAATGTCGCAATAGTAGAATCTTCTGATATGGGAGGCACTTGTGTTAACAAGGGTTGTGTTCCATCTAAAGCTCTTTTAGCTGCAAGTGGAAAAGTTAGAGAAATAGCTAATTATGAACATTTAGCTAAATTTGGTATACATGCTTCACCAGTAAGGTTCGAGAGATCAAAAATTGCAGATCATGCAAATAATTTAGTTTTAAATGTTAGAGAAAATTTAACAAAAACTCTTAAAAGGAGTGGAGTTGAAATTATTTTGGGCATTGGAAGAATTGAAGGAAATCAAAAAGTAGGTGTAAGAGATAAAAACGGAATTGATAAAATTTTTACATGTAAGAATATTGTTATAGCAACTGGCTCTTCTCCTTTTGTGCCCCGTGGAATAACTTTGGATAATAGGACCGTATTTACTAGTGATGATGCGGTTAAACTTGAGTGGCTTCCTAGATGGATAGCAATTATTGGAAGCGGATATATAGGTCTAGAATTTGCTGATGTTTATACCGCGCTTGGTTGTGAAGTTACCATGATCGAGGCTTTGGAAAATATTATGCCAACATTTGATCCAGACATCACTAAAATTGCTAAGAAAAACCTTATTCAAGCAAGAGATATAGACACAAAATCAAATGTTTTTGCGACAAAAATAACACCTGGATGCCCCGTAAAAATAGAACTGACTGATGCAAAATCTAAGGAAGTTGTAGAAACTTTAGAAGTTGACGCTGTACTAGTCGCAACTGGCAGAAGTCCTAATAGTAATAACTTAAATCTTAAGTCGGTTGGTATTGAAACAGTAAAAGGTTTCATTCCTGTAGATGATCAAATGAGAGTTAAGAATGGTGATGAAATAATACCTAACATTTGGGCTGTTGGTGATGTAACGGGCAAACTAATGCTTGCCCATACAGCTGCAGCGCAGGGTACTATTGCAGTTGATAATATTTGCGGTGGTAATGTCGAAATTAACTATAAAAGTATCCCCGCAGCAACCTTTACTCACCCAGAGATAAGTTCAGTTGGTCTCTCTGAAGTTGAAGCTAAAGAGATATCTACAAAAGAAAATTTTACTTTGGGAGTTGTCAAAAGTTTCTTTAAGGCCAATTCAAAAGCATTGGCTGAATTAGAGAGTGATGGATTGCTAAAGTTGATTTTCAACAAAGATAATGGGAAAGTATTAGGAGCTCATATTTTTGGGTTACATGCAGCTGATTTAATTCAAGAAATTTCGAACGCTATTTCAAGGAACCAAGATGTAATTGAATTATCTAAAGAAGTTCATACTCATCCTACTCTTAGTGAAGTAGTTGAGGTCGCATATAAACAGGCGGCTTCTCAAATAAAATAATATCTAAAATTAATGGAGATAAGACGCAGGCCACCTAATCCAACAGTAAGGGTAGAAAATTTAGAATATGCTGTACCTCATAGAGAAGCACAAGCAAAAAACATTCTGGAAGAAATTATATGGCACAAGGATATTGAAATTAAGAATTTTAAAAAAATAGTCTCTTTAGAAGACCTCATAAAAAAGATTGAAAACCTTCCTGCTCCCAAAGATTTTTATAAAAATATCTTGGAGTCAAAAATAAAACCAGGAGTAATTGCTGAAATAAAAAAAGCTAGTCCGAGTAAAGGAGTTATTAGAAAAGATTTTAATCCTGAAGACATAGCAATTTGTTATGAAGGATTAGGTGCATCATGTATATCAGTACTTACCGATCAAAGGTTTTTTCAAGGTAGTTATGAAATACTCGAAACTGTAAGGAAATCAACTAATCTCCCTCTACTCTGCAAAGATTTTATTATTTCTGCTTATCAGATTTATAAAGCAAGGGTATCTGGTGCTGATGCAATATTATTAATCGCTGCGATTTTAAGTGATGATGATTTAATTTATTTAAAGAAAATAGCTGATAATTTAAAGATGAGTGTTCTTGTTGAAGTCCATAACTCTAATGAATTAGAAAGGATTCTAAAGTTAAAGTCTTTTACTTTGATTGGAATAAATAATAGGGACTTAAAGACTTTTAAAACGGATTTAAAAACATCAAAAGAATTGATGTATACATATGCAGATATATTTTTAAAACAAAATATTATTCCCATAAGTGAATCTGGAATTAATTGTGCCGAAGATTTAGAATCGCTTAGATCTATTGGAATCATGGGAGTATTAATTGGTGAAACTTTTATGAGAGAAACTGATATTGAACAATCTTTCAAGAAATTATTTAACTCAATTTAATATTGACTTCAAATCGTGCTATAAAATTTAATAAACAGAGTTGAACTGAATATATATATGCAGGCTGTAATTTTAACAGGTATAGTAGCAGGATTTGTGCATGTAGTTAGTGGCGCTGATCATCTAATTGCAATGACACCAGCAGCGATTAATAATCCCCAAAAAGCTCTTAAAAATAGTTTCTCATGGGGCTTAGGACATTCTTCAGGAGTCCTCTTGTTAGCTTTTCTAGCGATTTTTATTAAGGATATTACGCCATTAAACAAATTTTCTAGTATTGCCGAATTCCTAGTTGGAATTTCACTTCTAATTGTTGGAGTATTTGCTATAAAAAATTCTTTTCAATTAAGTATCCACTCGCATTCCCATAAGCATGAGAATGGAATTGCCCATCGTCACTTTCACTTTCATGTTAAGGAACAAAAAAATAATAATAGGCACTCACATGCTTTGACTGGTTTAGGCTTGCTACACGGTATAGCTGGAGGTTCACATTTTCTTGCCGTTCTTCCTGCTTTAGCACTACCTTTAACAAGCGCTTGCTTATATTTGATTTCATATTTGATTGGTTCACTCATAAGTATGAATCTTTTTACTTGTTTAATATCTTTTACTACCTTTAAAGCAAGTCAAAAATTTATTAAAAGATTAATAGCTGTAGCAGGAGGACTTTCCTTTTCTTTAGGATTATTTTGGATTCAAAGAAGTGCTTCTGTTTTTTTGAATTAAAAAATTTTTTAATTTAGGGATAATCAATTTAGAGGTAACAATCCCAATTATTTTTTCGTTATTGATTAATCCAAATTTATTACTATCTTCGCTAAATTCAATATTGTCGCCTATAACCTCAACGTTATTTTGGGTTACTGAATTTATCCTTTTTATTAGATTTTTATTTTTAATTGGATGATTAAAAATAACTATTTGTCGATTTTTAAGTATTGATTTATTCTTTTTGTATTTTTTAAAAAATACAATGTCACCGTCTTTTAGGTAAGGAAACATCGATTCACCACTAATAATCGCGGTTTTTCTTAAACCTAAAAAAAATAAAATTAAATCAAAAAAACTTTTGAAAATAACTCTGATTAACTAGCTTTTACAAAAGCGTCTGATCTTCCTTTTGAAGCCCAGAAAATATTATGAATTTTTTCTACATAACTCATGAGTTCTTCAGCTTGGGCTAAGTCAATATTAACTTTGCATGCACTGCATAATTTGGCCGCCTTCCAAATGGTTTCATGTAAGTCTGGGTAAGTTTCTAAGTGAACTGGTTTAAAGTAGTCTGTCCACAAAATTAGAATCTCTTTCTTTGTTTCTTTTGCTTGCTCTTCTTTAACTGCAACATATCTAGAAAACGTATTACTGTATGCAGCCCACTCTGCTGAATCAGTGCTGGAAGGAGCTTCTAATGCAATAAGTTTTTTTGTCATTGCTAAAACTGCTTCAGCTGCAACTCTCGTAGATGCTGGGTCGTAAACACCACAAGGACCATCGCAGTGAGCATGTACTGTCATTGGGGATTTTTTATCTAGGAAAGAATTGATGAATTTACTTAACATTTCGAATATTTGGTGTTGTATATATATTACTTGGAGATTAACTAAATTGAAAAGTCTTAGATATTTTTCTTACTTAATTTAATTGACTTTTAATAATTCAACTTCAAATATTAAAGTCGCATTAGCAGGTATTACATTTCCAGCCCCTCTTGATCCGTATCCAAGTTCTGGAGGTATTGTTAATTTTCTTTTGCCTCCAACTTTCATGCCTGCTACACCTTCGTCCCAACCTTTTATTACTCGTCCAGCACCCAAGGGAAAGCTGAATGGAGCTCTGCCGATACTGGTATCAAATTGTGTCCCGTCTTCTAGTGTTCCTGTGTAATTTACTGTAACTGTTTGCCCAGCACTAGCCTCATCTCCTTCCCCGTTTAGGATATCTTCAATAATTAGACCACTTTCTGTAGTCCTTGAATTGTTGTCTGATGGTGTTTCTTCTGCCATAGCGAAAAGTATAGGATTTGGATCAGATGGGTCTAGTTCAAATAAATTATTATTTGAGACATTTGATGATTTTGCAACAGGTATTCTTTGCACTGACTGAGTTTCTGATTCAGCAGCATTAACAACTTGAGGTGAATTAAATTGACTGAAAAGAGTTAATGAAACACAAAAAACAAAAACAGCAAAACTGATAAAGACTTCTTTCACTTAAATTTTGAAAGTTACTAAATCTTAGTCTACAGAATGAAGGTACAATAAATGGGTGATTATAAATTTAATTTCGTAATTTTAGATTGTTAATCCCAACTCAAATTAAAAGTCTAAGACAATATTTTTACCCTTGTTTAGGAGGGATTTTAGGAGGAATTTCAGTTTCAACTCATTTTTGGCTGATTTTTATGCCGATATCTTTATTTATTTTATGGAAGGGAAGTGAAAAGAGGATAGCAAATTTTTGTTGGGGTTTTTTCTTTATTTTGATAAGTCATTCTTGGCTTTATGATCTTCATCCATTGACATGGCTTGGTTTTTCATGGTTTGCAAGTTTAATAGTTGCCATTTTAATATTATTATTTTGCGCTTTTCTGGGTGGGATATTAGTTTATTTATGGGGATTGTTTGTTGAAATTATTCTCTGGAAAGAGGATGTTTTCAAAATGAAAATATTATCTTTAACAGTAAAAGTATTTTTTTTATCCTTGACTTGGGGTATTGGTGAACTGATACTTTCTCAAACACCTTTTTTTTGGATAGGTTTAGGAGAGAGTCTTATCCCAGGTGATATTTATCTTGCTGGTTTGGCAAGATGGATTGGTGCAAGTGGTTTATGCGTATTACAAATATTGATTGGATTTTGGATTTTTTATATTCAAGGTAGATGGGAAAGAAAACTTCACTTTAAAAAAATATTTCTTTTAGGACTTTTGGCTTTTATTTTCTTACATTTATTTGGAGGCTTAACAACTCCATTAAAAAGAAATTATGAATATCCAGTAGCTATTTGGCAAACTAATATACCAACAAGAGAAAAATTAAAAATAAGTGATGAATTTATTGAAGAAAAGCTATCCATCGCTCAAAAATATGCTTTATCAAACAAAGCGAAACTTCTTGTTGCTCCTGAAGGAACTCTATCTAATAATTTTTATTTTTCTAGAGGCATTAAGGTTAATACCTTGTCAGGAGGTTTCAGAAATTCAAATAATGAGTTAAGAAGTTCTTTACTCGGATTTCTTGTTGGAGATAAATCTTTTACCTCATTTATAGATAAAAATAGACTTGTTCCAATAGGTGAAAAAATACCTAGATTTCTAGATATTTTTTCAAGAGGATTATCTGCAGTAGGAGGAATTCAACCAGGCTATGATTCAAGATTTTTTGATACTAAATTTACACCCCCACTAGCAGTAGCTATTTGTTATGAAATTAGTGATGGACTAGAAATAAGAAAGGCTATTAATAGCGGTGCAAAACTAATAATAACTGCAGCAAATTTAGATCCATATCCAGCTAAGCTTTATAATCAATTCCTATCTTTGGCTAGATTAAGAAGTATTGAAAATAAGAAAAATAATTTACTAGTATCAAATACAGGCCCTTCGGGCTTAGTTCAAGATGATGGAAAAATAATTAAACTTTTAGATTATGGTGTTGAGCAAAATGAAATAGTGTTCCCTAATTTTTCATCCGAAAAGACTTTCTACACAAAATTTGGAGATAAACCTATTTTGTTTTTGTTTATATTTTTTATGGGATTAAATATCTTTTGGAAAATTAATTAATTAACCCTCCACCTAATAAAATTTCTCCTTTATAAAAAACTGCAGCTTGTCCGGGCGTTACCGAACTTTGACTATCTTTAAAAATTAATTTAAACATTGTAGTTGGATTATCTAAATTTTTAAAAGGTATTAAAGTTCCTTTTACTGGATGACTTCTATATCTGATTTGTGCTTCTACTTCAATCTCTTGCTTAGGTTCTTCGATTGAAACCCAGTTAACCTCACTAATTATTGCTTCTTTATTAAAGAGATCACTTTTATCTGCTACATAAACTATGTTTTTTCCCCTGTCTAAACTTTTTACATATAAAGGTTCCGGCCAAGCAATGCCCAAACCTTTTCTCTGACCTACCGTAAAGTGCTGAATTCCATTGTGGGTCCCAAGGACTTTGCCATTTACATGCACAATTTCTCCTTCTTTGGGTTCTATGTGTTTGTCGATAAATATCTGCATTGATCCATAATGCTCAACTAAACATAAATCTTGACTTTCTGGTTTTTGAGCAGTTCTAAGGCCTAATCTGAGGGCTTCCCTTCTTGTATCTTCTTTTTTCATTTCACCAAGAGGAAATTCTAATCTGCTTAGTACTTCTTGGGAAAGAGAATAAAGAAAATAACTTTGGTCTTTGTTTTCGTCAGCACCTCTTAGAAGAAGGAAGTCTTTAAATATAAAGCTCTTGCAATTAAGTTTCTCAGCATAAGATGATTTTTTTATCCTTGCGTAATGTCCGGTCGCAATATGAGTAAATTCTTTTTTGCTTATTGCGTAATTAAGCATCTCTTCAAACTTCACATTCTTGTTGCACATCGAACATGGCAGTGGAGTGAATCCTTTCTCATAGCTTTCAGTGGTTTTTTTAATTACCTCTCTTTCAAAAATTTCTCTTGAGTCTATTATTTTATGATTAATTCCCAAATCTTCACAAAGGCCAGCAGCATCTACTAATCCTTCAGAACAACAGGAGCCTTGTCCTTTCATTAGCCAAAGAGTTAGTCCCTCAACATTCCAGTCTCTTTCTACAAGAAGGGCAGCTGAAAGGGAACTATCTACGCCACCAGAAAGACCTACAATAATATTCTTCTCCTTTTTAGTTTTATTATTAGAAGAAAAAAAGTTCTCTAATTTTTTATCCTTTTGTGTCTTTAACATGGAAGTTTAAATTTTTGAATAGTACTTCAATTGCTTTTTACTCATTATGAATGAAATTGTATGGCCAACAATTGACTCTAAACATTTAATTGTTGATTCAAAGCAAATGTCGATATTAGAGAAAGAAATGTTTTCTGATGGAATGCCACAAGAAGCATTGATGGAAAAAGCTGGTATCCAAATTAGTAGATGGCTCTTAAAAAAGAAACCTCTTCTCAAGCATGGAATAACAGTTTTTATAGGTCCTGGGCATAATGGCGGGGATGGTGCAGTAATAGCTAGAGAACTTTTTTTGAGAGGTTTTAATGTTCAGGTATGGTGTCCATTCCCGATAAAAAAAACATTAACAAATAACCACCTTAATTATCTTACATCTATTGGTGTCACAAAATTAGTAGAGCCTCCTGATCCAAATGGGAAAGAGCTTTGGATTGATGCAGTTTTTGGTAATAATCAAACAAGAAATGTTGATGATAAATTAATTAAACTATTTAATCAAAAATTTCATAAAAAATATGGAAAGGTTATAAGTATTGATATTCCAACAGGATTATGTCCTGATAAAGGAGTGCCTTTTTTAGATAACGCAGTAAAGGCAGACTATACCTTGGCTATTGGTCTTTATAAGATTGGGTTGACCCAAGATTCTGCTTTGCCTTTTATTGGAGAATTGCACCATATAGATGTTGGGATACCTACTAGTAAACTATCCAAAGTTGATAAAAAGATTTTTAAGGTTACTTACGATGATATAAAAAATATTGATTTACCTTCTTTACCAAAAAATTACAACAAATATCAAAGAGGTAGGACATTACTAATAGCAGGAAGTCAAAAATATCCTGGTGCCGCATACTTAGCATTAAAAGGAGCTATATCAAGTGGAGCAGGCTTTATCTCTGCGGTCCTTCCTGGGATAGTTGCTGAATCTATTTGGCAAGTTGCCCCAGAAATAGTTTTAAAAGAGACTATGCAATCTAACCAAAATGGGAATGCATCTTTATTTAGTGCATTAAGGAATATTGATTTAAGTGCATTTGACTCATTAGCTGTCGGTCCAGGAATAGGAATTGATAATGATGATTGGCAAAAATCAAAAGACTATCTTATGGATTTTGGAGGATTATTGATCTTGGATGCAGATGCACTTAATAGAATTTCAGAATCTAATTTGGGGGCAAATTTCTTTTTAGAGAGAAAGTTTAAGACATGGATTACACCACATAGCAGAGAATTTGGAAGATTATTTCCTAATATCAATTCTAAGACCAATGTTGGGCTTGCTCTTGAAGCGGCAAAAGAATTCAATATCAGTATTTTGTTAAAAGGAGCTAACAGCATAATTGCTGATAATAAAAAAGTATGGCAACTTTTTGGAACCGATTCTCAGACAGCTCGAGCTGGATTGGGTGATCTTTTAACTGGTTTTGTAGCTGGTAGTTCTGCTATTGATTTAACCTTGTGTAGAGATATATCAACAGATTTTTTTGTTAAATATGTACTTTTGCATTCATTTGCTGCATCGAAGTGCAAAAGTGGGTCAAATGCTTCTGCTATTGGTGATGAACTGATAAAATTAATGAGAAATATAAAAACGAGACAAATATCTTGAAAGAAACAATTTAAGAGAGTTATTTATAGTTTTAAACACATTAGTGTACAAATATTACGGGAAATCTGAAGCGCGCATTAAATATTTGGCCATTTCCATAAAAATGTAGGAAAGTTTTAATACCTAATTAGGTCAATAAATGGTTTCATCATTACCAACCCAATCAGATCAACCCAAAAGGAGAAGTAATGATCCAATAAGTTGGTATTTGCAGAATATTGGCAGAGTTCCCTTATTAACACCTGCCGAAGAGATTGAATTGGGTAATCAAGTTCAGAAGATGATGATTCTTACAGAAGATGGACAATTGAATGAAAAAATTAATGATTTTACACTCCAGCAAAAAAGAACTATAAAAATTGGTCGAAGAGCTAAAGAAAGAATGATGAAAGCTAATTTAAGATTAGTTGTGAGTGTGGCAAAAAAATATCAAGGTAAAGGACTGGAATTACTTGATTTAGTGCAAGAAGGTTCTCTTGGGTTAGAGAGGGCAGTTGAGAAATTTGATCCGACAAGAGGATATAAGTTTTCTACTTATGCCTTTTGGTGGATTAGACAGAGTATGACAAGAGCAATTGCCTGTCAATCAAGAACAATCCGTTTACCTGTTCACTTAAGTGAAAGGTTAGCTTCCATTAGAAAAGTTAGTAGAGATCTGGCTCATAAGCTTGGTGCAATGCCAAGCAGAATTGAAATTGCAGAGGCTATGGAAATTGATGTTGAAGAATTGGATTCTGTTTTAAGACAAGCTTTATCCACAAGTAGTTTAGATGCTCCAGTAAATGGTGATGATGGCAGGAGCTTTTTAGGTGATTTAATTGCAGATAGTAATAATGAAGAGCCTTTAGATCAAGTTGAACAGAAAATGCATCAAGAGCAACTTGGTAAGTGGTTAAGTCATTTAAGTGAGCAAGAACAACATGTTCTAAAACTAAGATTTGGACTTGATGCAAATGAGAGACATACGCTTGCAGAAATTGGAAGATTATTAGAAGTTTCTAGAGAAAGAGTAAGACAAGTTGAACTTAAGGCACTAAGAAAATTAAGAAATTTAACCAGAAAATTACCTAGCGGTATTTAATCTAATCTTCTGCCCAAATATATTTGGTTAATTCTTCTGAAGGAGGTTCAGGAGCTTCAATTGCATTTTTAACTGACTCAGATATTTCAGCATCAATTTTCTTTTCAATAATTTTTAATTCTTCTTCCGTAGCGAATTTAGCGTCAATAATTTCTTGAGCTAATTTCTTAATAGGATCTCTTTTCCCCCAAAACTCCTTCTCTTTTTCAGACCTTAATTCATCTGGATCTGCAAGAGAATGCCCTCTATATCTATAAGTTAAACATTCTAAAAGTGTGGGTCCTTCTCCTGCCCTAGCTCGCTCAATTGCTCTTTGCGCTGCCCCTCTTACTGCTAATACATCCATTCCATCAACTTCCTCGCCGTGCATGCCAAAAGCAGACGCTTTTCTCCAGATTTCAGGATTACTAGTAGCTCTATCATGAGCCATACCAATAGCCCATTTATTATTCTCAACAACAAAAATTATGGGTAATTTCCATAACTGGGCCATATTTAAACATTCAAAAAACTGCCCATTATTACAAGTCCCATCCCCAAAAAATGCTGCAGTTACAGCATCACTATTACTATTTCC
Source organism: Prochlorococcus sp. AG-355-G23 (assembly GCA_003278765.1). Classification (GTDB taxonomy): domain Bacteria; phylum Cyanobacteriota; class Cyanobacteriia; order PCC-6307; family Cyanobiaceae; genus Prochlorococcus_A. Next base: position 37,566 of record QCDK01000005.1, read on the forward strand.
AGCAACTTCCTTTTTGTATTTACTTGAAAAGGCTGCCCCTAAGGCAACTGGAATTCCCTCTCCAATAAATGCATATCCTCCGAGTAGGTGATGCTCTCTTGAGAATAAGTGCATGGACCCACCTCGGCCTTTGCTACAACCAGTGGATTTACCAAAAAGTTCACTCATTACTTCAAATGAGGGAACGCCCGCACTTAGTGCATGAACATGATCGCGATAGGTACTACAAAACCAATCATGTTTCTTTTTCATGGCGCCAATTACTCCCGTGCTTATAGCCTCTTGACCGTTGTATAAATGAACGAAACCAAACATTTTTCCCCTGTAATACATTTCTGCACACTTATCTTCAAACCTACGACCAAGCGTCATGTCTTCATAAAGTAATAATCCGGTTTCTCGATCTAATTCGGCTTTTTTTATGTCTTGAAGATTTGAGATTCTTTCTACGTGTGTTTCCAAGAAAAATACCTTAACGAAGTTTTGATTTGTTAACATTCTAAGCCGTGATTGGCGATTTTTATGATTTTTTTTAATAACTCTGTAAGACCTTGTGAAAAAAATTTTTAACTTGATAAGATTTGTCTAAGAATTTTCAATAGGATATTTGTTTGGAACTTCCTTTAGACCATTTTCGTTTAATTGGCGTAAGCCCCTCTGCAACCTCTGAGGAAATATTAAGGGCGTTTCAATTGCGTTTAGACAAAACACCTGATGAAGGTTTTACTTATGAAGTTTTAACCCAAAGATCTGAGTTGCTTCGCCTCACTGCAGATCTACTTACAGATCCAGAAAGCAGAAGAGATTACGAAAATTTGTTATTAAATGGGAATTCTGGATTAGATTTTTCTTCAAATAGAGAAGTAGCAGGATTAATACTTCTTTGGGAATCAGGTTCACCAAAGGAAGCTTTTAAAATTACGAGAAAAGCATTGCAACCCCCACAAACTCCAGCTTTAGGAAGTAGTAGAGAAGCTGATTTAACATTATTGGCTGCTTTAACAGCTAGAGATTCTGCAATTCAAGAACAACAGCTTAGATCCTATTCGAACGCTGCAGACTTTTTACATGAGGGTATAAAACTTCTACAAAGAATGGGAAAGCTTGGAGAAATAAGAAAAGAACTTGAAGAAGATTTGGTTGCTTTGCTTCCTTACAGAATCCTAGATCTACTTAGTAGAGATCTAAATGATCAAGAGTCTCATAAAATAGGCTTAAGTATGTTGGAAAATTTAATAATCAAAAGAGGTGGTTTGGAAGGTAATAATAAATCTGAATATAAAGATTATTTAAATCAGCAAGAATTTGAAGTTTTTTTTCAACAAATTAAGCCATTTTTGACAGTGCAAGAACAGACTGATTTGTTTCTTGAATTACAAAAAAGAGGATCATTAGAAGCAGGCTTTTTAGCGTTTCTATCCTTAACAGCTATTGGTTTCTCTAGAAGAAAGCCAGAAAAATTATTTGAAGCGAGGAGAATTTTAAAGAAACTAAATTTATCAGGTCTTGATTCAATGCCTCTAGTTGGTTGTTTAGATTTGCTTTTAGCTGATATTGACCAAGCCTCTGCAAGGTTTTCAAGTAGTTCTGATGAAAATTTACGAGATTGGCTTAATAATTATCCTGGAAATAAGTTAGAAGCGATATGTATTTTCTGTAAAAATTGGTTAGAGAATGATGTTTTAGTTGGGTATAGAGACATTGACTCAAAAGAGGTGGATTTAGATTCTTGGTTTGAAGATAGGGAAATTCAAGAATTTATTGAAAAATTAGAAAAGAAATCAAATAAAATTTCAATTAGATCAAATCTTCAAAACCAACAAACTGAGAAGGAATCCTCCACAAAAACGACCGAAGATTTTGATAAAATACTGGGAAATCTTGATGAAAGAAGATTACCTTGGCCTGGTGGCATAAAACAAGGCTATGAAAAGGTTGAGGCCAAAGAAATAGAATTCAATGAGGAATACTTTAAGAAAAAACCAATTGAGTTTTATAATTTCTTAATTGAAAAAATTGCTGAATTAAAGTTTAGTTTTGGGGAATTTTTAAAAGATAAAGAGATAATTAATCGGTCACCGTATTTAATTTATATCTATGCGTTTTTGATCTTATTTGCATTTGGTATTGGTATTGGATTTTTAAGAAATAATTTTAAAAAATCAATTCAGGATGAATCTATTGCTGAAAAACCTTTAATTGCAAAAGATAAAAATCAAAAGCTTAGTGAGATAGATATTATTCAAGAAATAAAAAAAAATCCTTCAAGTAAATTGAATTCTATTTCTGAGAAATCTACTTCAATTATTTCCTATGAATTCAAAGAACTTAATACTGCTTCACCTTCTTTAGAAGATATAAGGAATTTAATTAATGGATGGCTTCTTAATAAAAGTAATTACTTAGCGGGAAAGGGGGAAGTTAATCTTTCTAAGATTGTTAGTAAAGGTCTAATTGAAAGAACAATCGAAGAAAGACAGAACGATATCAAGAAAGGAATCTATAAGGAGATTAATTCCCAAATTCGTAAAATTGATTTGGAATCGCAAACTTCATCTCGGATAGTAGTTTTAGTGGAATTGAATTATCTAGAGAGGTTAATAAATAATTCTGGAGAATTTATTAATGAAACATCTTTGAATCCCCTTAAAGTTAAATATATTTTGGGTTTTTCAAATAAATCGTGGAAATTAGTTGATTTCGTGAGCGGCTTGTAATTACAAACTTCAAGATCATCTATAATAATTAAAATTACTTTTTGATAATGTTTGATGAACTCTCTTCACGCTTTGAAGACGCAGTAAAGGGTTTAAGAGGCGAAGCAAAAATTAGCGAAAATAATATTAACGATGCCTTGAAGGAGGTAAAAAGAGCACTCCTTGATGCAGATGTTAGTTTGTCTGTAGTAAAAGAGTTTATATCAGATGTCAAGGGTAAAGCAATTGGAGAAGAAGTAGTTAGGGGTGTAAACCCAGGTCAAAAATTTATAGAAGTTGTAAATAAAGAATTGATTAACATTATGGGGAATGAAAATTCTCCATTAAACGAGAATGAAAATAGTCCTACAGTCATTTTGATGGCTGGACTTCAGGGGGCCGGTAAAACAACTGCAACAGGAAAATTAGGACTTTATTTGAAGGAAAAGGATAAAAAAGTTCTTTTGGTTGCTGCAGATATTTATAGACCAGCAGCTGTAGAGCAGCTTAAAACATTGGGAAGTCAATATGACTTGGAAGTTTTTTCAGCTAAAGAAAAAAATAGCAAACCAGAAGAGATAGCAAAGCAAGCATTAAATTTTGCTAGTCAAAATGATTTTAATTCGATAATTATTGATACCGCTGGAAGATTGCAAATTGATGATTCCATGATGAGTGAAATGGTTCGAATAAAAGAAGTTTCTAATCCTGATGAGGTTTTGCTTGTTGTTGATTCAATGATTGGTCAAGAAGCTGCAGACTTAACAAAATCATTTCATGAAAAAGTAGGAATCACAGGGGCAATATTAACTAAGTTGGATGGTGACTCAAGAGGGGGAGCTGCATTATCAATAAGAAAAATAAGTGGTAAACCAATCAAATTTATAGGTGTAGGTGAAAAAATAGAGGCATTGCAACCATTTCATCCAGAGAGAATGGCTAGCAGAATTTTAGGCATGGGCGATGTATTGACACTTGTTGAAAAAGCACAAAAAGAAGTTGAACTCGCTGATGCAGAAGCGATGCAAAAGAAACTCCAAGAAGCAACTTTTGATTTTAATGATTTTGTAAAGCAAATGAGATTAATCAAAAGAATGGGTTCTCTTGGTGGATTGATTAAATTGATTCCTGGAATGAACAAAATAGATGATGGGATGATAAAGGATGGAGAAGACCAACTTAAGAAAATAGAATCTATGATCTCGTCAATGACTATTGAGGAGAAACAAAAACCTGAAGTTCTTGCTGCTCAGCCTTCAAGAAGACAAAGAATCGCACAAGGTAGCGGTTATGAAGCAAAAGATGTAGATAAAGTATTAGCTGATTTTCAAAGAATGAGAGGCTTTATGAAACAAATGTCGAACGGAGGAATGCCAGGAATGGGAGGAATGCCTGGAATGGGTGGAATGCCTGGAATGGGAGGAATGCCTGGAATGGGTGGAATGCCTGGAATGGGTGGAATGCCTGGAATGGGTGGGATGCCAGGAATGGGTAGTAATAAACCGATGAAAAAACAAAAAAATAATAAGAAGAAAAAAGGTTTTGCTGATTTATAGTTTCTAAATTTTTACCTTTAAATGATATTATTATTAAGAACTCATTAATTTAAGATGATTAAATTGCGCCTTAAGCGCTTTGGAAAGAAAAAAGAGGCAAGTTTCAGAATTGTTGCATGCAATAGTACTTCCAGAAGAGATGGTAGACCTCTGCAAGAACTAGGTTTTTATAACCCAAGAACTAAGGAAACCAGGCTTGACACAGAAGCTCTAAGAACAAGACTTACTCAGGGTGCTCAGCCAACTGATGTTGTGAGAACTTTATTAGAAAAGGGAGGGTTATTAGAAAAAACAGAAAGACCCTCTATTGCAATTGGTAAAGCAAAGTTAGAGAAGGAAAAATTATCTAAGGCTAAAACTAAAGCCCAAGAAAATAATAGTAAAGCTGAAAGCGAGGGTAATGAAGCTGAAAGCTAGTGAGTTGATAAATTTTTATTCTTATTCAATGACTAGATGAAGGAAGTTTCCAAAACTGGTCACTTCAAAATAGATTTGCCAAGTTCTGATGCCGCTACAGCATTATCTGGACCTGGAAATTCTTTCTTAAAAAAATTTGAGTCTCTTACAGGAGTTTCTTTAACTATAAGAGGCTTACAACTTGAAATGAACGGTGTCATTTCTAAAATTGAGAGAGCCTCAGCATTAGTAGAACTAACAAGACCAATTTGGGAACAAGGGTTAGAAGTCCCAGAGGTAGATCTTAAAGCTGCTTTAAGTTCCTTAAATATGGGCGAATCGTCTTCACATGCTGAACTTGGAAAAAAAATTCTTGCTCGTTCCAAAGAAGGAAGATTTTTAAGACCAAGAACTATAAGGCAAAAAGAATATGTTGAATCAATTGAAAACTTTGATCTTACGTTCGCGATTGGTCCAGCTGGAACTGGTAAGACATTTTTAGCAACTGTTTGCGCGGCACGACTATTGAACGAGAAAAAAATTGAAAAAATTGTTTTAACCAGACCAGCTGTAGAAGCTGGTGAAAGTTTGGGATTTCTACCTGGTGATTTGCAACAAAAAGTAGATCCATATTTAAGACCCCTATTTGATTCTTTACATAGTATTTTTGGGTTTGATAGAACAAATTCGTTAATCGATAAGGGAATTATTGAAGTTGCACCTTTAGCATTTATGAGAGGCAGAACCTTAGATAACTCGATGGTTATCTTAGATGAAGCACAAAATACTACTTGCTCTCAAATGAGAATGTTTTTAACCAGATTAGGTGATAGATCTAAAATGGTTGTAAACGGAGATATTACTCAAATTGATTTAAAAAAAGATCAGGAAAGCGGCCTCATCGAAGCATCGAAAATTTTCTCTGGAACTCAAGGTATAAAATTTTGTTACTTAACTGTTGAAGATGTAGTTCGTCATCCTTTAGTTCAGAAAATTATTGAGGCTTATCAATAACTTTATAACTCTGGAGATCCGTACCCTGAAATTTTAAAAATCTAGTAGAATAAAGTCATATTTAAAAAAAAAATGCCAGCAAGTAGTAATTTCAATCAAGCTATTCGTGAAGCACAAACTAGTTCAATTGTTGGACCTAATGTTGTTCAAAAAGCTTTACCTTACGTAGGTGGAGGCATGGTTCTAACTTCTCTAGGCGTTTTAGCAGGTGTCTCACTCATAGCAACAAATCCTGGGCTTTTCCAGCCTCTTTCAATAGTTGCATTAATTGCAGAATTGATTTTGTTTTTTATAGCCACAAGTGCTGCAAATAATGCAAATAATGCGAAGGCTTTACCTTTACTAACAGGCTTTAGTTTGTTAACTGGATTCACCTTAAGTGGAATAGTTGCTTTAGCAATAGGAACTATTGGTATTGGTTCTGTGGGAACAGCTGCCTTAGCTACCGGAATAACTTTCGTTATTGCCTCTTATACTGGCCAAAGAATGAGTGATAGTGTCGGACAAGCTCTAAGTGGGGTCGTTGGACTTGGGTTAATAGGACTTCTCATAGCAATGTTTGTCCAATTAATTGGAGGATTCTTTGCCCCAGGTGTTTTTGGCGGTTCAGGACTCGAATTGATAATTGCAGGATTTGGAACTGTCTTATTCATTGCAATGTCTTTTGTCGATTTCTATACAATGCCAAGAAGATATAATGATGATCAATACTTGGCAGGGGCTTTAGGTATGTATCTAACTTATATAAATCTTTTTGTCTTTATTTTGAGATTAATGATTGCACTTCAAGGCGGCGGAAGAAGAGACTAAACACATTTCGTTAATTATTAAACTTAAAGCGTAGATTTGTTACTACGCTTTTTTATTGGGCGATATCAAGAATTTGTTTTTTTATAAATTCCTTTTGCTCTAAGTCATACTTTACTGAATTATCAAAACTATTACCCATATCATCTAAGTTTCTAAGGATTTGCTTGACAGACTTTGCTACTGACTTTGTATCAAGCAGCCTCAAGATTGCTTTACATCTATCTGAAATGTTTTCCGATGTTATCTCATATTCATGATTATTATCTCTTCGATGAATAATAATTTGAGCCGAACTCATTATTAAATTTTTTACTACTATGTCAACTACAGCATCCCCGCCTTCGTTCAGTTTGTAAATTAGTGAAAAAGGCAGTTTATCTAGCAAAAAACAATCTTGATCTGATAAGGCGTATGCAAAAAATCCTCTGAGCCCATTTCTTGTTTTAGTTAGCTCTGCGATTCTATCTGCTAAAACCTCTTCGCTGAGTAAATCTTCACTCCACTCTTTGCACCATTGTGCGGATATGTTTATTGCTTGCGTGAACGAAGCTTCTTTAAAATTTATGGTTTTTTTTTTCATTTTTGATCAGAATTTTATTATTGATGCATTAAAAGTCTTTGACTAATTATAGATCTGGGTTTGTAACTTTACTAGGAAGGCCAAATGTCGGTAAATCTACTTTAATAAATAAATTGATTGGAGAAAAAATAACAATAACCTCTCCAATAGCGCAAACTACTAGAAATAAATTAAAAGGAATACTTACTACAGACAATGGGCAAATAATTTTTGTTGATACGCCAGGTGTTCATAAACCTCATCATCGACTTGGAGAGATATTAGTAAAAAATGCAAAATCTGCAATTAATGGAGTTGATATGGTAATTTTTGTAATTGACTCAAGTGAAGAACCTGGTAGAGGTGATGAATATATTTTGAACTTTTTAATCGCAAATAAAACTGAGTTTATTGTTGCATTAAATAAGTGGGATTTGGTTAAAAAAGAATTTAGGAATTTACGATTAAATCAATATAGAAGATTTTTTGGAATTAATAGAAACTTTCAAGTTGTAAGTGCCTGTGAGGGAGAGGGATGTTCTGAACTAGTCGATATGGCTCTTAATTTTCTTCCTGAGGGACCAAAACTTTATGACGAAGAGACAATTTGCGACCAACCATTGGATAACTTATTATCTGATTTAGTAAGAGAACAGGTATTAAAAAATACAAGAGAAGAAGTACCTCATAGTGTTGCAGTGAAGATAGAAAAGAGAGAGGAAATGAAAAGAAAAAATGGCAAAGTTTTTACAGCTATTTTGGCTACTATTATTGTTGAAAGGTCCACTCAAAAGGGCATTCTTATTGGAAAGAAAGGTTCAATGTTAAAAATGATTGGTCAGTCAGCAAGATCAAATATGTCAAAATTAATTGATGGTGCAGTTCACCTAGAGTTGTTTGTGAAAGTTGTTCCAAATTGGAGAAAAAAAGAATCAAGGTTAATTGAGTTTGGTTATGAGGAAGATTTCTAGATGCGTGGTTTTAATTTTGATGTTATAACATTGTTCCCTAAAGCTTTTGAATTAATAAATAATTTAGGGGTCATAACAAGAGCTCTAGATAAGAATTTGATCGATGTAAATTTACATGATTTAAGAGAATATGGAGAAGGTTCTTACAGACAAGTAGATGATAAGCCTTATGGAGGAGGAGCAGGTATGGTATTAAAACCTGAACCTATTTATAAGGCATATGAATCAATTAGAAAATCACCTAAAAGTAAAACTTTGTTGATGACCCCACAGGGTAAAGTCTTAAAGCAAAAGGATCTTGCGAGATGGACCACTTTGGATCAAATAATAATTATTTGTGGTCAATATGAAGGTTTTGATGAGAGGATTAGATGTTTAGCTGATGAAGAGATATCGATAGGCGATTATGTCCTTTCTGGAGGTGAAATACCTGCTATATCAATAATTAATGGTTTGACTAGGTTATTACCAGGCACTCTTGGTGATCCAGACTCCTTAGTCGATGAGAGCCATAATTCATCTTTATTAGAATATCCTCAATACACGAGGCCATTAACTTTCAAAAATATGAAAGTGCCAGATATTTTAGTGAGCGGTAATCATGAAGAGATTAAATCGTGGAGAAGAAGAAAAAGTTTTGAAAGAACATTGGAGAGAAGAAGTGACTTAATTTCAAATGAAAACTACAAAAAATCCCCACAAAGTAAGAGAATAATAAAAGAGAATAATCAATTCATGAAATTTAGGATAGGTAATGGGTACGACACAGACGATTTAGAGGAAGATTGGTTTTGGGATATGTAGTTATAGCAAGACATTTGGAGAAATGTATGTTATAATAAGACAAATACACCTGTGATACAGATTCACAAAAACGTAGATGTCCCAAGAAGCAGATTTACAGAATCAATCCAGTAATGATGCTCTGCTGAAGGTAGCATCACAACTGTTAGAACAAACAGGAATCAATAAAGATGATTTCTTTTCTGCTATCTCTGCTCTACAAACTGCTAAAGCACAGAATCCCGAAGCAAAAGCAGATGTAAACAAGAACTATGTTGATAAGACACCTGTTTATGATGATGTAGATGCTTTCATCTACAAACGTGGAGATACAAAGTCAGGCATTTGGTATTTTCGCATCTGGGACACCAAGAGACGTAAAGCAATCTTCCGTTCACTTAAGACCACAAACAAAGAGTTAGCAATCACTACCGCAAAGCAACTGTACCGTGATATAGCAGGCAAAATAGAGAAAGGAGAACGACTCAAGCAGATTACTACTGATGAGTTGATAGGAATGTGGGACAAGTACCTACAATCTAAAATCACAACTACACCACACAAAGGAATAGTTCCTAAAACTTACAAGAGCAAAAGGTATTGGTTGGGGAACTGGAGCAAATACATCAAAGAACTACACCTACACAAGACACCAATAGACAAAATCAAACCACATCTTACAAGAGGGTTTAGTGTATGGTTGGAGTCCAGACCAAAGGAGACAGCACAACATACAGGTGCTAGGTCAAGAGAGCAAATCAATAATAATGTTAATGAAGTACTGAAGATGTATCGTCAAATCGCAGTCAGAGAAAGGTATATCTCAACAGACGACGTACCACAGATAGACCGTCTACCATACGAGATTGATGATAGAGTCAAACGTGATATTCCAACAGAAGCAGAGTACGAGACCTACTGGAAGTATCTACAGCACAAGTACATCGCAAAGAAGAACAACAAAAATGTACCATTAGAAGAACTAGAGAAACGTAAGATATTTAAGGAGTTCATACTGATACTTGCTAATAGTGGGATTCGTCCAAAAGAGTTGTTAGGAGTCAAGAAGAAAGAAATAACAGAAATCATCAATAGAGACCAAGATGCTAGTGATAACAAGGAGAATCTAGTTATTAACATCAGACGAGATAATGCTAAAACTGGTAGGTCTAGGTCTATTGTCTGTCCTATTAGAAAAAGGTTGGATAGGATTTATCAAGCATATGGGAAGTTGGGTATAGTACACGAACCAGAAGATTATATATTTCTCAATCCAGTCAAGAACAGTAAGTTCTACCGACAGTCATATGGACGAATGATAATGAATAACCGACTCAAAGCAACCCTAGAATCTAGTGGTATGAAGGAAACTTTAGCAAAAGAAAGCAGAAGCATTAGTTTGTACTCATTCAGACATTTCTATGCGTACCTCCGTCTGATAAATGAAGTTCCAATCCATCTGCTTGCCGAGAATATGGGGACATCTGTATTCCATCTGGAACGCACTTACGGTCATATCAATACACAACTACAAGCAGGTATCATCACAAAGAATATGGGATTTCTTGGTAGGACAGAGACCGACCTAGTAATGGAAACGGTATCAGCAGAATGAGATACAAAGTTCAGTTATACGTTGGTGGTACATTATTCTACGAAGAAGTTATTGCTAGGGACTACGAAGATGCTAGGAAGACAGCATTAGCAAGAAACCCAACGGCAACTGTAGTTAGTGTTAACGTATCATCATAAATGAGATATTAGGAGATATTATTTCATAAATAGAATCAGTATTACTCATATTCTCAAACTCAACGCACTTTCACGCAACATCACGGCACTATAGTTATTGTTAACGTAATCCTATAAACTACTAGGAACTAAATGTTTATTATAGAACATAAATAGTACATAGTAAGTAAAAAGAATGTGTTAGAAAAGCATAGTGTCTGTCTTATATCTCTCGTTATTGTGCGGAGATGAGGTCGTCTTACCGTGTTAACACAGAGGACTTCACGGCAGAGGGTTGACTTTTATGTTCTAAAGTGGTATAATATACCATACTATTTAATAAATAGAGTCAGTAATACTAATAACCTTAAACTCATCAAATCAAAGACATCATCTACGAGGAGATGTAAACAAAGGATAGAACATAGCACCCGAAGTTGATACTTACTAGTCGTATCTGCTATGGGTTCTCTGTTCTCTGTTATTACAAATAATCCAATATTCTATCATTTACAAACGAATCACTATGAACCAGATAATAGACCTCTCTGAAGGGCATATAGGCACTACTGACGGCACTTTAGAAGAGTTATTTAATGATACTAACGATAAGATAAAGGACAGTAGAATATCATTTTCTACCAACTTCTCTAAAGTAAACATCAGTCCCTACATCAAGGGAATGTTTATCAGTATCAGTAATCATAAGAAGGACTCTTACGATATTGAGAAGAACTTTAGAAAGCAGTACCAATCTGTACTTAAGGCAGTTGGTATCAAAGTTGGTAGAGATGATATACACAAACAGTATGGTTTACCAAGTAGAGCAACTATCAACGGATTGATAGAAAAAGGCATACCTATTGCTATTGCTGGGATTCACGACTATGAGAACGAAGACAAAGATGATGGTATTACATATCAACACACACATATACTTTTCTACAATATCCACCACTATCTCCCAAACAACAACAAGCAACTAGCAAGTTGTATCAACAGAGTTAGAGCAACTCAAGGACGGTATGTTGGTAAAAAGTTTAGAAGAGATGGTGTTGACGTTAGACCAGTTGGTACATACAAGCATTACACCAACGAACAGTTTAACGACGATAGTTTCTACGACTATCTCCACAATCCATTAAATAGTCCTAACCGAGATTGTCTTATCAACTACATCAGTAAGAACAGGCACAATCCTGATGTTAACTACCGTCTGACCTACCTGTACCATAACAACGACTATCTGCCTGTGAACTTATCAAACCGTACTATTACTACAAACTAAAATGACTGCTACTACAACTAAAACACGTCCCTCCAAGAAAGGAGACACTCAACAACTCAAGATAAACGTATCGTACCGTGATACTGATTCAGACAACGACCTCTACAACAAGGTCATCAGAATAAGTCAACTGTCTCATAGCACTAGTAGTGCTGTTAGCAGAACTCTAATAAGAGAAGGTCTTAAGAATGAATCACTAGTAGAACATCTTATTGGTTATCCCATTTCAGTACTCAACAGGGTTTAGGTATGTTTGTTTCACGCAGATTATCAAAAGAACACGACCAGAAACTACAAGTTCTAGCAAAACAGCAGAGACCAACTACAACACCAGATAAGATGTTGGAGAAGTTGGTGGAGCAGAGTTTTATTAACCAAAAGTTTTAAGTTAACATAACTAAACTGACTGCTATGACTAACAAGAAGACAAAGAAAAGTAAAACATACCAATCTTTCATCAGAGACCTTGTTTACAACAATCCAAGAGCAGACCGTCAGGCAGGTTCTATGGATTCAGCAGTACCAGATAACAGAATGTTGTATGACGATTCCAAAGATAAGGCACTTTAGGAGTCCCAACCAAACGCAATCTATAAAAGTGGGTGCGTCTTGGTGTAATACAAACTGGTAGAATAAAAAATGAACGTCAGTTTACACTAAAAACATCTATGTTTGGATATATGAATATTTTTACAGATGTAATACAGATGATTTTAGACGAATCTAGACATAAACAAATGCTAGGCAAACTAACTGCTATGACTGGGGACTTATGATATGGGAAATGGTAGGTCTCCACAGTTCAGAATCGGTAATGGATACGATATTCACAGACTAGTAGAGGATAGAGATTTAATTATTGGAGGTGTAAAACTGCATCATCCTGAAAGTTTAGGCTTGGATGGGCATAGTGATGCTGATGTTTTAAGTCACTCAATTATGGATGCGTTACTAGGAGCGCTTTCGTTGGGCGACATAGGAAAGTATTTTCCCCCATCAGATGAAAAATGGAAAAATGCTGATAGCTTGTTTTTGTTATCAAAAGTAATTGACTTGATAAGAAAAGATGGTTGGGAAATAAATAATATTGATAGTGTTCTTGTTGCTGAAAGGCCAAAAATTATGCCACATGTAAAACTAATGAAGAAAAACATTTCTGAAATTTTAAATATTGATGAAAATTTAATTGGGATTAAAGCAACCACTAATGAAAAATTGGGTCCAGAAGGGAGAGAAGAGGGTATAAGTTGCCATTCAGTAGTTCTTCTTGAGAAAAAATGATATTTAATTTTAATTTGAAAAAAAAAATGCAAAGATTTTGTTTATTATTAATTTGCTTAGTAGTTTTAATTTTTCAATCTGATATTCCCAATTTAAGAGCTCTTACAATGGATAATTTTCAAAGTGGAATGGTAATAGAGGAATTAAGACTTAAAGTACCTGCTGACGTAAAAGGTGCTTGGCTAAATGCGGAAAAAGAAATATGGGAGCCATGGTTATCTTCTCAAGATGGTTTTTTGGGGAGACAATTATTTTGGGATAAAGAAAAAGAAGAAGCTTTAATATTGGTAAATTGGAAAAGTAAGAAATTATGGAAAAGCATACCAATGTCAGAAGTAAATGTAGTTCAACAAAAATTTGAAGATAATGTTAAAGCTGCTCTAAATGTAGGTGATAATCCTTTTGAATTGATTTATGAGGGAGAATTAGATAAACAAAGATGAATTTTGATATCAAGTTTGATTTTCAAAGAAGAGATAGGCTCGGACTCATTGAGGCTATTTGGGGACAAGATAAGAGTATTGACCAATTAGAAAGATTATGTGGAAATGTTTTAAGTAAAAATGAGGTTGTTTTCATTACTAGGATTAATAAAGAAAAGGCTAATTATCTTTTAGATTTGTATGATGATGCACAATTCTATGAAGAAGCAAATTGCCTAAAAATTGGGAAAAATTTTAATGAAATAATTACGAATAAAAAAGTTGCCATAATTTCAGGCGGCTCAAGCGATTTGGCAGTAACACTTGAAGCACAATTAGCACTCGAAATTTATGGAGTGAATTGTCAATCTTTTATAGATGTTGGAGTTGCGGGACTTCATCGATTAATGAGTCAGTTAGAAGAAATCAATAAATATGATGTATTAATAGTTTGTGCTGGAATGGAAGGAGCTTTGGCAACAGTTGTGGGAGGTTTGTTGGCTCAACCGATAATTGCAGTACCTGTCTCAGTAGGATACGGCGTTAGCAAGGATGGAGAAACTGCTTTAAATAGTATGTTGTCAAGCTGTTCTCCAGGAATAGCAGTTATGAATATAGATAATGGTTATGGAGCAGCAATGGCGGCTCTCCGAATTATTAAAAGTATTTCCTAAATAATCACTTTCTTTCTATTTCTAATAGGCTTTCTATCCATAAATTTAATTGTTTTGGTAGCATACCTTCTTCTCTCATTTTGATTGCTTTTATCACGACTTCTGTATTTACCCACTCTGGAAATCTTCTCGGCATTAATTTTTATAATCAGTATTTTTAATTTGGTACAAAATTTTATAAAAACAAGATCTAAGTAACAAATTTAATCTTTTATGTTTGATTTCGTACCTAATCTAGACAGCTCAGATGAGGTATGTTCACTTTCTACATTTTTTAATCTTTCAATCAGCTCGGAGAGATCTTTATGAGCTAACTCCCCATTTTGCTCCCATTTTAAAGATCTTGAGTTGCTATCAATTTTTTCTTTCATTGTTTAGTTTAAGTATTAAGAATATAAAACGAAAACAGGAAAAATTTGATTATTGTTTCAAGCCTAAACTTAAAAAAATATGAAGATTTTTAATACATTAAATATTTTTCTTTTATCCGCCACCAACTATTGAAACAATTTCTAAATTATCACCATCTTTAAGCTTCACTTTTTCCCATTTCATTGAATTTATAATTAAACTATTTAACTCCACTACAATTGTGTTTGGTTTATATCCCATATGGTGAAGAGCTGTAGATAGTAGAGCATTTTCTTGATCAAGTTCTATTTTTTTTTCTTCTCCATTTACCCTAATTTTCATGAGACAACTTTTTTAAAATTATCATAGCGTCTTCTTTAGGATCTTCAGAATTCATTAATTCCGAAACTATGGCAATTTTTTTAAACCCATTTCTTTTTAAATAAGAAATATTATTTAACTTGATTCCTCCTATTGCAAACCAAGGAATATTTAAATCCTTTGTTAATGTTTTGATATTTTCGATACCTAAAGGTATTTTATTCTTTTTTGTCGCAGTTTCAAATACTGGCCCTATTCCTATGTAATCACAACCCTCTTTAAGAGCATTTGAAATATCAATTGCATTATTTGCACTAATACCGAGAATTTTTGAATATCCTAATAGTTTTCTCGCGGTTTTTAAATCTAAATCGTCTTGACCAAGATGAATCCCATCAGCGTTAGATGCCAGAGCTATATCAACTCTATCGTTAACGATAAACAAAGAATTATATCTTTTACATAGATTTTTAATCTGAATTGCTTCTTGAAGATGATCTTGATCAGTTCCCGTTTTAAATCTATGTTGAATAATTCTTACTCCAGAAATTAAAATCTCTTCTAATATTTCCAATAAATTGTCTTTTTGATCTGTGATTACATATAAGTCATTATCTTTTAATATTTCCTCCGACTTCTTAAACTTGCTATAACTCAATAAGTCAATTTCAATAGTATAAATTTCATATCTAATTTCAGAAGCGATTTTTGAAAGCTTATGATTCTGCAGCCTTGAAAATTCTTCTATGACTCGTAATGCTTCTTGAACTCTGGCTGAATTAGAACTTATAATTTGCTCAGAAGTTTTTTTGTTGAATTGCTCTTGATGAGTCAATCCTTTACACTTGTCTTCAATGTGATTTCTTGATTGTTTATAAACTTCTAAATGATTTTTTCCTAAAATTTGTCTAAAATTTTTAATCTTTTCAACATATTTTTCTTCGCCTAGGCCAAATCTAGCCCAATCCTCTAATACTCTTAGTCCTTCTCTGGCTCTATCTAAATTAGCGTCAATAATTTGATAAATTCTTAAATCTTCAGCGTCTTTAGTATTGGGATTCAGCATTTGTAATTTATTTTTTGTAGTTTTTAAAAATTTTCAGAGCATTATCTCTATCTTTTTTGATTTGATTAGAAAGTTGATCTATATTTTTGAACTTGATTTGAGATCTAAGTTTTTCAACTGGTTCAACAGATAGATTTAAACCATATAGATCGATATCTTTATTTATTAAATGAACTTCAACTGCAGATGGCAATAAAGGATTTATTGTTGGTTGAGAGCCAAGATTCATAACAGATTCAATTTTTTTGTTGGAATTTTCTATGGTTGTCCAAGATGCGTAAACTCCTTCTCCAGGTAAAAATTTTCTGCCATCTATTTCAAGATTTGCAGTAGGCCATCCTATACTTTTTCCAATTCCTTTACCTTTAACAACCTTTCCATTAAAACTATAAGGCCTATTAAGAATTTTGAAAGCATTTTTCAGATCACTTTTCTCTAATAGATCTCTTATTCTACTGCTGCTGATTCTACCTTCCTTGTCTTCTAAAATTGGAATAATTTTTAGTTTGATATCCGTATCCTTTATCATATTTTTAATTGTATTTATATCTCCACTTCTTCTGTAACCAAATTTGAAATTAGCACCTACAGAAATGTTTTTTGCTTGTAGTTGATTTATCAAAATATCTCTTACGAATCTGTCCGCACTTAATTTGGATAGTTCCATATCAAAAGGAATCAGAACTAATTGTTCAATCCCCAAATCTTCAAGAACAGATAGTTTTTCATTAGGGAGATCAAGTCTAAGACGCATCTCTTTGTAAAGAACTTCTCGGGGATGAGGCCAGAAGCTTGCAATTGTTGGAGTATATTGATTTTCTTCAACTACACTTTTTATTAATTGTCTGTGGCCAGCATGAAGGCCATCAAAACTTCCAATACCTATTGAGGTAGGACTCTTAACTTCAGATGGCGATATTAAAGAGATCAAAAGATTACGTGCAATTTTATGATTTTAATGGCAAATTTGGATTGATTATAGTTTATTCAATCAAATGAATGTCTGACAAAATGGATTTTCAGTCCCTTTCATTTGGCATGCGGCGCATTGGATGGATACGCTTTTGGGTTCAATCCATTTTAGGTGTTGTTGTTGCAGCTGTTTTGCTTTTTTCAAATGTTGTAAATAACAGCGAAGGACAGCTTGGTTTAGCGCCTGGTCTATCACTTACAACAATATCTCTGATTTTACTACTTTTTAGTCTTTGGCAAGGGTGGTTAATAGTTAGAACAGGAAGAGCAATCGCAAGCAACGCAAGACCCTCAAGAGGACAAACCAGTAAATTGATAAAACGAGGACTAATAGTTGATTTGTTTGGAATTTTGTTTGGATTAATTGGATATCAAGCACTTATGGGAGCCTTATTTATACAAGCATCATCTCAAACAACTGGACAATTGATAACAGCGACATCTGATATCCCAATTACTGGTCTTGAAATATTATCAGTTCTCAGTAACACACAAGTTATCGCTGCTCATTTTTTTGGACTTTGCTTTTCGTTATGGCTTTTAAGAAGGATTTACAAATGAATTATCAATATTAGGTAAGTCATCTAAATTACCTCTCCAAAATAAATCTGGTTCTACAGGTGTGAGAGATATTTTATTTTCTTGTATTTGAGATACATCGCTAGGCCAATTCTTAGGACCGTAACCTTTCGATTTAAGATCTAAAACAACTTCACCTGCTAACCAATAATAATCATCACCCCTCGGGTCTTCCCTTTTGGAAAATTGATTTTTATATTTTCTTACCGATAATCTTGTCCAGGATAATTCTTTTATCTTGTTTTTTTCGCATGGGGGTATGTTCAAATTTAATAAAAGTGAAGCTGGCCAACTATCGTTAATTGCTTGTTCAGCAATATTCATTGCAATTTCTCCAGCAAATTCAAAATTCTTCCATTTAAAACTAGCAACACTTATTGCCATGGAAGGAACATTTTCTAAAGTGCCTTCCATAGCTGCGGCGACTGTGCCTGAACAAAAAATATCTGTCCCTAAATTGGGTCCGTGATTTATTCCAGATAGTACCAGATCAGGTTTATGATCCAAGAGTTCAGATAATGCTAATTTGACACAATCAGCAGGTGTGCCGGAACATCCCCAAGCTTCAATTCCTTGTCCAAATAACTCGTCAGCTTTTTCCACTCTTAATGGGGATAGTAAAGTAAGCCCATGACCAGTAGCTGATCTTTCTTGATCAGGACATACTACTTTTACCTTGTGTCCTCTTTTTTGGGCTGATTTTGCTAATGCTCTTATTCCCGCTGCGAAAACACCATCATCATTGCTAATTAATATGTTTAACGGTTTCATTAATCAAGAAATTTTATTTATGGACGATATTTAAGTAAGATAAAGCAATACTTATTTTTACTATATCAGTGAGTCAAATTGAATCATTAAGTCAAATTGAGGAAAAACTAAATAATCTTTCTCTAGCAGCAAAAAAAAATATAGATAATTCTTTTACTCATGAAGAACTGGATCAATTGAGAGTTTCCTTGCTAGGGAAAAAAGGTGATTTATCAATTATTTTGAAAACAATGGGTCAATTATCTGCTACTGATAGACCAATTATTGGCCAGAAGGCAAATTTAATAAAGATAAATTTGCAAGAACTAATAACTGAAAAAAAAAATAAACTAAACAGCGAAGCCTTAGATAAAAAGATTAAAAAAGAAAAAATTGATGTAACTATTCCTTCAATTGGAACACCACCTGGGAATAAACATCCTTTGATTTCAACTCAAGACGAAATAATAGATATCTTTTGTGGTTTAGGATACTCAGTTGAAAGTGGCCCTGAAATAGAAACTGATTTTTATAATTTTGAATCTCTCAACATACCCAAAAATCATCCAGCAAGAGATATGCAGGATACTTTTTACTTAGATGAAAATCGACTTTTAAGGACCCATACTTCTCCTGTTCAGATAAGATACTTAGAGAAGAATCCTCCTCCAGTAAGAATTATCGCTCCCGGGAGAGTATATAGGAGAGATGCAGTAGATGCTACTCATTCTCCTGTATTTAATCAGGTTGAGGTTTTATGTATCGATCAAGATATTAATTTTAGTCATTTAAGAGGAACAGTTCTTACATTTTTAAAGACCTTTTTTGGAGATATCCCTGTAAGATTTAGAGCTAGTTATTTCCCCTTTACTGAACCCTCAGCAGAAGTAGACGTCCAGTGGAAAGGTAAATGGTTAGAAGTAATGGGTTGCGGAATGGTTGATCCAAAGGTCTTAGAAAAATTAGGAATAGATTCTGAGAAATGGACTGGTTTTGCAGCAGGATTAGGAGTTGAGAGATTTTGTATGGTGAGACATCAGATCGACGACATCAGAAAATTTTATACAAATGATATTAGATTCTTAGAACAGTTCTAATGGTATTTAATTTTTAAATTAGGATTGTCCAACAAATTAGTTTAAGATAGTCCTAGTTTTAATTTTTTTGATTGGTACGTAAAGCAGGACTAATTGTTAATGATGGAAAGGAACTAGCTGTACAAACTGCAACTTCTGTTCAAAAAAAATTGGAAAAATCTAATTTTGAAGTTGTAAGAGTTAGTAGCTCTGGAGGGATGGTTGGTTTCGCAAATCCTGATCAACATGTTCGTCCTTTGGGATATAAGAATTGTGTCCCTGAGGGGTTTGATTCATCAATGGAATTTGCAATTGTTCTTGGCGGAGACGGGACCGTACTTTCTGCTGCAAGGCAAACGGCACCTGCTAAAATTCCAATTCTTACAATAAATACTGGTCATTTAGGATTTCTTGCGGAAGCTTACTTATCTAACATAGAGGAGGCTTTAGATAAAATAATTGATGGAAATTGGGATATTGAAGAAAGAACTTGCTTTATTATTAGTGTAATGAGGAATGATCAGAGGAGATGGGAGTCTCTTTGCCTTAATGAGATGGCTCTTCATAGAGAACCTCTAACAAGTATGTGTCACTTTGAAATTTCTATAGGTCGACATGCTCCTGTGGATATTTCAGCAGATGGAGTAATTTTATCTACACCAACTGGTTCTACCGCCTATTCTCTAAGTGCTGGAGGACCAGTTATCACACCTGATTGTCCAGTCGTGCAATTAACTCCAATTGCTCCACATTCATTGGCATCTAGGGCATTGGTTTTTAATGATTCAGAGCCAGTAACTGTTTTTCCCGCAACTCCTGAAAGGTTAGTAATGGTTGTTGATGGCAATGCTGGTTGTTATGTTTGGCCTGAAGATAGGGTTTTGATAAGAAAAAGTGAACACTCAGTTAAATTTATTAGACTTGAAGAACACGAATTTTTCCAAGTTTTAAGAAATAAACTTGGTTGGGGTTTACCCCATGTGGCTAAACCTGATAAATAACAATTACTTAAATTTATTTTTCCCCTTTTAATAGAAAAACAGGATTATTTGGTTCTAGTCTCATTCCCTCTGCAATACTTAAGCTTTTATAGGTCTGAATTAAATTTAAATTTGTTTTGAAATTTTTATCTTCTAATTCCTCTTTCAATTC
Organism: Prochlorococcus sp. AG-355-G23; assembly: GCA_003278765.1. GTDB lineage: Bacteria > Cyanobacteriota > Cyanobacteriia > PCC-6307 > Cyanobiaceae > Prochlorococcus_A. The sequence goes on from QCDK01000005.1 coordinate 58,014, forward strand.
TTTAATAGTTTGAATATTAATTATTGGGATAACGATAATGTCTCCAATAGCCATATCTTGAGCAAGTTTATTAATAATATGGAGTTTAGTTTTTTTATCACATCCTCCAATTATTAATCTATTAGGTTTTTCTAGAGAACTTAAATTATTCATATTCAAGGTATAATTTATGTCTTCCTCAAAAATAAATTTTGGTTTGACGTCAAGTCTCTTCGAGTTTTCAAGTATTAATTCTTTTGAGCCAATCCTTTTATCGATACAAAATAAATCCAAATTAGGCCTTAACTTTAGTGCCTCTAAACCAATTGACCCGCATCCAGCTCCTATATCCCAGATGACACCATTTCTTGGAAGCTCTAAAGCAGCTAATATTTGAACGCGAATCTCCCTTTTAGTAAATAAGTTTGGTCTATCATCAAAAGTCTTAAAAATATGGTCACTGATTCCGAAAAGAGGAAGATTATTATTTGAGTAATTTTTCTTTGTTTTTTTAAGAACAACAATGTTCAAACTTGATATGTCAGATGGAAATGATTCTTTAAGATTTAATTTTCTTATCTTTTCATTCTTGAAACCAATCTCTTCACAGAGCCAAAAATCATAGAAGTCAATGAGATTTAATTCTGATAAGTTTTTTTTGATTATTTCTAAACTTTTGTTATTTGGATCGGTAATAATAGCCAAACTAGAAGGCCTTTTTTTAAGGGCTTCTACTAACCTATTCGAATCTCTGCCGTGAATACTCACATTAACAGTATCTTGCCATGGGATTTTTAATTTACTAAATGCTAATTGAATGCAAGTATTTGAAGGGTGGAAAATTAATTCATCTTTTGAAAAATTTTCTAATATTATTCTCCCAATGCCAAACCAAAGTGGATCTCCTCTTGAAATTAAAATAACATCAGTTTTTTGTGATCTAAGCCAGTTAAGAAGTTCCTTATTACTGTTGCTCGAAAAAAATAATTTCTTTTTTTTTAAACCATTTTCGCTCCATGATTTTATTTCTTCAAAATATGAATTTGGAACTGCAATTGAAACTGTTTCTTGAAATAGATTTTGTAATTTTAAAGATAGATCCTCAAACTTATAAGAATTAATACCTACTACATGAATTTTTCTTTTTTTTTCAGTCATGAATATTTAATTAAAAGAAACTTTTCTATTTGAATGTTTAATTAAATTATCTTATGATTGTTCGAGCTTTCATAATAAATCAATTGTCTGAAAGAAGAAAGAGATTACATGATTTATTATTAACTTTAATAAATAAAGATAGTGAATTTGAGTTTATTGAAGAAGATTCTAAGGATTTGACATCTAGCTATTCTGAAAAAGACACTTTGAATTTATCTCGAGTTATAGAAAAAAATCGTAAAATAATCAAAAGATACCAAGCTATTGTAAGAACAGCTGTTACTCTTGATGCCCTGATGGATTCTGAAAATGAAGAAAATTACAAAATCAAATAAAAATATTTTTTTTAAAAAAATATTACCTTTACTTTTACTAATATCCTTTATTTTTAACCCATTAACAGCTTCCGCAGAAGTTGCAGAAACAGAAATTAATGGGGAATTAATGAATGCTAGCAGTGAGTTCTTAAGAGATTTGGACTTTGAAACTTGGCAATTAGTAGCTTATAAATCACCTTTTTTTGAAGATAAATTGATCTTGAGAGTAATAGGATATCCAGGAAATCTTAGGATTGATCATCCCACTGACTTGAGGGTTGAATCAGGTAGAAAACAGTGGCTTTTAGATGATAAAACATTACTTAATGTTGAATTAGCAAATGATGGTAGACAAGCTGCAGCAGAATTCGATCTTGATGAATTGATTAAAAATTTAGATAAAAATAGACCACTAAGATTATCTTTGTCGGGAGTTTTTTCTGAGTTACCTGTTCCTCCTTTTGTGGTTAAAGAGTGGAGATCAATAAACTGAATTTGATTTTTGGAGATGACTGAAAAAAATGTAAGCCATACAAAATGGATGAAAAGGGCAATTTTTTTGGCTTCTTTAGGCAAAAATACAACGAGTCCAAACCCAAGGGTGGGAGCAGTGATACTTGATAAAAATGGAAAGCTTATTTCAGAAGGGTTTCATTCCAAGGCAGGGATGCCTCATGCAGAGGCAATGGCTTTTAATAATTTAAAAAAAGATGCTAAAGGTGGGTCAATTTATGTGAATCTTGAACCTTGTTGCCACCAGGGTAGAACACCTCCATGTGTAGATAAGGTGATATCCTCTGGGATAAAAAGGGCTTATATATCTATTGAAGACCCTGATGTAAGAGTCGCTGGTAAAGGTATTAAGCTGCTAAAAGAAGCTGGAATACAAGTTCACTTAGGATTATGTAAAAAGGAATCCTTAGATTTAAATAAGGCTTTCATTCATAGGAATATTACTAGGAAGTCATATGGTGTTTTTAAATGGGCAATGAGTATTGACGGAAGAATAGCTTTAAAAAATGGAAAAAGTAAATGGATTACTAATGAAGAATCAAGAGCACTAGTACACTCTTTTAGAGCAGAATTTGATGCAATAATCATTGGTGGAAACACGTTAAGAAGAGATAATCCTCTCTTAACTACTAGAGGTTTTAAAAATCCTGAGCCTTTGCGGGTTGTGTTTACAAAAAGTTTAGACCTGCCAACAAAATCTAATCTTTGGGATTGTAATAAGGCAAAAACATTAATTATTTATGATTCTTCAACAGCAAATGAAAACTACCTCACTAGGATTCCAAAGTCTGTTGAAGTTGAAAAGGTATCATCAGATAATCCAGAGTTAATTTCAAAAATACTTGCTAAAAGGGGATGTAATAATGTTTTGTGGGAATGTGGCCCTCGATTGGCTACTTCCGCTATTAAATCTAATTGTATTCAGGAAATTATAACTTTTATTGCTCCAAAAATATTAGGCGGAGAAAACAGTATGAATCCCCTTGGGGATTTTGAGTTTGGAGAAATGCATGAAATTATTAAATTAAGAGAATCTCAGCTTAGTTTGATTGGCGATGATATATGCGTTAAGAGTTTATTCAAAAATTAATTTTTAAGATACTTATTTGGGTTAAAGTACCGTACGGTTCTTACCCAAAAAAAATAATACAGATACGGAAACTATTGGTTTAGTTTATAATGAATTCAAATTTCCCACAATTATGCCAATAAGACAAGACGATAATCAACCTAATAGAAGATTTGGAATTGTAAATATCATATTGATAGGAGTTGGAGCACTGCTTTTGTTTAGTAGCCTTTTCCCTAATCAAAATATGCAAATCCCTAGAGTTCCTTACTCGTTATTTATTGATCAAGTTAATGATGGAGAGGTAAAGAGAGCATATATTACCCAAGAACAAATCAGATATGAGTTAAATGGAGCTGAAGAGGGTGCACCTTCAGTGTTAGCAACTACCCCAATTTTTGATATGGATCTGCCCCAAAGGTTAGAAAGTAAAGGGGTGGAATTTGCTGCTGCTCCTCCGAAGAAACCTAATTTCTTCTCAACTATATTGAGCTGGGTTGTACCTCCTTTGATTTTTATCCTTGTCTTACAATTTTTCGCTAGAAGAAGTATGGGTGGAGGAGGTGCTCAAGGCGCATTAAGTTTTACTAAAAGTAAAGCAAAAGTTTACGTCCCCGATGATGAATCAAAAGTAACGTTCGCTGATGTAGCTGGAGTTGATGAAGCTAAGGATGAATTAACAGAAATAGTTGATTTTCTAAAAAAACCTGAAAGATACACAGACATCGGTGCGCGAATACCAAAAGGGGTACTTCTTGTAGGACCTCCAGGAACAGGTAAAACTCTTCTTTCAAAGGCAGTTGCAGGTGAAGCGGAAGTTCCTTTTTTCATTATTTCAGGTTCTGAATTTGTTGAACTTTTTGTAGGTGCGGGTGCAGCAAGAGTTAGGGATCTTTTTGAACAGGCCAAGAAAAAAGCTCCATGCATTATTTTTATTGATGAATTGGACGCTATTGGTAAAAGTCGTTCTGGATCTATGGGAGTCGTTGGTGGCAATGATGAAAGAGAACAAACATTAAATCAACTTCTTACCGAAATGGATGGTTTTGCCTCTGCAGATAAGCCAGTCATAGTACTTGCTGCTACTAACCAGCCTGAAGTCCTAGATGCCGCTTTATTAAGGCCCGGAAGATTTGATAGGCAAGTATTAGTTGATAGACCAGATTTGTCGGGTAGAAAAACTATATTGGAGATATATACCAAAAAGGTTAAACTAGCTGATTCAATTGACTTGGACTCTATTGCCCAAGCTACTAGCGGATTTGCTGGAGCCGATTTAGCTAACATGGTAAATGAGGCTGCTTTACTTGCGGCTAGAGCTAAAAGGAAAAGTGTAGAACAACAAGACTTAAGCGAAGCTATTGAAAGAGTTGTGGCTGGATTGGAGAAGAAGAGTCGTGTTTTGCAAGATGATGAAAAGAAAGTTGTTGCTTATCACGAAGTTGGTCATGCCATAGTTGGCCATCTTATGCCTGGTGGTTCAAAAGTTGCTAAAATTTCAATTGTACCTAGAGGTATGAGCGCACTTGGTTATACTCTTCAATTGCCAACAGAAGAAAGATTTTTGAATTCTAAAGAGGAATTAAAAGGACAAATAGCTACACTTCTTGGAGGAAGATCAGCAGAAGAGGTCGTTTTTGGAAAGATTACTACGGGAGCCTCAAATGATTTACAAAGAGCAACTGATATAGCAGAACAAATGGTTGGTACATTTGGAATGAGCGATATTCTTGGCCCCCTTGCTTATGACAAACAAGGTGGAGGCCAGTTCTTAGGGAATGGAAACAATCCAAGAAGATCTGTTAGTGATGCTACCGCACAAGCAATAGACAAAGAGGTTAGAGATTTAGTTGATGATGCACACGAAACAGCACTTAATATTTTGAGGAATAATTTACCTCTTCTTGAATCAATTTCTCAAAAAATTCTCAAAGAAGAAGTTATAGAGGGTGAAGATCTTAAAACACTTCTAGCAGAAAGTAAAATGCCCGCATAGTAGAATCTAGATATAACTAGAATTATCCATGCTAAAACCCAATAAGCTTGCTAATAACAAATTTCTTTCAAGCTTGGATATATCAAGGGATGAATTTCTTCATATTTTGGAGCTTGCAAAAAGCTTTAAAAATAAAAAAATAAATATTGATCTTGACGGTAAAGTTTTAGGATTAATTTTTGATAAGTCATCAACACGTACAAGAGTAAGTTTTCAAGTTGCGATGTCAAGGCTTGGTTGCACCACTATTGACTTAAATCCGACAACATCACAAATAGGAAGAGGAGAACCAATTAAAGATACTGCACGAGTTCTTAGTAGATATTGTGATGTTATTGCGATTAGAACATTTGATCATTCAGATTTGGAAGAATACGCCAAGTGGTCTACTAAGCCAGTTATTAATGCTCTTACAGATTTAGAACATCCATGTCAAGCTTTAGCTGATTTTCTAACAATTAATGAGGAATTTTGTGATTTTAAAGATGTTGTTTTGACATTTATAGGTGATGGAAATAATGTGGCTCATTCTCTAATTTTATGTGGGGCTTTACTAGGAGTAGAAGTTAGGATTGCATGTCCTAAAGGTTATGAACCTAACTCTTTGGTGATCGAACAAGCATATAAAATATATAAAAATAAGAATTTGTTGAAAATTACTGATGACCCCAATACTGCTGTTATAGGATCAAATGTACTTTATACAGATGTTTGGTCATCTATGGGTGAAGAAAATCAAAAGGATGAGAAAGAAAAAGTTTTTAATGGTTTTACTATTAACAGTGATTTAGTTAGTAAGGCTCATAAAGATGCAATTATTCTTCATTGCCTTCCTGCATATAGATCCAAAGAGATAACTAATGAAATATTTGAAAGTGATAAAAGTAGAATTTTTGATCAAGCGGAAAATAGATTACATGCTCAACAAGCTCTTTTATCTTGCCTTCTTCAATAAGAATTCTTGCGAACTGATTAATAAAAGGGTACAAATGTATTAGAGTACATTTGTTTTATGAAAACTTCTTCAGGGGATGATCTTACCCAAGCTCAGAATGAGTTATATAGATGGATAAAAGATTATTTGAAAGACTTTCAACATAGCCCATCCATCAGACAAATGATGCAAGCTATGGGATTAAAATCTCCTGCTCCAATTCAAAGTCGCTTAAAACATTTGCAAGAAAAGGGCTATATCTCTTGGCAAGAGGGTAAAGCAAGAACAATGCAAATAGTTGATGAAATTATAGAAGGAGTACCAATTTTGGGTTCAGTCGCAGCTGGAGGTTTAATTGAAACTTATTCTGATGTTCAAGAGAATTTAGATATTTCTGATGTTTTAAAAAGGAAAAATGTTTTTGCTCTTACAGTTAATGGAGATTCTATGATAGACGCATGTATTGCAGATGGAGATATGGTTTTGATGGAGCCAATTAAAGATTCATACTCTCTTAGAAACGGAACCATTGTTAGTGCATTGGTTCCAGGTTTAGGGACAACTTTAAAGTATTTTGTTAAAAGAGGAGGAAAAATATTTCTTGAAGCAGCGAATCCAGCGTACGAGCCAATTGAGTTAAATTTAGGTGAGGTTGTTTTTCAAGGAAAATTATTAGCCGTCTGGCGAAAAGTTTAATTTTAGGTAAATTCATATCTTGAAAATATAAATATCAAGGTGTCAATTGGTATATTTGAAGTCGTGGGGCCATAGCTCAGTTGGTAGAGCACCTGCATGGCATGAAGCAACCAAAAGCATTGATATGACTTGATATAACTGGATTTTTAAAGCTATTGTTACAAAGTGTGGCGCGGAACTGGGCGCACTTCTGATTAATCAAGTATTAACTATAAGACCTGTATCTATAACTACTATTTGATAGATTTTTAATTATATTTAGTCTTGAAATAATAACTTCTATTTAATACTTTAGGAGGAGGCAGCTACAAAACCACCTCCAGAGATGAGAAGAACCAATCTCATGTACATATTAACAAAAAATGTTATATTAGTCATATACTTTTACTCACTAAATGTAGAGAATTAGTACCTCACAACGCAGTTGATTACTCAAATGTCTCAAGAACAAGAAAGGCCATCCTTACTAGAGGAAAAAATTACTCAGTCTTATATGCAAAATGAAGGTATAGAGAATGAGCAACTAGAGATCACAGCAAGGTTAAATAAAATACCTGGACTAGAGGGTTTATTGCCATCTCGAAGGTATGGTCAAAAGTGGATTGACTGCAAATTTGGTATTAGTGCGCAAAGTGTTATTGAAAGAAATGATGCACCACTTGCTTCTTATTTAGGATTATCAACAGGCCATTGGAGAAGAATCGAAGAGGCCGAAACTGCAAGGCAAGAAACCATAAAAAGGATGCAAGAAAAGACCGAAGAGCTTCAATATCAGAACCAACAAAAAGCTATACAACGTCAAAAAAATATACTTTGGAACCAAACTCATAATGTAGGTCAAAAGAGGTTTGTAGGATGAGATTTGCACGTCAACATCCATATTTTGGCTGGTTATTTTTAGAACCTGCCGATTATCGCAGAATTTATAATCAGCTAATAATTATGAGAGATGCAGATGTACAACGAGGGGATAATTCCTCAGGTTTCCCCTCAAATTTTCCAGAATGGTGCGAGGAAGATTTAAAAGAAATGGCAAAACAAACAATTTATAAAAAACGTATCCAAGATCATTTATCTCAATTAAATCAACTCATTGAGAATAGAAAAAAAGAAATGGCTAATACATACCTAGGAGAAGAACTTAAAAGAATGGAAAACAAAAAAGATTTAATTCAATCATTTATTTAATGACAAAAAGAGCAACTAAAAAAGAAACAGAATTAAGGGTTGCTCATGCAGCTGAATTAGTAGCAGATGGGAAGTCTTACTCGTCTGTTACTTCCCTTGTTGCCGAAAAATATACAATTTCCAGACGCAGGGCAAGGCAGATTGCAAGTAGGGCCTATCTTTTACTAAAAGAAGACGTTGAAGAAGGTGACCTTAATCGCCCCGAAATGACAGCAAAAATATTATGTGTGCTTGAAAATGCAATGTTTCAGGCCATGCAAAAGAAACAATACGCAGCTGTTGCAGCTAATGCAAAAGTATTGATGAGGTTAATCGGACTTGATACCCAAGAGGTAAACCATAATCATGGATTCAGACATGGCAGAACAAAAACGTTCTATTCTTGATAATTTCTCTGGGGATGTATTGGATATCCCCAATGCAGATAAGAAAATATTAGATCACCTTGTTACTGGTATTTCAATACTGGAAGAATTGCCAAGGGAAACGATATTAGATGAATTGGCCGAACTTGATGATAAAAGTTTCACTGATGAAATTTATGACTTGTCCTAAATAGTCAAACATTTGACTTTTTCAGACGTCTGAAAAACTCGAACATTTGAGTTTTTGGACCAATAGGTCTTTTTTTAAACGTTTGAAATTATTTGAACATTCGAATTTTCGCGCCAATTACTGCGCCAAAGGGTTAAAAGGGTAAAAAGGATATAAAGATATAACTACAGTTAAGAGAAAGTTAACACCTTCATGATAGGCAGGTGCACCTCTCCTAAAAGTGCCTATTCACCCTATTTACCCTATTTCATTCAAATTTTGATGAAAAAGGGTGTTAAGGGTAAAAAGGGGTTTTTTTATGACCCCTTCTCTTTTAGTTCTATTTTTCTTTGTTTATGTTTTTCGACTTCTTTTGTCAAAGCTACTTTGTAATTGTATTCTTCAATTTTTGCTATTAACCAATCGTACTTTTCAGGTGTCATAGTCGCGCAACCATCCCAGCTTCTTGGATAAAAAGCAGAATAATTACCAACCTTCATAGTGGAGAAGGTTTCTTTTTTAATCAATCCTTTTTTATGTAATTGATTAAGAGTTGCAAGAGCTTTGACTTCGGCATTTGCACCAAATTCATCAGGAAGTTCTCTACTGACAACCTTTGCAATAGTAGGCCAAGGATGTTTACACCATTCATTAACGTGAGTTAAAACTAAACTTTGTCGATCAGATAATTTACTTTCAACTTTTTCTAGTTTTAGTTCTTCTTTAATGTCAGCACTACTTCCATGGTTTTCCCAAACAGCCCGATCAGTTTGTTCAATAACCATATCTACAGGCTTAGAGCTTCGACCCTGTGTAGTAACAGCAATTCTATTATCAGTTTTATCATCTTGTATTAGCCAAGATAAATTAATAATATTAGAGGCCAAAGCTGGTAATGCTTTAGTACCTCTACTTGCTTTTACTGCCCTTTCATTGGAATTAGTACCGCTGGCATGATGTAGCAAAACTATTGTTGCACCTGTTCCAGAGAGTGCTTCACATAACATCCGAATAGGTTCAACAGCATCAACATGATTTTCATCAAGTCCAAGTCCTGATATTAAACTTGCAAAAGCATCTAAAACAAAAATTGAATTAGGGTCTTCAACAGCAAGATCATGTATTTGTTCAATACTTTCTTCTGTTAATGTAATTGGCCTTTCCATAGTCCATAACCTTTTTAAGGGATGCACCAGTTCAACTTCATCTTCTGCGGTTCTTTTCATCAAACCAACAGGAATAAAAATTTCAGCCCAATCTGCCATTGGTTGGTCAGTACCTAGGCAATAAATAGATTTAGCTTTAGATGTAATTTGTTTTTCAAGGTATTCAGAATTACCTCGACTCATTGCACCTAAAAAAGCACCAATTAGAGAAGACTTACCAACTTTTGGTAATGCAACCATCAGTGAAACATTACCTTCAGAAATTAAATGTTCCCAAAGCCATTTTGTTTTTGGGATTTTAATTTTTTCATCAGGAAGAAATCCATCAAAGGTTCCTTCTATTTCCCTTCGGGCTTTGCCTAATATTCCAAAGATTGCCTGTTGATTTAGAAGTAAATTCAAATCATTACCAGCACACCTTAATAAAGTGTTTCTTTGAAAAACAGGTACTTTATCAAGAATTAATTGTTTTGCCTTTTCAACTAATGTTTCAAAGCTTTCAATGTCTTTTTTAAAGTCAATACTTTTATCTTCTGGCATTAACTCTCCTCCTTCTTACTGGTCTTGGGTTATAGATACGTTTTGATCTTGGATTATGTATTTTGAAAGTATTGCAAGTTGAGATTTGAGCTACTAAGGCATAGCCATTAACAACATCACCAATCTTTAAAGAGCCATGTTCTTTTTCAGCACTAAAAGTTTGACCATTCATGCAATGAATTAACCCATTGTCATTTTCAAAACACCAATAATTTTTATTTCTGCCACATATTGGGCATGGATAAAGTTTCTTGGATTTAGTATTGCTATAAGTTTTAGAACTTGATCTTCCAACTTGCTGAAACTCTGAAACTTCTTTAATTAAATCCCAAACTTTTGCTGGTGCTGGTTGCAGATCACATACATCTAATCCACCAGGGGAATAATATCGACCTTCCCCATCTTCATGTTCTCCATCACAAAGAATGTAAGATTTCTTGCTACAGAAAACATCAAGTCCAGAATCTAAATAATTAGTTTCTCTTTTAATTTTTCTCTCTGGTAATTCATCAAGCATTTCATCAGTTACGAGAAATATCTGTTTAAATCTCCAAAGATTATCTGTCCTCCTGATATGCCAAGTTGAAAGAGTAAAATCAATTCCTCTTCTAACTACAAAATCAAGAGCAGATTCAGCATCATAATCAAGAATTAAAAAGTAAGGACTAAAAACAGCAAGTGCAGCTGGTTTATAACTAAGAGCTTTTTCTAAGGAAAGGTATTCTTTACCCCAACTAGAAACCATTGGTGATTTAGTACCTTTTCTAATTGGAATAAAACCACCTAATGCCTCTAATTGCGCCAGATTTCGCGCCCTAGACAAGAGTTCCTCATCTGTAACACCAGTTATTGGTTGATGTTTGAGGTTTTTGACCATCTGCAATATATGCAGGGGATCAGATTTTTCAGCTAAAATAGGGTTAGGAACTGCCCCTATGGTCGCTTTATTAAAGTCGGCCATTTTTTTATGAAACCGCTTTAAATTCTTTTTTGGCGAAACCTTTACGCCTTTTAGAAAATGCTTCTTGGCATTTTTCTACATTCCATCTGATAGGGCTGTTTTCAAAAGCACCTGAGAACCAATCTTCGTTCTCTACTAAGAAACCACCCTCTACATCTCTATAACGTCTAAGAGATTGAACTGATACACCAAGATAACGGCCAGCATCAGCAGTTTTGAGCAATAGCTCAACCATTTGAAGTTCTCCTTAAAAACGGATGTTTAAAAGAAAATCAAAAAGTGATATTAAATTTATTTCTTAAACCAGCTTTAATTGCTTTTGGTAAATGGGGTAATGTTTCCCTCCAATGTTCAAAATCTGCTGGACTAGAACTACGCAAAATATGCCCAAGAAAATCTACATTATTAGAAATTGACTCTGAAGTCATTCTTGATTTTTTAGGTGTCTTTGGCATAGCTAAATAAATTTATATCTTTGAATTTCCCCGTTTTTCGTGCCTAATCTCTGAAACTGGTTTTGCCTTGAATGAGGATTAGGGTGGAAAACTTCAGAACTTTTACTGCCCTTGGTTATGGCTAGATTAGCGAATAATCAGGCGTGCGCAAGTACATCATTTAAAAATTATTGGCTTGTGTAAGTTGTCCGTTTATAGATTGATTTGCAAGTTGCATTGCATTTTTATTTTCTTCCTCTTTTGACCAACCGCCATAATATTTTAAATGCGTTTGTAAGTCGTGCCCCATCAAAGAAGATAGAACTCTATAAGGAATTGCAGGTTTAACTTCCATACTTCCACGCCATGCAAAACTATGCCTCATTGAGTAAACAACATAATCAGGATTATCAATTTTTAATTGTTTCCAATACCAATATCTATTTAATTTTTTTGCAAAAACTTCACCGATAATTTTATAACCTTTTTCATCATTTGCTTTTTCAATTGCTCTATTAATAACAGGTGGAAATTTTAATTTTTTACTCTCTAATAAACTTACAATTCTTTGTCCTTCGTCTGGAAGATTTGGAAGATTTAATGGTTCAACAATTCTTGTAGAAACTTGAGAATTTTCCATATTTTTTGCATTTTGTTTTAGTGTCGTTACTTCAACAACGCCATCTTTAATTTCCATGTGAGCTATCTCTGAAACTCTGATTCCATATACTGCTGAGAGTATGCAGATTGCCCTCATACCATGCTCTTCATCACGTTCTAATGATTCCAACAGCAACTCTAAATCTCTTGTTGAAATGGGTGTTGTACCTCTCTTCTTTTGACCTTTTGGGACTACGCCAATATATTTACTTGCAGCTTTTATATTGATAGGAAACCATCTATCTGGAGCACCTTTTTCTTCTACTGCCCATTTTAAAAATGCTCTAATATCTCCAACATTTCTACGTCTTCCTTGACCACCTGATTGCATATTAATTAGATGTAAATCATAAAATCTTTTAAACAAAGTTTCGCTATCTCTTGGTATTGGTTTTTGTTTAAAACATTCCAAAAATCTGTTTAATCTCAACTCCAAATCTCTAACAGTTGTGGCTCTATGATTTTTCTTTTCTTCATTTAAATAATCATTTTTTAAAGCTTCCCATGTAGAAAAATTATTATCTTTATTTTGCGAAATTGGTTCCATTCTTAACTCAACAGCTTTTTGTAGAGATAAGTTTTTTTGCGTCATTAAATCATTTAGAGCCTCCACCGCTGTTATAATTTTTGTTGTGTTTTTAGCGTTCCAAGCTAAGTTCACATTCGCAGCAGTCCTACCTTGATTGTCTGGGTATCGGAAAGTTACTTGGGTTATTAATTCGCCTTTGGATTCCCTCCCTCTAACCGACCAACCCGCGCCACAAGTGTTCTTTATACTCTGGCGCAGATTTGATACCCATTTTGATGTAGAAGCCATACTGTGTCTAAGTTCCCTTGGCGCATATTCTGGCGCAGAATTGGTTATTTAGCCACTATCAAGCACTATCAAGCACATCAGGGATTTAATTTGAAAATGCTAGGATTAATTGATATGACTGCTATTACAACGATTTGGGGCCATAGCTCAGCTGGTAGAGCACCTGCATGGCATGCAGGGGGTCAGCGGTTCGAGTCCGCTTGGCTCCATCCTAACTATTATTAAATATTCGCAATAAATTTCGCAATTTACTTTTTGTAATAAGCTTAAACCCTTTAATAGCAATAAGATTTGCCTAATTTATAACCTTCATGGCATGCAGGGGGTCAGCGGTTCGAGTCCGCTTGGCTCCATCAGAATTTTAGCTTGTTACATCAATTAGTCTTAATGGTTTTACACCATTTAATATGATGTATTTTTATATCTAAATATGTAACAATATGCTCGCTCTGCGAGCAATTCTGGGAGCAATTAGTTTCCACTTATTATTATTGCATTGTTTAGTTGAAGAAGGTGTTAAGAGTTTTTTAAAACTAATTTTCATATAAATTACTATTACTTTTGACAATTTAAAAAGTAAAAAGGGGTTAAAATCATCAAACTGATTAATTTTTTTACCTTTCTTAAATGAAGATTGCTGTAGAACTTTCAGGTCATTTAAGAACATGTGTAGCTATTCCTTCCATACTTTCGAGATTTAATGGGCATAGAATTGACTGGTATATACACACATACAGTAATGATTTATATGAAACAAATAAACTAGAAAATGAAACCCAATTTGAAACGAAAAATTTTGATCTTGAAAATATCTATAAGTTAATAAAACCAATAGCTATTGAGGTAGAAAATAATGAAGATGTATTAGGAGAAATAATTGAACTGGTAAAGGAATTAAAACCTAAAAATAAATATGATAATTCAAGATCAGTATTATCAATGTGGCGGAAAAGATTGAAATGTTCAGAATTGAGAAAACAGTTTGGAAATTCATACGAACTTGTAATAGTAACAAGGCCAGATTTATATTGGCATAAATCAAGGTTTTTTGATCCAGGATTTCTATCTAAAAAACCTTACATACCTTATGAATACGGATATGGGGTTGCTTCTGATGTGGCAGCTATTGGGAATGAGAATTTTATAGAAAAATATTCTTCGTTATATCTTCAAATAAAAGATTTATATTATAAAAACAACAAAGATATAAATCCACACAAGATACTTGAAAAATACCTCGAAAATTTTGATTACTCAAAAAAGATTATGGGAGTAACAATAATTAGACCTTCAGGAAATAAATCACCCCATCTTGGATTAAGTGGAAGAAAAGAGAAATTTATTAGAGAATTATTATTTATTGGTTGCAATTCAGAAATTTCTTTAAAAAAGATACTAAAACTTATTTTCAATAAAATATTTAATTTTATATTTTTGAAAATTAAATAAATCCTATTCAAGTAATTTATTTTTTAATTTAACATCCCTTTTAGAAGATTCTTCGATATTAGAATTTGAAATTATATTTTTAAGATTACTTTTTAATTTTTTTAGTGGAAGTTTAGAAATAATTAAATTTTCTTTGTGTGAATCTAAACTTATAACTAAATTAAAATCTAAAGAATTGTTTATTTTAGGAAAATCGCTTCTTTGGTGCGCCCCTCTACTTTCCTTTCTTTCTATCGCTGAGATAATAGTTGCTTCAGCGCTTATTAAGGAAGATTGCAAATCAAAAGTGCTAACAAGATCTTCAAAATTTGATTTATTTTTTCTTGTATCAATATCTTTTAATTTTGTTTTTATAGTTTTTATTTTTTCTAGACCTTTTGTAAGTAAATCTTTGTTTTTGATAACACCACAATATTCCCACATTACCATCCTTAATTCATTCTGAAGTGGTTTTGCAAAATGCTTTCCATATTTTAAAAATTTGTTTATGTTTTCATGTGCTAGATTTACTGATTCAGAAGAACTAAACTTTTTTGTTAATTTTTTGGAAAAAATAATACTTGCGATACCAGCTCGTTTTCCAAAAATTAAGATTTCTGCCAGTGAATTTCCTCCTAAACGGTTTGCTCCATGAAGACCTCCAGCCACTTCGCCAGCGGCAAATAATCCTTTAACAGAAGTAGAAAGATCACTTGGATTAACATAAATCCCACCCATCGAATAATGTGCTGTAGGTGCAACTTCCATAGGTGATTTTGAAATATCAAGCTTTTGAGATTCTTTAAATTGCGTATATATTTTTGGTATTTTATCAATTATAAATTCTCTACTCTTATGACTGATGTCGAGAAAAACTCCTCCATTTTTCGTACCTCTAGCTTCAATTATTTCTGTATAGTTTGCAATTGCAACCTTATCTCTAGTAGATAATTCCATCCTTTTGGGATCATAATTTTTCATGAATCTTTCTCCATTTATATTTATGAGCTTTCCACCTTCCCCTCTTACTGCCTCAGTGACTAAAGTACCTTCCATTTCTTCTGGGAATACCATCCCAGATGGATGAAATTGAACCATTTCCATATCTATTAATTGACATCCCGCTTTAAGAGCTAAATAGTATCCATCTCCAGTATTTTCTTTTGCCCTAGATGAACTTTTTTTCCAAATTCTTGTATGTCCACCTGTGCAAAGAATAACAGCATCAGCTAAGTGAATAGTTCTTTTAGAGGATTCTGTATTAAATGACATTGCACCAAAACATACGTTTTCTTTTATTAAAAGTTCAGTTACATATTGATTATCGTAAATAGGGATTTTTAAATCATCAGCTTTTTTTAAAAGTGTTTTTAATATCGATAATCCTGTAAAGTCGCCCGAATAACAAGTTCTGCGAAATTTATGCGCACCAAAAAATCTTTGATCAAGTTCATCATTTTTTAATTTTGCAAAGTTTGCTCCCCAATCATCTATTTCTTTTACTAAGACAGGAGCTTCTTTTGCCATTATTTCAATCTTATCTGGATCGGCAATTTTATACCCCTCTAAATATGTATCGAGGAAATGTTGCTGCCATGAATCTTCTTTATCAATATTTCCTAAAGCCGCATTAATCCCTCCAGCAGCTAAAACAGTGTGAGCATCATTCTTTGGCCTTTTTCCCAGAATATAGACATCCAGGCCAGCTTTTTTTATCTCAATGGCTGATCTTAAACCTGCGCCTCCACAACCTATTACAAGAACATTTGATACTTTTGTGATATGTTCGTTTAAATTCAATTTAAAATATCTTATTATTTTTATAGTATCAATTCTGGTTACTTTGAAATTATTTTTATTAATAATTATTTTTTAATAATTAACTTAAATTAGTTCTTTACATTTAATTCGATAATCTGAAATTTATTAAATAAAAAGGTTTTAATTTTTAAAGTTTTTTTTTTAATTTACTTTCAATTCTTTGCTAAATTTACAATATGAAAAAATTGGATAACCCCTCAATTGTGTACTCGCTTTTTACCTTTGTATTATGATTTAAATTTAAAAAAATTAGTTCAGAACCTATAGCGGAATTAATTCGCACTTTGTTTGCCCATATTAGCAAGGGATTAATAACTAAAAAACCTAGGTATTGATTTATAAAAATAAATTTAATTTTCTTAACCATCCCAATTATTAAACCAAATAGTTCTATGTGGTTTTTTTTTAATTCCTTCTATACTTTTTTTGCTGTAGTACCATAATCCAATAGATTTTCTATAAAATTTAGATTTAGTCTTGCTAACACCGTGCGGTGTACTATCTCCAGTCTTAAAAAACAGGCAATTATTTAATAAAGGAGGAATCGTTTCTATTCTCTCACTAGATTTATGATAAAGATCAAAGGTTCCTCCACGCCCTTCATACCAATCATCATTTACATAATATAAAAGATTAACAACTCTATAAGCTTTTAAAGAGTCATCAAAATTATAGTCAATGTGTGGCTTAAGGATGCTTCCAGGTTGAAAGATATTTAGTCCACCTCCATATAAACTTTTGTCGATAATTAGCTCATCAATTTGAACCATTTCTTCGATGCTTCTAATAATTTCTTCACTTTCAAATAATTCTATAAACTCCTGAAGCGGTTTTGGCATTACTTCTCTATTGGTAAGTTCTTTCTTTAGTCCATACTCTGTTTCAAAAGTCTTTCCATAATTTGACCAGATGTTGTTTCCCCAGTCTGGGAAGCAATCCCTTATTAGCTCTGCAGTCTGTTTCTTGAGACAATTTGTACTTGTAAAATGGCCCCACGGATTATCTGAAAATTTAAATGAATTAATATTAATATCAATCATTTTTAATTCCAAAACCCATTGTCACTATACATGTAGTATTTCAAGATATTTATTAGTAATAATATATATGTTAATAAACTTTTTTATACCTTTCTTTCTAGGAATTGAATACTAATCAGCATTATTTCGTGCTTTATTGTTATTTTTATACATCCAATTTAAAAAATATAATCTAATGTGACTTGTTACATGCCTAATTTTTTGTATAAAATCGAGATATTTTCGTTTGATGGAACTAGGTTTCAAAAGTATAGTTCCTCCTGTAACTGAACTCTTTTCTAGATACCAATCAAAACTTTTAATTGTATGCCAGTCATTAATCTTTATAAGTTTTAAGTTCCTGAAAATAAGTCTACTGAGATTTAATTGCCTAGCATTTGTGTTTCCTTCAGATCCCCAATGATAGTCTCTATTTAAATGTAAGGGCTTGAATAGGTATGAACTATCTATAGTTTTTATATTTGCTCTTGTCTTATTTTTGTAGACATTATTTATCATATGAGCATCCCATGAATATCTACCATAAACAAATGGTTTAACAGAAATTGGCATAGGTAATTTAAATATAAAATAATCAGTTCCCCAATGTTGATATTTGGCTTTTACAGAAAATGATTTCGATACAGTTTCAACATTTTCTCTTGAACCCGTTATGAGAAAGTTTCCTTTTAAGTCATCAGCGAAATTTAATAGATCTTTAAAGCGTTTATTTAAGATTAAATCATCATTCATATAAATTTGATATGATTCTTTTAATTTACGATCATGAACTTGTTTAAACATCTTTTGAGTGCAAGGCATATTTGTATCTTTTGTTACAAATAAATTCTTTTCTACATATAATAAATTTTCTAAATTACAGTAATCAATTACGTATTCATTTTCAGCAAAAATTATTATTTCTGCGTTTTTAACATTAACTTTTATCCATTTAATCATTGACTTGAAATCTTCTCTTATTTCTTGCCCAGCTTTAGGTGGCATAGGGCAAAAATAAAATTGCCTCATAGTCTTATTCATAACTATTTTTTAACAAAGCTTTGCATCTATAAGCATATGCCATCCTAAGGACTTCTCAAGAGTTTTAAAAACATTATCAGGCATTGAACTAAACCAAGGCTGTTTTATATATTCACCATTTTTATATGGTTCTATCTGGTACGGGAAAATATGATCTTGACTTATTTTCGAAATTTCATAACCTTCCATTAAATCTTTAACTTCTTGCTCTGTGTAAACATTTGCTATTGGGCAACCATATTGCGCTTCAGGTTGGTCTAATCCATTCTCAATCATGAAATTCTTCCAGGAATTTTTTGCATAAAGCATAACTTTTAATTCTCCATCAGCCTTAAGATAATTTTTAAGGTTATTGAAAATCTTTTTTGGTTTTGGGCTATGATGGATTACGCCAAAAGAATATATTAAATCGTATTTTTTTTGAGGCAAAAATCCAGTTAGTTCTTCAGCATTTCCTTCATAAAAATCTCCAGATAGTTCATATACCTCGAACCTTTTTCTTGTTAATTCAAGGCTTTCTTTTGAAAGTTCACAACCAGTATATATTGCACCATGCTTAGCAAACTCAATAGCAACAGTTCCTATACCACACCCAATTTCTAGAACATTTTTATTTTTCCATCTATTAAATTCAGTAAAACTTAGTATATGTGGCTCAACTCTAAACTTTTTTTTGCTTACCTCTTCAAAGTACTCTTTTGTACCAATACTTTTTGAGGAATGTCTAATATTACATGGCCTTTTATCCCAGTATTCTTTGACTATATTGATGTCTATATCACTTGTCATTATAGAAAGTTTAATTTTTTAATTATATCAAATTAGAGAACTTA
>QCDK01000006.1 GCA_003278765.1 Prochlorococcus sp. AG-355-G23
TTAAACCTAAAAAAAGAACTGTTAAAGATGAAATAGTAGACGAAGAAGTTGATAGTGATAATAAATAAGATTTAAATTAAAGAATACTTGGGATGCTTGAATCCTAAAATTAGGATATATCAATGAATAATTTGTTATTTTTGAATTCAATACTAAGGGTCTCTATTTTTTAAAACTTTAAATTTGAATTTTAGAAGGTTGTTATGAATCTAAAGCTACCTCGATAGCTGCAATTAAGTTTTCGTCAAACGGTTTTACACCGGGCTTGAATCTTGCAATTACTTTACTATCTTTTCCTATCAGAAACTTTTCGAAATTCCATTCAACATCTCCTTCAGGTTCAACTTTGTTAAGGGTTGTGTATGGTTCTGTGGTATTGCCTTTGGCATGAACTTTTTCATAGATTTCAAACTTAACGTCATATTTTGTTGTACAAAAATCTTTTATTTCTGAAAGAGAATCGGGCTCTTGTTTTCCAAAATCATTACAAGGGAATGCAAGTATTCTTAGGCCTTTGCTTGAATATAAATCATGTAATTTTTGAAGGCCCTCATACTGAGTTGTATTTCCGCAATAACTAGCTACATTAACAACTAAAATTACTTCCCCTGAATATTCACCTAGTTTTATGGATGATCCGTCTGCGGAGAGAACAGTAGTATTTTGTACGTCAACTTGCATGTTTAAAAAAATTTCACCCCTTGAAGATAGCATTGTATAGACTTTATTGTGTTTAATTTATATGGTGGTTTTGGTTATTTCTTTTATAAGTTTTAATTTTTCATTTATTTAACCCACTATAATTAAAATTATTAATCAGTTTAAATTTGGACCCTTTAGACCCACTTACTGAAATTATTAATTCCGGTCAAGGTTTTTCACCTGCGATTGCTATGGAAAGAATTATTTGGGCAATGATTGGAATCTTTTTTTTAGGAGCAATTTCAAGATCAATAACTAGTAGCATGAGAAGTCAAAATTGGTTTGGTAGAAATTTTTTTTTTAGTTATTCTAAAGATAAAAAAATTACAGATGATACATCTTCACAACCTTTTGATGATGACGAATAAGTTTTATATATATGAAAGAATCAATTTTTTCTAAAAAGAGAATTTTATTGCTTGGTAGTGGCGAGCTTGGAAAAGAATTAGTAATTGAATCCAAAAGATTAGGATTAGAAGTTATTGCTATTGATCGATATGAAAAAGCACCTGCAATGCAAGTTGCTGATTATTCAAGAGTAATTGATATGGGAGATAAAAATATTTTAAAAAATGTTATAAAAGAATTTAAGCCTGACTATATTGTCCCAGAAATAGAGGCACTTTCAATTGAAGCACTAAAAGAACTAGAGGAGGAAGGATTCAATATTGTTCCCAATGCCAGAACTGTAGAAATTACTATGAATAGAGATAAAATTAGAGACTTAGCTTCTAGAGATTTAAAAATTAAAACTGCAAAGTTTGATTATATTTTTGAGTTTGATGATTTAGAAAAAAAAGCAGATGAAATTGGATTCCCACTTTTACTAAAGCCTTTAATGAGCTCTTCAGGAAAGGGACAGAGTTTGGTTGAAACAAAAAATGATTTACAAAATGCTTGGGAACAGGCACGAGCAAATTCAAGAGGAAAAGTTAAAGGTGTAATTATTGAAGAATTTATTAATTTTGATTTCGAGTTTACTCTTCTAACTGTAAGAAAAGAAAATGGTGAAAATATTTTTTGTTTACCAATTGGACATCTTCAATCTAATGGAGACTATCAATGTAGTTGGCAACCTATAGAGATCAAGGAGTCCTTAATTATTGAAGCTAAGAAAATGACAAGTAGAATATTAAATAACCTTAATGGAGCTGGATTATACGGAGTAGAGTTTTTTATAAAAGGAAGTGAGGTTATATTTTCAGAACTATCTCCAAGACCACACGACACTGGTATGGTTACATTAGTTAGTCAAAATATTAATGAATTTGAATTACATTTAAGGGCTTTTTTAAATTTACCAATACCGCATATAGATCTCATAGAACCCTCTGCAACCAGAGTTATTCTCTCTAATCAAGAGTATCAAAATCCTATTTATGAGGGTCTTAATGAAGCATTAAAATTTGAAAAGACTAAAGTTCTCATTTTTGGCAAACCATTTTCCAGAAAAGGCAGAAGAATGGGTGTTGTTCTCTCATCAAATGCTGATATTAATTTGGCTAGAAAAAATGCAGATGAAGCTGCTCGTAAAATAAAAGTCAGTGCTACATAAATATTAAATAAAAATAACGAAAAAAATACTTATTTCCTTTGTTTTTGTTCTCTGTCTCTCTGGGTATTATTTTAGTATGTTCTCTATTTCACAATGATAGAAAATTATAAAGGTTGGGATATAGCTTTAAATTGGGATAACAGTGATTATCTAGAGAGGGATACTACTAAAAGTAATTTTTTTAATCAAAAGGAAAAATGGATTGGTGTGCACTTAAATGGTGAAAAAATTTATGGTTCTTCCCTAAAAGAAATTAGGCATATTATTGATTATCCTAGTTTACATGCAAAGTAGGTTTAGAGAATTTTTTAATTATCCTGATTATTTTCATTATCTTCAATTAGTTCATTAGCGAGTTTTCTTAAATCTCCCTTAATCGAGACCCATGTAAAGGCGATTATAAAAATTGAAGCTGATATTGCAACGGTGATTTTTTCGATAGGTGACATTCCAAGTGCAATAGCAAACATTTCAAACCAAATACTAATTTTTAATTATATTGAATTTATTTAAAAAGTTAGAATCAAATTTTTTTTTGCAATGATATTTAATTATTCAAAATATAATAAATAAAATTTAAATTACTTATTTTATTTATTGTTTCTGATTTCAATTTTATTCAGTAAGATAAACTATGGAAAAAAAAAAGTGCCCCCAATGTAAAAATTTAATTTTAATAACTTCACCAACATGTTTATATTGTGGCAGACCTAATAAATTTGTAACTAAGGAATACGTAAATAAAAAGTGGAATAAAGATAAAAATAAAAATGTATTTGATTATATTTTTATTAATAAATATATTGTATTTATTTTATTTTTAATATTTACAATTGTTATTATTATATTTAATTAAATAATATCAATATATTACTCTATCATTGCATCTAATACCTCTTTAGTATTAGTTGATAGTTTATTTTTTTTAATCTGCTTTATTGTTTCTACCATATTACATTTGTAAGGGTCTGAATAATAATTGTATCTACTAAATACTTTCACAAAACGAGAAATTACGATTGGATTTAATTTATCAAAATCAATTATCTTTTTTGCAATATATTTATAACCAGAACCATCAATTGCATGAAAAGTACTATTTCTTGTTACGAAAGAATTTAATATAGCTCTTAAAGTGTTCGGTGATTTTGAATCAAAAAACTTATTTTCAAATAATTTTTCAATGCTGCTTGTTTTTTCATCAATTTCTATAGATGCATTGAATGAGAACCAACTATCCAAAACGACACTATTATTTTTCCATTTATTGAAGAATATATTTGAAATAAGTTTACGTTCAGGACAATTAATCCTACTAAATGAATTCAATGCAGCTTTTGCTAGCGTCATCGAATTACTATCGACATAATTAATTATTTTGCTTTTAATTTCCTCATCATGACTGTGTAAGAGAAGTTTCCAAATAGTTTCGATTAGTTTTCTTTCATTTTTGCCCTCTGGCCAGACTTTATCTAGATTTTTCTCTATTTCATCGAGCTTAAAAAATAATTCTTTTTTTAATTTGGTACCGAATAAATGATTTAATTCGTCAATAGTTTTATATATCTTTAAAGGATCTATATTTTCCATCTCCGATTCAATTTCAGCAAATGTCGGAATACTTAGTAATTCTGATAAAAGAGATAAATTAATATCTTTATTTTGTATAAATGATATTAATGTGCTTATTAATTTATTTTCAATTTTATGATCTGGTTTTTCATCTAATCTGCATAAAATAATTTTTTTATAAAAAACTTTTACAGTATTAGATAGTGTAAAAAAATCTTTTTCATATTTTAATATTAAAAATTTTTCATCCAAGGTAGTGTCTGATGCCCACTCAACAGGAGAAGAGAATTCGCGAAAATAAGTTACTAAAGGAATTTGGAGGTGAGATCTTATATTCCTAAAAATAAATTCTTGCTTTTTTGTTTTTAAAACAACCGTTTTTTTTATTGTTTTATTTTCACTGCAAAATATAGCAATATTTATAGGAATTATTAGAGGTAAATCATTATATGGGTTATTGTTTATTGGATTACTTTGCGAGGCTTCAATTGTAAGTTTTTCGTTTGTTTGATCCCAGATTCTCCTAAATTTAATTTTTGGAGTCCCATTTTGCTTGTACCAGATTTTAAACTTTTCGGGATCAATTTCCTTATTATTTTCTAAAATTTTATCGACAAATTGGTCTATGGTTGCTGCCTTTCCATCATATGTTGAGATGTAATTACTAAATCCTTTATAGAAATTTTCATCTTTTACAAGCTTATTAAGCATTCTAATTATTTCTGCTCCTTTCTCGTAAATCGTGGTCGTATAGAAATTGTCTATTTCTTGATATTTTTCAGGCATTACAGGATGTGATGTTGGACCAGAATCCTCTCTAAATTGATTTTTTTTAAGAAATTTTGCATCCTCAAGTCTCTTGATTTCATGATTATGAAGGTCTGCAGTGAATTGTTGATCTCTGAATACTGTTAAACCCTCTTTAAGAGATAGTTGAAACCAATCCCTACAAGTCACTCTATTTCCAGTCCAATTATGGAAGTATTCATGGGCGATCACACCTTCTATTCTCTCTAGTTCCTCATCAGTTGTTGTTTCAGAATTAGCCAGTATTAGTTTTGAGTTGAAAATATTGAGACTTTTATTTTCCATTGCTCCCATATTAAAGTGCCTGATTGCAACTATATTGAACAATGACAAATCGTATTCAAGGTTGTATTTATCCTCGTCCCATCTCATAGATTTCTGTAAGGAACTTATTGCATGTTGAACATATTTTTCATCGCCATACTCAACATAAATATTTATTTTTACTTTTTTATTCGATTTTGTTATGAAATTGTCTTTTATACAATTAAGTTTCCCTGCTACTAATGCAAATAGATATGAGGGCTTTGGATATGGGTCTTCCCAAATTATTTCATGTCTATTATTTGTAAGATCGTTTTCTTTTACGATGTTACCATTTGAAAGTAAAACGGGATAATCATTCTTGTCTGCTTCAATTCTCACAGTGTATTTGCTTAGGATATCAGGCCTGTCAGAATGAAAACTTATTCTTCTAAATCCTTCTGCCTCGCATTGCGTAGTTATAATTCCATTGCTCTCATACATACCTAAAAGGGATGAATTTTCCTTTGGCTTAATTATTCCTTCTATTTTTAATAAAAAATTATCTTTATTTATATTTTTAATTGTTAAGTTGTTTTTTTGCTGTTTGTAGTATTTTTCTTCTAGTAATGAGTCATCTATAAATAATTTTTTTATTAATATATCCTCACCATCAAGAATAAGATTTCTTGTGTTTTTATTTTTTTTTACCAATTTTAGTTTGGTCGTGACATTTACAGCATTTTTCATTATTACGAAGTCCAAAAAGATTTCTGGAATTTCATAATCAAAAACCTTGTAATTTTTAAGTTTTACATATCTTGAAATACTTTTTTGGTTTATTGGATTGTTCATCTTTAGAAAGAAGTTAAGAGGTTAAAAAATCTAGAATATTTATTGTGAAATTATAAGTTAGAACTCTTATCTTCTGATTTACAGAAATGTGCTTTAACTTTTCCTGAAGGAAGTAATTCGTATAAAGAGGGATTATTAATATCAGGCGATCCGTCCTTATTAAATTGGTATCTCCAGTCCCATTTTTTATCTGTAAAGGAAATATAGTCTTTTCTTAGAGAATATGGAAGCATAAGCTTTTTTTTATTCCAATTAATATT
The DNA here is from genome assembly GCA_003278765.1 of Prochlorococcus sp. AG-355-G23. Taxonomy (GTDB): domain Bacteria; phylum Cyanobacteriota; class Cyanobacteriia; order PCC-6307; family Cyanobiaceae; genus Prochlorococcus_A. The sequence goes on from QCDK01000006.1 coordinate 5,995, forward strand.
TATAAATGCTCCTGGCTTTAACTCAGATATCTTTTCTACTACGGAAAAGTCACCATTAATATTATTTCTCAACACTAAGTTAAGCTTTGAATTTTCACATATATAGCTACTGTTTAAAGCTAATAAAAGTATTGAGGTAATAAAAAATAAATGAATTTTTTGAACTCCCTTTAAAGTAGATTTACTCTTAAGCTAAATGACTTAATTAAAGATCTTTTTGGATAGATTTAAATCATAATAGACTGCATACTCTTTAAATCTACAAGATTACAATTTAATTCCTCTTCATAATCCTGAACTGAAATAAAATTATTTAAAAAACCTGAATATTTTGCATCTCCGCCTATGGTGCTTGAAAGTATATATTTTGGATTAAATTTTTTAATCAATTTAGGGATTACATCAGCACCTTTTACAAAAGAACCTACCAGGGGTAATTCTAAATTTTTTGTAGGAGTAATTACTGCGTCAAGAATTTGCTTGTTTAAATTTTCATCAAGATATCCATGGGGTTCTATATAAAACCCATTATCTTGATCGTCTTTTACAATATAACCGTTTTCTATTTGTGGTACTGGAGCCCCAGCAGTAGCTTCAAAACTTAAATTAAATTGATTAGTCTTTTCATTTGGCTTGAGCATTTTTATTGAATCAAAACCAATTTTTTCTAATGTTTCAACAGCACTTTTTGGACAAATTATAGGAATATCCTTTCTGAACATTTCTAATGTAGGAACATGACAGTGATCAGGTAATCCTTGGGTTAACAAAATAATATCTATTTTTTTATCAATTGAAATTTCTTCTTCTAATGATCCTTTAAAAAACCACTCACCAGGAGGAAATATTAAATCTCCCTTGAGCCAAGGATCAATAATCAAATTGGTTTTTTTAAATTTTATGAGCCAACCATTTGAACCAAGGTAGGTCGCTTCAAAAGTCATTATTATTAGATTGTTTTAATAAACTATAAGGTAATTTTGGCTTTATCGAGAAATTGCTAATTTATATTAGTTTGCTTCATTTAAGATTTGAAATGACTTTCTTTTAAGATTAAATATTAAAACTTGATTATCTTTATAACTAATCTCAAAGTTTTCTTTTTCTAGCATTTTTAATGGTATTAGAGCTAATCCTCCTGTTCCTGAAAATATGATTGGCATTGTATTATTTTTCTTTCCATTCATTTTTTGTAAGTCAATAGCTTGAGAAACTATTTTTCTGGCTTTATCAAATCCGTAATCTTCTATTAATTCAGGCCATAAAAAGTTAACTGATTCATATTTCGAAAACTCAATTTGTACTGTTTTCATTAAAAAAATAATAAATATATATAGTGATTAATTAATTACGATTTTACTTAATTAGTATTTTTAAACCTATCCATGACTAGTTGCAACATATCCACTACATCACCATCAGTTAGATTTAAATCCTTCTTTAAATCATTGCAAGTTAGATTCATTTCAAGTGCCGCTTCAGCCATATGATTAACTTTTTGGTTATCACCGCCTAATGAAATAAAGGGATTGAAGTTTTCTATCATTTAATACTTGTAGATACAACTTAGTTCTAGCTAAGAAATATTTAATTATCATTTATTGATACAGAAGCTTATAAATATGTTATTTATTATTTAGAAAGTTTTTATTTTTAAACTAGGGATATTGAGATACCTTTTGATATCAATGCAAATCTTCTGGCTCTGACTAGTAAAGGAAATATCAAATTTGTTCGTTTATTTGATTTAAACACTCTTGAAAGTAACAAAAGTAAATTACTTGAGGGATTATTGATCTGTTTGCAAATAGTATTAATTGCATTTGCCCCATGAAAGATCTCTTCATCTTTCAGGAGAATAGCTCCTTTATCTAGGTCATAACCTTTATCTAGGAGGGATTTAATTAGAGTTAAATTTTTACGACCATCAAGAATTTTAATATTATTTAACTTGCTTTTGATCTCAAGGAGCTCAGCAAAATGATTGCAGAATGGGCATTCTCCATCATAAATAAAGGTATAGTTGGAAGTCATTTGATAGAAACAGTATTGATGGTCTTAAAGTGCGCCAACAAAATAATAATGCCTCGATAATAAAACAATTAATAAAAATTTTGTGGATTTTTTTAATGGATATTTAAGCGACTCAAATAATTACGAAGAAATGTCTCAATATAGGTATATTTTTCATAAAAATCTGTATGCTAACTCGGAGATATTATGTTTTAAAATCATGAATTTACTAGCTTCTTTTGCTTTAGGTGGTTTCAATCCATGGGCAGCAGGCTTTGGAATTGGTTCTTTAGTCCTTTTTGGTCTTGTTGGTCTTGTAGCGGGTCCAAACCTAAAGAATTTTGACCCTGATGCATAAATAATCCAATTTAATTTAGATTTAAAAGACTCATTTGAGTCTTTTTTTTTGCAGTTTTTTAAATTTATTTTTAGAATCAATCTTAATAGTATTACGCCAAAAAAATGTTGTTAAATCCTTTTTATCCATTTACTTTTTTCAAGATCTCTTCCCTTAAAGCTACAATTGTTTTGCTATCAATACTTTTAATTAAATCAAATTTGCTTAGATTAAAAGGGGGACTAGTAGGAGGTCTTTTTGCCTTGATACTCATATCGGGGATTTTTGCCTCTAGTGCCATAGCTTTAGGATCTTTAGTTTATGCCTATCAATTAAAGAAGAAATCTAGACCTGATGATAATAAAATGCAGGATTTAGAAACTGTTAATGTTTAAGATATTTTGTGAATCAAATTAAGTTGGACAACCTAAAATGGAGTTCCAGGCACAAAATGCAAGATTAAAAAACCAATACCGGCAGCAAAAACAATTGATACTGCGATGATTAGAAGGCCCGATGCCATCCCCCCTTCGTTAAACGCCATTTAGTTTGTTATTTTTAAATTTATAATAGAACATATTTGTTGCAAGGTAATAGTTTTAATTACTTATATATCATCCAAATTTATTATTAATGGTGAATAAAAGTAAAAAGATGGAAGTTAAAGAGATGATAAAACCAAATATTATTAATGGTTTAGATTTGACGTCTTCTTCTTTTTTAAGCTTATTTTTTGGAGAAGAAAAATTTCTATCTTTTTTTTTAAAAATAAGATTGGAAAAAGGTTTAATCACGATAAATTTTGGATTTGAGCTAATTACCCTAAAGTTTTGAACAAATCTTTATGGTAATCAACAACATTTTGACAACTTATTACAGGTGTAAATTCCATATGAATGCCAAATTTGGCTCTCCATGGAGCAAAATGCTCAAAAATTTCTTTATCACTCTCTGCCTTACATAAACAAACCACTCTACCCTCCCCTGGAGCGTGAACTCTAAACAACATTTCAAATTTATCTGTTTTATCTGATTTTGCAATTTCACCTTTTTCCCAAGCTTCTACAAATAATTGATAAGCTTTTACTTGATTCTCAATATCTGGGAATTGGCAGTCAGCAAGAAATAATTGCATTGGTGTAATTTTAAGATTATACTCATTATCCCTCAAATACTTATTTATTAATTGGACTGTTTGAATTTGAAGATTATAAAAAGAATATTTTCCTAAATAAAGTGAGAAGAAAGAGTCTCAAGGAATTTCCCAATATCTTTTTTATATAAACTGTCTGTGATCTTTAAAGAGAATAATTCATAATCATTTATATCTTTTTTTTTATCAAAATTAATATTTCGCTTTAATGAAATATTTTTCATGATTTTATTGATCACTATTTAAAATTTAAACAAATATAAGGAAAAGACAAATTTCTTTACATTATGTTTTTTATGAGAAAAGTTTCTAACTAATAAATGATTGTTAATTTATTTAAGAATTAATTAATTTTCCTAGGATATATAAAAAAGAATTAGTTAAAGAAAAAATTACAGTTAATAGTGATGCAATAACGGGTAATAAATTGAACCACAATTGCGAAGTTGTCATTTTTGAATCAATTGGCAGAAAATTGGCTCCTTTTTTAATTCTTATTTGTAACCAAAAAATAGATAATGGATAAATAATTTTTGAGAAAGTTATTATCAATGAAGGCAAAATACCTTGTTTTGAATAAAGTATAAATCCTGAAAAAAAGTATAACGCCCAGATTAGAACCCTTTGAATCAGAATTAATCCCTTGCTTTTGCCAGACATTATTAATTTAATTTTATAGTTTTAGTCATTTTATATCTTTCAAAAAAAATGTTATTTATAATGACTTTTTCTTTACGTATAATTTTCCATTCATTTTTAAGAAACAATTCATAACTTATTAAGCTCGCTTCAGTATAAAGAGATTCTATACCTTCTTTCTCTGCTTCATCTTCTAATTTATGAAGTAACTTAGAGCCGTAGCCTTTTCTTTGGAATTTACCTTTGCAGTAAAATAGCGCAATCCTATTGAGGGGATATCTTGTAGCAAAAGCAAAAATAATTCCTTGATTACTTATAAGCCATCCTTTTCCTTTAATTATTGACTTATCAAAATTTGGGTTATTCCAAGCTTGGCTTGACCATGCTCTTTTTTGTTCTTGACTATAAATTTTTTCATCTAAAGATTGAATTGAATCAAAATAAACCTTCTTTAATTCCAGTTGATCTTTAATGGTAATTTGTCTTAAATTCATATACAAATCTTTTATTTAATATGCCTAGTAAAAATATAGTCGCAATTGGGGGAGGAGGGTTTGGACGTTCGTTAGGCTCTCTTGAAATTGAAAAATATATAGTTTCTTTAAGTAATAAAAAAAGACCTAAAATTTGCTTTATTCCAACAGCATCAGGCGATAGTAGTTTATACAAACTAAATTTTTATAGAGCATTTTCTACACTTGATTGTATAACAAGCCATATTGACTTCTTTTCTAGAACAGAAAACTTAGAAGAGAAAGTTCTAACTCAAGACATCATTTATGTTGGCGGAGGAAATACAAAAAGTATGTTGGCTGTTTGGAAAGAATGGAACTTACATAAAATTTTGCGAAATGCTTATGAAAAAGGAATTGTAATGAGTGGTGTAAGTGCTGGGGCTATTTGTTGGTTTGATAAAGGTATAACTGATTCTTATGCTAAAGAATTATCCATAATTGATTGCTTAGGTATAGTTGAAGGTGTTGCCTGCCCGCATTTCGATGAAGAGAAAGAGAGGGAGCCTTACGTTAATGATGTTATTCAGAGAGAAATTATTGAATCTTGTATATGTATTGAGGGCAATTGTGCCTTGCATATTAAAAATGAATTTGACTATTTCTCAATTGATTTTGGTAATGGTAGAAACTGTTTTAGAGTTACAAGGGAAAATAATATTGTAATGAAAGAAATTCTTTGAAAAGAAAACATTTTTAATATATTTTAGATCTCATCATTCTTCGAGATAGAAGTAAATTCAATCCCTTTGTATTTTACGAAAGATGCAGTCCATACTTCTTTTGAGAGATTACCAAGGTATTTTAGAAACTGTTGTGTATCTCCATCTCTTATCCATTCAGATTTAATGAATGGAAGCTCTTTCTGCATTCTTTTAGGATGCATATGAACAAGGAGCAAACCTTTTTCTTCAGAAGCCCTTTTTAAAGCACCTTCATCACTTCTTTGAAAAACTCTCATTAGAAGATTTAGAATTACCTCTTCGCCAAGTTTCTTGAAATTTTCCGATTCCTCTAAATTATCTTTAATTTCTTTACCTCCAAGAGGCATTGCTCTAACTAAGTTTTGCTCAATTAAAGCTATTGCAATTAGATAATCTTGGCTAGCCATATTCTAAAATAATACTTTTTTTATTCTAACCTCTCGAGTTCATCAAAATCTTTTATAGATTAAATATGCGATAAGAAGATAGTAAATAATTTATTAATTATTTTCCAATACAATTAAAATATTGCTTTTTCATTTTAATTAGTAAAATTAAAAAATTTATTTGTTATGAGGTTTTTTGTATTTTTATTTTCCGGTATTTTTGTAGGTCTTTATTTATCATGGCCCGGTTTAGTAATGCCAGAAAATTGGAAATGTTTTAATCAAATTATTGCAAAATCTGCAGAAGATAAAATTTCTTTTAAAGCTGCATTAGAAATTTCCCCCAGTTATTTTCTAAAGTCTAAGAATAAAAAGACGACTTCCAAAATAAGAATCGTAGCAGATGCTTGTTTTCGTTAATATGTTGAGTGATTAAAAATGATTACTAAATAATGAACAATAATATAAGATTTGAATTATCGTTTAAAAATATTTCTCAATTAGAAGATAAACTTAATTTCTGCAAGTTAAATAATATCAAAAATATCAATATTCCATGTAAAGGACTTATAAAGAAGGATTTATTTAATTCAACTATTAAATATATATCAAAAAACTATAATGAATTTAATGTGACCTATCATTATAGTCTTTATCATCAATATTCAAAAAATAAAGAAAAATCGTATCAGGATTTTTTTGATTTTGTTAAAAGTTCTCAGACTAATAAAAATTATGAAATTCTGCTTGTGTCGGGATCAAATAAGAAAAAAAACTTTGACACAGTTGATGTATTAGATTATTTAAAAAAAGAAAAAAATTTAAAAGTTAAATTAGGTATAGCTTACAATCCATATTTGAAAAAATATTATAATATTTCTTCAGAGAGAGGAAGGTTCAAAAAAAAAATTACAACTGGGTTAATAAATTCAATTTGGTTTCAATATGGAACAGATATTAAAGTTCTTCAGAATGAAGTGACTTATCTTAAAAACGTTGCAAAAGATGAATTAAATTTATTTGGAAGTTTATTTATTCCTTCTAAACAATTTATAGCACGGTTTAAATTCCGTCCTTGGAAAGAGGTATATATATCTAAAAAGTGTTTATATTCCTTGGAGAATTTTTTTGATTTCACAACTGATTTAGTTAGTTTTTATAAAAAAAATAATATTACACCTTTAATTGAAACTGATTTTTCATCATCAGAGAAACTTGATTCTGTTTATAGTTTTTATAGAAAATGAAAGATAATTTCTGTCAATATTAAACCTATGAAAAGTGATGTTACATATGACTTACTAATAATAGGTGGAGGTATATCTGCGTGCGTTTTCGCTGCGAAGTATCTGAAAAATAATATTACAAAAAAAGTTGGATTAATTGAAATTGGACGTGGACTTGGAGGAAGATCAAGTACAAGAATAAGCAAAAAATATGAAGGTTGGAAACTAAACCATGGTTCTCCAAATTTTAATATATCTAACAGTAAAAATAATCTTCTATTAAAAAGTTATATTGATGAATTATTGGAAAATGAATATATAAAAATTGACGACTCAGAAATATTTTTTTTAAATGAAGATTCTAACTTCGAAACCATAAAAAAATCTGAATTTTCTTGTGGGATTAATTATTTATCTTTAGATTCCATGAGTGAATTTTCGAAAAAGATAATTGAGTCAAATAATTTGAAAGAGGAAATTGATTTTTTCTTTGAAACTTTAATTGTTGATATGAAGTTTAATGATAAGGAATGGTTACTAACATCAAAAAATGGCGAGAAATTCAAGTCTAAATATCTAATTTGTTCAACTAATCTGTTGTTACATAAAAGGTCTTTAAAAATATTAAACGTAAATCAAATTCCATTAAGAAAAGCAATTCCTATAAATAGTGATAAAAAAATTGATTTACTATTAAATTCCTTAGAAGAACAAACATTTATTCCCAGGTTAACTTTTTTAATTTATACAAATGAAAATTATAGTTATAAAGATTATTATTCTAAAAAACAAAGGTATTTTTATTTAAAAAATAATTTAGAAAAAAAATATAGATTTGAAAGAATTATTTTTCAGCTGCAAGATAATAATAAATTAGGAATTGTAATACATTCAAAAAACGCAGAGTTAATTAATTCTTATATAAGTACAAAAGATGTGGAGGTTTTTAAACAAAAAATAATTACAAATTTCAATAAACTGTTTGAAGAGAATTCTTTAGTAAATAAATTAACTTTTGATGAAAAAATATCAATTATGAAATGGAGAGCTTCACAGCCTTCTGGCCTCGCCGTACCATTATCTCTACAATTAAGTAGAAAATATAAAATTGGTTTTTGCGGAGACTGGTTTGAAGGTGATGGATTTGGCAGAATTGAAGGCTCAATTTTAAGTGCTTTAATATTAGAGAAAAAAATTAAAGACTTAATTAAATGATTTTTTTCAGAATGTGATCTATATCAGTGTTCTTTTCAATAATGAATTTATTTGTATTATTTTTTATGTTATTAGATTTGAATTTTTTATAATAAATGCTCCATGACTTTAAGAAATCATTCGTAGCTTGTTTTTTATCCTTCCCCCTTTCTTTTATATCTCTTTGGACAACTCTTCTCATGCACTCATTTTTTTTAGTTTTTATTTCTAAAAAAATATAATCCTTATTATTTAAAGTGTTTGAGAATTCGTTAGCAAATATACCCTCAACAATTAAAAAACTAATATTATTTGTTTCGTTAAATATATTTTGAATTGTTTTCTTTTTGAAATTATAATAACGATCACAGATTGAAATTCCATTCTTATAAATAAAATCAAAATCTTTTTTGAATAGTTCGTTATTAAAACTAATACTTCTATCAAAAAAACCTTCTACAAATTTTGGTAGTAATTTACTTATTAACCCTGTCTTATAGTAATTGTCGGTACTTAACACAATACCATTTTTAATTTTTTTTATTATTTGATTTGATAAAGTTGTTTTCCCGCTTCCGGAAGGTCCACTTATAAAAATAAGCTTCATTTTTATGATCTGTTCTTTAATGAAATTTTAACTTTACTTTTAACAAATTCCTTTAAATTTTGAATATACATTTTATCTCTTTTTTTTAATAATTAAAAATACCTTGCAATGGTTAGAAAGCTTGCATAAATATTAAATGTGTGTCTTTATATAATTGTAAATAAATTATTTCTAAGCAGTTAGTTTCTGTCTTGTTATTAATTCCTCTGGAATTTGATAATATTGAACTGAATAGTTAATTTTATTACTTATATATTGCAATGATTTCTAAATTTCTCAGCAAACTAAAATCAATTTTATTTAAAAGTGCAGTAACCCCTGAAACTCCTTTAAAGAAAGAAAAAAAAGCAGCAAAGACTGCAAAAACAAAAACAAAAACAAAAACAAAAACAAAAGGAGTAAATTCTAAGAAAAATATTGAAACTTTGACTAAACTTCCAGGTGTTGGAGCAAAAAGCGCAAAAGCTTTGTATGAAGCTGGTTTTAAAACAACAAAGGCAGTTATCGCTGCAGATGAAAAAGATCTTCTTGCTGTGTCAGGAGTTGGAATAAATCTTGTTAAGAAGCTTAAAAAGCTTAAGTAGTTAAAATTTTAATTTTAAACCTTTTAGAAAAAATTTGTTATATCAACTCATATTCAAAAAATTTATGAGAAATAGCAGACTATCTTCTTCTTGCTTTTCTTCTCTGTTGCAACTTTCTTTTATATTTTTCAATAGGCGTTTCGTGATGTCTAAGTCTTTTTAAATCTGCAAAGATTCCCGACTTAGATACTTGTCTTTTAAATCTTCTAAGGGCTGACTCGATTCCCTCGTTCTCTCCAACTGTAACTTGTGTCAAAATTTTCTAAATAAGTTTTATTCTAGCACCTCAACAGATATATTTGAACTCAAAACTTCTAATTGAGGGTTAATGGTTTATTTGGCTAATTTTTTGCCCACTCCATAAATCTTTTTTTATTACTTTTTATGTCTTGTAATGATTCAAAATAATATTTTTCCCAATTATTTTTAGGCAGGCCAAGAAATAACATTAGATTTAATGGATATTGATCGCTATCTGAACAATTTCTAAAATCATCCCTGAATAAAAAGATTTCTTTCTTTAAAGCAATTGCGATACCCAATTCAATCATTACTCCTTCGTCTGGAGGATTTCCATTAACAATCGCAAAAATACAATCACATTCTTTTAAATCATCGAAATTACTATTTGCAACTTCATGTGCCCATCGACTTTTTTGTTGTGTTAATGGTTTTGCTCTCTCAAAAGGTTCATATACTTCTACATTTAAATCATTAAAGATTTCTATAAATTCATTTAAGAGGGTTTTAGTTTGTTTTGAAAATCCATATGGATTAGCTAAATATAATTTCTTTCTCAAATTAAACCTCTTTTTTTGATGTAATCTGCGCGGTCACTTTTTGAATTTAAGGTATTTTCCCAAGGGAAAATAATCCATTGACTTTTTTTTGTTACATGTACTGTATTCCACCATGTAGGTTTGACTTTACTAAATAATACGAAAAACATTACTCCTTCAATATTTTTAAAGGTCGTCAATGTAATGCCTGTTTCATAAACATCATCTACTATTAGTGAATTCTTTATTGGTTCTGAAATCAATTCAATTTTTAATTTATGGCTTAGTGCTACAGCAAGACATAATCCACCACGAGGAACTCCATATATTCCAGAAAATTCCTTAAACCTACATTTATTAGCTATTTGTTCTACGCTCTTATCAAATTCGCTCCAAGTAAAATAACTTATCATCTTATTTTTTGTATTTTTCTGATGTAGTAGCGTAATTTGAAGCAATTACACTTAAAAGTGCTACTACTTGCTCATTGGGACAATTAGTATTTTTTTTTAAATTTTCACATTCATTTAATATCTTGGCATATGTATCCTCAACTATCCCATTCATTTGATCGATACTAAAAGAATATGGTTTATTCATTTTTAAATTATTAGTTATTTTATTTTTACTTAAATATCCAACGAAGTAAATATTTTTAGTATTTGAAGATAAAATTATTCCCACATGGGGGTATTTAATTTTTCATTTTTAAGTGAAGAAGGAACATAAGTATGTAAAGCTTCAATTTTTATAGCCCATTTTTTAGAGTTTCCCTTTAAACTTTTGCTCTCAATAAGGTTTTTTAGGGGAATCCTTTTTCTAACTTTAAGAAGTCCTAAACAAGCTTCCCAGGCTTCATTATTTTTATAAATATCTAACCAAAAATCAAAAATATTTTCCAAGATTTCTAAAGGTATATCAAATGGAATCCCCATTGAAGGTCTTGCAATTAAATATTTTTTGCTTCTTAGTTCATTTAATAAATTATTTACGTTTAAATTAATAGCTAAAAGAATATCTTCTGCTGATTCATTACCTATTAATTCTTTTCTATGGCAATCTAAAAGATTTTCATCCTCAAGGATATTATCATCGCAATTTTTTATTCCCACAATCCAAAACCCTTCTCCATTATTCACTCCACTAGCAAGAAATAGATATTGAGGTGAATTCTCCAAGATTTCAAATTATTTTTTTCCATTATTAACATTTTTTTGCTTGATATGAAAATAATTTAGCCCTGCAATTAACAATATGAAGTCCTCGTAATTAAATTTTTATTGTTATATTTAGATTTTAAGAAAATGTTTAATTTAAGAGAACTAAAACTAATGTTTTTAGATCCTACTGATTTAATAATTAATAATATAAATAAATATCTTTATAGTAATAAAGCAATTAGATTTATTTTTTCTTAGGAAATAATTTTCCTATTCTCTCCTTTTGCAAGTTCTCCTTTTTACTTCTTATTTTTTTATCTTCTAAGGATTCTTTATTAGTACTTACAGCATAAATAATATAGAAAATCATGCCAGTAAATATTAAACCTACAAAAATTATAAATATTCCTAATGGTTCACTGGGACTAAATATTTTAAGATCTAAAGCTGTATTTAGGGAAATTATCATCAATAAACTAATTCCTTAAATAAATTTTATGGAAATCTAATTGATTTCCTCGTATCCAAAAAATGTTGCATTATCTGAATTTTTATACCCATTAGCGGCTTCCTGTGGGTTTTGACTGTCAATTTTTCTTGCTTTTGCATGAATCATGTTGAATGGGAAAATCACAGCTCCTACAAAAAAATGAAGAATTAAGAAATCTGAAGGTAACCCATTTGTCCAATCAGGAAAAAATAGCAATGTCATCAATGATTCGTACATATTTGTAATCAAATAAACCTCTGACTATTATTACTGAACTTATCGCAATACTTTTAATTATTAATAAATTGAAATTTAATTTTCTTTTTAATAATAATCAGATTTATTTGAAAAGACTATTTTAAAATACTATTATATTACTTATAAACTATCGATTAATAGCTGTTGTTAAAATTATTTTTTGTCTTACTTTTATTTATAATTTTTGAATTAAAACCTGCAGTAGGTTTAGCTTTTGATACGTCCGATCCTAGTGTTAGTTTGCTCCAAAATAGGATCTCTAATAACTTCTCAAAAAAATATTGCAATGCTGTCCAAAATGGTCTTTCTAAAGATGAAGCAATGAAATCAGCTATAGTAAAAACTGAAAACATTATATCTTTCTCTTACAATCCTCAAAAAAAATGGATTGAGAAAAGTGACTTGGCAAATCAAATTTCATCGCAAGTAGTAAATGATTGCGGACGTTCAATTGGATTGATTGGAAATGAGGGGATTAAGTATTTTAAATCATATTTTCTAGAAATTTACGAAAAAACTACTCCTGACAAAAATTTTTCAAGATAGATTAGTAAATGAATAATATTTCAGACAAATTAGTAATGACAATCATATTGATTACTATTCTTTTTGTATTTGGATTGATTTTTTCAGTAAAATCTCCGGAGAGAAAGGTTATAGATTCACCAATAATGTGGAAAGATGATTATTCTAATATCTCTTTTTTTAAAAGCAATAATATAATTTCAGAAAGAATAAGAATAATTTAATAAAAACATTTCTTACTAAAATAAAGTATCTTGTTCAATTATATACAAAAATATTTTTTCGAATCTCAATCAATTTATCATTCATTGTTTAATTTAAGTATTTCAAAAGAACTGAGGCTAGTTTTAAATCATCATTAAACCAAGCTCTTATCGCCATAGCTCTTCGAGGATCATAAAAATTTTGTTTTCTGTACCAACTAAGAACTTCTGAATCTGATTTCTTCCCATTACATGACAAACAACATGGTACGCAATTAATAGTACTGCTAATCCCCCCTTTTGACATTGGGTGGAGATGGTCGAGTGATTCTGAGGTTTTACCGCAATAAATACATTTATAATTAGTAACTTTATTAAGTGACTCTCTCCAATTTTTATTACTTATCTTGGGACAAAACTGATCAAGGTAAATTGCATCTTGTCTATGCATAAAATTCTTGATATTTTTTCTGATAATAACATTTTTTTTTAAAGTATGATTGAAAAAGATAAGATAAGACTTCTTAAAGCAAATGCTTCTTATGAAAAGAATAATTTTCACTTATTAATACAAAGGGCAATTTATAGTAAATGCTTTATTTATTAACAATATTATTAGGAAATTTTGATCACTCTTTATTTAAAAATATTTATATCTTTTTGATATCGTTTTTTTCTAATACCTTCTCAGCTATTTCTGGAGGAGGAGCAGGATTATTACAATTGCCAGCATTGATTTTATCTGGAGTTCCTTATTATCAGGCTCTGGCTAGTCATAAATTAGCAACAGTAGCACTGGGGATAGGGGGTTCCTTAAGAAATTACAAATCTTTAGGTAATGATATAACTATTGCTTGGCAAATTTTAATTTTTGGATTACCAGGAGTAATTTTTGGTGCTTCTGTAGTTGAATACATATCAGAAAAGTACTTATACTTAATTCTAGGAATTATATCCATATTATTAGCTTTTTACTCATTCCTTAAACCAGATTTAGGTATGTCATCTGGTAATAAAAAGCTTAATTTTGTTAATAAAGTTAGATTTTTAATTTTTATTTTTCTCATAGGTATATTAAATGGTTCTATTTCTTCAGGAACTGGATTGCTTGTAACAATTCTATTAATAAAAACTTTTGAAATGGATTTTCTTCGAGCCATAAGTATGACATTTTTTACTGTTGGGATTTTTTGGAATTTTGTCGGAGCAGTATTTTTGGCAAGAATAGGATCAGTTCCATTTAATTTATTGATAGTTTTAATAATAGGTTCCTTTACAGGAGGATTTTTCGGAGCTCACCTGTCAAAATTAAATGGGAATATACTTATTAAGAAAACTTTTATAACGGTTTGTATTTTGGTTGGGATTAGCTTGTTGATTAAATCCATAAAAAGCTTTTTATAAAATTATTGGAGGATAACATTACATTTAATAGAAATTCTAAAGCAGGATTATAAGTTAAAAATAAATAAATAAATTATTGTTTTTATTTATTATTAAATGGATTAATTACTTGTTTTATTAAATAAAACTTTTAAAGAGGCCTTATTTTAAAAACCAAAAAAAAAGGCCTCACATATGTGGGGCCGGGTGATGGGGAATCTTATTTTTAAACCAATTTCTTAAAAAATGCAACCCCCTATCTGTAGTGCAATTGTTATTGATTATATACACTACAGATAGTGCTTTAATTATTTTCTTATATGTGAATTAATAAATTCTGGAATAATTTTGAAACTTTAAAGTTTATTAATGAAAATCTAATTTCATAATTTCAAATGTTTTGGTAATTTTACTTGTTAAAAATATCCTGCACAGTATCATTCGTAAGAACTTCGCTAGTAAAAAGTTTTAATGATTGAATTAACTTTACTAACTCTTTTGAATTATGTTGGAGATAATTTCTGTGAGTATAGAAATCTAGGTCATGACAACTATAAATCTTTACTTCTTTCCTATAGTGATGCAAGTAACAAATTTGGTCCATTAGAGGTTAAAAAGGTTATTGAGAAGTCTGAAAATTTTAAAGTTACGGCTGTTGCTATTGCTGCAATTAAGTGCCCTCAGCATATTGTTAAGTAATGAAGTTTGAATTAAAAACTGAAAAAGAAAATTATTCAAAATCATTTTTACAATTATTCGGTATATTTTTTTTTCTTACTTTAATAATTATCCTTAGTGATGTAGCACTCAAATTAGGAATTATATCTAGAAATCATAAAATTGAATACAACTGCAGGCTTTTATCTGTTGAAAAATCTAAACCTCATTTTAAAAAATTATCTAGGCTTTCTAATTTGAAAAGTAAACAGCAAATTTGGAAATTTTGTAGCGAGGTTAATAAATAATACTTAACTAGAGGCTGATGAATAGAATTTTATTGCAAATAACCAAAACTTTCTTGAATTAATAAGAAATAATGTCGCTACAATAATTTCAAGCAATATTTTCCAAAATACAGTAAGTCCTAGAAAAACTTCAGAAGGAATTGTAGTTATAAAAGCTATAGGAATAAAAACACTAAAAAAGATTCTTAATGAAAATGAAAATGAACTTAGAGGAAATCTTCCAATATAAAGGAATGATCTTAATACCTCTATTGCATTCCAAGTCTTAACAAACCAAATAGTAGAAGTAGAGATAAAAAACCATAAGCTATATAAAATACAAATCGAGCAACTTATAGTAATTGAGGATAGGGTCAGGAAACTTAAATTTAAATTGATTTGATTTATTCTTATGCAGAAGAACAACAATAAAAATCCAAGCATTATTTCTAAAAATCCAGATGGATTTATTTTTTTTAATGAAATAAAAAATTGACTATCAATTGGTTTTAAAAGTACGAAGTCTAATGTTCCTTCTCTTATATGTTTAACTATTTCTGTAAGATTAGGATTGAACCATGTATTTGTTATCCCATTCAAAATTGTATAAATAGCTTGGATTATTAGTGCCTGTTCAAATTTCCAACCTCCAATATATCCACTATTTTGAAAGAAAATTGACAATAGAAAAATACTCCCTACTAAACTTAAAATTGCAGTAATTAAATCAACTAATATATTTGTCTGATACTCCAACTCAGAAGCTAAAGAAGTATGTAAAAATTTTTTATAAACTTTTAGATATTTTCTTAAATTCATGACCCCATTGCTGTATATTTTTTTGTTCCTTCAGACCAGATTTTCTTAAATAATGGGAAAAGTATAAAAATCCATAGAATTTGCATAATTAACCCTCCACTAATATTTGTTTCATTACCTGAAAGTAAGTTTGCAGGGAAATCAATTAGATATGGAAATGGAGTCAAATAAATCCAAGATTTAACATATGCGGGAAATGAAACTACTGGTGCTAAAAGACCTGAGAGAAATAAAGTTGGAATAAATAACAATCTTTCTATCGATGACGCTTTCTCTGTCCAGAAACATAGACATGCAACTATTGACTGAATTAAAAATTGAATCAAGAAGGATAAGAAAGTAGATACTATCGATAAAAGTAAAATACCTAAATTTGGTATCCATATACTTTCTGGATTAAGAATAAAAAAGAAAAATGCGATTATTAGTGCGAAAGGAAATCTCGTTATTTGTTCTGCAAGATGTTGTGCAAAATATCTAAAAAATGGATTTAAAGGTTGAATTAAATACGGAGATACCTTCCCCATAAGAGAATCTTCTTCAAAACTAAATACAACCCAAACTACAGAAAACTGTCTTACAAAAAAAGCACATAAGAAATACCTAGAAAGCAATGTATCACTTATGTTTATGGATTCATTTAGATTATTATTGGTCCAAATGTTTAACATGAAAAAAGGAATAATCCCTGAAATTGCCCACAATGCAATTTCTACCCTATACTCCAACATGTTTGAATATTGGACTTTTAATAAAGTGAATATTTTACGGTTAATTAAATTAGATATCATAATCTTTTTTAATTAATACCTTCCCAATAACTTCATCAACGGGTGGTTCATTTATAAAAAGGTCTTCAATATCAAAATTATTTAGGATAGTTTTTAGTGAAGAGGTAATAGAGTTGTTTTCAATTTTTATAGTGATTTCATTCTTTATTTTATTTTTAACAGTAAAACCGGAATTTTCTAATTTAATTGCATCCTCTTCTGATCGACAAACTATTAATATTTCTTTAACAGGAGAAAGTTTTTTTAATAACAAGTCAAGTTTTCCATCATATGATATCGCCCCTTCGTGCACACAAATAACTCTTTTGCATAGAGATGTAATATCTTTCATGTAATGACTTGTTAGGCATATCGTTGCATTAGTTTCCTTATTATATTTTTGAAGGAATTTTCTTAAATTTCTCTGTGCATTAATATCTAATCCAAGTGTTGGCTCGTCTAAAAATAGAATATTTGGTTCATGTATCAAAGCTGCTAGTAATTCTGATTTCATACGCTGTCCTAGTGAAAGTTTCCTAACAGGTATGTAAAGCTCTTCATCAATTTCAATCATTTCCGAAAGTTTTTTTATTCTCTTTTTAGCTTCAAACTTATCTAAGTCATATATTGATGCATTCAAATAGAATGATTCAATTGGTGGAAGATCCCATATAAGCTGTTGCTTTTGTCCCATTATTAAGGTGATATTCTTTAGGAAATTTTCTTTTCTCCTGAAAGGTAAATAGCCTGAAACCAAAATCGAACCTTCACTTGGATAAATTAAGCCACAAAGCATTTTTAATATTGTTGTTTTCCCAGCTCCATTAGCACCTAGAAAACCTACTATTTCTCCTTCTTTAATTTCAAAACTTATATCTTTTATAACTTTTAAACTTTTTGTTTGTCTTCTAAAAAAATGTTTAATTGTTCCTTTTAAGCCTGGTTCTTTGGAAGATATATCAAATGACTTAGATAAATTTTTTACATTGATAATATTTTGCACCATTTAAATTTTTAATTACTGAAATTTAATATTTAAAAAATTGTTTAATTGATTTTATTTTATAAAATTTTTTAACCAATCAAAAAATATCTTTAAACGATACAACCAGCCAGATAAAAAAATTAATTGGATTAAGTAACTCGCTTACGTTATTTTTATTTTCATAATTTAATCCTCTTAAAAAATCAAATATAAGATTACTATTCTCTTGTTTATCATAATTTTTCTTTATTATATTTCCATTTTCGTCGAGAAGATCAATTTCATCCTCAAAAAACCATTGCTCTTGTCCATTGGATAATTGCAAGACAACTCCAATACCTTTGCCATCAGTTATTCTGAAATCACTTACTTTACCCAATGAAGAAACATTAATTGCATCAATTGTTTCTTTGTTAAGTCTATCTTTAGATAATTCAAGGTTTACTTGAACAGAATTTCCTATTTTAACTTTATCTAAAATTGACATTTTTAGGTTATTATACTTAGTGATAAAGGATTTATGCGATTAATTCAGAATTATTGATTTATTTCAATAATTAAGATTTTTTGAAAACAGCCTCAAGGATTCTCTTTATTGAAATTGTTAATACTCTCAAAAATACAAAAAACAGACCTAACCAACCTAATATGACAGCTATTGATAACATGCTTGAACCTAAATCACGCTGTAGCAAATTCTGCATATAATTTTTAAATTAGACAAATATTACTCTACTTTATTAAATAACTTATTAAAGATGTAAATGTTCAAAATTCAGATTTTTTTTAAATTTCTTTTTTAATGAAGTATTTAATAGATATGATTTGTGAGTTAAAATTTAGTTAGAAATTAATTTAATATTTTGGACCTATCTTTGAATTCATACATTGGAATACTTTTTATCGTTACTGGATTATTAGTTAGAGTTAACTTGAAATTTTCTATTCAAAAAGATCTCAAATAATTTTTAAAAACTCTTTTTAGTTAAGACTTTATAATTTTATTTTTATAATTGCTGTAACTACTTCAAATACTAAAAAAGCAGCTTTGAAACTGCTTCTAATTGGTGGCGGGGGGGAGATTTGAACTTCCGACCTTCGGGTTATGAGCCCGACGAGCTACCAGACTGCTCTACCCCGCGACATATACATAGCATACATCTGAAAGGGTTATTTTTCCTGTTTTTTAGGATTCTTGGAATTTTACTTTACCTTTAACTTCAAGTCGCACTCCTTCAGGAAAATTAAAAACCTTTTCTTCGATGTCTTGAATTCTTAAGTCAGATATCCACTCCAACTGTTTTAGTAAATGAAGACTAACAGCATGCTTTGCTCTTTTTGAACCGTCTTCTACTTTTAAAGCTAAACCTATACCTTCATTTACTTTACATAGACACTGTATTCCTTCTGCTCCACCTTTACCTATAACGTTCCCATGAGAAGCTTTAATTATTTCTGTATCAAATTTATTGTTATCACTTATCATTATTGGGTTTATTATCATAGCTCTAATGATTTGTTCTAATTCAGCATTTTCGGAACTGCTAAGAAGAGAATATAACCTCGACATTTCTAATAGTTTTAAATAAAGAGTGGGTGCACCACAATCATCGCGTTCTGCATTTATTTCAGATGACGGAATTTTAAGTAATTCAGAAACAATTCTGAATATTTCTATTTGAAGAGGATGATCCCCTTTTAAATAACTATCTAATGGCCAATTCATTTTTTTGCATGTAGCTAAAAAAGCAGCATGTTTACCCGAGCAATTATGTTCTAATGGACTTGTATTTGATTTTGGGCATTTAATATTATCAATATCAATGTCATATTCCCATAAAATTTTGAATGCTTCCCTTGAATGAAGTTTTGATCCACTATGTGACCCGCATGCTAAAGCAATTGATTTTGATTCATTATTGAATTTTGATGAAGCTCCACTACTAACGAAAGGTATGGCTTGAAAAGGTTTTAGTGCTGACCTTATGAAACTTTTATATTCTGGATTTCCTGCGCACATTAAAACCCTCCCTTTTTTATCAGTAATGACAGCATGAATCTTGTGGATCGATTCAATATTTGATCCTCTGATTAATGTTGCTTGTAAGGGAGGATTATTAGAAGTGTAGAGGTTTTTGAAATTAGAACTCATTTAGAAATTGTTATATTGAAAAATTAAAATACCAGACAAAGCTAAGACTGAAATAATAGAAAAAATTTGAATTATATTTTTTAAAATAGGTTTCACCTCGATTGAGGCAATAAGTGATTCTTTTTCTTTCAAAACTAATGGCTTTTCCCATACCTGACCGTCATACCAACCGGACTCCTCGTATTCGACTTTTTCAGATATTAATCTATTAAATATATGATTCCAACCAAGATATAATCTTATTGAAATTAAAAGAGGTATTGATAAGCTGCTAAAAAAACTTAAAAGAATATATTTTAAAAGGGATGTTTTGAAATATACACTACCTGAAGAAATAATAAGAAATAGAACAAAAGCTCCTATCCAGAACTTTATCAATATAAGAATTAGTGACTTTTTTGTTTTTGGCCAAGAAAAAATTTTAGATTTTGACAATTCTATGAATTCATTTGTGGGTTGCTGCTCTCTAGGGACAGGACATTTAAATTGATTCATAAAATAAAATTATGGAAATAAAAGATTATCTCCATTACTCCAGAATGATTCAAGGTCATAATATTTTCTTATTTCTGGTTGAAAAATATTAACTATTAAATCACCATAATCGAGTAAAGCCCATTTCGCTTCGTTAATCCCTTCTTTTCGTATAGGTTCAACTTTAGCCTTTTCTCTAAGCTCTCCCTCTACAGAGTTAGTTATGGATCTAACCTGTACATCAGATAATCCTTCCGCAATCAAAATCCACTCACTTATAAACGATACTTTGTCTATTTTTATAAGTTTTATATCTCTTGCCTTTTTTACATCACATGCTTGGGCTGCTATTAAAACCAAACTTTTATTGTCCATAAACATTTTCACTTGAAACTGATTTTTCTGAGCCTTCTTGCTGAGATAATTCTGATCTTGCTTTTTCTGCACTTTTTCTTAAGGCATCTAATCTATCTTCAAAGAAACTTCTTTTTTTCTTTTTTCTTGTCTTCTCAATTATTTCCTTTAATGCTCCTCCAAGACTTTTATAAGCATTTGGAATGCTGTATCCAAATCTACAAGCAAGATCTATAGCTCTTTCATCAGCAAAAATAGCATCTTGTAGCTTTTTTTCGGAATTATTTTTTAAATATAATCTATATCCTGCAAAACTTGATAATCCAAGAGCAAGTAATAAAAGTAATCCATCTTGTACCCACAACTCTCCTATTGCGCCTCCAAGTCCTATTGCAAGAGCTGCCATTTCCCATCCATCTCTCGGAATTGTGTCATTTTGGATTTTTCCAACCTCGTGCCAAAATAATAAATTTCTATGGTCAATAGCAAAGTTATCCCATTCTTCTAAATCTATTTGAATTTCTACTTCGTCACGACCGATTTCCTCAAGTGTTATTAAAGGTGGATCTATAGCTGCAGCAGCTTCAACAAATACCCAACTTTGATTCTCTGGAGGCAACAAACTTTTAAGTCGCTGAAGTTCGCTCATAAAAAATTAATTTCTTTCAATACTATAGAAACAAATGTTGCTTTTCAAGTAACTTGATTAACATCTGATGATTTATAAGTAGCATGAGATAAATGAACGTTTAAATTATGCCTCAAAGAGGTGATCTTAAAAAAATTCTTATTCTAGGTTCGGGACCAATTGTTATAGGGCAAGCATGCGAATTTGATTACTCTGGTACTCAAGCATGCAAAGTATTAAGAAATGCTGGTTATGAAATTGTCTTGATAAATTCAAATCCAGCATCAATAATGACTGATCCTGATATCGCAAGCAAAACATATATTGAACCACTCACTCCTGAAATAGTTTCTCAGATTATTCTAAGAGAAAAACCTGATGCTATTCTTCCTACTATGGGAGGTCAGACCGCCTTGAATCTTGCGGTAAAATTATCAGAGTCAGATTTTTTAAAACAAAATAATATTGAATTAATAGGAGCTGATTTAAGAGCTATTAATAAAGCTGAGGATAGGAAATTATTTAAAGAATCGATGGAGAAAATAAATGTAAATGTTTGTCCATCAGGTATTGCATCTAACTTAGATGAAGCTATGGAGGTATCTAAAAAAATTAGTTCTTATCCTCTAATAATAAGACCTGCGTTTACTTTAGGTGGAGTAGGGGGTGGAATTGCTTTTAACCTTGAAGAATTTGTCGAGTTATGTAAATCAGGTTTAGACGAAAGTCCAAGTAGTCAAATATTAATTGAAAAATCACTCATTGGATGGAAGGAGTTTGAACTAGAGGTAATGAGAGATACTGCTGACAATGTGGTAATAGTTTGCAGTATCGAAAATTTAGACCCAATGGGGGTCCACACTGGAGATTCGATTACTGTAGCTCCTGCACAGACCCTAACAGACAAGGAGTATCAGAGGTTGCGGGATTTGTCATTGAAGATTATTAGAGAGGTGGGAGTTGAAACAGGAGGGAGTAATATTCAATTTGCAATAAATCCATCTAATGGAGAAGTAATTGTTATAGAAATGAATCCTCGTGTAAGTAGATCCTCTGCTTTGGCAAGTAAAGCAACTGGATTCCCCATAGCTAAAATTGCAGCTTTATTATCTGTTGGCTATACACTTGATGAGATTATTAATGACATTACAAAAAAAACACCTGCATGTTTTGAGCCATCAATTGATTATGTAGTTACTAAGATACCAAGATTTGCTTTTGAAAAGTTTAAAGGCTCATCTAATACTTTGAGCACTGCTATGAAATCTGTTGGTGAGTCAATGGCAATAGGTCGTTCTTTTGAAGAATCATTTCAGAAAGCATTAAGGTCATTAGAAGTAGGTGTTTTTGGATGGGAATGTGATGCACAAGATGAATTTAAAAATGAGAGTCAAATTAAAAATAGTTTAAGAAACCCTACATCTGAAAGAATTCTCCTTATTAAAAAAGCTATGCAGCTTGGGAAAACTAATAATTATATTCAAGAAGTTACAAATATAGATTTATGGTTTATCGAAAAATTACGAAATATCTTTAATTTTGAAAATGATTTTTTGAAAGGAAAAGAACTTTATACTCTAGATAGGGATTTGATGTTACATGCTAAACAATTAGGCTTTTCAGATCAACAGATAGCAAAGTTAACTAATTCTGAGTTTTTTGAAGTAAGAAGATATAGAAAAAAACTTAATATAATTCCAATTTATAAAACTGTTGATACTTGTTCAGCAGAATTCTCATCCTCAACTCCATATCATTATTCAACTTACGAAGAATCATTCATTGACTTTAATTCTCAAATTTTTGATAGCGAGATTTCAGAAAATAGTAAATCTAAAAAAATTATGATTTTAGGAGGAGGTCCAAACAGAATTGGTCAGGGAATAGAATTTGATTACTGTTGTTGTCATGCATCATATCAAGCTTCTACAAATGGCTATAAAACAATAATGGTTAATAGTAATCCTGAAACTGTATCAACAGATTATGATACTAGCGATATTTTATATTTTGAGCCCGTAACTTTGGAGGATGTGCTTAACATAATAGAAGCTGAAAATCCTTATGGTTTGATTGTTCAATTTGGAGGTCAAACCCCACTGAAATTATCATTACCTTTATTTGAATGGCTTAAATCTAATGATGGGATCAAAACTGGATCAAAAATTCTTGGGACTTCTCCAATATCTATCGATTTAGCAGAAGATAGAGAGGAATTTACAAAAATTCTTGAAGAATTAAGTATTAGACAACCTTTAAACGGTATTGCACGTAATCAAAATGAAGCGGAAATAGTAGCAAAAAATATAGGATTCCCCTTGGTTGTAAGACCTTCTTATGTTTTAGGTGGAAGGGCAATGGAAATTGTTAAAGATGAGAATGAATTATCGAGTTACATTTCTGAAGCAGTTAAGGTATCACCTGGTCATCCAATTCTTCTTGATCAATATTTGAATAATGCAATTGAGATAGATGTTGATGCTTTATGCGATTCAGAGGGTTCAGTTGTAATTGCTGGCCTAATGGAACATGTTGAACCTGCAGGAATTCATTCAGGAGATTCAGCTTGTTGCTTACCATCCATTTCTCTTTCAACATCCACATTAGAAAATGTAAGGAACTGGACTAAATTAATTGCACAAAGATTAAATGTTGTTGGTTTAATTAATTTGCAATTTGCAGTAATAAATACAAATATAAAAGAAAATAAATTATTTATTCTTGAAGCAAATCCAAGAGCATCTAGGACAGTTCCATTTGTTTCAAAAGCCATAGGTAAACCAGTTGCAAAATTAGCTACTCAGTTAATGCAAGGTTTTACATTAGAAGATCTTAATTTCACAGAAGAACTTTCTCCAAAATATCAGGCTGTAAAAGAAGCCGTTTTACCTTTTAAAAGATTTCCTGGGTCTGATACATTACTTGGCCCTGAAATGAGATCTACTGGAGAAGTAATGGGTTTAGCTAAAGATTTTGGAATTGCTTATGCCAAGTCGGAATTGGCAGCAGGTAATGGTGTTCCTTCAGAGGGTGTTGCTTTTTTATCTACAAATGATTTAGATAAAAAAAATCTTGAGGAAGTTGCTAGAGAACTTTTGAATTTAGGATTTAAATTAATCGCAACAAAAGGTACAGCTTCATATTTGGTGAATTTAGGAATTCAAGTTGAAGAAGTGCTAAAAGTTCATGAAGGAAGACCAAATATTGAGGACCAAATTCGTTCGGGACTTGTTCAATTAATAATTAATACTCCAATTGGCTCACAGGCTCTTCATGATGATGCTTATTTAAGACGTGCTGCTTTAGAATATAATATCCCAACTTTCACAACTATTCCTGGAGCAAAGGCAGCAATTAAGGCGATCAAAGCTTTGCAATGCAATAAGATTAACACTTATTCTTTACAAGAAATACATGATTATTAAAATTTTATTCTAAGTTTTTTAGTTTTTCTCTTAATTGATTAACTAAAGAGTTTCGGCTAATTGAGAGTAATTTGAGAGTATCTTGATGCATCTTAAGTTGTGTCTCCGCTATTTGTAGTACTTTTATAGATTCTTTTATTTCATTAGAAAGTTCATTTATTAAATATTTTTTACCTTCAAAGGTTAAAACTGGATTTGCAGAATCATTTGTGTTTTCGCTCATGGATTTACTTTTTTAATAAATAAAATAGAACTATAAATTTTTAATCAATTGTTTTTCACATAATTCTTTATAAATTCCAGATTTATTTATTAAATCAATGTGTTTCCCAACTTCAATAATTTCACCTTTATCGAAAACAACTATTTTATTGGCCTCTTGAGTAGTGGCTAATCTATGAGCAATTACAATAACTGTTCTATCTTTCATAGCTCTATTGAGTCCTTTTTGTACTTCAGATTCTGATTCTGCATCTAACGCACTCGTGGCCTCATCTAAAAGGAGAATTGAGGGGTTCCCAAGTATTGCTCTTGCAATTGCTATCCTCTGTATCTGACCACCTGAGAAATTTGATCCTCTTTCAGTTATTTCAGTTTCATATTTCTCGGGAAGCTTTTGAATGAAGTTGTGAGCGTTTGCTTTTCTTGCTGATTCTATAACCTCTTCTTTGGTGAAATTTCTGCCCATTCTTATTACATCAATAATTGTTCCTGAAAACAAAAAAGGCTGTTGTTGTACTAATGCAATGTTTTTTCTAATATCTTTTGTATTTAATATTTTGAGATTTTTATCATCTATAAATATGTCTCCATTATTTGGGGTTATAAACTTCAATATCAAAGCCAACATTGTACTTTTACCAGCTCCAGAAGCTCCAACAAATGCTGTGACTTCCCCTCTTTTAATTTCTAAATTAATATTTTTAAGTACTTGATTATCTTTTTCGTATGCGAAATTTACTTTCTTGAAACTTATCTTGCCTTGGCAATTGGATATCTTTCGTAAATTTTCTTTATCATCTTCGACAGGTTCTTGATTTATATTTTTCAACCTTTTTATTGAGGCTTCTGCCTGTTTATAGTCATTAAAATTTGTGCTTACATGGCTTATTGGATCAATAAGCATTAATATTGCTGCAAAAAAACTACTAAATTCTTCGCTTGTTAGAAGGCCTAAATTGATTCTTGCGGCTCCTAAACCTAATATTGCCAATATTCCAAATGCTTCAACAAATCCTACAACTGGATGTTGAAATGCAAGTAGTTTTAAAGTTTTATATTTTGCTTTTTTATTTGTACTTAATCTATTATAAAATCTTTTCTCAATCCAATTTTCTGCAGCAAAGGCTCTTATCGTGGACATTCCATTTATAGATTCACCTATTAATCCTGCTAAATAACTTGTTGATTCTTGACTTTTTTCGGATGCTCTTAAAACTCTTCTTCCAAAACTGTTAACTGAAAGAATAATTATTGGTGCTAAAACGAATGTTGACACTGTTAGTGACCAGTCTAAATAAAACATATAGATTATTACTGCTAACAACTGTAAAGTACATGGAATAGTATCTTGAGCTGTTTTATAAATAACTTCGCTTACCCTGTCTGCATCTTCTGTAAGTCTATATGTGATGTCCCCAGCTGAAATATTTTCAACGGAATTCATCTTTATTTTTTGAATTCTTCTAAATAAATTTCCTCTCATCACTTCACTAATTTCTAAAGATGGTTTTGCTATGAATACATCTTGTCCAAATTGAGCAGTTTTCTGAACTAAAAATACAAATAAAGACTTAATTATTATGCTAGAGACTTTTGAAAGATCACCTGACCCAATTGCTGGGATTAAGTTTCCAGCTAAGTAAGCTAATAAAGGCCAACAAGCTACGTAAATAAGCATGCATATAAAACCCTTGATAAACCTATTTGAATATGGTCTGACTGGTGGTATTAGTCTCAAGTTATTATATATTTAATTGTTTATCCTACTTTATCAATATCTTTGGGGATAAAAAACAATGAAATTGGATCAATTCTTAAAATGGAAAAATTTGGTATCTTCTGGTGGCGAAGCAAAAATTTTTATTAAATCGGGCTCTGTTAAGGTTAATGGTCTAATTGAGACTAGGAGAGGAAGGAAGTTAAACAAGGGAGATAAAGTAATATTTCTAAAAAATGAATTAATTTTTGAATAGTTAGCTTATTCAACTCACTTTGTATTATTATATTTTTCTTGGAGATAGTATTTTGAGAAAATCTGTAATTGCTGGTAATTGGAAAATGCACATGACTTGTGCTGAGGCTAAATCCTATTTAGAAAAGTTTATTCCCTTAATAAAAAACATAAAAGACGATCGTAAAATTGTTATTGCTCCACCTTTTACAGCTATTTCAACCTTTTCGGATCATTCTGATTTTGATTATTTAGATATTTCTAGTCAAAATATTCATTGGGAAGATCAAGGGGCATTTACTGCAGAAATATCTCCAAAAATGCTTCTTGAACATGGAGTCTCATATGCAATCGTTGGACATAGTGAACCAAGGAAATATTTTAGTGAAAGTGATGAACAAATTAATAAAAGAGCAGTTTTTGCTCAATCTAGTGGACTTACTCCAATAGTTTGTGTGGGAGAAACATTAGAACAAAGAGAGAGAGGAGAGGCTGTTAGAGTTATTACTAGACAGGTTGAACAAGGATTAGAAAATACAGATCCTTCTAATTTAATTGTTGCCTATGAACCAATATGGGCTATTGGCACTGGTAAAACATGTGAGGCAGAAGACGCCAATAAGATATGTTCTTTGATTCGGAAATTAATAGGTTTTGATGATGTAATTATTCAATATGGTGGATCTGTTAAACCTAATAATATTGACGAAATCATGTCAATGTCTGATATAGATGGGGTTTTAGTTGGAGGAGCTTCATTAGATCCGAATAGTTTTGCGAGAATTGCAAATTATCAATAAGAAAAATCCATGGCCAAAAAGCTGGGGCCAAAAAACTTCAATTATGGGAGTTATTAATTTAACTCCTGATTCATTTAGTGATGGTGGGGAATTAAATTCCTCAAAAAAAGTTATAGATCAAGTAGACCATTTCTTGAATAATGGTGTTGATGTTATAGATCTTGGTGCTCAAAGTACGAGACCTGGGGCTGAAGAAGTTGGTTCTACTATAGAAATAAAAAGATTGATTCCATATCTAAAATTAATAAGATCTGAATTTCCAGATGTTTTAATTTCTATTGATACATTTAATTCTGAAGTGGCTTACGAAGCTCTTTTAAATGGCGCTGACTGGATAAATGATGTCACTGGAGGAAGAAGAGATATAAAAATTTTGGATGTTGTATCAAAATTCAACTGTCCATTCGTGATAACTCATAGTCGTGGTAATAGTCAAAATATGAATCAACTTTCTAATTACCAGAATGTATTGAGTGATGTTAAGTGCTCGCTTGATAATTTAATAAAAAATGCTTTAGAAAAAAATATATCTGAAAGAAATATAATAGTGGATCCTGGAATTGGGTTTTCAAAGGATATCATTCATAATTTGGAAATCTTGAGAAACTTAGATGTATTGAAAAAATGGAATTTGCCAATTTTGATAGGTGCATCAAGGAAAAGATTTATCGGAGAAATTTTGAATGAGAAAAATCCCAAAGAAAGAGATATAGGAACACTTGCAATAAGTTGTCTTTGTTCTCAATTCAATATTGACATTGTGAGGGTTCACAACGTCAAACTAAATTATCAAATACTTAAAGTAGCTGATAAGATCTACAGAAAATGATAAATTTATTATTCTTTAACTCCTTCGATTTTATCCTCTACCTCTTGGTATAGTTCTTTCAACTGTTCAATATTCTCATCTGAAGTTTCCCAATATCCCCTACCATTAACTTCTAGCAAAGTACCAACAATTCTTCTGAAACTATTAGGATTAAGATCCATTAATCTTTTCCTCATCTCTTCGTCATTTATAAATGTTTCATTAGTTTCTTCATATACAAAATTATCTACTTGACCACTTGTCGCACTCCAACCAAGAGTGTAATTAAGTCTGTTAGAAAGTTCTCTAACTCCTTCATAACCAGATTTAAGCATACCTTCATACCACTTAGGATTTAAAAGTTTTGTCCTTGAGTCTAATCTGATGGTTTCTCCAAGTGTTCTAACTTGAGCATTAGAAGTAGTAGTGTCTGCTATATAGCTACTTGGTTCTTTTCCATCATCTCTAAGTGTCTTAATCAATTTTGTTGGATCTGAATCAAAATAATGACTTACATCTGTTAATGAAATCTCTGAGGAATCAAGGTTTTGAAATGTAACATCTGCTGTTTTCATTACTGACTCAAATACCTCTCTTTTTTGATTCATCTCGCCTGGATTATCAGCATTAAAAGCATATGTTTTGCGTGATAAATACATTTCTTGTAATTCATTTTCTTCCTCCCAAGTTGAGTTTTCTACAGCTAAATTAACATTTGAACTGTAGCTTCCGCTTGCGTTAGAGAATACTCTCGCTGAAGCTTCTCTTATAGAGGTACCTTCTTTTTCTGCTTGTTCTAGTGAATGTTTCCTTACAAAATTAGATTCCAGTGGTTCATCAGCCTCAGCCGCTAATTTGACCGCCTGATCAATTAAGGCCATCTGATTTATAAATAGATCTCTAAAAACTCCTGAGCAGTTAACGACTACATCTATTCTTGGCCTACCTAATTCTTCTAAAGGGATTAATTCTAATTTGTTGATTCTTCCAACAGAATCTGGTTTTGGTTTTACACCAACAAACCATAAGATTTGAGCAAGTGATTCTCCATAAGTTTTGATATTATCAGTACCCCATAAAACACAAGCAATTGTTTCAGGCCAAGTTCCTTGCTCTTCCTTTTGTCTCTCAATTAATTTGTCAACAACTGACTTTGCAGCAGCTACAGCTGCTGTAGTAGGGATTGATTGTGGATCAAGTGCATGGATATTTTTACCACTTGGTAAAACACCTGGATTTCTTATAGGGTCTCCACCTGGTCCAGGTAAAACATAATTTCCATCTAATGCTTTAATGAGGCTATCCATTTCTTTATCAGCACAGACCTGTTCCAAACAGAAAAGTAAGTAATCAAATAATTTATTTAATTCCTTCTGATTAACTTCATTAAATCCATTTAAGGTACAGACCCTTAGCCAAGGGGTAGGTAAATTCAAACCAAATACTTTAAGAAAGTCAAACAATTTGGAAAGAAGTGATTTCTCTAAATAAACTCTGCCATCAACAATTTTTAAAGAGTTGACCATTGCAAAAATAGACTCTCTTGCTGTCTTTATGATTTTTTCATTTAGCTCTACAAATTTGAGCTCACCTTTATTGTTACCATCATAAATTTGTTCAATAGTCAGACCCATGGATTCAGCTAGCAATCCAGGAAGAGATCTTAATCCCTCTTGCTCTCTCTCTAATGATGCAATATTTACAAGTGTTGCAACAGCTTCTTCTGCTGTTGGGGCTTCTCCAATAGTATGAAGACCGCAAGGTAATAATCTACTTTCAATTTCCATCAACTGTTTATAGACATTCCCAACAAATAAATCTCTTTCATCTATTGAGAGTTCTCCTACATCTTTTGAAGGTAGCTCAACATCCTTGTCAAGATTACATTGTTTAGAAGTCTCAACTATGGCATTAACAATTTGAATACCCCTACTATTTTCTCTTAATTGTTGATAAGAACCAACGAGTTCACTTAGTTCTTTAAGTCCTTTGTAGAGTCCCGCATTTTCCGCTGGAGGTGTCAGATAACTAATAGTTGAAGCATATCCTCTTCTCTTCGCAATTGTTGCTTCAGATGGATTATTCGCAGCATAGTAATACAAATTAGGCAATGATCCAATGAGAGAATCCGGATAGCAAGTCTCACTCATGCCCATCTGTTTACCAGGCATAAATTCAAGTGATCCATGAGTTCCAAAATGAAGAACAGCATCAGCTCCCCAGATTTTTTCTACATAGGTGTAATAAGCGGCAAAACCATGATGAGGACTAGCACTTCTTGAATAAAGTAACCTCATTGGATCACCTTCATAACCAAATGTAGGTTGAACACCTATAAAAACATTTCCAAAATGTTTTCCATAAATAAGAAGGTTTTGTCCGTCACTATTGAGGTTTCCAGGAGGTTTACCCCAATTCTCTTCAAGTCTTTGAGAATATGGTGTGAACTCTTCGTATTCTTTTACTGACATCTTATGAGCAATATTTAACTCTGGAGAGCCATCCATTGCTTCAGGGTTGTTAATTACTTTTTCCATTAATTCTTTTGAATTACTCGGTAGTTCATCTATTTGATATCCTTTTGATTTCATTTCAAGAAGTAATCTATAAATTGAACCAAAAACATTCAAGTATGCTGCCGTTCCAACATTTCCTTTATCTGGTGGAAAACTAAATACTGTGATGGCTAATTTTTTATCCTTTCTTTGTTTAACTCTTAAAGTTGACCATTTTATTGCTCTTTCAGCTATTACATCAACTCGATCTTGGAGAGTATGCGCTTTACCTGTAGCATCATCACGACCTGAGAGAATAATAGGTTCAATAGCACCATCAAGCTCTGGAATTGCAATCTGTAGTGCTACCTGAACAGGGTGTAAACCTAGATCACTATCTTCCCATTCTTGTGTGGTTTGGAAAACTAATGGAAGTGCAACCATATATGGCCTATTTAACCTTTTTAGGGCTTCAATAGCTTTAGGATGATCTTGTCTTGCTGGCCCACCAACTAGTGCAAATCCTGTTAGAGATACAACTCCATCTACTATAGGTTGATCTTTATTTATGGAATCATAATAAAATTCATTAACTGGTTTAGAAAAATCTAAACCTCCACAAAAGATAGGTAGTACTCTCGCACCTCTGTATTCCAATTCTTGAATAACAGCAACGTAATGAGCATCATCTCCCGTAACGATATGACTCCTTTGTAGCACTAAGCCTATTGTTGGAGTTTTGTCATCTTTAAGATTTATATCTTTCCTGTTATTTTCCCAATTTTGATATTCTTTAAGACTTTCAAACATGCAAGGAGCAAGAGGATGCCAAATTCCTAAATCTGGAAATGTTTCGGGGTCCTGAATTTTGAATTCTTCTATTTGATCCTTTATGATTTCTGAAACAGCGTACTTTTCAGAAATCATTAACAAGAAGTTTTTTAGGTTCTCAGTGGTACCACCTAACCAGTACTGAAAACTTAGAATAAATGTTCTAGCATCTTGAGCTTTTTCTACTGGTAGATATTTAAGTATTGAAGGAAGTGTATTTAATAACTTCAACATTGAATCTTGGAAACTTGCTCCATCAGATTCTTTTTTCTTTTTTATTAAATCTCCAATAATACTTTTTGATTGACCAAGTTGGGCCATACTAAATGAACCTAACTTATTTAATCTCATTACCTCTGGCATGGAGGGAAAGACAATTGATGCTTTAAGCTTGTCTTTAAAAGGAGATACTGCATCAACAACTTTTTGAGCAAGGTCTTCAATGAATATTAGAGAAGCAATGAATATATCAGCATTAGCTATATCTTCTTTAAAATCTTGAAAATTACTATCATTCCTAAGTTCTTCAATAAGATAGCCGCTAAGATCTAAACCTATTGGCCCATTCATCTTATTTATTGACTTTGCAGCTTCCGTTAAGGAATTTTGGTATTGTGGCTCAAGGACAACATAAACTGCTTTTATTACAACTTTGTGTTTGTTATCCTCAACAGGAGATACTCTGCGGTTTGCTGAGCGGACCTGCGTAAACATTGATTTTATTTAAGTATTTCTACCAGCCTACGAATGAAAAGACGTTATTGTGTGCAATATAAATAGCGTGTAACAACCTTTAAAAAAAAATTTTTTAAAAAAATGATTGAAAACTCAAAGAAACCCATACCAGTACTAGTTTCCGGAGCTTTAGGCAGAATGGGCAGGGAAGTTGTTAATACTGTATTAAATTCCACGGATTGTGAACTTGTTGCAGCAATCGACATAAACGAAAAGAATAATGGTCTAAATATTTCTGAATTATTAAATCTTGAAAATTGTGATGTTTTTGTTTCAAATGATTTTGAAGGAACTTTATGTTCTGTTAGTCAAAATTATAGAAATGAAAAAATCAAACCTGTGCTAGTTGATTTTACTCATCCCGATTCTGTATATGAAAATACCAGATCAGCTATTGCATATGGTGTATCGCCGGTTGTAGGAACTACAGGTCTAAACCTTTCTCAAATAAAAGATTTGTCTGTTTTTGCTCAGAAAGCATCGGTTGGCTGTGCAATAATTCCTAATTTTTCAGTAGGTATGGTTCTTCTTCAACAGGCGGCATCAGTAGCGGCAAGATTTTATGACAATATTGAATTAATAGAGATGCATCATAATCAAAAAGCTGATTCTCCTAGTGGGACGTGTATAAAAACTGCAGAAATGATTGAAGAATATCCAAAGAAATTTAATCAGAATTTAGTAAAAGAGTCTGAGTCATTAAAAGGTGTACGCGGTGGGCTCAGAGATTCAGGAATCAATATACATTCTGTACGATTACCAGGATTACTCGCACATCAGTTAGTAATTATGGGATCTCCAGGTGAAACTTACACAATTAAACATGACACTATTGATAGAAAGGCATATATGCCAGGAGTTTTACAGGCTATTAAAAAAATTGGTAATTATGAAACTTTAGTTTACGGACTTGAAAAATTGATTTTTTAAAATGATAATTCCAATTAATTCAAGTCAAATTTCAAAACTTATTCCTGCAGTTGGTACAGGAAGTCAATTTAAGTACGCGTTGGGGAATCCTAGAAAAATTCTTCAAAGAGTAATAGTTTCTTCAGTTGGTGGATTTATCTCATTAATTATTAGTTCGACTGGAGATCAAACTAATAATTTCTGGTTATTCCTATGTGTAGGTTTCTTTTTGTATATCATCTGGGGCCCTATTCTTGAATCAAGTAGAAAAAACTTGCAATTAAGAAAATATAAATTTTTTTCTATATTTGATGGATATGTATCAGATATTTATAAAACAGAAAAGATTGAAAGTTCAAGAGAACAATCTAATAGGCAAGGTCGATTAGAAGTTGTCGAAAACAAAAGGACTTGGTTAGTACTTGAATTAGAAGATGAAGATGGTTATTTAGAAAAATTAAGTTTTCCTATGGAAAATAAGCACAGTCAAATTAGGGTTGGTTCGAGTATTAGATGTTTAGTAACATCTGATAACCGTAATTTTGATAGAGATTTTTATTTGACCGATGCTTGGCTTCCTGAAATTAACTTATGGGTTGGTGAGTACCCGTATTTATTAAGACCAGCATTTGAGGAAATTTGCTATATTTATTTGAATAGATAGTTAATGCTCATATAATACGATGAAAAATAAATTGAATTTTAAAATTGTTGGATCAGGTCCCACAGGTTTATTACTTTCAATTGCACTTTCAAAATTTGATTGCAATATTTTTTTAACTGATTTATTAACAAAAGATAGATTAATTGATAAAGAAAAAACTTATGCAATTACTCACTCAACAAGAAAAATCTTATCTAAATTCAGACTTTGGGAAAAATTAGAACCATTTTTATTTGGCTTTGATACCCTTTCAATTTCAGATAGCGTAACTTCAGCTTTCACCAATTTATCAACTTCTGACTTAGATGATGATATAAGTTCTGCCGAAAATATTGGCTGGGTAGTTAAACATTCGGATCTCATGAACGTATTTTTTCAAGAGATTGACAATTATGAAAATATTTTTTTTATAACACCACAGAGATTGTTACGTAAAAAAATATTATTTGACTATCAATTCTTTTCAACAGGGGCTAACTCACTTGATAAAAAATTCATAGATTTTGTTGATATAAAAAAATCGTATAGTCAGTCTTGTTTAACTTTTAAAGTTTCTCTTAGAGGTCATTGTGAAAAACGAGCTTATGAAATTTTTAGAAAAGAAGGCCCACTAGCATTATTACCTTTAGAAAAAAACTTATATCAAGTAATTTGGACTTCAAGTACATTAAAGGCAATTGAAAGGTTGAATTCTGACAAGAATTTTTTAATGGATAATTTATCAACAATTTTGCCTAATGAATTTAAGTTGGACCAAATAATAGGCGAATTTAATATTTTTCCTATTTCATTATCCTTAAATTTACCAGTTTTTAATTTTAAAAAATTAGTTTTTGTAGGAGATGCATTTCATACATTTCATCCTGTTGGTGGTCAGGGTTTAAATACTTGCTGGAGAGATGTTAATACTATTTATGATCTTTTTAATAAAAATACTGCTATTACTAAATTGCAATTGGTATTATTTAAATTTAAGTATTTTTCAAGCAGAATTTTAGATATTATTGTCACTATTTTTATAACTGACTCGTTGATATCAATTTTTGCTAATCGAAACGTTTTTTTATTTCCAATAAGGAAATTTTCATTTTTACTTTTAAATAAATTTCTTTTTACAAGAAAATTAGTCCTTAATCAAATGACTAAATCTCTCATTTACTCAAGTATTAAATAGAATTCATGAATAATTATTTATCTAGAGAAATGATAATTTATTTATTTAACGTTTTAGGTTTGGATGAATCTACTATTGAACTTGGTATAAAATTATCTATAAAAAATAACACTCCGTTACCAATATTATTATGGAGTTATGGAATGCTAACTATTGAAGAACTAGATAAGTTATATTCATTTTTATTTCAAAAAATGGATTAATAATTCTGTTATAATTTACCTATATCTTAATCGAGAACAATTACAGATTTAACTAAGGGAAATCAAGTATCAAGACAATCTATAGAGAAGCTTGATTTATTATTAATAATCCTAGAAACTATTGATTTAAATGGTATTCAATCCCTTTACGCTTTATCAAATAGACTTGATTTAAATGATGTTCTACCAAACAAAATTACTATTTGGAAATTAAGGAATAATAATCCATTGAGAAAATCTTATGTTAACAACAATATTAAAATAAACGAATTCGATGCCTTAATTAAAATCACCGTTGAAATGTCCAAATATTTATATCCTTATATAAGAGAGATACTAAAATCTAAAGAAGATATTAAAGAGAATTCAAAAATTTGGAATGATTTTAATAAGAGATTTATTGAGTTGATTAAAGAGAGATTTAATGTAGATAGTATAAGAGTGAAAAAGATTATAAATCAAACTGAAAATGGTGAGATTATAATAAAATCTTTGCTTATTTTATCTTTTTGTATTTCAAATCAAGGTTATCAAAAGTTGAAGGATTTTTTATACGATTTTTAATATTATGCAAAATAAATTGTCATTTCATCAATCTTCAGTAAGTCTCGAAATAATCGGATTGCCAGATTATTCTAATAATGAAAATAAAGATCAAATATCTATAATTTCTCAATGGAAATTAAACATAGTTGATAAACCACTTATTGAAGGCAAAATTGAACATTTAGGGCCTATTATGGATGCTTTTTATATTTATTCAAATCTTTTAATCAAAAACGAAATTCCAATATATGAGTCTAAATTAATCGATATAAAAGCCGATAATCTCCACATACATAATATTGTTCTCAAGAGCTCTAAAGCAAATGTAAAGCCTTTAGTTCTAAAGATTGGTAATTCATTGCTTTCAGATACCATAAATTGTTTTGATCAGTTAAATGAATCGCCAAAAGTAAGAATAAAAAAAACAGATATATCTACTAAAATTCCAAAAAAATTAAAATTTGGGTTAATTAATAAAGTTAAATTTTTCAATTTCTTTATTCCACCGTTTTTTGCAATTTGCTTTTTAATAATATTCTCTTCGTCTTTTATTTATTTTTATAGTCCTTTTGAAGATATAGAAAAAAAAGAACTAACAAATCCTGAATAAAGAGCAATTAGCATCTTAAATATAAACACGATACTATAGGTTAATTTCTTTTCAGAGTTATTCAAATTTTTTCTTTGAGCTTTGATTTATGGCAGATTTAAACATCCCAAATTTGAATATTAAACCAGATAAATATATTTTTAAAAAAAAATTAAATTTAAGAAGAAAATCTAAAAGAAGACTATTTACCGAATCTTTCTTTTTGTTTATTTTGAGTGTTTTATTAGTTTATATAAATTATTTAATTCCTGATAAAAATCTGCTATTACAAAATCTACCTTCGACATTTAATAAATCTTTTTTATTATTGATTGATCTCTTTTCATATCTATATGAGATATTTTTGGTGTTTTTTATTTTTGTATCTTCGTTTACTGCTCTTATTTTAATGATAGGATCATTTAATAGGTTAGTTAAAGTCTCTAAGAGAAAGTTAAAACAAATTGTCTATAAATGATTTCAAATAGGTTGCATTAAGCCACCACTTCCTGAATCAGAATCATCATCATCATTTTCTGTTTCTTCTCCAAATAATGCAAATATGCCTAATGCAATTGATGAAAGAATAATTGATAAGGGTAAAATCGAAGTTTGGATTCCGACGTCTATATATTCACCCATAAAATAAATAAATTTTTATAAACCTAACCGAAATCAAACTGATTCGGGGATTTTAAATAATTAT
The DNA here is from genome assembly GCA_003278765.1 of Prochlorococcus sp. AG-355-G23. Classification (GTDB taxonomy): domain Bacteria; phylum Cyanobacteriota; class Cyanobacteriia; order PCC-6307; family Cyanobiaceae; genus Prochlorococcus_A. The sequence goes on from QCDK01000006.1 coordinate 43,332, forward strand.
TTAATAATTTAATCTCATTTACTAAGTTCTTTATCAAAATTCTTTATTTCTCTTTCAAAAGACCCGAACCACAACATTAGTTGATCAATTTGATTTTGAATTTCGGTTGCACCTAAGCCCCTTATAGTGATGATTGAAAATGGTTGGCCCTCATTAAAATTAAATTTATTTTGAACACTACTTGCCAAAGAATTTTTAAGAATTTTAAAAGTAGAATTTTTTAATTTTGTCTCTATCAGGATGTTTGGCTTTTTGAGCTTGATCTTAGTAAAACCACATTTTTTAGCTAGTAATTTTATTTTCATTATCATAATTAAGGACTCAACAGGTTTGGGTAAGTTTCCATATCGATTAACCCAGTCTGTAGCTAATTCAGTTAATTCATCATTATTTGAACATTCAGTAACAGATTTGTACGCTTCAAGCTTCTCTTCTTTGTTTAATATCCATGTTGCAGGTATAAATGCATTTATTGGTAGATCAATTTGAGTGTCGTTAACTTCAGGTATTTCTTGCCCGCTGAATTCTGAAATAGCCTCATGGAGCATTTCTATATATAAATCATATCCAATAGCATTAACCTTTCCACTTTGTTCTTCTCCTAGTAAACTACCAACACCTCTTATTTCCATATCTTTCATTGCAAGTTGGTATCCACTGCCTAGTTCTGAAAAGTCTTTTATCGCTTTCAATCTTTGTTTTGCAGCTTCATTAATTTTATTTATTTTTGGATAAAATAACCAAGCATGTGCTTGTACACCGCTTCTACCTACTCTTCCTCTAAGTTGATAAAGTTGTGAAAGGCCAAATTTGTGAGAATCTTCAATAATGATTGTATTTACTTTAGGGATGTCTAATCCACTTTCAATTATCGTTGTGCATATCATTAAATCTACTTCTCCATTATTAAAAGCAATCATTGCATTTTCAAGTTCTGTTTCGTTCATTTGTCCATGAGCAACAATAAATTTTAAGCTGGGAAACATATTATTTAATTTGTTTACAGCTTGATCTATATCAGAAATTCTTGGAAGAACATAAAAAATTTGACCTCCCCTATCAAGTTCTTGATTAATTGCAGTTCTTATAACATCCATATCTATTTCAGATAAATATGTTTTTATTGATCTTCTTGATGGTGGAGGAGTATTTAGTAAGCTCATTTGTCTTAGTCCAGATAAGCTCATATAAAGAGTTCTTGGAATTGGAGTTGCCGAGAGAGTTAAAACATCTATGTTGGTTTTGATTTTTTTTATTTTCTCCTTTTGCCTTACTCCAAATCTTTGTTCTTCATCAATAACTAGTAGTCCTAAGTTTTTAATTTCTATTTGATTTCCTAAAATTTGGTGAGTTGCTACAACTAAATCAATTTTGTTATTTTTCAAACCTGCATAGATTTCCTTTCTTTCATTAACAGTTTTGAATCTATTGAGTAATGATACTTTTATTGGGTAAGGTGAAAATCTATTACTTATAGTCCTCCAATGTTGCTGAGCTAGGATTGTTGTAGGTGCTAGTAATATTACTTGTTTGCCTGATGTAATAGCCTTAAAAATAGCCCGAACAGCTACTTCTGTTTTGCCAAATCCTACATCTCCACAAACTAACCTGTCCATTGGCTTTTCGCTTTCCATATCAGATTTTATTTCTTCTACAGCAGTAATTTGGTCAGGTGTTGGTTGATAAGGGAATGATTCCTCTAATTCATCTTGCCAAGGACCATCTTCTGGGTAAATGTAACCCTTTAATTTTTCTCTCTTTGCATAAAGTTTTAAAATATCGACAGCAACTTTTTTAATTTGTTTCTTATTTTTCTCTTTTATTTTTTCCCATTCTGTCCCTCCTAATTTATTTATTTTCGGCTTTATTTTTCCGCTTGATCTATATCTGTTAACACTACCAAGTTGATCAGCGGCAACACTTATCTTTCCATCTTGATACTGAATGACTAAATAATCTCTTGAATCTCCAGTTATATTTATTTTTTCTATTTTTAAAAATTTTCCTATTCCATGATTTTTATGAACTATAAAATCACCGGGACTAATCTTATTTACATTTATATTTGAATTGACACTTCTTTTTTTTCTTCTTATGAATACATTATTAAAAAGAGATTGTTGTGAAAATAATTCTTTATCTGTTATCAGGACAACTTTCCATATCGGTAGATAAAACCCCTCGATTTCGTAATTGTTCTTATTTTTTAAAATTAGAGGAGTTGAATTATTAATTGACTTATATGCTTCATCAATATCATTAGGATTGTTTAAGAAGTTTGCATTACATTCGTGCTCAAAAAGTAAAGTCCTTGTTCTCAATGGTTGTGCTGATAATATCCATACTTTTTCATTATTTTTTACATTTTTATTTATATCATTGGATAATTTCCCTACATTTTTCGAGTATGAATTTAATCTTTTATCGTTTAACAAAAATCTATTATCGATATTGATTTTAGATTCAAATTCATAAAATTTTATTAAATTAAAATTTCCTATTGATTTTAATATTTCGTCAAACTTTAAATGCATATTAGGTTTGGCCTCTAAATTAATGTCATTATTTTTAAGGTTCTCATTTAATTCATAAGTACAATTATCAAAATTACTTTCTGAATCTAGATACCAATTATTTGCAAATTTTTTACAATCTTCTAATTCATCAATTACAAGAATTGTTTCCCTATTTATAAAATCTATTATGTTTGAGGGTTCTTCTTCAATTATTCCTAAATAACGATCAAGATTATTTTTATTTATATCTTCTGAATTAAAAAGATTGTTCTTGGATAAATTATTTAACTTATCTTTTATTAGCAAATCAAATCCAGCCTGTATTATTTCAATATTATTTATACTTTCTAATGTTTTCTGTGTATGGGGATCATATTCTCTTATTTTCTCAATGACATTATCAAAAAATTCTAATCTTATAGGAAACTCATTATTTACAGGATAAATATCTATTATTTCCCCTCGCCTACTCCAGAATCCTTCAGTTGAAGTTACATTATCCTTTATGTAGCCCAACAAAGTAAGTTTATTTGCTAATTCTTGAATCTCTATTTGTACTCCTTTTTGCAAATCTAATTTGTTTTCAATTAATAGGTTTTTATTTATTAGATGAGGTTGTAGTGATCTCTCAGTTGATATAACAATATTAAGTTCATTTTTCTCTTTTTTTATTAATTTGGATAAAACAGTAAGCTGACTAAATTCAATCTCTTTGGATTTATTAATTGATGAGTATGGTAGATGTTCTGTTGGAGGATAATATAAAACTGCTTTATCATTTATACTTTCAAAATAACCAATCCATTTGTAGGCAATTTCTACATTAGGACAAATTAATAATATATTTTTTTCCTCTTTTTTTGCGATGCTATCTAATATTATTGATTTTGCATATCTACTTGAACCAACAATATTTAATTCATTATTTTTTGAAATTCTTTTTATTAATTCAGAAGTAATTTGTGAGTTCGAAATATAATCAACTAAAGTATTTAAACTCATTTATAACAATCAATCTTGATTACAAATATCCGATACATTATATTAGATTTTATACTGATTGTGAATAATATTTGATGGATTCCGCCGCAATAAATTCTTTTATACCCACACTAGATCAGGTAGACAGTTGGTACGAAATCTTTACACTTTTACCAATATTAATTGCTCTAGAATTATTATTATCTGCAGACAATGCTGTAGCACTAGCTTCTCTTACTAAATCCCTCGATAGTTCAGAATTAAGGTCAAGAGCCTTAAATATTGGCATAACAATATCTTTATTATTTAGAATTATTCTAATCATATTATCTAATGTTCTTCTAAAGTTTATTCTTATTAGAGTTTTTGCTGGTTTTTATTTAATTTATTTATTCTTCTCTAATGTTTTTTTAAATTCAGCTATAGAAAAAACTGAAAATGGTACAGAAAATAATAAAAATAATTTTAGGTTTTTAAGGGTTGTAGCGCTTCTTTCAATTACTGATTTTGCTTTTTCCATAGACAGTATCACTACTGCAGTAGCTATAAGTGATCAATACATATTAATTATATTTGGAGCAGTGATTGGAGTATTAGCCCTAAGATTTACATCGGGGATTTTTCTAAAACTTCTGGATATATTTTCTAGATTAGAAACAGCCGGTTACGTAGCAATTTTAATAGTTGGGATTAAACTTTTACTAAATACGTTAATTAAAGAATCTATTCTTCCAGACTATTATTTTTATTTTTTGATTCTTTTTGCTTTCATTTGGGGGTTCTCTAAAAAAGAATCTAAAATTTAATCTGAGAGATATTCACCTGCTGATGGCTTTAACTGTTGAATCAATTGCTTTTTGCTAGAAATGTTTTTGCCTTCAAGTTTTGCTTCTAACAAAATAATCGGATCAGTTTTAGTTGAAATTATAATTCCTTCATTTTCTATTACAGCAAGAATAATACCTGGTCTTGAATAATTGCTCATGAAAAGGTGTTTTTCATTTTTAATTACATCACTAGTCAAAACTTTGATTTTAAGTATTTTAAGGTTCTTACCTCTAAAATTTGTATTTGTTCGTGGGTATAATCCTTTTATTTTTTGAGAAATTTTAATTGCCTCATTATCCCAATCAAGTTTAAAGTCTGATTTTTCAATCATTCTTGCGTAAGTAATTTCTCTTCCAAGGTTATTTTGATTTATTAATTGAGGATTAGTATTTTTATTAATATTTTCTTCGATTATAGATGTAGCATTTAAAAATAATTTTGCCGATAAAATACTAAGTTTTTCCGATAAAGTATTTAAATTATCGTTATTATTAATTTTAATTTTTTCTTCCAACAATATGTCGCCAGTATCTAGTCCCTCGTTCATTTTCATAATTCCTACGCCAGTAAATTCATCGCCTCTTATTAGGGACCATTGAATTGGGGCGGCACCACGCCATCTTGGCAGTAATGAAGCATGTGCGTTCCAACAACCAAATTTTGGGATTTCCAATATCTCTTTGGGTAAAATTTTCCCGTAAGCTATAACAATAAATAAATCACAAGAAAGTGATTTAAGTTCATTTATAAAATCTATATTGTCCCTGATTTTTTCTGGAGTATAAATTTTTATAGATTCTTTCTCAGCAATGCTTTTTACAGGTGAGGCTATTAATTTATTTCCTCTAGATCTCTTCTTATCCGGTTGGCTAACTACTGCAATTACCTCGTGCTTAGATTTAATAAAAATATCAAGACTAGGAATTGAATACTCAGGTGTTCCCCAGAATATAATTCTCACGCGTCACCAGTTATTGATAATTCATCTACCCATATATGTGGAGAAATTCCACTTGTTGTTACCTCCTGGCTTGATTCGATATTTACTATATTTTTCAAAAGATATTTGATATCCCCTGCTACGGTGGCAGATTCTATTGAGATTTTTTTTCCGTTTTTGTAGAGCCATCCATCAAATGGAAGAGAAAATGAACCTTGACTTGCTCTGACACCTGCATGGATTGCATTTAACTCTTCTATATAAACAAATTCTCCCTCATAAGTAGAGTGATCTAGTGATGTTTTTAAATCAAAGTTTTCATCTGATTTTTCAACTATGATCCAATCAGGAGATACTGAGACTTTTGATCCTAGTCCAGCGTGGCCAGTGGGAGTCGTTTTAAATATTCTTGCAGTTGATTCAGAATGTATAAAATTTTCAATTCTCCCTCTGTTAATTAGACATAGTCTTTTGGTTGGGGTTCCCTCTCCATCAAATGGTGTTGAAGAAATATTCTTTTCGTGAAGGCCATCATCATAAATATTAAGTGCTTCTGTAGATAGTTTCTCTCCAATTGAATTTTTATTAGATAAGCTCACTCCATCTATTATGCTTCTAGCATTGAACATTGAGCTAAAGGCGTTAATGATAGTTAAAAAAGACTCTGGGGAAAAACATATTAAATATTTATCAGTTTTAATAGATGAATAATTTAAATGAGAAATTGTTTTATTTGAAGCCTCTTTAATACACGACTCTATATCTATATCATCAGCTCCATATCCAAGTTTTACGGAACCTGAACTACGAGGCTTCTTATTTTTCTCTTCTGCTCTTGCATATAAATATAGTGCTGCTTGACTTTTGGAATAACTTCGAAAGGCACCCTCACTATTTGCATAAACTCTCTCAAAGAAACTCTCAGATAAACCATTATATGGAACAGATTTTATGGATTCATGACTTTCTAATAGTTTTACTTCCGCTTCTCTTAAAACTGTAAGTAATTTTTTTATTCCAACAGGATTTCTTTTTTTAACTTCTTTAACTTTAATAGGATCCTTCGCTAGTGGTGAAAATTCTGTAGATTCATTCTTATTGCCGAAATCAGAAGCTATATTTGCTTGCTTAAGAGCCTTTTTAATACCAGATTCACTAATGTCACTTGTTGTAGTAATACCAACTAGATTAGATTGATTCCAAACTCTTATAGTTAAAATTTGTTTTTGTGATGCCTTAAGTTGTTTAGCCTCTCCTTTATCAACTTGTACAGAATAATCATTAGAAAAACTTGCTCCATAATCCCATTTTTTAAGATTTAGGAAATCTGCAGCTTTGGAGATTTGAGTTGTGATTTCTCTTGAATTCATATCTTATCTTCCGCCAACAGTGATTGAATCAACCTTAATATGAGGTTGTCCAACAGTTACGTTGACACTTCCACTAATGGATCCACAGAATCCTGGAGCCAATTCTAGATCATTTCCGCACATTGATATTTTCGGCATAACTTCTTTAGCTTCACCGATTAATGTTGCTCCCTTTACTGGACTAGTTAATTTCCCATTTTTAATAAGATATCCCTCTTCAACCGCAAAATTAAATTGTCCTGTAGCACCTACACTGCCACCACCCATTGATTTGCAGTAAAGACCTTCACTAATACTATTGATTAAATCCTCTTTAGAGTACTCACCTTTAGCTATATAAGTATTTCTCATTCTTGAAGCTGCAGCAAAAGAATAATTTTGTCTTCTCCCACTTCCTGTTCTTTTATGGCCAGTTCTTAATTCACCTGCCCTGTCGGATATGAATTTTTTTAAAATTCCATCTTTTATAAGAACTGATTTTTCGGGTTCCATACCTTCATCATCTACTGATAATGAACCGAAGGATCCTTCTGATATCCCTTCATCTATTGCTGTTACAGATTCATGTGCAATTTTTTCATTCAATTTATTCTCAAATGGTGTTGTTCCTCTCTCTATTTGAGTAGTTTCAAGTAAATGACCACAGGCTTCATGGAATATAACGCCACCAAATTTATTAGCTAATACAACAGGCATTTGTCCTGCATCAACATAATCTGCATACAACATGTTCATTGAACTTTCAAACACATCATTAGCTGCTTTTTCGTGATCCCATAATCTAAATTCATTAGGCATTCCTGACGATCCAAATCTTCTACTTCCACTAGATCTATATTGGGCATCACTTGCAATTACGTTGAGACCAACTGTTTGATGCAATCTAATATCTGAGACATAGGTTCCGTCACTGGAGGCTATAATTACTTCTTGAAGATTTCTTGAGTAACTTCCTTTCCTAGTTATTATTTTATTATTTTTTTTTAAAGACTTTGTGCTAACTAGTAGTTTTTCACTTATCTCATGAATAGATGGGACTTCATTAATCCATTTTTTCTTGGATAAACTATAGTCCCTATGTTTATTTAAACCGTTAAATAGTTCTCTTTTGTTGTCTGTTATGTCTAACATCTCAATAGCCTGAGATACCGATCTCATCAAGCCATGCTTTGTTAAATCATTTGTACTTACAAATCCATCCTTTTTTCCCTTGAAGATTCTAATGCCAGCACCCCTTCCAAATGATGGACTTACACTTGTAATAAAATCTTCTTCTGCTAACACGCTTGAGTTGTCAGTATTCTCTATAAATATTTCTACAAAATCAGCACCAAGTCCAATTGCGTAGAAAATGATTTCTTCTAATAAATCTTTATTGCAACTACCAAAAACGATTTCATTTGATTTGATTTGTGACGAAAGCATATGAGTCTATAAATCTTCTCTGTATTAAAGATTATCTAATCGAAGGTTGGAAATCTTTGCTATCAAGAGGTTTTAATAAGTATAGTCTTAATAACTGGTAACCGTTTGATAAATATTTAGGTAATTTTTTAAATGTTTTAGATACTTTATTCCCATCACTGTTTGCAATATCAAAAAGAATCTTATTATTCTCTACTATTTTATCTAATCTTCCATAAAAAGATTTATCATAAACGTCCATTACTACAGGGAAAACTCTAGCTGCAGTTTCATTGGTTTTATTAATAACAAACTGGTCGTAATCTCTGGCATCTAATCCTAAAGAACTGTAGAAATCTTTTTTAATTCCCAAATCCCTTGCATACATAGTTGCAAATACAGCTAATAGAAAGAACCTTGACCATAACTTGGATGTTAATGGAAGATTATTCAAGAAATATCTAAACCTATGGAAGTAGTCGAATAATGGGTGTGTAAAAGTAGAGCCGCCAATGGTAATTTTTTGACTTAATGATTTAACAGTGCGTGGCTGTGCTTTCATTAATGCGTCAAAGAAATCCCCATGTCTATTTTCATCTTGACACCAATTTTCAAAGTAATTAAAAAGTGGAAAAATTTTGCTATCAGGGTTCTTTTCGAGATGCCTATAAATTGCTATGTATCTCCAATAACCTATTTTTTCGGATAAATAAGTAGCGTAAAAAATACTTCTTGGAGGGAAATAAGTGTAATCTTTATTGGCTGTTAAAAAACCTAAATCTAACTGAAGTCCAAAGTCACTCATTGATTTATTTAAAAAACCTGCATGCCTTGCTTCATCTCTGGCCATATGAGCAAAACATTCAGCAAGTAGGGGGTTTTTGACTTTAATTCTCTTACTAAGTTCCTTGTAAAGTAAAAAACCTGAAAATTCTGATGTACAACTTCCCTCGAGAAAATCAACAAAAAGCTCTCTTGTCTCAGGATCTAATTTTTCTGCAGCGCCTTCAAATTCACTATTTCTTACAAAATGATGTCTATTGTAATCTTTCCTAAATTCCTCACAAATAGCTTCCAATTCCTCTTCGTTTATTGATAAATCCATATTTTCCATAGCCTCAAAGTCTGTTGTATAGAATCTCGGGGACAAAATTGTTTCTTTTGCTGGTATCTTTCCATTATTAATATCTTTTTTATTTTTTGATTCAACAGTTGATTGAGCCATTTTTATTCGGTTTATTAATACTATTATTTACTATGATTTGTATTTTCGAGGGAAAAGTTAACTTGGTGTTATTGTTTTTCTAATTAACTCCTATTAACTTTTGCCCATTCAATCTTTGAAGTACTCTTGAAATTATTAATTTTAGGGTAATTCTTTTTTCGTCAATAAGAAAGGATTCAATAATACTGGGTTGTTGATTAGGTTTTGATAAAGAAATACTTTTTAATGAACTAATGTCATCCTTCTCAAAGGATAACCAGAAGTTACATGTATCTTTAATTTCACAATTTATTACCCAACATTTATCTCCAGCGATAGGTCTATTTGTGTTAGTGAGGTTAATATTGTTTATTTCTAATCCTCTTTGGTTAATTTCCTCAGTAAGTGAAGGAATTAGGTGCATGTTAATAAATTCTTGGAAAGGCTTTTTCTCTACTGGGAGTTCTTTTTTTGGTTTTGTTATGGGTTTTTCGGGAGTATTAATTTCATTTTGCATAACAACTTTAGTAGCAGAATCACCATTATTTATATCCATGTTGATAACTTTTTGTGATTTAGGTTCTTTTATTTCCTCAGAGTTTGATTTAGTAGTGTTGTCAGATATTTCTTTATTAGCTTCATTATTTTTGTCTAAATTTTCTTCCATAAAAAAAACTATTTATTCCATTATAAATTAAAAAAACATTTTTTAATTATTTTTTCTACCAATCATTATCAGCACTATCCCAGTCATCTTTAATATCCTGATTTGAATAACTTTGATCTTTTTTAAAATTATTATCATTCATATTTTTAATTACTCTGTAATTAACAGAAATCGTTGGTTGAGTTTCTCTAATATCCCTTTGTGGAGGCATCTCAACGTTTGGTTTCATTTCTTCCTCATTATTATTAGATACAAAATCATCTTCCACATTTTCGAAAGTTTTTTTTCTGAAACTAGTACTAGCAATTGTTGTATTCAATAAAGTGCTTACAAATAAACCAGAAAAAAAAGAAATACTTATCAACTTACCTATACTTACTTCTTGAAGAGTCCATTTAAAGTATCTAAATGAAGTCTTCTGATTATTATTTGTATATAATAAAATTTGAAAAATAATTATTAAAAAAAGAGTTAAAAAAAAATACTTTTTCTTAAACATAATTATAAAAAGTTATCTTAAAGTTTTTGGGTTAATATTTCCATAATATATTTTGTGAAAATTTATTCCGTTAATTCTAAATCTATTTGATATTTAAGAATATCCACTTTTATTATTTTTACTTCTATTGCATCTCCAACTTTGTATGATTTTTTAGATTTTCTTCCAATCAATAAATTCTGCCTTGACCTGTATTCATACCAATCATTATTAAGAGTACTGACGTGTACTAAACCCTCAACATTTAGTTCTGATATCTCAACAAAGAAACCATATGTTTGCACAGATAATATATACCCACTATAGATATTACCTAGTAATTTTTCTGCTTTTCTTACTTTTTTTATATTTATCATATTAGATTTATATTGTTTAACTTTGTACTTGAATTCATTAAGTTTATCTATCACAAACTTGTTAAATAATACTTCGAGATTTTTTGAAATAGATGAATTAAATATATCCCAATTTACTAATCCTAATGAATTAATTTGCGATATATTGAATTCATTTATATTATGTTTCTTTGATTTCTTACCATTTATTATCATGTTAAAAATACAGTACTGATTTATAAGATTTGTGAAGTCAAATCCAGGAATTGTCCATGGAGAAATAAATAATTTTTCAGATTCATCATTATCAGGATCTTTAGATATCAACCTTATTTCATTTTCCCTAAATTGATTTATTAGAAGTTTATGTAAGATTCTTTTTTTATTATCGTCGCCACATAATTTAATTACTTGACTAAATGTTAAATTGCCATCTTCATTAAGCTCTACCTCATTATCAACAAATTCTGAATATTTGATAATTTCATTAGCATTAACGTCATCTTTTCCATTTGAGATGTATCCTGCACTTTTTAAGCCAAATTGATTTGAATGTTTGAACCATATTAAATTAGCTTCATACAATATTGGTGAAAGGTATGTTTGGCAATCTTCTTTATTTAATGATTCAAAATAACCTTTTGAATATTCAGCTGGATTGTGAATAAAAAATTCTTCTAGTGCTTCAATCTTATTAAGTGGCGCAGGAATTTCAACCTTACCCTCCAAAATATGTTTTTCTCTAAATGAACATGAAATTTCAAGTATCTTATCTAAATCGTCGACATAATCCTTTATGGGTTTTAATACCCGAGAAGTTATTCTAGATTTACTTTTTCTCGATAGAAGCGCGTCAGTATGATCATTTCCAACAATTAGAGTGCATTTTACTAAAGTAAGATGAAATGACCAATCAATTATTTCATTATCACTATTTAAATTCACACAGAGGCTTATTGCTTCATTCTTTTCACCAAATTTAAATTCAGAATCATTTCTTATGGCTTCACTTAGGTAGTTTTGCCAATTATTTAATAAGGGTAATGATTCAAAGCCTTTGAATAATATTTCTAAAGATTTTTTACTATTGAGGTCTACTCTTTCTGCAAGATTATTTGTATGTATCCATAATTTAGTATTTTTATTTTTTCCGTGCTCTATTTGAATCATTGGGAGAATTGGAGAATTATTAGAATTCCAACTTTTGATTAAATAAGAGTTTTTATCTGTAAGGTCTATCCTCTCCCTTTGTTCTATTTTTTTTGATTCAATGTGATTTAAATCGAGTGATTTAACGATATTGCTTTTAGATAAAACAAAGTCTGTATCATATTCCTCATTATTGTTTAGTTTTAGTTCTTGAATCACATGACCTACTCCTTCTTCTTGACCTATGGGAAATCTATCAATTTCAACTTTTACTATATTCTTATTGTCTGGATTGAAGGTGTATTTTTTATTCTCTTTTGGAAGTTTAATTTTTGAAAGGATCCTATCGTCTATTGGGATTGCATATACATCATTATTTATTATTTCAACTTTAGAAAGAAGTATTTGATTTGATCTTTCAAGAATACAATCAACTATTCCTTCAGGTGATCTTCTTCTATAACCCTCTTTTAATATCCTTACTAAAACCTTATCTCCATTCCATGCATAGTTAAGTAGATTTTCTTTAATGTAGATATCTTCTTTATCTTTTCCTCTTACAGCAAAGCAATAGCCTTTGCTACTGCATCTTATTTTGGCGACAAGATGATCATTATCCTTTATGCAGGTATATTCATCTTTTTCATTTTTATTAATTATTTCAAGTTTTTCTAGAGCTGTTAAAGCAATATCTAATTTATTCTTATCAGATTTCTTTGTTATTTTTAATAATCTGCATAATTTTTTATATTCTAACCCTTCTGACTGATTAAGATTATCAATTATTGAAGATGATGTGAACATAATCTAAATGAAATTATAAATTAATTTAGGGGTATACACTTTATTATTACACCTTATTATCCAAGCTTAAAATTAATTATTTTCTTCTTCTTCTTTTTCTACTTTTTCGATGGTGAAAGAGTTGATGAAAAGCCTTATACCAATGATAAAAAATGTAATGGAAGCTATTGACTTAAGAACTACTTCGGGTAAAAAACTTGAAATAGAACCGCCTGTTAAAGCTCCAAGTAAACTTGCAAAAACAAGTGCTGAAGAAGATCCTAGAAAAACTGCTAATGGTTTATTTGAAGTACCACTTATTGTTAAAGTAGCTAGTTGAGTTTTGTCACCTAATTCAGCTATGAAAACGGTAAGAAATGTTGATAGTAATAAACTTAAAACCATTTATAAATAATTTTTGAATGTTTCATAAGCTAAAAATATACTAATCAATATCATTAGTGCACCAGTAAATAAAGCAAATTTGCTAGGAGAGATTTTTTTTGATACCCATTTACCAATAAGAACTCCCACTATGCTAGAACTTATTAATGCTAGAGAACTTCCAAGAAAAACAATTATTGGCCTGCCCGATTCGGCAGAAAGCATTAATGTGGCTATCTGCGTTTTATCGCCAAGTTCAGCAATAAAAATTGTGGTAAAAGTCGTTATAAATATTGAAAAAAAACTTTTTTCTAAATTGTTTTCTTTTTTTTCTAATTTACTATTCATTTTCCTGAAACAGCAATTCTAAAAGTTTTCATCTCCTTACTTTGGTATCCATAATTTGATGAAATATGTTGTTTGCAGCAATCTATTAAAAATTTATCACCAGATTTCAAATATTCTTTAAATGAAGTTGAAAATTCACTTACCCGGCAAAAATGTGGCCTGGTTTCATAAATTAAGCATTTTTTATTTTCTCTGTCCAAGTTTTTACACCAACCGTCTTTAGCTGTCATAGAATTTATCAAAGCTATATCTTCATTGTTAAGTTTGTTAGCCAAATCGCTTCTTTCGTTCAAGTCGAATTTACAACAAGCTCCACAATTTTCTATACATGTCCATGATTTCATAATTTAATTCAATCTTGTAACGTATCAGTACAGTTTCGTCATTTATTTGTAAAAATAGTATCACAAAACATATTCATTAATCATGGCAACACTTATTCCTTTAGCTGTAGTTGCGTTAGCAGGACCAGCAATAATTGCTCTTGTATTTTACCGTAAATAAAAGAAATTCTTTTTGGTGACGTATCTGGAGGGTGTTTATTGGGATTTAGATGGTACCATCGCAAATACTGAATTAGAGGCCCATTTACCTGCTTTTAATAATGCTTTCAATGAGCTTGGTATAAATTGGAATTGGGACACTAATAAATATATAAAACTTCTAAAGATAAATGGGGGCAAAAATAGAATTGCTTATTACGCTAAATCTAATAATGATGATTTCTCAGAAGATTTAATTCTTAAAATTCATGAAACAAAGCAGTTTCAATATTTAGAAATTATAAAAAAAAATTGCGTTAGTTTAAAAACTGGTGTTTTTCGATTAATAAATGAATTAAATAGAAAAAAAGTAAGACAATTTATTGTTACTTCAAGTTCAAGAATTCAAGCCAATCTACTTGTTGAATATCTTTTTAATGGCTTCAACCCTTTTGAATTCATTATTTCAAGTGAAGATGTTGAATTAAAGAAACCAAATCCATTACCATATTTAAAGGCAATCCAATTAAGTGGTATAAACAAAAACAACTCAATTGTTTTTGAGGACTCCAATCCAGGATTGAAATCTTCCTTGGCAGCAAACTTGCCTACAATATTTGTACCTTCAAATATCCCAGTTGTTCTTGAGGAAAATATTAAATTAGATTGTATTTTAGACAGTCTTGGTGATGAGAATAATGTGGCAAATGTAATTAAAGGCCCTAAACTAAAAAAACCATATGTTGACTATAACTTTCTAAGTGATTATTTAGTGTCTTTTAGTAATGCAAAAAACTAATTTTTCAAGAATTACCTACCAGTTAAATAATTTATTTTTTGGTTTTCTGAGTGATACTTGGAAAACAAAATCTATTGGTCTAATTTCTGTTTTGATAGGTTATTTTTTGTTCGCAAATTTTATTACAAAATTTATATCTGAAGGTAAAAATGAGTTGATAATGGTCCCAATAATTATTATTTTTATTGAAACCATTATAAGAATTAAACCTACCCCAAGTTCAAAGTTTTATTATTTATGGACTGTAGTTGATAAAATAAGAATTGGGGCGATTTATGCCGTTATACTTGAAGCATTTAAATTAGGGTCTTAAAAGCTATTCTTCTTCTTCTTCTTCAATAGGATAAACAAAACCTTGAGCTTTCCCAGTTAAAACTGATTTACCTAAAGATATAGCTTTTTGAGCCGCTATCGCTGCTTTCCCTTTCCAAACAGCATGTCTTTGGTTCCTTTTGCTCTTGGACTTTTTCTTCTTTGGTACAGCCATTCTGTTTCTTTATTGCCATATAATAATATAACCTTTAACTGGTTATCTCCAAAACTTTTGATTATATTTTGTTTATATACGACAATTTTTTAAATAAGCATATATGCTTTATTAATCACTTATAAAGACTAGTGTTTAGATCAAAATTCTCATATTCAGATTCTAAATCAAGTTATTCGGATCTTCTAGAAGATATTGAGACGGGGAAAATAGAATCAATATTTTTCTACCCTAGGCAGAGAGAAATTGATGTTCTGTATAAAAATGGCGATAAATTTAAAATACCCATCCTTTACAACGATCAATTAATCCTTGAAAAGGCTACTGAAAATAAAGTAGATCTAACTATCAACAATAGTAGAAAAGAAGCCTCAGCTGCTAATTCATTTGCTTCAATAAGTCTTTTCCTGATTTTCATATTAGCTATAGTCTTAATCTTGAGGAGTACATCAAAATTGGCTTCCAGAGCTTTTGGTTTTACTAAAAATCAAGCTAAATTTGTAACTATCGATGATGTAGAAACGAGATTCGATGATGTAGCTGGCGTCCCTGAAGCCGCTGAGGAATTAAAAGAGGTAATAACATTTTTAAAAGAACCGAAGAAATTTGAAAATCTTGGAGCAAAAGTTCCTAAGGGAGTTCTTCTAATAGGCCCACCAGGAACAGGTAAAACATTATTAGCTAAAGCAATTGCTGGTGAATCAGGAGTGCCTTTCCTCTCAATATCGGCATCAGAGTTTGTAGAACTTTTTGTTGGTGTTGGAGCAAGCCGAGTTCGTGATCTATTCTCTAAGGCTAAGGAAAAATCTCCTTGTATAATTTTCATTGATGAAATTGATTCCATTGGCAGGCAAAGAGGCTCTGGGATCGGAGGTGGTAATGATGAAAGAGAACAAACCCTTAATCAGCTTCTAACTGAATTAGATGGTTTTGCTGATAATTCTGGGATTATTGTTTTAGCTGCAACAAATAGACCAGATATTTTGGATGCAGCATTATTAAGACCAGGTAGATTTGATAGGAAAATTGAAGTGATGCTTCCAGATTTAGATGGAAGAAAAAAAATTCTCTCCGTTCACTCCCTTTCCAAACCACTTTCAAGCGAAGTTGATTTAGGCTATTGGGCTTCTAGAACAGTTGGATTTTCGGGAGCAGATCTTGCAAATTTGATGAACGAGAGTGCTATTCACTGTGCTAGAGATGAATCTAAACTAATCAGTGATCTTCATATAGAAAATGCTCTTGATAAAATTACCATCGGCCTGAGAAGTTCATTAATAACTTCTCCAAATATGAAAAAAATTATTGCTTATAACGAGGTAGGTAGAGCGATTGTATCTGCTGTGAGAAATGGAATTGACTCAGTCGATAAAATTACGATCTTACCTAGATCTGGATCTATAGGAGGATATACAAAAATATGCCCTGACGAAGATGTAATTTCTAGTGGATTGATTTCAAAAAAATTATTATTTTCAAAAATTGAAATTGCTCTAGCTGGAAGAGCAGCAGAAACTATAGTTTTTGGTGAAGGTGAAATTACACAATGCTCCTCAAACAATATCTTATATGCGACAAATATCGTAAGGGAAATGGTTACAAAATACGGGTTTTCAATTATTGGTCCAATTTCAATGGATTCTGATAATAATGAGATGTATTTAGGAGATGGATTATTTAGAAGAAAGCCCCTAATAGCAGAAAATACCAGTTCTAGAATAGATAATGAAATCATAAATATTTCCAAAATTTCATTAAATAATTCAATAAAAATATTGAAAAAAAATAGAATCTTGCTAGATAAATTAGTTGATATACTTTTAAATCAAGAAACTATAGATAAAAAAGTTTTTAAATTAACAACTTCTAAATTGTTGAAAGTTTGATTTAATTGTTTTAAATTAGAAAAAATATTTTTCTTGATAATTAAAAACAATACAACGAAGTTATTAGTTCCACTTTCATTTATACTTATTCTTCCATTTGTACAAAAACAATGGTTTAATTTGTATTTACTCAATATTAATGATATTTCCTTTTATTCAATCCTTTACTATTTGAGCGGTGCAATATGTCCATCTTTGGTGTGTTTAAATTCTTTAAAAAACTATACATACTATAATTTTACTAAGGATAAAAACCATAGTATTAAAATAATTAAAGGAAAAAGTTTATTATTCTTAGTAGCAGTAAATTTAATATTTCTCTCTTACTTAATAGCTGATTATATTTATATAAATTTTGATCTTATATTTAATTTATTTCTTGAAGGAATTAAAGTACCAAAACCGGATATTCCACAGTTAATTTTTTTCATATTTTTAATTTCTATCTTATTAATTTTTAAGAACTCTAGGTTTCTGTTAAAAAAAATAATATTGGCAAATTTTATTTTGATTTCTATCTATCTTTGGCATCTTCAAATTAATAATATTGGCGTTGATGAGCAGTTTCATATTTATAGATATTTTGGTTTAAGTGACTTAAATTTAATTAATCTTTTTATTCTAGTAGCCATAGAAATTTCTTTTTATACGTGGTCCTTCATATCATATAGAACTAATTTAAGCGATTGGATCGTGCCCAAACCCCAAAGAGGAGATGTTATCTCCTTTTTGAATATTTTTATTTTTTATTTTTTTATAATTATTTACTACTCAATACTTACTTAATATTTCTAATCCTTCTATAGCGCAGAAAAATATTCCTTACTACCTTTGGGGTCCTCTAACATTGTTTTCTCACCGGGGGTCCAGTTTGCTGGACATACTTCATCGGGGTTTGCCGCAACGTATTGATAACCTTGAAGAATCCTTAGCGTTTCATCAACATTTCTACCTACAGGAGCCTTGTTAACAGTCGTATGCATAACTACTCCTTCGGGATTGATAAGAAATAAACCTCTATCAGCCTCTCCATCATCATTAAGAACATTGTAAGCCTGACAAATTTCTCTTTTTAAGTCAGAAACTAACGGGTAGTTAATATCACCTATACCGCCTTCATTTCTTGGGGTTTGTATCCAAGCCAAATGACAGTGTTTGCTATCAACTGATACCCCAAGTATTTCAGTATTAAGAGCTGAGAAATCCTGGTATCTATCACTAAATGCAGTGATTTCAGTTGGACATACAAATGTAAAATCTAGTGGGTAAAAGAATAGAACAACCCATTTACCTCTTAGACCTGAAAGAGTAATCTCCTTAAACTCTTGATCATATACTGCTGTAGCACTAAAGTCTGGTGCTTCTTGGCCAACTCTTAAGCTCATGAAAAAATTTGTCCTTAATTAAATTATGTATGGTCTGATTGACCGTACTAGATATTATAATTTTATTAATAATGAATTAGCAAGTTTTTTTTTAATTCAATGAAATGGCACCATTCCTTTACAAAGAAATTTACAATTTTGAATCACAACAAACTTTTAAAAAATCTTAAAAAGGAGTTAGTTAAATATCCCATTAACAGGCTTTACAATAAAAATTCAAATTAAAAGAAATTCTATTTTATTTAAGATTCCTTAAAATTTAACTCATTATAATTAGAAATATTCTTTTTAATATTTTTAATTATGGCTAAATATATTGAAAGATTAAAGGAAAAAGTTAAAATAAAAAAATTTGATTCTAATCAGCCAATCGGAGCTTGGATTTTCGTAGTAATTTTGAATATAGTTGGATTTGCAGGTTATTTTTACTTAAAGGTAAATCATATACAACTAGGTAGTTAAAAACCTATATTATTTCCTTCTTAATTGAGCGACAAAAATTTTTTAGCCTTTCATTTCTCGTTAAGTCAGGTAAAGTCCAAATTGATTCTGTCTCTGGTAATGGATCTTTGCTCCATTCTTTGAATTCTTCCATTATCGAAGCATTATTTAATTTTGATGTATACTGTTTTCTTTTTTTTAAATATTTTCTTAT
Source organism: Prochlorococcus sp. AG-355-G23 (assembly GCA_003278765.1). GTDB lineage: Bacteria > Cyanobacteriota > Cyanobacteriia > PCC-6307 > Cyanobiaceae > Prochlorococcus_A. Next base: position 62,434 of record QCDK01000006.1, read on the forward strand.
TTCTGTAAGATTAACCTCAATATATTCCCTCATAATAAATACTTAGTACTATATTAATTTATCATCTAGCAAGTTCTACTTTAAAGAAAAGATTAATTAGACATTTTGAACTGCTTGAAAAAGTCCAAATGAATAACCTCCTATAAGAATCCAGCCAAGTACGCTTGATATTATTGTAGATCTTCTATTATGTCTTCTTAAGGCTGATTCAATCATTTCATTAACTTCATCTCTATTAAGGTATTCTTTCTTAGAGTTTTTTTTCATTTTTTTCATTTTACAATAAACGAATTTATAAGAAAGTGAGCTTTAGATATTTTTTTATAAGTAAAAGGTTTATTTTTGATTATTTTATAACTATTTTTTAAATCTACTATCAAAACATATAATGAAGTTTAAAATTGTAAGATAAAGTATTTGTATTTTAGGATCATAGTTTTTTATACAAACAATGAATATTAATGATAAAACTGTTTTAGAAATGCTTAATAAACTTATTGTTATTAATAGGTTAAATAAAAGTCAAATTCTTCAAATGGTGAATTTAGTTTCAATATCAAATGATATCAATGATTTAAAAGATAACTTTAAATGGGAAAGTTCTAAATCATTTCATCAAAATATTTTAAATATATAAATTCATTGTTTGATAACTATTAATTCATGAAATTTACATAAGAGATACTTAATAGATAATTGAATTAATTAAGAGTTTTATGAGTAATTTTTTATATAAGCTATTCAAATTAATTTTTGATAGTTGTTTTCTTATATGAAATTTGCTCTTGATTACTATAATTAAACGTTGTTTTCTTATCCTTGCTAAATGATTTAATTAATATTGTAGAAGTGATTATAATTATAAGTATTATTAGTAAATCTCCAACAGTAATCCCCCTCTCCTTTAGATTCATGATAAAACATATATTTTGTTTAAATATAGCCTTTATTATTTAATAAACTAATATTTTTTACAAACATGCTAAAAACACACATGAAGGAAATATAAAAAAAATATAAAAATATTGAGACTATAACCTTTTAAGTCATATAAGAAAAATAGATGAATTCATTAATATGGAAGTCCAAAAAAAAATAAGTAGTTCTAACACTCCTTATTTTTTCTCTAAAGAGATGATTATCACAAAAAAATCACTTAACGAAAATCATCTCAAATTTACTTATCAAAAACAGTTAATCTCAGATCTAGATAATAAGCACAAGGAATGGTCAAAATCTATTAACTGTAAATTTTAAAAGCTTTCGTCGATTATATTTAAGAGTTTATTTCTTTTAATTGTATTTTTTTCTTCCCAATTAAGTGTTACTTCATCATTAATGATAGGTTTTGCTTCATAAGCTAGATACCAAAGAATAAATCCCACAGGAAATAATAAAATATGCATAGCAAAATTAGTTGACTTAAATCAAATATAGTGCAACACTTATAATGTGCAAGTGTGACACTAATTTTTATTTAATTATGCCCTCTCCGAGGAAAAGAATTGGTTTTTTACCAAGTGAAGAAGTGCATGAAATTATTGAAAAATTGTGCACAGCTAATGAGTTTAGTCAGTCAAAAGTCACAGGTTTATTGGTTGAGGAAGCGTTGAGGTCTCGAGGTGTGTTAAATGAATTGTATGGTCAAAATCAAAATGATAAAGGTGATTTTATAAACTTTTCTTTTGATCACGAAACATTTTCTAAAAATATATCTACACCTAATTTGGACGAATATGCAGTTAATAAAAAATTATTATCTGATGATATCAAAATGATGCATGAATTTATTGAGTTTAAGTATTTTAAGAAAGTAATGAAGCGAAATAAAAACATTATTGAATAATAGTGTCACACTATTAATGTTTATTTGAGAATGCGTTTCAATATAATTTAGAAATTTAGAAGAGATAAAAATTTTTGAATATTTCTAATCAACTTCTTAATGAAGGATCAAAAAAAATTTGAATCTTTAAAAATTCAGCGGACTAAATCCTCGTGGAGATATGAACCTTAGCCCGCTTTAAAAAAATAGCAATAAAAAAATATAAATACAATAAGTATGTAAATTTACTTTTGATTTAAGATTGAATTATCAAAACTCTTAATATAGATGGCAGTAAGTGAATTAAATGAAGATACACAGGATCAAATATGTGATCTTCTTGAAAATCTTCAGCAAAAAGAGAAACTTAAAAATAAAGATATCCGAATTTTGCTTGATAAGATAGTTAGAAAATATGGAGGAAAAGTAGTAAATAAATGAAACGCATATTAATCCCACTATTAGTTTTGCTTACTATTCCAAGTGTTGTAAATAGCACCCACTTAAATAATCAGAGAGAACTTATAGTTACTTCAGAAAGCACAAGGGAATCAATCGAGTTGGCAAAATACCTTAGGGATAATGGTGTAGTTAAATATTCAGCATATTGGTGTCCTAATTGCCTTAATCAAAGTGAATTATTTGGTAAGCAAGCTTATAAAGAACTTAATGTAGTTGAATGTGCAAGAGATGGCATAAAGAGTCAAACTCAATTATGCATTGATAAGAAAATTAAAGGGTTTCCCACATGGGAAATAAATGGAAAACTAATTTTAGGTGTACTCTCACTAAAAGAGTTATCAAAGTTGACTGGATTTAAGTATTAAGGAAAATATAAGATGATTAATGGCTAGATATTAAAGGTTATTTCTTGAGTTCCTTTCATACATCCTCCAGCTGGATAGCTAATTACTTTTTTTGATATTAATCCAATACTTATAGCAACTATTCCAATACCAAATAAAGCTCTTGATCTTTTGCTTGAGATGAGATTTTTCATTGGTATTTAGGAATTACTAAATAGTAAGCTTTATTAAATCATAACGTGAATTTTTTTGTTTAAAAAAATAACAAGTAAACTTAAATCTATAATTTTTTAAAATAAATTTTAAGTATTAGATATCTCGACAATCCTTAATCAATAAATGTCTCCATATCTTTTTTTCAGTATTTTTGTTTGTATTTGACATTCTTTTTATAATTAAATGAGAGTTTTATTTTTTTATGAAAAATAAAGAATTTAATGTGACTCAAGGAATGGTTTTGTTACTTTTAAAACCATTAAATTTACCCGCGAACTACGTCTTAAATCTCATAATTTATGTAACTAATCCTAGTAACAATATTGGATACTAATAGTCTTCCCAAACTGGTTTGGTTCTCCTCCAACCTTGGGCGATTAACTTTCTCCATTCATCTCTAGCTTTATCAACTTTAAGTTCTTCTCTGGTTGTCATAAGAGGTGGTTCTTTTCCTAAAACACCAAGTATCCTTCCAGAGTCAATAAACATATATTCAAAAAATTTATCTTTATTTTGATTATTCTTTGAAAACCTTTTAACCCTTGAACGATTCGAATTTATAAGCCAAAAATTTTCTGTCAATCTTATTTATTTTATGTTTTCTCAATTGGAGCCATTGATAATCCTTTGCTAAATAGTTGCTCATGATATAACTCTGCCTGTTCAAGATTACCTCTCCATACCTCTGCAGATCCTGTCTTATCTACTTTAATGGTTAGATCCCATGCCTTTTGTTCACTCATGCTTGGGATTATTGTTAGAAGACAATTTGCGACATGCTGAAAAGTATTAAAATTGTCATCAAGAACTATAACTCTTGCTTCTGGATATTTTGCTTTAGATTTTTTTGGATCTAAGATTGTGCCGAGTGAATTAAACATAATTGTCTTTAATAGTTTAATTAAATTAAAATTTTACTTATATTATTCAATTGAAAAGTATTGAAAATGTCTCGAGCGTGACTTGAACACGCGACCTGCGGGCTATGAATCCGCCGCTCTAACCAGCTGAGCTACCGAGACATGGGAATATTGTAAGGCATTGATTGTACTTAATTACCATTTTGAAAATTTATTTGTTTATGGGCCTCATACATAGCAATTCCGCATGCTACAGAAAGGTTTAGACTTCTAACACCTTTTTGATCATTGTTCCCAATCTGTATATTCGGCATAAATATTGATATTAAAAAGTCGCTTTTATCAATAATGGAATCAGGTAATCCTGAATCTTCTCTCCCAAATAGCAAAATATCATCTTGCTTGAATTTAAAATTATTCAAATATAATCCATTTTTTTTGCTAAAAGAGAGTATTCTTTTTGTTGATTTTGACGCTAAAAATTTTTCAAAATTCTCATACTGATTAACAGTAACTAGAGGCCAATAGTCTAAACCTGCTCTTTTTAAATATTTATCTTCTAGCTTAAAACCCAAGGGCTCTATAAGATTTAAGGGGATATTAAATGCAGCACAGGATCTGGCAATATTACCAGTATTTTGTGGGATTCTAGGTTCAAAAAGAGCGACTTCCAATTTTAAGTAGGTATTTCAATACTTATTTCATCTATTTTGATTGCTCTGCCGTTTATAGCCAGCCAATTATCTTTTGCTATTTTGGTTATTCTCTTTTGAAGTTCGCCGATTCTTTCAATATATGTATTACCAATTTTATATTCAGAGACCAGACTCCAACCTACTTGTTCTCCAACAATTATTGTTAGGCTTTTTCTTCTAATTAAGAGACTTATAAGTGAATTCATTTTTGTTGACCATTCATTTTGTTCCTTTCCAATACTTTTCATAACGAATCCGCCAATCGAATCTATTAATAATGGACCTTGTACTTTCCTCAATGTATTTATTAGATCTGTAGTTTCTATTAATTTCCAATATTTTGGCCTTCTTTTTCGATGTAAATTAATTTTGTCTTGCCATTCTTTATCATCCAAATTGTTTTCAGATAAAGCAACATATGACAACGTTTTTACCTTCTTTGCGAGATACTCTGCGAATTCACTCTTGCCACTCTTGGTCCCACCTGTAATAAAAACTATATGAGACGAATTTTCATTAATACCTAATGCATTAGCATTCATAAATTCTCTATTATTTAGAGAAATACCACCATGTTGCTAAAGGGATAATTGTAGCAGCAATTAACAAACCTACAACTATATAAGTAGCAGTTGAACTCTCAGTATCTTTTGATCTCATAGTGTTAAAATTTGGATCAACTACAGGGTTGTCGATGGATGAGGGCTGACTTTTTTCGTAATTTATAACACTCTTCTGTTGAGAAATAGCAAAATATTTGTTTATGCTGCTAATTTCATTTGCGTATGTATTCGAAGGAATAAGAAAAAAAATAAAGCCAGTAAAGATAAGGGAAAGTATATATTTATTGATGTTAAATTTCATTTTAAAAGGTTTTGGTTAATTATATATTAAAAACCATATTTTTGAGAAATTTTAAATGTACTAAACAATATAATATTTGCATAATTTAATTAGAAATAACATATTTAAAATATGGGATTCAATGGAAAATCATTAATATCAGTCGGTGCAATACTCTTTATTTTTCAGATAGCAAATTTTATTTCAATAGAAACAATCACTCCTGAGCTTGAAAGAGCACAAGTGTTAGCTGCAATAGCTTCATTAATTATTATTTTGATAGGTTTTTTATTTAAACAATTCCAACCCATAGCTGGTGAGAAAGCTGTTTTAAAAGGAGAAAATAAGTTTCTCTTCGATAGAAACATGCCGGATGAAGTTATTGATGAACTTGCATGGGGCTCTGAAGCCATATTAACTTCTACAGCAGCAGCAGCAATTTTAATCCACAATGATGGCGTTAATATATTGAGGAGGGGTATCACTTCAAGCAATGATTTTAAACCTGGGGAAACTTGTCTTAGATCTATTAAAGATATGAAATTAATATCACTGGCAAACACTAAATTTTATCCTGGAAAAGATGAATTTTTTAATTTTTGTGCTGAAATTCCATCAATTTTAGTTGTACCAATAAATAATAAGGCCTTTATATTGATTGGAGGTTGGAGTGCTAAGTGTTTTACTAAGTCTGATGAAAAATGGATTAATAATTGGTCCAAAAAAATTAATAATATTTTTTCAAAAAATAAAATTTAAAAATATATTATTGATTTAACTCTTTTATCTTTTGCTTCAAAACTTACAGATTCAGTATTTAAATTATAGAAAGCATTTTCTGAGTTTATTTCATATTTATTTTCATCATTTTCATCTTTAATTATATATTTTACTGGATTGAAAAATTCAATTATGTTATCTGAACCCAATATCGCTTTTCCTGAATTTAAAATGATATTTTGATTTTCAAATCTTACATTTCCCTCTAATAGATAGTTAGTATTTTCTATATTCCAAATAAAATTATCAGCATTTAAAATATCCTCATTCTTTTTTAAAATTTTTAATTTAACATTCCCTTTCAATTTCAAGAGTTTATTGTTGTCTGATAATGTAGATTCTTGTGAACTAATAATATATTTAGTTTCTTCCCCATTAAGAATATTAATAATAGGTTTTTCTAATTCGAATTTTAATTTAATATTGTCATAACTTGAATTCGGACTGGTAATAGAATATATTTTATCTCCACTTTTTGAGAAAATAGTCATATCTAAACTGTCTATTTTTTGTATAACTATATTTTCATCAATTACATTTGGGGTGCAACCAAGCATAAATAATGGAAAGAAAATTATAAATCTATAATTGTTGCTCATACTCAAGTTTTTTTATGATTGGAGTGGGTTTAGGAAGACTTGAGTTGTTTACTAATAATCCCCAAATTAATTGTTTTTTCCAAGGAATTTCCTCTCTGTATATAGAACCAAGCTGTTCATTAATTTTTGTAGATAATTCGGGTAATAAAGGTAGTAATAATAATCCTATTATTCGGGTACTTTCTAAAACGTTATAAATAATTTCTTTAACTAAAGGTAGATTATCTTTTTCTTTTATTAGTAGCCATGGCTGATTATCATTCAAATACAAATTTGTATTGATTGCTAGGTTAAGTACTTCATTAGCTGCTAAATCTAATTTGTAATTATCAAAATTATAGATATAGTTTTCAACTGCAATTTTGGCAACATTCTCTAATTTATTTTCACTTAAAATTTTATCATTATTTGGCACTTTATTATCAAACCATTTTCTAGACATAGATGATGTTCTATTTAGTAAATTACCAATTGTATTAGCTAAGTCATTATTGATGATGTCAACAAATCTTTTATCTTGAAAATCTCCATCATTTCCTAGTGATATGTCTTTAATGAGGTACCACCTTACAGGATCATTTCCATATTTTGTAAGCAATAAATCAGGATCGAGTACATTTCCTAAGCTTTTACCCATTTTTTGCCCCTCTCTTGTAAGAAACCCGTGCCCAAAAACCTTTTTAGGAACTTTCATTTTGGCAGAAATGAGCATTGCAGGCCAATATACCGCATGGAATCTCAGAATATCCTTACCAATTAAATGAACATCAGCTGGCCATCCTCCATTAATAGATTTTTCTAATGAATGTTCTATCGCATCAGAACTAATGGCACTTACATATCCAAGTAAAGCATCAAACCACACATAAAAGGTATGGTTATCGTAATCAGGGACTGGAATTCCCCATGTAACATTTGTTCTTGAAATTGAAAAATCCTTTAAACCTCTAGAAACAAAATTTATAATTTCATTCTTTCTCTCTATTGGCTCTATAAAAGAAGGTTCGTTGATTATTTTCTCGATTTCTTTTTGATATTTTGAAAGCCTAAAAAAGAGATTCTCTTCATTTTTCCATTCTAGATTTTTTTGATGTATTGGACACTTGTATGTTGATGAGTTTTCTGGATTATCTTTAAATTCTTCACAACCGACACAATACCAACCTTTTTGAACTCCCATATAGATATCATCTGAAGCTTTTACTCTTTCATAAAATTCATTAACAACAAATTCATGATTTTTTGAGCTTGTTCTTATAAATTTGTCAAAAGATATATTCCAATCTTTCCAATTATTATTAAAGACTTCTGAGATTTCATCACAATGTGATTTTGGTTCAATTCCCTTTTCACTAGCTGTTCGTTGTATCTTTAAACCATGTTCATCAACACCAGTGATGAAAATAACATCTTCACCTGCAAGTCTTTTATACCTAGCTATTGAGTCACAAATTATTGTTGTATATACACTTCCTAAATGAGGTTTATCATTAACATAGTATAAAGGTGTAGTAATGACAAATGTCATAAAGCTTTTTTATTAATATTAACAGATATTTTTTAAACTAATAAAAACCTATTATATTTATTCTCTTATTAATAAATAAATTCTAAAAGATTACTATCATTTATAGTATATTTAACTTTATATATTTTATTAGTATATATTTCTATAGTTACAAAAAGAGTAATAAGTATTTCTAGTGAATAATCTGGAAAATAAACCAAAGCAATATTTTTTTTATGATTAATCCACTTAACAAATATTATTTTATAAAAAGGTTTATTTTCATTCTTAAAAAATAATGATAAATACTTAAATTTATCATTTTTAACTATATTATTATTTTCTGATTGTCTATTTTTTGAATAATCGATAATCTTAGAGACTGAATCTTTACTTAGAACTTCGTAATTATTAATTTTGTTATAGACTTGCCTTTGTATAATTAAATCAAGATATCTTCTTAATGGTGATGTACATTGTACATACATTTTAAGGCCTAATGATTCATGAACTCCTGGCTTAGTAGTTATGTAACTTCTTCCCATATATTGTTTTAATATTATATATTTAATATCACTATCATTATATCTATTAAGTATTTCAGATGG